>NZ_FOJY01000005.1:0-3762 GCF_900112085.1 Acetitomaculum ruminis DSM 5522
CTTACGCTGTTCCCAAGCGTCAGTAAATCCCTTAAATCTTATTTTAGGTGTATTTGCCATATTCTACACCTCCTCAAATAAGCTCATTAATCCGCTAACAGCTTCTTTTGTCTCAGTTGAATCAAATGTTAAATCTGAAAGCATCTGAAAAAGCTTGGCTTTACCACTCTTAATCTCATCATTAGTTTGCTTAATTTCTGTAGTAAGGCTCTTTAAATCAATTTCTTCCTCTTCTTCACTTGTATCAACATAACGAGGAATATTAAGATTGAAATCATTAGCTTCAATATCCTCAAAAGACGCTAAATAAGTCTGTTTTTCTACTGTCTTTCTGTCGTTATATAGTTCAAGAACCTTATCAATATGTTCTAGGTTCATAACATTTTGCTTCTTTTCTTTTACAAAAAGATTTGAAGCATCAATGAATAAAACATCTCTTCCTTCTCTGTGTTTTTTTAATACTATGATGCATGTGGGTATAGATGTGTTGTAAAACATATTTGAAGGCAATCCAATAACCGCATAAATAGAACCATTCTTTAACAAAGTTTCACGAATTGTTCCCTCAGCTGCCCCTCTAAATAAAACACCATGAGGAAGTACAATTGCCATAGTTCCGGATTGTTTTAAGTGATAGAATCCATGTAATAAAAATGCATAATCAGCCTTGGATTTAGGAGCGAGTTTACCACCATAATCCATAAATCTCTCATCCTGTTTAAAGCCTTCCGCAGCAGACCACTTTGCTGAATATGGCGGATTCATTGTTACTACGTCAAATTCAGTTTCTTCATCTGTTGGCCAATCGGCATCCAAAGTATCACCATTTCGCAAATGCTGATTTTCAGGAAGAACACCGTGAAGGAACATATTCATTCGGGCAAGATTATAAGTAGATGGCATTAATTCCTGACCATAATATTTAATATAATCCGGCTCTTTTGAATAATTTCTACAGCTAAGCATAAGAGAACCTGAACCCATGCAAGGGTCGTAAACCTGTAATCCTTTCTTATTTTCCTGACCTGACATTGCTATTCTACAAAGAATCTGTGCCGGACCGTGTGGAGTATAAAATTCTCCAGCTTTCTTTCCTGTTTCAGATGCAAACTGACCAATTAAATACTCATATGCATTTCCCAATACATCCCCTTCTGCATGAATTAAATCAGCTCCTTCAAGAACCTTTATAACATTTGCAATAGTGGTACTTTGTTTTTGATCCCCGGTGCCAAGTCTGTTTGAATATAAATCAACATCTGCAAATAATCCGTTAAAAAGTTCATCTGATTCCTGAATACTATTAAAAGCGGCTTGTAATTTTTCACGGTTAAATCGATTATTCTTTGCATCATTTAATATACTTACATATGTCATTTCCGGCTTAAGGGTATAATGCATAGAATGTTTCAGTTCTTCAAGCAAATCTTCTGCATCAGATGTAAGCATTATCTCTTCATATTCTTTTTGAGCTTCTTCTAAGTTATCCGGAGTCTTATCATTTATTAAATCATAAGCTTTTGCCAAATATGAATCCGACAAATATTTAAAAAATACCAAACCTAATAAATAGGTTTTGTATTCATTCGCATCCATTTTTCCACGAAGTTCATCTGCCCCACTCCATAATACCTGTAGTAAGTCCTTACTTTCTGCCATATTCTCCCTACTCCTTCTATTTTTTCTTATCAAGTTAAAGTATAATTTTATAATTTTACATATTATATTTATACTTTTTCTATAATCATAATACTACTTGTGTTTTTTCTCAATATTTACATATCTATTATGGTCTGGGATTTATTTACTTATACAAAACGTTTTAGTTGATTATTTAATAGCATTGTGGGGGGGATTTTGTATTTCTTGTAATTTTGAGTGTTACTGTTTCTTGGGAACAGCGTAAGCTTGGTGAACTATGCGAAAGAATCACAAGAAAGAATAAAAATGGTGAATCAGATCTTCCTCTCACCATTGCGTCACAATACGGTCTGATTGATCAACGTGACTTCTTTAATAAAGTAGTTGCAGCAAAGGATATGTCAAATTATTACCTTCTGAAAAAGGGAGAATTTGCATACAACAAGAGCTATTCAAATGGATATGATTATGGTTCTATAAAACGACTCAATGCCTATGAACAAGGCTGTTTATCAACATTGTATATTTGTTTTGGGATAACATCTGATGACATAGAATCAGATTACCTGGAATGCTTCTTTGATACACTTAAATGGTACTCAGATATAACAATGATTTGTGCTGAAGGAGCAAGAAATCATGGACTTTTGAATGTAGATACAAAGGCATTTTTTGACGAAGTAACTATCGAAATGCCTTCATCCATGGAAGAGCAAAAAAAGATTTCAGCATATTTGAATAACCTCGATAACCTTATCACCCTTCATCAGCGAAAGTCTGACAAGCAAAAAATAATACATATATACAAGAACACGTTTATTTAACCTTATCTGCAACAATCCCCATACACTCAAACATAGGGTAAAAAGCCCACTACATTCACAAAAAAAATATATCTTTTTTATTCGATAAAATTCCTTTCTAATTCTAAAACCTATAAAGCCTTATCTAAATTTATTTCCATGATTGCGTAAAATAAATACATTACTCAACTTTCTTTCCCCATTTACCTATGACGCTTAACATCCATTATCAATAAATTATTACTTATTTGTGAACTACTCCGACTTGTAGAAGTCGGAGCTTCCTGTTTCAACCACTACTGCGTTGGCTACGATATTACGTAACTCAATGTCTTACACAATGTCCACAGGCGTATGAGTTCGGGCTATTCCATCCCTACTGCAATATTTGGTTTTATGCTACTTCAGTAAGTAGTCGTAATCCTTCATTTAGAATATTGATAGCTGCGTTTTGGTCACGGCTTACTGTGAGTCCGCAATCACAAGTCATTTTACGGATCTGTAAGTTCTTCATTTCAGGATGAAGGCTGCCACAACAATGACATATTTGTGATGATGGAAACCATTTGCTTACTTTTACAAGATACTTATTTCTGTCAGATAACTTGTACTCAAGCATGGACAGGAACATGCCGTATCCATTATCAAGAGTGGCTTTACCGTTACCAAAACCGCGATTTGCCATAGAACGCATATTTAAGGATTCTACACAAACTACATCATACTGATTGGCTATCTCAGTAGATATCTTATGTAAGTTATCCAAACGCTGATTAGCGATATGTCTATGGATTTTGTTTACCTTACGAAGCTGTTTGATGTAATTATTGGATTTAGTCTCATGCTTCTTAGAGCCTTGCATACGTGATAATCTACGTTGTGCTTTAGCAAGTTTATCATGGCTTTCACGGTAGTATTTGTGGTTAGTCCCAACGTTTCCATTGTTGTCTACATACAAACCATCAGATGCATAATCAAGTCCGATAGCATTAGTTTTATCAGCCACATAAGGGTTTACAACATCAGCAAACTCAAAGAGTATTGAAATATAGTATTTCCCATCTGATTCCTGTGATACGGTAGCTGATTTGATAATCCAATTACTTGCAGGAATACGATGAATAACAGCTTTTATATTGCCCACTTTAGGTAGCTTAATGAAGCTGTTATCTATAATTGCAATCGTACCTTTTTGATTGTTTCGTAGTATAAGATTTACGACTATGTTTAGCAGATTTGAATTTAGGAAATCCGTTATTCTTCTTACGAGATTTGCTAAACGTATTACGGAAGGCTGCCTGCAAATCCATCTGCTTGT
>NZ_FOJY01000005.1:4122-191418 GCF_900112085.1 Acetitomaculum ruminis DSM 5522
TGTCGAAACAGCGGTGTCGTCATATGATGAGCAGAAGAAAATCGGAGAATATTTTAAGAGTATTGACAACCTTATCACCCTTCATCAGCGAAAGTGTGACGAAACCCAAAAATTAAAAAAATACATGCTTCAAAAAATGTTTCCGAAAAAAGGCGAAAAAAAACCTGAAATCAGATTTAAAGGTTTTACTGAAGAGTGGGAACAGCGTAAGTTAAACGAATACTTGGAAGTGTCTAGGGCAAAGAACAAAGATGAAGCGTATGGAAAAGAAGATGTTCTCTCTGTATCAGGGGACTATGGCATAGTAAATCAGATAGAATTTCAGGGGCGTTCATTTGCGGGAGTCTCTGTTGCTCCTTATGGTATTGTTGAGACTGGAGATGTGGTATACACAAAGTCTCCGCTTAAATCTAATCCATACGGAATAATCAAGACAAACAAAGGAAAACCAGGCATTGTATCAACTTTGTATGCCGTTTATAAACCACAGGATAATGTATATTCTGACTTCGTTCAAATTTATTTTGAGCAAGATTCCAGAATGAACAATTACATGCATCCATTAGTAAATAAGGGTGCTAAAAATGATATGAAGGTATCGGATGAAAATGCTCTAAAAGGTGAAGTGTGTTTTCCAAGTAGAGATGAGCAAATTAAGATTTCGGAGTATTTTGTAAAGCTTGACAACCTTATCACCCTTCATCAACAAAAGTGCGATGAATTAAAAAAACTAAAAAAATATATGCTACAAAATATGTTTATTTAACTTTATCAGCAGCAGTGCTCAACAAATCATGCTACGCCTTTGGCTTGCATTCTTGGGAGCACTTTGCATGGAAGCTACAACGAAATCAAAGATTTCTGTAGCTTTGCAACTCTTCATCAAAAAAAGTATGATGAATTAAAGAATATATAAAACATAAAACAAAATTATTTAAATACAAATACATCGGTAAACAACAGAGAAGAAAAATGTAACGGAGGAAAAAAATGGCAGAGTTAGAGGCAGAATTAGAGAAAAAGTTAATAGAGAAATTGTGCAATGGAGAGTCCCAATGGACATATCGCCCTGACCTGAAAAATGAAGAAGATTTATGGAAGAATTTTAAATATATTCTTGAGCAGATTAATAAATCAAAGCTTAATGATACACCATTAAGTGAGTCCGAATTTGCAAAGGTGAAAAATGATGTTTCTCATGCATCATTTTACGATGCAGGCAAATGGCTGGCAGGAGAAAATGGAAAAGTTTATGTTCATGTCCAAAGAGGAAATGAAACATTGCACTTACTGGTAATGAATAATGAGCATATTGCCGGTGGTTCAAGCGTTTACGAAGTTATAAACCAATATCAGACATTTAAAAATGAAGATGAAGAAAAGGGTAGAAACAGAAGATTTGATGTTACCCTTTTAATTAACGGAATTCCTTTGATACATATAGAACTTAAAAATAAAACTCATACTTACATGGATGGTTTCAGACAGATAAAAAAATATATCAAAGAAGGAAAATTTCGTGGGATTTTTTCTAATGTTCAGATGTTCGCTGTAAGTAATGCTGTAGATACCAGATATTTTTCAGCTGCCCGTGATACGGAATTAAATGCTAAATTCTTAAGCGGATGGATTGATAAAGATAATAAGCCTGTTTGTGACTATCTTGAATTTGCAGATTCAGTTCTTAGAATTCCTAAAGCTCATGAAATGGTTACAAAATATACGGTATTAGACAATGATAAAAAGAGATTATTAATTCTTCGTCCTTATCAGATACATGCAATAGAGGCTATGAGACAAGCTTCAAAAAGTGGAAAATCAGGATATATCTGGCATACAACAGGTTCCGGAAAAACAATGACTTCATATAAGTCAACAAGAAATCTGCTTATGGATATTCCATCTATTGAAAAGACTATATTTTTAATAGACAGAAAAGATCTTGATATGCAAACAAAAGGTGCATTTCAGTCTTATGCCGGAAATGACACTATAGATGTAGATGATACGGAAAACGTCGGGAGTCTTATTAAAAGATTGGCAGATAATAATCGTCAGATGATTGTTACTACTCGTCAGAAGATGCAGGTAATGATTAATCGAAGATTAAAAGAAGGTACAAGAGAATACGAAAAAATAAGAGCTCTTAAAGTAGCCTTTGTTGTTGATGAATGTCATAGAGCTGTAACTCCCCAAACCAAGAGAGATATAGAAAGATTTTTTAGTAATTCTATCTGGTTTGGCTTTACGGGAACACCTATTTTTGATAAAAACAGTTATGAGCAAAAGGGAGATTTGCCTCAGACAACAGAAGAATTGTACGGTCCATGTCTCCATGATTATACTATAAAAGATGCTATTCATGATGGGGCTGTATTGGGATTTAATGTTGAAAATTTGGGACCAAAAGATATTAAGCCGGATGAAGAAGCTGCCTATTATCGTAGCGAAAAACATATGAGAAATGTTCTTGATGTAATTTTAAATCATTCATTTACAAAACTTGGAATGCAAAATGGAAAAGGTAAAACCTATGAAGCCATGCTTACTGTAGAATCTATTGCCATGGCTCAAAAGTATTATGATTTGATTCAAAAAATTAAAAACGGAGAAGATGAATTAAAAATCAATGAAGAAATAAAACGTGTTTTACCTGATTTTCCTAAGGTGGCCATTACTTTTTCCGTTATAGAAAATAAGGAGTCATCCCAGGCCAATCAGGATGCCATGAAAAGGTTTCTTGAATATTACAACAATTATTATGGAACAGGATATCAGATTGAAGGATTAGGGGCATATAATAACAATTTAAACGAAAGATTAGCAAGAAAAGAAAAACGTTATTATGACAGAGCCCAGCAGATAGATTTGGTAATAGTTGTTGACCGATTATTAACGGGATTTGATGCACCTTGTCTGTCTACATTATTTATTGACAGACCTCCTATGAGTCCTCAGGGGATCATTCAGGCCTTTTCTCGTACTAATCGTTTATTTGATGCAAATAAGGAGTATGGTCAGGTTGTTACTTTTAGAGTACCTGAGGAGTTTAAAGAAAAAATTAATGATGCATTAATTATGTATTCTAAAGGAGGATACGGGAAAGCTCTGGCTGAAGACTGGCATACTGTTCTTGAAAATTTTAATTTGTCATTAAAAACAATTAGGACTTTTGTGGCAAGTCCCCAAGATGCCAACAGTTTATCAAAAAAACAAAAGAGGACATTTATCAAGCTATTTAGAGATCTTGACCATGATTTTGCACATTTAAAATCATTTTCAACTTATACTGATGATGTTGTTGAAAAACTTGGCTTTTCACAGGATATTTATGATGATTATGCAGCAACTTACGTAAACATTTTAGAAGAGTTAAAGAAAGATGATGATTCGCCTAGTGATAATGGTAAGGAGCCTATAATTGACGATTATGAATTGGTTGCATTTAGTAAATTTAAAATAGATTTTGAATACATAGTAGAGTTATTACAGGGATTTGTTGATATTTTAAATGAAGATGGCAGTGAACTTGATGAAACTGAATTTGAAGAAAAAATGAGTGAACTTCGTGAAATGGTTAATGAATATTCTAAAGATAATCCGAGACTTAGCGATATTCTATTTAAGGTTTTAAATGATATTGAAAGTGATAAACTTAAGTTTATTGGAAAGGATATGTCAGTAATAATTAATGAATTACGTTTAAAGACAATTAACATTGAAGTTAGAAAATTTGCAGAAAAATGGTTTATTTCTGTTGACGATGTTAAATATGAGGCTTTTAATTTCAGAGATGGTGAATTGGCAAATGAAAATAAATTAAAGGAAAGAGCCAACTATTCTGCCTATAAAGAATCTACTAAGAATGCTCTACCTAAGTTTAAATTTAATGGTGCGTTAATTAAAGATTTCAAAGAAGAATTAATGCCTGCTATTAAACCTCTATTGGCTTAAAGAAGTTTTTTTAAGCTTGCAGTTTTAAATGCTGCAAGCTTTTTTATCATCGGCGTGGGGGGAATTATCAGGAATTAAGATTTGATAATGACCTCATTATTATATCTATGTCCTTACTTTCTAGTTCTTGTATTATGTGAAGATAAGTTTTTTGTGTTGTTGTTATATTGGAATGGCCAAGTCGTCTTGCAACACTTGCTATAGATACTCCTGCAAAAAGAAGGAGTGAAGCATGTGTGTGGCGTAACCCGTGTATTGATATTTCCGGAACATGAGCATGCTTACAATGTCTGGCCAAAAGGTCATTTACTGTAGAGTTATATATTTTCTTTTGAATAAACACAGGTTTATCATCCGGAAGATTTTTGATTAGTTGAGCAAATTGCATAACGGTCTTCCAATCCAGTGGAATTTTTCTAATGGATGATTGGTTTTTGGTTGGAAGAAATCCACCCTGACCTTTATAATCCCAGGTTTTTGATACAGAAAGTAACTGATGGCTTAAGTCAAAGTCTTTTGGAGTAAGTGCCAAAGCTTCTGAAAATCGCATGCCGGTTTTTGCAACTAAAAGTATCAGCCAGTCCATATTTAATTGTTCTGTAAGCTCCAAATCCTCCAGTAGTTTGTGTAATTCAAATTGATTTAGAAATTTTGGCTTTTTTTGTCTTGGCTGTTTCCCTTTGATGATGGCTTTTCTTGTTGGATCATGTGGAATCAATCCTTCATCAACAGCGTCAAGAATTGCACATTTTAGATGATGGTGAAAGTCCATTGTTGTTTGGCGCTCATGCTCAAGGGCATAGTCGTTTAACAGTTTTTGATAAGAGAATCTATCCAAATCACATATTATTAAATCGGGTATGAGTTTACTAAGCCATCTGTAGGCCATGTTGTATTTTTGCATGGTTACAGGTCGTATGGCTCCTTCTTTATATATACTTATCCATTGTTTATAATAGTCACAAAATAGCATGTTACATTTATCAATTGTAGCTTCTTGCATATGTATGCCCTCCTTTTGATATGAATTGATACACGCCGATGAAAATTTTTAAAATTGGAATTTGGGAATAATTAACAAACTATGCTATCATATAACCAACAAAAAATTTTAAAAAAAAGGAAAAAACTATGGCTTTATACGCAATGGGGGATTTTCATCTGGCATTTCAGGCGGGAAAACCAATGGATATTTTTGGAGATGTGTGGAAAAATCACCCGAAAAAAATCGAAAAAAACTGCAGAAAGTTAATAAATAAGGAGGACACCCTGGTAATAACCGGTGACCATTCTTGGGGAAAAAATCTTAGTCAATGCCAAATGGATCTTAAGTTTATTGAAAATCTTCCGGGAAGAAAGATTCTTTTAAGGGGAAACCATGATATGTTTTGGGACGCAAAAAAGACAGGAAGACTAAATGAGCTTTATAAGGACAGGCTATATTTTTTACAAAACAATTATTATAGCTATGAAGACTATGCATTGGTGGGGACTAAAGGTTATTGTTATGAGGGGCTTGATACTTATGAGCACTTTTTAAAAATTCGTGACAGGGAAGTTGAAAGACTTGAAAAATCCTTTGAAGAAGCCAAAAAAGACGGTTACAAGAAATTTATAATGTTTCTTCATTATCCCCCTACAAGCATCGGTGAGATGGAAAGTCCTTTCACACAAATTGCTGAAAAATACGGCTGCAGATATGTGGTATATTCTCATTGCCATGGAAAAGACAGATTTTTCGACAGTTTTCAGGGAATGGTAAACCAGGTAGAATATGTACTGGTTTCAGGAGATTTTCTTAAATTCAAGCCGGTAAAACTAATATAGATGTATATGAGTCCACCTGCAAAAGCCGGTGGGTTTTTTGCACTAATATTTAAAAACTTGTGTTATACTTAATAAAAAATTTTTCAAAGCTTAGAAAGGAGAATCTGCTAAAACTTTATAAGAAAGTGACATTTTAGTAGATATTATATATATGAAACAACTGGCGATTGGAATACTGGCTCATGTTGACGCCGGTAAAACTACACTTTCAGAAAGCATCCTGTTTAAAAGCAATGCCATAAGAAAAGCCGGCAGAGTTGACAAAGGAGATGCTTTTTTAGATACCTACGAGATGGAAAAAAAGCGTGGGATAACCATATTTTCTAAGGAAGCAAGATTTTCCTACAAAGACATGGAGGCTACTATTGTAGATACTCCGGGACATAATGACTTTTCTCCGGAAATGGAAAGAACCCTTCAGATTTTAGATATGGCAATATTAATAATAAGCGGGGCAGACGGTATAACAGGTCAGACCAAGGTTTTGTCCAGGCTTTTAAAAATCAATAAAGTTCCAACCCTTATTTTTGCTAATAAAATGGACCAAAATGGCGTAAATAAAGAAAATCTTTTAAATGAGATTAAAGAATATTTTGGTGATGGGGCAATAGATTTTTCAAGAGAAAAAGAAGATGAATTTTATGAGGAAATAGCCTGTCTTGATGAAAATATTTTAGAGGATTTTCTGGAAAAGGGCTGTATTTCCAATGAAATAATTGCTTCCTTGATAGAAAAAAGAAAGCTTTTTCCTGTATTTTTTGGAAGTGCCTTAAAAATGGAAGGAATAGAGGAATTATTAGAGGGAATATATTTATATTCTAAGAAAAAGGAATATCCAAAAGATTTTGGCGCCAGAGTTTATAAAATATCAAGGGATAAGCAAAATAACAGGCTGACTCATCTGAAAATAACCGGAGGAACCTTAAAAGTAAGGGATTTATTAAAGGATGAAAGTGCTCCAAAACCCTGGGAAAACAAAGTAACTCAGATCAGATTATACTCAGGAGATGGCTTTGAGGCTGTAAATGAAGTTATGGCAGGTACTGTTTGTGCCGTAACAGGTCTTGAAAACACCTTTCCAAATGAAGGACTTGGCTTTGAAAAAAATAATACCTTAAATATGATTGAACCCTATCTTTCCTATAAGATAATTTTGCCAAAGGGTGAAAATCCCCTTAGTATGTTTAAAAAACTAGGGGAAATTATGGAGGAGGAGCCTTCCCTTAGCATTGAATGGATAGAAGAAACCCAGGAGATAATTGTAAAAATAATGGGGGAAGTCCAGATAGAAATATTAAATAATATTATTTCGGATAGATTTGATTTGAATATTGAATTTGGAAGCGGAACCATTGTTTACAAAGAAACCATAGAAGAGCCGGTAGTGGGAATAGGCCATTTTGAGCCACTTCGTCATTATGCCCATGTAAATCTTTTGTTAGAGCCTTTAGAAGAAGGAAGCGGTATGGAATTTGATACGGATTGTCGTGAAGAACTGCTTGCTAAAAACTGGCAAAGGCTGATTTTAACCCACTTAAAGGAAAAAGAGCATGTAGGGGTTTTAACAGGCTCAAAAATAACAGACATGAAAATTACCGTTATAGGTGGAAAAGCCCATGAAAAGCATACAGAAGGGGGAGACTTTAGACAGGCTACCTATAGAGCTGTAAGACAGGGATTAAAAAAGGCAAAATCAAGGCTTTTAGAGCCTTATTATGATTTTAATATACAGGTACCCCTAAATTTTGTGGGCAGGGTTATGACGGACATGGAAAAGATGTATGGAAAAATTTTGTCCCAGGAAACAGTAGAAGATAAGTGTTTTATCTACGGAAAAGTTCCTGTTTCCACCATGGAAGGCTACCAGAGCGAATTATTGGCCTATACGAAAAATGAGGGTATAATAAATTTATCCATGAGAGGCTACGGTCCTTGTCATAACGAAGAAGAAGTTATTGAAAAAATGAATTATGATTCGGAGCTTGATTTAAAAAATCCTACAGGTTCGATTTACTGTTCCCATGGAGCAGGTATTTATGTTCCATGGTATGATATGGAGGCAGCTGAAATTGAAGAAAATGAAGCTTTAAGCACAGAAATTACCGGCAAAGATATTTTACAGGCCAAAAAAAGAGCCCTTGAAAGTAAAAGTGAAAAATACAGCAGCGAAGATTTGGATGAAATCTTTAACAGAACCTTTAGAAGTGATGAAAACAGAAAAAAAGGCTACAATAAAAAGTCAAAACCTGTGGTTTCAGATGCAGAGCTTCATTATAAAGGAAAGAAAAAAGCAGGTGCCAAGGAATATCTTTTGGTAGACGGATACAATATTATATATGCCTGGGATGAATTAAGGCAATTGTCAGAAGTAAGTTTTGAAGCGGCAAGAGGAAGACTGATGGATATTTTGTCCAATTATCAGGGATACAAAAACTGCAGCCTGATATTGGTATTTGATGCCTACAAGGTAGAAGGAGGCAGGGAACATCATTACAAATACAACAATATCCATGTGGTATATACCAAAGAGGCTGAAACTGCTGATGCTTATATAGAAAAAACCGCCCATGAAATCGGTCATAAATATAATGTTACCGTAGCCACCTCTGACGGGGTTGAGCAGGTGATAATTAGAGGACAGGGATGTGAGCTGTTTTCTGCAAGGGACTTTGAAAGAGAAGTAAAACATACCCTTGTTAATGCAAAGGAAAGCTATGAATTAAAACAGGCAAAGGAAAATGTCTCTTCCTCTGCCTTTAAAGAATTTTTTGAAAATAATAAAATTGATTAATCTACTTTATGATAAGTTTTTTTGCTGACTCGATTTTTAAAAGTACAGGGAGCATAAAAAAGCATATTGTTATCCCTGTAATTCCCTGAACGATATTGAAAGGAATTCCTGTTGAGGCCAGTAAAAAGCCCTTAAAGATTGACTGAGATGTATATGAAGCAGTAGTGATGACATTAAGTAATGTTTCGTATAAAACATAACCTAAAACCATGGCGCTTTCTGCAAGTATGCCACCGAAGATGACTTTTTTGTTTCTGTTTGAAGAAATGGAAAAGTCATTTTTAAATTTATGAAAAACAAATCCAATGATTGAAGCGGCAGCAGCTTTTATTATAAAGGTTCCCGGAGCAAATATTGCATATCCACTAAAAAGGTCTGCAAACATTGAGCCTATGCCGGCTGCAAGTCCCCCGTAAAAAGGTCCTAATATTATTCCGCTAAGAAGTACGAAGCCATCTCCCAAATGAATGTATCCAAAGGTTACGGTAGGAAACTTGATGACCATTGTAGAAAGAGTGGTTAAAGCCGTAAGCAATGCCGCAATTGTTAAAGTTCTAAGATTTTCATTACGCATTTTTTTATTCCTCCTAAATCCTATTTTTCATGTATGATTTATAGTGTTTAATTTGTTTTATATATAGTATACAAAAACTGGCATTATTAAAACTACCAGATAAATAAAAAATAAGCATACCAGATTTTAAGCTGACTTATTTTCCATGTTTTTGGTTGTCTAGGAAGGCTTTTGGATGTATAATATCAAATGACTATATCATCAGAAAGGTAAAAACTATACCAAATGAACAGAAATAATGGATTAGAAGGCAAATATGTTGTGAAAAATAACAAAAAACTTGCATTTGGGTATACAACAGGCAGCTGTGCAGCAGCAGCTTCAAAGGCAGCGGCCATTATGTTGCTTTCCGGTAAGAAGGTTGATTATGTGGAGCTAATGACTCCTAAAGGAATATTACTTAATCTCGAAATACTTCAGCCGGTTATTGTTGATGAAAATGGTGAATCATACGCACAATGTGCCGTTAAAAAATACAGTGGAGATGATCCCGATGTAACTGACAATGTTCTTGTCTTTTCCCGCGTTAATAAGAATCCTCACCAGGGCGTTCATATTGATGGAGGAAAGGGTGTAGGAAGAGTTACGAAACCGGGACTTGATCAGCCTGTGGGAAATGCTGCCATAAACAGGGTACCCCGTCAGATGATAAGCGATGAAGTGACTAAAGTTATCGAAGATATGGCTTATGATGGTGGTATGGATGTAATTATCAGCATTCCTCAAGGTGAAGAACTGGCAGAAAAGACCTTTAATCCAAGACTTGGGATTGTAGGAGGTATTTCTGTATTAGGCACCAGCGGTATCGTGGAGCCAATGAGCGAGGATGCTTTGATTGCCAGCATAAAAGCTGAGATGAGCCTTCATTGTGCAGCAGGTGAGAAGTATTTATTGATTACTCCCGGAAACTATGGTACGGATTATGCCGTTGCTAATTTTGGCTTTGACGAAAAAGATATAATTCAAAGTTCAAATTACATCGGTGATACCATTGATATGGCAGTAAATCTTGAAGTAAAGGGAATACTTTTTGTAAGCCATATCGGAAAATTCGTCAAACTGGCAGCAGGAATCATGAATACCCATTCCAGATGTTCGGATGCAAGAATGGAAATACTGGTTGCAAATGCTTTAATGGCAGGAGCCGACCCGGATACTTTAAAAAGGATGATGGATTGCGTTACCACTGATGATGCTCTTTCCATATTAGAGGAAAAGAAAATCATGAAAGAGGTAATGGATATTATGATGCCTAAAATTAAATTTTATCTTGAACACAGATGCAGAAAGAGCATAGAAATGGGAGCCATTGTTTTTTCAAATGTATATGGAGAACTTGGAAGAACCACTAATGCAGATGATTTAATGGACCTTATTAAAAAAGAACATAATAAAAAAGACTGATATTAGATATAGATTTTTAAAAAAGAAAGTGTAAAGGCGGATTTTTAAAATGTCCGCTTTACTTATAAAAGGCGTTTTAAGAAAGGAGAACAGTATGGCAACAAAGTTATTTGGAGTAGGTGTCGGACCGGGAGATCCGGAACTTCTTACACTTAAGGCATTAAGAGTTATCAATGAGTGTGAGGTTATAGCTATTCCTACAAAAGACATTAAAACCTCTGTAGCCTACAAGATTGTAAAGCAGGTTAAGGAAGATTTAGATGATAAAGAAATGCTTCCTGTTGACATGCCAATGACCAAGGATAAAGAAAAATTAAATCAATATCATAATGAAGCCGCTCAAAAAATAATAGAGTACTTAAAATCAGGTAAAAATGTGGCTTTTCTTACTTTAGGTGATCCAACCATATATTCTACATATATTTATGTTCATAAGCTTGTTAATAAAGCAGGATATGAAACAGAGATAATCAGTGGGATTACATCATTTTGTGCTGTTTCAGCCAAGTTTGACATGGGACTTGTTGAAAAGGCTCAACCTCTTCATGTTATTCCATCCTCTTATGGTATTGAAGATGCCTTAAAATTACCTGGAACTAAGGTTTTAATGAAGGCAGGAAAGAAACTTCCTCTTGTAAAGGAAGCTTTGAAAAAATCAGGTGCCAAAGGAATGATGATTGAAAACTGTGGCATGCCTGACGAAAAAATATATAACAATATTGATGAAATCAATGAAGCAGCAGGTTATTATTCACTTATAATAGTTAAGGATAATGATAAGGAGGAAGAATAAATGATACATTTCGTAGGAGCAGGTTCAGGAGCAGCTGATCTTATTACAGTTAGAGGTCAGAAAATGCTTCAGGAGGCAGATGTAATTATATATGCAGGTTCATTGGTTAATGAAGCATTGCTTGAATATAAAAAAGAAGATTGTAAGGTTTTTAACAGCGCTTACATGACTTTAGAAGAAGTTATTGAAGAAATGAAAAAGGCAGAGGCTCAAAACAAGACTACAGTTCGTCTTCACACTGGAGATCCTTGTCTTTACGGTGCCATAAGAGAGCAGATGGATATTCTTGATGATTTGGGATTTAAATATGACTATTGTCCGGGAGTTAGCTCATTTTCAGGAGCAGCAAGTGCATTAAATCTTGAATATACATTACCGAATGTATCTCAAAGTGTGGTAATTACAAGAATGGCAGGAAGAACACCTGTACCGCCAAAGGAAGAAATTTCAACCTTTGCCGCACATCATGCTACAATGGTAATCTTTTTAAGTACAGGAATGTTAGAAGAACTTTCAAAGAAACTTATTGAAGGGGGCTATGAGCCAAATACTCCTTGTGCATTAGTATACAAGGCCACCTGGCCTGATCAGAAGACCTTTGTATGTACCCTTGAAACTCTTGCAAAAACAGCTGCCGATAATAATATTACAAAGACAGCTCTTACCATAGTAGGAGATGTGGTTGCTCATACAAACTATGACCGTTCAGAACTTTATAATCCTGAATTCACCACAGAATTCCGTCAGGCGACAAAAAGCTCACACAACTAAAAATGAACATTTCAATAGTAAGCTTTACTGATAACGGTAGTAAAGTTAACGCAAACATTTTAGAAAAACTGAAAAAAGACAATGATGTAAAAGCCTATGCTATTTCAAAATATGCTTCTAAATATGGTCTTTTAGAAACGGGAAAGCCTTTAAAGGAATGGACAAAAGAACATTTTAAGGATGATGCCATTATTTTTATCTCAGCTACCGGCATAGCTGTTAGAAGTATTGCACCTTTTATTGAAAAAAAGACAACAGACCCGGCGGTTATTGTTATGGATGAAAGGGCAAATTTTGTTATATCATTGTTATCAGGACATATTGGCGGTGCCAATGAGCTTACCTTAAAACTTTCAAAAATAACGGGAGCTCTTCCGGTAATTACAACTGCTACAGATGTCAATAATACCTTTGCAGTTGATGTATTTGCCGTAAAAAACAATATGTACATTAAGGAAATGAAGCTTGCAAAAGAAGTAGCAGCTTCAGTTTTAGAACATAAATATGTAGGCTTTGTCAGCGATTTTCCCATTGAAGGAAACATTGACAAAGCACTTACCTATGAAAAAGATTCAAAAAAACCTGAACTTTTAGAAAAGGAAATAGGCATTCATGTTACTTTGGATGAAAACAGTAAAGTGTTTAAAAATACACTTCACTTGATTCCCAAAATAGCAAGCTTAGGAGTGGGATGCAGGAAAAATAAGGATTTTGAATCTGTTAAGAAACATATTTTAGATACATTAAAAAAGAATAATATTTCAATTCATTCCATAAAAGATGTATCAAGTGTTGATCTTAAAAAAGATGAACAGGGAATAATTAAATTTGCACAGGAAGTGGAAATCCCTTTTATTGTATATACTTCAAAGGAGCTTTTACAGGTAAAAGGAGACTTTTCGGCATCTGCCTTTGTTAAAAATATTGCAGGTGTTGATAATGTATGTGAAAGAAGTGCAAAAAAAAGCGCTTCTAAAAACGATGACGAAGAAATAAATATAATAGTTAGAAAGACAGCTAATGACGGAGTTACAGCTGCATTGGCACTTTCGGATTGGAGTGTAAAATTTGAGTAAGATATATGTAGTAGGAATCGGACCGGGAGAATATGAGCAGATGACCATTAAGGCAGCCAATGTTTTAAAAAGCTGTGATGTAATAGTTGGATATACAGTTTATGTTGACCTGGTAAAAGAACACTTTTCTGACAAAGAATTTATGACAACACCTATGAAAAAGGAAGTTGAAAGATGCAAGCTTGCTTTTGAAGTTGCAAGTCAAAACAAGACTGTAGCCATGATTTGCTCAGGTGATGCCGGAGTTTATGGAATGACAGGATTAATGCTTGAAATAGGAGCAGAATATCCAGATATTGAAGTTGAAACAGTAGCAGGAGTTACTGCAGCTATCGGTGGAGCAGCTGTTTTAGGTGCCCCTCTTATTCATGATTTTTGCCTTATCAGCTTAAGCGACCTTCTTACTCCTATCGAAAAAATTGAAAAGAGATTAGAAAACGCATCTGCAGCTGATTTTGGTATTGTTCTTTATAACCCGTCAAGTAAAAAACGTCATGATTATCTTCAAAAAGCATGTGATATTATGTTAAAACATAAATCAGAAGATACAGTATGTGGAATTGTAAACAATATAGGACGCGAAGGAGAATTCTTTAAAGTAATGACTTTAAAAGAATTAAGAGATACAAAAGTAGATATGTTTACAACTGTTTTCATTGGAAATTCCCAGACAAAAGAAATCAATGGGAAAATGGTTACACCAAGAGGATATAAGCTAGATAAATAATAGGAGGCAGGGTTTTGAAAAATGTCTTGATTTTTGCAGGGACCCTGGAAGGAAGAATTCTTTCCCGGTATTGTGTAAAGAATGATTTAAATACTTATGTTTCAGTAGCTACTGATTATGGAAAAAAACTGCTTTGTGACATTCCTGGCTTAAACATTTTAAGCCAGAGAATGGACTCGGAAAAAATGTCTGAATTTATTAAGGAAAAGGACATTGACCTTGTAGTTGATGCTACTCATCCTTATGCAAAAGAAGTGACGGCCAATATAAAAAAAGCATGTGAAAATCAGGGAAAAAAATATCTCAGATTTCTTAGAAAAAATGAGGATTTTTCCGGAGATTTTGTTGAGGTAGATAGTGTAAAACAAGCAGCAATGTATTTAAAGGATAAAACAGGAAACATTCTTTTGACCACAGGCAGTAAAGAATTAAAGGAATATACCATTATTCCTGATTATAAAGAAAGAGTATTTGCAAGAGTCTTATCTACCGTGACTTCCGCAAAAGAAGCCGGTGAATTAGGCTTTGAAGGGAAAAATCTTATTTGTATGCAGGGACCATTTTCTAAAGAAATGAATGTTGCCCTTATAAATATGACAAATGCCAAATATCTTGTTACAAAGGAATCCGGCAGAGCAGGAGGCTTTGAAGAAAAGATAGATGCCTGTCTTGAAACCGGCTGTAAGGTTATTCTTGTAGGAAGAAGTAATATAGATGAAGGCTTAAGCCTTGAAGAAGTAAAAAAAGAAATTTGTCATTTCTTTAATATTACCCCGAAAAGAAATATTACAGTTTTAGGAATTGGCATGGGAAATATGGATAACATGACCGTGGAGGCACAAAAGGCCTGCAAGGATGCAGATTTGATTATCGGCGCAGGAAGAATGGTTGAAAATCTTAAAATATATGAAAAACCGGTATTTATTTCCTATAAGCCACAGGAGATTTCTGATTATATTAAAGAACATTCAGAATATGAATATATAGTTGTTGCCATGTCAGGAGATGTGGGATTTTACAGTGGAACAAAGAAATTGTTAGATTTTCTTTCAGAGTATGAAGTTAAGGTATTAAGCGGCATCTCATCTGTAGTATATTTTGCCTCAAAGCTGCAGTTTTCTTGGGATGATGCATATCTTGCCAGTATCCATGGAAGAAATGAAAATGTAATTTCTGCCATAAAAAACAATTATAAGGTCTTTTCTTTATTGGGAGGAAAAGATTGTGTAAAGGAATTTGCACAAAAACTTATAAAATACAATCTTTCAGATGTGACAGTTTATGTTGGAGAAAATCTTTCCTATGAAAACGAAAGAATTACCAAGGCTAAGCCTAATGAACTTTTGTCAGGAGAATTTGACGCACTTTGTGTTGTATTTGTTATAAATGAATCTGCAAAAAATTCCGTTATTACCCATGGAATAGCAGATGAAGAATTTATAAGAGGAAAAGTTCCTATGACAAAGGAGGAGGTTAGAAGCATATCTCTTTCAAAACTTAGACTTACAAGAGATTCTGTTATATATGATGTGGGAGCAGGAACCGGTTCTGTTTCCATAGAAATGGCAAAAGTTGCCAGAGAAGGAATGGTTTATTCCATAGAAAAAAAAGCAGAAGCTTTAGACCTTATCAGGCAAAACCAGGAAAAAATGGGAGTTACAAATCTTGAAAGAATTGAAGGGCTGGCACCGGAAGCAATGGAGGATTTACCTGTTCCGACTCATGCCTTTATTGGTGGAAGCTCCGGAAATATGAAAGAGATATTTGCACTGCTTCTTAAGAAAAATCCAAATATCAGGATAGTTGTAAATGCTATTGCTTTAGAAACTGTGTCTGAAACTTTGGAATGCCTTAAAGAATTTGAGGTAGTTGATGAAGATATAGTAAGTGTGGCAGTTGGTAAGTCAAAAAGTATAGGAAGATATCATATGATGATGGGAGAAAACCCTATTTATATTATTTCCTGTACCGGAAATGGTAAATAGAAAGGAAAGTCTATGGCAGAGAGCAGATTTATGTTGGCAGCGCCTTCAAGTGGAAGCGGTAAAACCCTGATAACCTGTGGTTTATTGCAGGCACTGGTAAACAGAAAAATGAAAATAGCATCTTTTAAATGCGGTCCGGATTACATAGATCCTATGTTTCATTCAAAAGTAATAGGAGCAAAATCAAGAAATCTTGATACATTTTTTACCGGAAAGGAAGTAACAAAATACCTTTTCAAGAAAAATGCTAAAGATTGTGACATAAGCGTTATAGAAGGTGTAATGGGGTTTTATGATGGAATGGGTTTGAAATCCCATGAAGGAAGTGCTTATGATCTTTCTCTTACCCTGGATGCTCCCGTTATACTTGTAGTGGATACAAAGGGAATGAGTCTTTCCATACTGGCACTTATAAAAGGTTTTTTGGATTACAAAAAAGATAATAAAATAAAAGGTGTTATTTTAAACAGACTTCCTAAGAGCCTGTATCCTTCCATAAAGGAAAAAATAGAAAATGAATTGGGAATAAAGGCCTTTGGATATGTACCTTCAGTACCGGATTTAGTTATTGAAAGTAGACACCTAGGCTTGGTAACTCCTGATGAAATAAGTGATTTATCAGAAAAACTTAATGAATTATCAAAAATATTAGAAGAAACAGTTGAAATAGATGAAATTATAGAGCTGGCAAAGAAAGCACCGGATTTAGATGCTAAGGAAGTGACTTTAAAAAAACTTCCGGAAGATGAAAAACCGGTAATTGCAGTGGCAAGGGATGAAGCATTTTGCTTTTACTATGCAGATAATATAGAAGCATTTGAAAAGATGGGAGCAAAGATAGTGGAATTTTCCCCTCTTCATGATGCTCATTTGCCTGATTGTGACGGCCTGCTTTTAGGCGGCGGTTATCCTGAACTGGCTGCGAAAGAATTATCCCAAAATAAAAGCATGTTAAATGAGATTAAAAATAAAATTGAAAACGGACTTCCTTTTTTGGCAGAATGTGGCGGTTTTATGTATTTACATGATTTTATGGAAGGAATGGACGGTATTTCCTATAATATGGCAGGCATCATAAAAGGTAAAGCATTCAGAACCCAAAAGTTAAACCGTTTCGGATATGTGGAACTTGTATCAAAAGAAGATAATGTGCTGGCTAAAAAAGGGGAAAAAATAAAAGCCCACGAGTTTCACTATTTTGATTCAGATTGTAACGGTGACGGATTTATTGCAAAGAAACCAAACAGAAATAAAGAATGGGACTGCATAAATGTTTCAGATACTTTTGCAGCAGGTTTTCCTCATTTATATTACTATTCAAATCCGGATTTTGCTTTCAGTTTTGTAAAAAAATGTTCACATTATAAAAAAGAAAGATAATTTCGGTCAGATAGATAGGAGACATTATGACATTAGAAGAAACATTAGAAAAAATTGAACCAATTAATAAAGAAGCCTATCTTGCTTCAAAAAAGCATTGGGATGATATAGCAAAACCTCTTCACAGTCTTGGTAAGCTTGAAGATTCCATAATGCAAATTGCTGCGATAAATGGAAATGTTAAAGTAAACCTTGACAAAAAAGGACTTATTATCATGTGTGCTGACAATGGAGTTGTTGAAGAAGGTGTAACTCAGACAGATAATTCCGTAACAGCAATTGTTGCAGAAAATTTTCTGGATTGTGCTACCAGTGTAGCAGTAATGTGTAAAGAACTTAATGTGGATCTTTTCCCTATGGATGTGGGAATGGTAAAAGATACCAGGGTAGATCATTCACAAAAGAAGGTTTATGGAACAAAAAACTTTACAAAAGAAGCAGCCATGACAAGACAGGTTTGCATCAGTGCTATAGAAACTGGTATAAATAAAGTGCTTGAGCTTAGTCAAAAAGGTTATAAAATCATTGCTACAGGAGAGATGGGTATTGGAAATACCACAACTTCTTCAGCGGTAGCTACTGTTCTTTTAGGCGTTGAGGCTTCAAAAGTTACAGGAAAAGGTTCCGGACTTACAACTGAAGGCTTAAATAAAAAAATTAAGGCAATAGAAAAAGGAATTGAATTAAACAAGCCTGACAAAAACGACCCAATCGATGTCATTTCAAAGGTGGGAGGCCTTGATATTGCAGGACTTTGCGGAGTATTCCTAGGCTGTGCCGCCTTAAAAATACCTTGTATAATTGATGGATTTATTTCCTCTGTTGCCGCTTTATGTGCAGTTTTATTGAAGAAAGAAGCAAATGATTATATTTTAGCTTCTCATGTATCAAAGGAGCCTGCCGGACGAATGATGCTTGATAAATTAGAAAAAGATCCAATTATAACAGCAAATATGTGTTTAGGAGAAGGTACCGGAGCAGTTGCCCTCTATCCGTTACTTGACCTTTCACTTGCAGTTTATAACTCAATGAGTACCTTTAGCGACATTGAAATAGAAGCATATAAGCCTTTATAATTAAAATTTTAATAATTTGCAATTCATAATCAACAAAAAAAATAAATGTCCGATATATCTTTTAGTCATATGTTGAAATAAAATATTATATAATATCTTATTAAAAATACAGAGTAAACTTGGCAAAAGGAGAATTGTTATGAGCGCAGAGAGACGAAAATATAAAAGACTACCGTTGGATGTTTCGGTACAGTTAGAATGTATAAGTGAAGAAGAAATAACCACTGAAAAGTATCTTCATGTAGAAACTATGGATATATCAACAGCGGGACTGGCTTTTAAATCTTCCTACGAATTGAATGTTGGGACTTTTTACGACACTCGTATCATTATTTGGACAAAAGAAGAAATTCATACAGTATTGAAAATTATCAGAAGTCAAAAAGTAGATGACGGATTTGTATATGGATGTATATTTATTGGTCTGCCTGAACGTGAGTCTATTAAGATTGAAATTTATCAATTGCTAAAAGAGCGAGATGATCAGGAAAGCAATTAGGGGGAGGTAAACTATATGTTTGAAATTAGCGAAGTACATCTTGATGCATTGAAGGAAGTGGGAAATATTGGCTCAGGAAATGCAGCTACTGCACTTTCATCTATGTTAAATTGTATGGTAAATGTTACAGTACCAGATGTCAAAATTATAGATTATGAAGAGGCTATAAAACTTATCACAGTTGAAAAAGGCGAGACAGCCGGTATAGTTATAGATGTTGATGTTGATTTAAAAGGTTCTATGACTACTATTTTTCACAGGTATTTTGTTAATGAGTTACTAAAACCTTTTTTAGGAATAGAAATAGATAATCTTTCAACAATGGAACCAATGGCTGCATCCGCTCTTTGTGAGATAGGAAATATTACAACAGCAAGTTATGTAAACGCTTTGGCAAAATTAACAAGCCTTACTATCGATATTAGACCACCTCATATTATGCTTGATGAGGTACATAATATTTTAGATGCCGGTTCTGAAAAGATGACAGAGCCTGGTGATAAGGTTGTGCTTATTGATGAGCATTTTGTTATAAAAAATGTAGAATTTCAAAGTAGTATGATATTAATGCTTGAAATGGAAAGCTTTAAATTTCTTATTAAAACTCTTGGCTTATAATAATATGAAATATAAAAATGGATATAGGAGGGCGTATTCACCATATTGGTAGGATTGCCCTCTTTTATTTTGGAGGTAGAAAGTGTTAGGAGTAGTTATCGGAGGAAGCGGCAGTGGAAAATCTGAATTTGCTGAATCCCTTATAATCAATGAAAACAAAGGAAATAATTTATTTTATCTGGCAACCATGCAGCCTTTTGATGAAGAAGCATTTAAGAAAATAGAAAGACACAGAAAAATGAGGGCTAAAAAGAATTTTGATACCATTGAATGTCAGACACATCTTGAAAAGGTCAATATGCCAAAGGCTTCATCAGCCTTGCTTGAATGTATGTCAAATTTGGTTGCAAATGAGATGTTTTCACCGGAAGGTGCGGGAAAAGACTGTGTTGATGCCATTAAAGAAGGATTAAAACACTTGCTGTCCCAGACAGAAAATCTGGTGGTGGTTACAAATAATGTCTTTGAAGATGGCATAGCCTACGAAAAAGAAAGTGTTAAATATATAAAAAACATAGGACTTATAAATCAATGGCTTTGCCAAAGAGCAGATAGAGTTGTTGAGGTAGTATTTGGAATTCCCATTGATATAAAATAGAAAGAATATTAAAAAAATATTTTGCCAGGAAGGATTATAAAATGAAAAATATTTTACAAAGCATTATTGTGTCATTTGCCATGTATTCAAAAATACCCATGCCTAGGATTGAATGGACAAAGGAAAATATGAGATATGCAATGAGCTTTTTCCCATTAATAGGAGTAGTCATAGGTGTTCTTGTATATCTGGCAAATCTATTATTATTAAAAACTGATATAAATAATGTCTTAAGAACAGCAATACTTATTCTGATTCCGGTAGTAGTAAGCGGAGGAATCCATCTTGACGGACTTTTGGATACGGCAGATGGAATAAGTTCCTATCAGGACATGGAAAAAAGATTGGAAATCCTGAAAGATTCCAATTCCGGAGCTTTTGCAATAATAACCTGCGTTTGTTATTTTATACTAGATTTTGCAGTATGGTATGATATTAAATTAAAATGCATATTGCTTCTTACAGTTAGTTTTGTTCTTTCAAGAGCACTAAGCGGTTTGGCGGTTGTCACCTTTAAATGTGCAAAAAACAGCGGTCTTGTGCATACATTTTCAGATTCAGCCCAGAAAAAAAATGTGGCAATAACTATGATTATTTATATAATTGCCTGTCTGGGACTACTGATATGGTTAGATCCTTTAGTTGGAACATTAGAATTTATTATAGAATTATTATTTTATGGATATTACAGACATATGTCCTACTCAAAATTTGGAAGAATAACAGGAGATTTGGCTGGATTTTTTGTACAAATGTCAGAACTTATTATGGCATTATGGGTAGTAATTGCCGTGACAATATTCAGATAGGAGAAATAATATGTGGTTAATTACAGGTGGAGCATTTCAGGGGAAATTAAATTTTGCTTTGGAAAAAACAGGATTTTCTAAAGAAGATATTGTTGATGGAGAAAAATGCGATATTGAAAGTATTTACCAGGGAAAAATTATAAACAATTTTCATACTTTGATAAAAAGGCTTATTAAAGATGGAAAAGACCCAAAAGAAGTTACTGAAACAGTAATAAAGAATAATCCTGACGCCATTATAATTATAAATGAAGTAGGAAATGGCATAGTTCCCATTGATGCCCTGGAAAGACAGGCCAGAGAAGCCACCGGAAGATGTGGCACAATTTTAGCCCAAAATTCTAAAAAAGTTTACAGGGTGTTATGCGGAATCGGAACATGTATCAAAGGATAAAGATTGATTTAGAAGGGTAAGAAAAGTGAAAATAATACTGATAAGGCATTCAAAAACTTATGGAAACACATTAAAAAGATACATTGGAGTTACAGATGAACCCTTATGTGAAGAAGGGATCAGGCTCTTAAAAGAAAGATGCTATCCAAAGGCGGATATTTTATTTACAAGTCCCCTTAAAAGATGCATTATGACAGCCCAAATTATATATCCTGACATGGAATATGAAATAATAGATGATTTAAAAGAATGTAATTTTGGTGAATTTGAAAACAAAAATTATAAAGAACTATCCGGAAATGAAAACTATCAAAAATGGATAGACAGTAATGGCATGATGCCTTTTCCCGGTGGCGAAGCCCATGAGGATTTTACAAAAAGATGTATAAAAGGCTATGAAAAAGCTATAGCGATTGCCCAAAATAAGGGATTTGCTAATTTAGCCATAGTAGCCCATGGAGGAACTATTATGAGCATCATGGAAAAACTATTATCTTCAGAAGATTTTTATAAATATCATCCGGAAAATGCAGAGGGTTTTTCCTATGAAATTGATGAAAAGGGAAAAATTATTTCAGAAATAAGCCCTGTAGGGGTAAAAGGATAAAAAGAGATTAGAAAGAGGACAGGTTGAAAGAATGTTTAAAATGTACTATTTTTTAGGTTTGCTGGCATTGGCAGCAGGCTATGGACTGGATATGGTCATTGGTGATCCCAGATTTTTATGGCATCCTATCAGAGCAATCGGATGGCTTATTACAATTACTGAAAAATTTTTGCGTAAATTGTTTCCAAAGACTGACAAAGGAGAATTTATAGCCGGGATTTTTCTTGTAATAATCGTAACAATATTATCAACGGTATTTCCATTGGCTCTTATTTTTATAGCCTATAAAATAAGCATCTGGCTGGGATTTATTCTGGAAACCATAATGTGTTATCAGATACTTGCAACAAAAGCCTTAAAAGATGAAAGCATGAAAGTTTACGAAGCTTTAAATAAAGAAGGTCTTGATGCCGGAAGAAAAGCAGTTTCCATGATAGTTGGAAGAGATACCGAAAATCTTTCCAAAGAAGGAGTAATTAAGGCTACTGTTGAAACAATTGCAGAAAATACAGCAGATGGTATAATAGCACCTATGCTTTATCTTGCTATTGCAGGGCCTGCCTGTGGATTTTTCTACAAATCCGTAAACACAATGGATTCCATGGTAGGCTATAAAAATGACAAATACATGTATTTTGGAAGAGTTGCAGCCAAATTAGATGATGTATTAAACTTTTTCCCGGCAAGAATTGCAGGCTGGCTTATGATTTTTTCTTCCAGACTTTTAGGACTTAATTATAAAAATGCAAAAAAAATCTTTTTAAGAGACAGGTTTAATCACGCAAGTCCTAATTCTGCACAGACAGAATCAGTTATGGCAGGAGCTTTGGGAGTGGAGCTTGCAGGAGATGCAGTATATTTTGGAAAAGTTGTAAAGAAAAAAACTATCGGAGACAAACTTAGACCTATAGTATTAAGCGATATAAAAAGGGCAAATGCACTTTTATATATGTCATCAGCAGTAAGTCTATTGGTATTTATGTCAATTAAATGTCTTATTGGAGGGTTTGTATTTCATATAATCCCTTTCTAGGTAGAGTGTGAACGCAGTGTAAGCAATCCCCCGCTTCAAAAGCGTAAGCTTTATGCGGGGGTATAAGCTTACTAGTGTCAGAAGGGGGGAAGCCCCTTCTGACAGGTGGCACAAAGTGCCACTGCGTTCATGAGGAAGTAGCGAAGCGGATTCCGAATGTCCGCTTTACCAAATAAAAGGAATGTAACCAGAACAGTTTTTAAAAGGAGATATAAAGATGCATGTACATGGTGGAGATGTTTATAATAAAAGCGGAGTAATAGATTTTTCTGCAAATATCAATTTGGCAGGTATTCCTAAAGGAATCAGTGATGCCGCTAAAGCCGGTGTTGATTTTTCAATACATTATCCTGACGTAAAATGTCGTAAATTAAAAGAAGCCATATCAGATTATATAAAAATACCAACGGATTATATCAGATGTGGTAATGGAGCTGCTGATATTATTTTTTCAATGGTTTTTGCAAAAAAGCCTAAAAAAGCTCTGATGCCGGCACCTTCTTTTTATGAATATGAGCAGGCTTTAAGAGCTGTAGATTGTGAAATTGAATATTATATTTTAAAAGAAGAAAATGAGTTTTCTTTTGATGATGGTTTTATAGATGCTTTAGATGATACTTTTGACATTGTTTTCATCTGCAACCCAAACAATCCTACCGGAAGGCTTTCTTCACCGGAATATTTAAGAAAACTTTTGAAAAAGTGCAGTGAAAATAATGTTTTAATGGTTTTAGACGAATGTTTTAATGATTTAATAGAAGAACCGGAAAAATATACCATAGAGAAAGATATTTTAGATAATAAAAATCTTCTTGTGTTAAAGGCCTTTACAAAAATATTTGCAATCCCTGGATTAAGACTGGGCTTTGGTCTTACATCAAACAAAGAGCTTTTAGAAAAAATGGCAGAAGTATCACAGCCTTGGAGTGTTTCGGTTCCGGCTCAAATGGCAGGTGTGGCAGCCTTAAAAGAAACAGAATATGTAAAAAAATCAAAAGCACTGATAAAAGAAGAAAAAGAATTTTTATTATCTGAATTTGATAGATTGGGAATAAAAGTATTCGGTCATGGAGCAAATTATATATTTTTCAAATCAATAGATAATTTATCAGAAATGACTAAAGAAAGAGACATTCTTATAAGAGATTGTTCAAATTATGTAGGATTAAAAAACGGATATTATAGAATTGCAGTAAGAGGACATGAGGATAATGTGAAGCTTATTTCATTATTTGAAGAACTTTTATCAAAATAAAAAATTATTGCAAAAGAGGTGTTAAAGCTATGGCAAAAGCAATTATGGTACAGGGAACTATGTCAAATGTGGGTAAAAGTCTTGTAACGGCAGGACTTTGCAGGATTTTTAAGCAGGATGGCTATAAAGTAGCTCCCTTTAAATCACAAAATATGGCATTAAATTCATATATTACAAAAGATGGTCTTGAAATGGGAAGAGCCCAGGTAATGCAAGCTGAAGCTGCAAAGATAGAGCCTAGTGTACTTATGAATCCCATTCTTTTAAAACCAACAAATGACACAGGTTCTCAGGTAATTGTAAACGGTGAGGTACGCTGTGTTATGGGGGCAAAAGATTATTATAAATATAAACATGAACTCAGACCGGAAGTTGAAAAAGCCTTTGAAAAATTATCAGAAGAAAATGATATAATTGTCATTGAAGGTGCAGGAAGTCCTGCTGAGATAAACCTTATGGAAGATGACTTTGTAAATATGGGTATGGCAAAAATTGCAAAGGCACCTGTTTTACTTGTAGGGGATATAGACAGAGGTGGAGTTTTTGCCCAGCTTTACGGAACAAAAGAACTTTTACCGGAAGATGAGCAAAAGATGATAAAGGGAATGATTGTAAACAAGTTTCGTGGAGATGTTTCCATCCTTAAACCGGGACTAGTGGATCTTGAAAAAAAATGCAATGTGCCGGTTGTAGGTGTAGCTCCATATCTTTATATTGATGTGGAAGATGAAGATTCTCTGACAGAGCGTTTTGACGGAAATAAAGAAGCTGCCCTTATTGATATTGCTGTAATAAGAATCCCAAGAATTTCTAATTTTACTGACTTTAATATATTTGAAGGAATAGAAGGAGTTTCTCTTCGTTATGTAAAAAATGTTAAAGAACTTAAAAATCCTGACATGGTTATTATTCCTGGAACCAAAAATACCATGAAAGATTTAAAATGGATGAGGGAAAATGGTCTTGAAGCTGCTATTTTACACCTTGCCCACAAGGGTACAGTCATATTTGGTGTATGTGGCGGATATCAAATGTTAGGTGAAAGCATAAGTGATCCTGATGGAGTAGAAGAGGGCGGCTTTATAAAGGGAATGGGCCTTATTCCAATGGATACGGAATTTAAAGGTGAAAAAACCAGAACAAGAGTAAACGGACACTTTATGGAAGTAAGTGGTGTATTGTCAGGACTTAGTAATGTTGAAGTAGAAGGATACGAAATCCATATGGGTATTTCTACTTTAAAAGACCAGGCAAAGACCATGACAAACATAAAAGACAGTGTTAGTAATGAAGAAAAGCAAGATGGAGCATACCATAAAAATGTTTATGGAACCTATATCCATGGTGTATTTGATAAAGAAGATGTGGCTAATGCGGTAGTTAAGTCATTGGCAGACGAAAAAGGCGTGGAAATTACAAATCTTGCAACCATGGACTTTAAAGAATATAAAGAAAAACAATACGATATCCTGGCAGAAGAACTTAGAAAGAATCTTGACATGGATAAAATATATAAAATACTGGAGGCAGGAATATGAGTGAAGAAAAAAAAGGATTAATACACATTTATACCGGAGATGGAAAAGGAAAAACTACAGCCTGTGTAGGGCTTACAGTCAGATGCGCAGGTAGTGGAAGAAAGGTGGTTTTTTCCCAGTTTTTAAAGGATAACAAATCCAGTGAGTTAAATATTTTAAGAAATATAGATAACATTTACATAGTTACCTGTGATAAAAGTTTTGGATTTATCTTTAACATGTCCGAAGAAAAAAAGGCTGAAGCAAAAAAAGCTTATTCCCAACATCTTTTAAATGTAATAAACAAGGTAAAAGAAGTTGATGCCGATATGGTAGTATTTGACGAAATGATTGCAAGTTACAATTACGAAATGATTGACAGAGAAGTATTACTTGATTTTCTAAAAAACAAACCAGAAAAATTAGAAGTGGTAATGTCAGGAAGAGAACCTGCAGAAGAACTTGTTAATCTGGCAAATTATGTATCGGAAATTAAAAAAGTAAAGCATCCTTTTGACGAAGGAATTCCATCAAGACCGGGAATCGAAAAATAAATAAACAGTTTTTATTTGGAAATGGAGGCAAAATGAAGATAGAACTTGAAAATGTACGTCCTATGGATATAGAAAAAAGAAGTTTTGAAATAATAACCCAGGAATTAAAAGAAAGCGGAAAAGAAATAGATGAAAAACTTGCACCGATTATCAAGAGAGTTATTCATACCACTGCTGACTTTGAATTTGCAGATTTATTGGCATTTTCTGATGATGTTGTAGAAAAAACAATGGAAGCCATTAAAAATGGAGCCATAATTGTTACAGACACAAAAATGGCAATGGCAGGTATAAACAAGAAAGTAATTCATAAATATGGTGGAGATGTTTATTGTTTCATTTCAGATGATGATGTGGCAAAAGAAGCAAAAGAAAGAGGAGTTACAAGAGCATCAGTAAGTATGGAAAAAGCTGCAAAAATGGGAAAAGATGTTATCTTTGCCATTGGAAATGCTCCTACAGCTTTAGTAAGACTTTATGAAATGATAAACGAAGGAAAGGTAGATCCAAAGCTTATCATAGGTGTTCCGGTAGGTTTCGTAAATGTAGTACAATCCAAAGAATTAATAATGGATACTAATGTTCCATATATTATAGCTAAAGGAAGAAAAGGTGGCAGCACCATAGCTGCATGCATCTGTAATGCAATTCTTTATATGATGGACGAAACAAGAGGTATGTAAAAATAAAACGCTTTTACCTTAAGGGGTAGAGGCGTTTTTTATTGAAAAAAATTACTGTAGAATGAAATTTAAAAAATTGCTATAATTAAAATATATATTTAAAAAATGATAAAGAGGTAGAGCTTTGTTAAGTCATATCAGGGAGTTTTGGAGTAAATATTATAGAATATTTTTTATGATGATAGGTCTGATAGTATTTAAATTATTAAACAGAGACACGGGAATAGCATCATTAGATATAATTCTTGAAACTTTGTCACTGATAGTTTTACTGTTTATTTTTATAGGCTGGGGAGTATCCATTCAAAAAAGAATCCTTCAAAAATCAATAAAACGATACATATATTTCACAATAGTACTGGTATTATTCTGGCTTTTTGTCAGAATTGTAAAATATAATTTTGTGGAAGCTGAGAGTATAAAAAGATATCTTTGGTATTTATATTATGTCCCTATAACAATGATACCATTAATGGGCTTTTTCATGTCTTTTTATGTTGGCGAGGGTGAAAACTACAATATGCCTAAAATCACAAAGGCACTTTACATACCTGCAGTAATATTAATAGTATGCGTTTTTACAAATGACCTGCATCAAAAAGCCTTTTATTTCTATGATGGCATTGAAAAATACGAAGCAAACTACAGTCATAAAACAGTATATGTCCTGGCAATGGTGTGGGTTTTGCTGATGGTATTATTAACATTTATACATTTATATTTGAAATGTTTAAATCCCAAAGGCATAAAAAACATATTAATGCCTACAAGCTTTATACTAACGGGCTGTATATATAGCGTTTTATATATTTTTTTCCAAAGTTTCATTAGCACATATATAATGGATCTTACCCTGTTTATGTGTTTTATGACAGTAGGAATGTGGGAAAGTTGCGTAGCATCAGGCTTTATAATAACAAATAATTACTATGAAAGTATATTTTCCAATTCAGATATAAGCGTAATAGTTGTAGATGATGATTTAAATAAAGTATATTCTTCTCAGAATTTCAAAGATATATCAAAAGGATGTTTGAAAAGTGCTAAGGTATCAACATTATTAATCAGTGAATATGAAAGAATAAAATCAAAAAAAATTCATGGTGGTTATGTAATGTGGATGGAAAATATCAGCGAATTAGTAGAAATACTTGACGAGATAAGAGACATTGGAAATCAGTTAAAAGAAGTAAATGAAATCGAGGCCTCAAAGCAGAAATTAAAAAAGAAATCATTACAAATAGAAGAAAGAACCAGGCTATATGACAAAATAAATGACAAAATAAGTAATCATTTAACTAATTTGAAATATTTACTTGATAAAATATCAAACGAAAAGCTTACATTAGAAGAATCAAAAAAAATGTTGGCGAAAATCTGCATAAAAAGTGTATTTATAAAAAGACTCAGCAATTTTATGCTTATTACGGAAAACGAAAAAGAGATTTCCGTAAAAGAACTTGAATATTCCATAAAAGAATCCTTTGATTATATGTCATTATATAACATAAGCACGGGAATTATATCGTCAAATGATGAAATAACAGATTCAAATAAAATAATCAGAATATATGAATTTTTTGAAAAAATAACCTATGAAAATTTAGAAAAACTATTGGCTGTAAGGGCAATCTTAAATAAAGAAGATTTTGATTTAAAACTAATCATAGAAAGTTTGGACGAATTTCAAGAAATATATCAAGATAATTTAATTATAAATTATTTCAAAGATGGAAAAGTAACGACGATTACAATAAGCTAAAGGAAAGAAAAATGGAAAATTACCTGTTATGTTTTTTGATTATATTAATAGCCTTCAATGTTTTTTCCTTCATTATTTCAATGCAATGGACAAAAAGCAAAAATTTGATATCCTTACAGGGCATATTGCTGCTTTTAAAAATAATAGTATTTATTCTTATCAGAATAAACTTGAAGGAAGAGATAATAATAGTAAATGACAATATGACAATATTGATAACTGATCTTTTGCTTATAGATTGTTTGATAATGATTATCTCATTTATCTATATCCGAAAAAAGCGTTTCAAAGATATTGGACCTATTTCCATAAAAGAAAGTCTGGATAAATTACCTATGGCTCTTTGTTATAGCAAATTAAACGGATTTCCGGTACTTACAAATGATACAATGAATCGAATATGCTATGAATTAACAGGAAAAACAATGTTAAATGCAGAAAGATTCTACGAAAAATTAGTGGAAAACTCAAATTATATAAATGGAATGTGGGAATTAATCCTTGATGAAGAAAATGTATACACCTTCAACAAAAAAACAATTAAATTAAAAGGGGATTATTTTATTCAAATAGTAGGAATACCCGTTACCGATTTATATGAAATGAAATTAAAGCTGTCGCAAGAAAATGAACGACTAAAAAAAATAAATGAAGAACTTATTGAATATAGTCATAATGTAAACGAAGTAACAAAAAAAGAAGAAATACTAAATACAAAAATATTAATTCATGATTCCATGGGAAGAATACTATTAGCAAGTAAAAAATGGATTCTTGACAATGATTATTTAAAATATGAACAGATAATTTCAAAATGGAAAGAAGTTGTAACTTTTTTAAATTCCAAAGGTGACAATCCCGATGAAAATCTACTTTTGTTTGATCAGTTAAATAAGGCTGCAAAAAGCATTGGTATGGAAATAAAATTAATTGGAAATGTTCCGGAAGATGAAAGAATAATGGAAATATTTATAGCAGCAGCCAGAACCCATGTAATAAATGCAGCAAGTCATGCAAATGCAGATGAAGTAAACATTTATATAGAAGAAAAAAAAGGACATTATAAATTTATATTCAAAAATAATGGAATAAAGCCTGAAAAAGAAATAGGCGAAGGTGGTGGTCTTTCTTCCCTGAGAAAAAAAATCACACAAGACGGTGGAGAAATGAGAATTATATTCCGTCCGGAGTTTGTATTAGAAATAAAGATTTGAGAACAAGTTAAGAAATTGGAGAACAAATATGGTTAATGTAATGATAGTTGAAGATCAGGCAATGCCAAGGGAACTTTTTGAATTATACATAAAAAACAGCGATAATTATAAGCTTTTATATTCAATAGAAAACGCCGCCATGGCAGAAATATATTGTTTAAAAAATGCAATAGATCTTGTATTAATGGATGTTTGCACTTCAAACGGTACCAGCGGAATAGAAGCCGCAATAAGAATCAAAGAAAAGTTTCCCAAAATAAAAATTATTATAGTTACTTCAATGCCTGAGGTATCCTTTGTTGAAAAGGCAAAAAAAGCCGGTTGTGAAAGTTTTTGGTACAAAGATTTGGGACAAATGAAGCTGTTAGAAATAATGGACCAGACCATGGCCGGAAAATCCATATATCCCGACAGTACCCCGGTTGTTGAAATAGGTGCCTGTAAAAGTGCAGACTTTAACGAAATAGAAATAGAAATCCTTCGTTCACTTATAAATGGCAAGACACAAAATGAAATAGCTGCAGAAAGGGGAATCAGCAGAAGTGGAGTAAAATACCATATTTCCAATATGCTAAACAAAACCGGATATGATTCCTATGTACAACTGACCATAGATGTTGTGGACAAACACCTGATAATACCAGGTTTTTAAAAAAATACAGTGAATTTTAAAAATTTTATAAAAAAAATTGAACAGACTAGCCAAATGGACATGAAATAAAAAAAAAAATATTATATAATAAACCTGTTCAAACCAAATCTTTATTTGCAGTCTGGCTGATCAATTCCCGGTGAGGTCAGACTGTAAACCCTGAAAAATCATTACGGCATTCCAAAGATAATCCAGATATAAAAAAAGAGAATGATTTAATAAAAGTTGTACAGTGGATTTTATAACTTTTTATGGTAGTCAAAAATGTTTTATATGTGTTAAAAACATATGGGAAGATTTAAAAGAGAATAAATTTAAAAATAATACTTGACTAATTTATGATAGATAGTTATAATATAACTTGCTGTGGCATGATAGCTATGAAGCGTGAGGTTGCTGCATACATTGCAGGTTTTTCCGTGGAGCGAATGTCATGTTAGGAAACTGGCGACAAGTCACTGTACAATATGTATCTTAGAGGAAACAGACCGTTTGTTTTTTGCGAATTAAATGCAGGACACACACGGTAGAGTGTACAGTCACCGCTTGTCGTACTATTAGAAAGTGCGAAAAGGAGGCGACTTTTTTTATGGCAACAAGTCAGGTTATGCGAATTATCTTAAAAGCATATGATCATCAGCTTATTGATGCTTCTGCCAAAAAAATTATCGAAACAGTTAAGAAAAATGGATCACAGGTAAGTGGACCAGTACCACTTCCTACAAAAAAGGAAGTTGTAACAATTCTTCGTGCAGTTCACAAGTACAAAGATTCTCGTGAACAGTTCGAGCAGAGAACTCATAAGAGATTGATTGATATCATTGCTCCTACACAGAAGACAGTTGAAGCATTATCAAGATTAGAAATGCCAGCTGGTGTAAACATCGATATCAAAATGAAACAAAAATAATTGCAGTCCTAGTTACTAGGATGATTGCCAATGTGCAATCCGCTGTAGATTACCAGGAGGAAAATTAAGAATGAAAAAGGCTATTTTAGCAACAAAAGTCGGAATGACTCAGATTTTTAATGAAGAAACAAATGAACTTATCCCGGTTACAGTACTTCAAGCAGGTCCTGTATATGTTACTCAGGTAAAGACACTTGAGAATGACGGATATGAAGCAGTTCAGGTTGGTTTTGTTGACAAGAAAGAAAAAGTTGTTAACAAAGATGCAAGTGGAAAGAAAGAAATCAGAAACAGACACGGTGCTACAAAATCTGAAAAAGGACATTTTGCAAAAGCAGGAGTTGCCTGCAAGAGATATGTAAAAGAATTTACATTTGAGAATGCAGCTGATTACAAACTCGGTGATGAAATTAAAGCAGACATCTTTGCGGCTGGAGATAAAATCGATGTAACTGCTATTTCAAAAGGAAAAGGATTCCAGGGAGCTATTAAGAGACTTGGTCAGTCAAGAGGACCTATGGCTCATGGTTCTAAGTTCCATCGTCATCAGGGTTCAAATGGTTCTTGTTCTACACCATCTAAGGTATTCAAAGGAAAAGGAATGCCAGGTCGTATGGGTGGAAAGAAAGTTACTGTTCAGAACTTAGAAGTTGTAAGAGTTGATATAGATGACAATTTAATCTTAGTAAAGGGTGCAGTACCTGGAGCAAAAAAAGCTTTAATTACAGTTAAAGAAGCAGTAAAGGTTATTAAATAGGCACATTTATTAGGAAAGGAGGAACTAACAGATGGCAAAAGTATCTGTTTATAATATGGAAGGAAAAGAAGTCGATACAATTGAATTAAATGATTCAATTTTCGGCGTAGAAATAAAAGAGCATTTAGTCCATATGGCAGTTGTTCATCAGCTCGCAAACAAACGTCAGGGTACACAGAAAGCTAAAACCCGTTCAGAAGTTAGCGGCGGTGGAAGAAAGCCATGGAGACAGAAAGGAACCGGTCATGCAAGACAGGGATCTATCAGAGCTCCACAGTGGAAAGGCGGCGGAGTTGTATTTGCTCCGGTACCAAGAGATTATTCATTCAAGATGAATAGAAAAGAAAAGAGAATTGCTCTCTTCTCTGCTCTTACATCAAGAGTTGAAGCTAATAAATTTATCGTTGTTGATGAATTAAACTTAGCGGATGTTAAAACAAAGAATTTTGCTAAAGTTTTAGGAAATCTTAATGTAGAAGGTGAAAAAGCATTAGTTTTATATGATGGAGAAAACAAAAACCTTGTTCTTTCCTCAAGAAATCTTCCAAAAGTTAAAGCTGCTAAAACAGAGGCAATTAACACATATGACATTCTTAAATACAACACAGTTGTAATTACAAAGGATGCTGTTAAGAAAATTGAGGAGGTATATGCATAATGGCTACATTAGGATACTATGACGTAATTCTTAAACCAGTTGTAACTGAAAAAAGCATGAACCTTATGGCAGATAAAAAATACACATTTCTTGTACATCCGGAAGCAAACAAGATTCAGATTAAAGAAGCTGTAGAAAAAATGTTTCCTGGAACAAAGGTTAAGTCAGTTCATACAATGAACAAAGACGGAAAGACCAAAAGAAGAGGAATGGTTTACGGAAAAACAGCAAAAACCAAAAAAGCTATTGTTCAGCTTACAGCAGAAAGTGCTGATATTGAAATTTTCCAGGGCTTATAATATAGCCTAAGCACATAGGTGCTTTTATATACACAATAAAAGTGTGAGAATAAATTGATGTTTTGAAAGGAGAAACAAAATGGGAATTAAGAAATATAACCCATATACACCTTCCAGAAGACATATGACAGGTTCTGATTTTGCAGAGATTACAAAGAAAACTCCAGAGAAATCATTACTTGTTTCATTAAAGAAAAATTCTGGTCGTAACAATCAGGGTAAAATCACAGTTAGACATCGTGGTGGTGGATCAAGAAGAAAATACAGAATCATCGATTTCAGACGTAGAAAAGATGATATGAAAGCTAAAGTAATCGGAATCGAGTACGATCCGAACAGAAGTGCAAATATCGCTCTTATCTGCTACGAAGATGGTGTTAAATCATATATTATTGCACCGGCAGGACTTACAGATGGTGCAGTTATCATGAATGGTCCTAATGCAGAAGTAAAAGTAGGAAATTGTCTTCCACTTGAAAACATTCCAGTTGGTACATTAGTTCACAATGTTGAACTTGTTCCTGGAAATGGTGCACAGCTTGTACGTTCTGCAGGAAACAGCGCACAGCTTATGGCTAAAGAAGGAAAATATGCTACTTTAAGACTTCCTTCAGGAGAAATGAGAATGGTTCCTATCGGATGCCGTGCAACAATCGGTGTTGTTGGAAATGGTGACCATAACCTTATTAACATTGGTAAAGCTGGACGTAAGCGTCACATGGGTATCAGACCTACAGTTCGTGGATCAGTTATGAACCCTAACGATCATCCACATGGTGGTGGAGAAGGTAAGACTGGAATCGGCCGTCCGGGTCCATGTACACCTTGGGGTAAACCAGCACTTGGTTATAAGACACGTAAGAAACATAAGAGATCTGATAAGCTCATCGTTAGAAGAAGAGACGGAAGGGCAATGAAATAAGGAGGTAAACTATGGGACGTTCACTTAAGAAAGGACCATTTGCAGATGAAAGTCTGTTAAAGAAAGTTGATGCTATGGTTGCTTCAGGCGAAAAAAGCGTAATCAAAACTTGGTCACGCCGTTCTACCATCTTTCCACAGATGGTTGGATTTACTATAGCAGTTCATGATGGAAGAAGACATGTTCCTGTATATGTTACAGAGGATATGGTTGGTCATAAACTTGGAGAATTTGTTGCAACTAGAACATATAGAGGTCATAAAAAGGACGAGAAAAAGTCCAGATCCAAATAATAAGATTGCTTGAAAGGAGGTTTTACTTATGTCAAGAGGACATAGAAGCCAGATTAAACGTGAAAGAAACGAAAAAAATAGAGAAACTAGACCTTTTGCTAAGCTTTCTTATGCGAGGATCTCAGTTCAGAAAGCTTGTTTCGTATTAGACGCAATCAGAGGAAAAGATGTTAATCAAGCTCTTGCTATTCTTTCCTATAGCCCAAGATATGCATCAAGCGTTATAGAAAAATTATTAAAATCCGCTATTGCTAATGCAGAAAACAATAATGGTTTAAGTGCAGAAAATCTTTACATCGAAGAATGTTATGCTACTCAGGGACCTATCATGAAGAGAATTCAGCCTAGAGCTCAGGGTAGAGCATACAGAATCGAGAAAAGAATGTGCCACATTAATATTGTTTTAAATGAGAGATAAGGAGGAGAATAATGGGACAGAAGGTTAATCCTAATGGCTTAAGAGTCGGAATCATCAAAGATTGGGATTCCAAATGGTATGCCGAGGCTGATTTTGCTGATAAGCTTTACGAAGATTACAAAATCAGAGAATTTCTCAAAAAGAAACTTTACAGTGCAGGAGTTTCAAAAATTGAAATAGAAAGAGCTTCAGAAAGAGTTAAAATTACTATTTACACAGCTAAACCAGGTGTTGTAATTGGTAAAGGCGGTTCTGAAATCGAAAAAGTTAAAAAAGAACTTCAGCATTTTACAGATAAAAGATTAATTGTTGATATTAAGGAAGTTAAAAGACCTGATAAGGATGCACAGCTTGTTGCTGAGAACATTGCTTTACAGCTTGAAAACCGTGTGTCATTCAGAAGAGCTATGAAATCCTGTATGTCAAGAACTATGAAGTCAGGAGCTTTAGGAATTAAAACAGCTTGTTCAGGACGTCTTGGTGGCGCAGATATGGCTAGAACAGAATTCTATAGCGACGGAACAATTCCACTTCAGACACTTAGAGCAAATATCGATTATGGATTCGCTGAAGCTGATACTACTTATGGTAAGATCGGTGTTAAGGTTTGGATCTATAAAGGTGAAGTACTTCCTACTAAGGAAAACAAGGAAGGGAGCGATAAATAATGTTAATGCCAAAGAGAGTTAAACACCGTAAACAATTCCGTGGTTCCATGGCTGGAAAAATCACAAGAGGAAACAAGATTACTGACGGAGAATACGGTATTATAGCTACAGAACCATGCTGGATCAGATCTAATCAAATCGAAGCAGCCCGTATTGCTATGACAAGACATACAAAACGTGGTGGTAAAGTATGGATTAAGATTTTCCCTGATAAACCTGTTACAGCTAAACCTGCTGAAACTCGTATGGGTTCTGGTAAAGGAACTTTAGAATATTGGGTAGCAGTTGTTAAACCTGGCCGTGTACTTTTTGAAATTTCAGGAGTATCTGAGGAAGTAGCCAGGGAAGCATTAAGATTAGCTACACATAAGCTTCCATGTAAATGCAAAATTGTTTCTCGTGCAGATTTAGAAGGCGGTGAATAATCTAATGAAGACTAAGACATATTTAGAAGACTTAAGAAGTAGCTCAGAATCTGAGTTAAATGAAAAATTAGTTGCTGCTAAAAAGGAACTTTTCAACTTAAGATTCCAAAACGCAACTAATCAGTTAGAAAATACAAGCAGAATTAAAGAAGTAAGAAGAAATATTGCAAGAATTCAGACGGTTATTACTGAAAAAGCAAATTCTGCAGAATAATATAGAGTAATCAAATTTGCGAAAGGAGGATTACTTCGTGGAAAAAAGAAATCTTAGAAAAACACGTACTGGAAGAGTTGTTAGTAACAAAATGGAGAAGACTGTAGTTGTTGCAGTAGAAGACAACGTAATGCATCCATTATATAAGAAAATTGTTAAAAGAACTTATAAATTAAAAGCTCATGACGAGAAAAATGAGTGTAATATAGGTGATACAGTAAGAGTTATGGAAACAAGACCTTTATCAAAAGATAAAAGATGGAGACTTGTAGAAATAATCGAGAAAGCAAAATAATAAAGGAGGTATATTAGTATGGTACAACAAGAGACCAGACTTAAAGTTGCTGATAACACAGGTGCAAAAGAAATTCTTTGTATTCGTGTTGTTGGTGGTTCTACCAGAAGATATGCTAATATTGGCGATGTTATTACAGCTACTGTCAAAGATGCAACACCAGGCGGTGTTGTAAAGAAGGGTGATGTTGTTAAGGCTGTAGTAGTAAGAACTAAAAAAGGCGCACGTCGTAAAGACGGTTCATATATAAAATTCGATGAAAACGCAGCAGTTATTATTAAAGATGACAAAACACCAAGAGGAACCCGTATTTTTGGGCCGGTTGCCAGAGAGCTTCGTGAAAAACAGTTTATGAAAATTGTTTCACTTGCTCCTGAGGTATTATAGGAGGTACCACTTATGTCAAGATTAAAAATTAAGAAAAATGACACTGTGAGAGTAATTGCCGGCAAGGATAAAGGAAGAGAAGGCAAGGTAGTTGCCATCAACAGAAAAACAAAAAGAATCATTGTTGAAGGTGTCAACATGATTAAGAAACATGAAAAGCCAAGCATGACCAACCCAAACGGTGGAATTGTTGAAAAAGAAGCACCAATTGATATTTCCAATGTAATGTATTTACACAAAGGAAAACCAACCAGAATCGGATTTAAGTTCGACGGAGATAAAAAAGTTCGTTACGCAAAATCTACTGGTGAAGTAATTGATTAGTATTGGGAAGGAGGCATAAATTTTGAGTAGCAGACTTAGAGAAGTATATTCAAACGAAATAGTTGATGCTTTAACAAAGAAGTTTGGATATAAAAATATAATGCAGGTTCCAAAGCTTGATAAAATTGTAATAAATATGGGAGTTGGCGAAGCAAGAGAGAATGTTAAGATTTTAGATGCTGCAATGGGTGATCTTGAAATCATTACAGGACAAAAACCTATTGTTACCAGAGCTAAAAAATCAATCGCTAACTTTAAATTAAGAGAGGGAATGCCAATCGGATGTAAGGTGACTCTTAGAAGTGATAAGATGTATGAATTCCTTGATCGTCTTGTAAATCTTGCACTTCCACGTGTACGTGACTTCCATGGTGTTAATCCAAACTCTTTTGATGGCAGAGGAAATTATGCGTTAGGTATAAAAGAACAGTTAATCTTCCCTGAAATCGAATACGACAAAGTAGATAAGGTAAGGGGTATGGACATAATTTTCGTAACTACAGCTAATACAGACGAAGAGGCACGTGAATTATTGAGATTATTCAATATGCCTTTCGCTAAATAAGGAGGAAGATTTTCATGGCAAAAGCATCTATGAAAGTAAAACAGCAGCGTAAACAGAAATTCTCAACAAGAGAGTACAGCCGTTGCAATATCTGTGGCCGTCCTCATGCTTATCTTAGAAAATACGGAATTTGTAGAATTTGTTTTCGTGAATTAGCTTATAAAGGACAGATTCCAGGAGTAAAGAAAGCAAGTTGGTAATACAACAGGAAGGAGGCAAATAAAAAATGACAATGAGTGATCCAATAGCAGATATGCTTACAAGAATTCGTAATGCAAGTTCTGCAAAACATGATACTGTAGATATCCCTTCATCAAAAATGAAGTTAGCCATTGCCGACATTCTTGTTAAAGAGGGATATATCGCAAAATACGATTTAGTAGATAATGGTAACTTTAAAGATATGAGAGTTACTTTAAAATATGGAAAAGACAAAAACGAAAAGATTATAACAGGTATTAAGAGAATTTCTAAACCAGGTCTTCGTGTATATGCAAATAGCAATGATTTACCAAAAGTTCTTGGAGGACTTGGAGTAGCAATAATCTCAACTAATCAGGGTGTAATCACAGACAAAGAAGCTAGAAAGCTTCATGTCGGAGGCGAAGTATTAGCATTCGTATGGTAGAATGCACAGCTTAAATTAAGGAGGTACGGGCATGTCACGTATAGGAAGAATGCCAATCGCTATACCAGCAGATGTAACTGTTGATATTGCAGAAAATAATAAGGTGACTGTAAAGGGTCCAAAAGGAACACTTGAAAGAGTGCTTCCTTCTGAGATGGAAATCAAAAAAGAAGAAAATGAAGTAATAGTTTCCAGACCAAATGATTTAAAGAAAATGAAATCTCTTCATGGTCTTACAAGAACTCTTATAAACAACATGGTTATCGGTGTAAAAGATGGCTATGAAAAGAAACTTGAAGTCAATGGAGTTGGTTATAGAGCTGAGAAAAAAGGTAATAAACTTACATTATCATTAGGATATTCTCATCCAGTAATTATGGAAGATCCGGAAGGAATCGAAGTTACCGTTGAAGGAAATGTTATTAGCGTTAAAGGTATTAACAAAGAAGCAGTAGGCCAATATGCAGCTGAAATTCGTGATAAGAGACGTCCTGAACCATACAAGGGCAAAGGAATTAAGTATGTAGACGAAGTTATCAGAAGAAAAGTTGGTAAGACTGGTAAGAAATAATTAAAGGAGAGATAGACATGGTTAGTAAGAAATCCAGAAGTGCTGTTCGTGTTAAAAAGCACAGAAGAGAACGTAATCGTATCGTTGGAACTACAGCAAGACCAAGATTAGCAGTATTCAGAAGTAATGCTCATATGTATGTACAGATTATCGATGATACTGTTGGAAATACACTTGTTTCAGCTTGTACACTTCAAGACGAAGTAAAATCAGGTTTAGAACATACCAATGATATTGAAGCTGCAAAAAAATTAGGATCAGTAATTGCAAAGAAAGCTATTGAAAAAGGCATTAATACTGTAGTTTTTGACCGTGGAGGATATGTTTACCACGGAAAGGTACAGGCTTTAGCTGACGCTGCAAGAGAAGCAGGACTCGTATTCTAAGCAAAGATTATAGGAGGAAGATAGATGAAACGTACAATTATTGATGCTAGTAAGTTGGAATTAGAAGAAAAAGTAGTATCAATTAAGCGTGTTACTAAAGTTGTTAAAGGTGGACGTAATTTCAGATTTACAGCTTTAGTAGTAGTTGGAGACGGTAACGGAATCGTTGGCGCCGGCCTTGGAAAAGCTTCTGAAATTCCTGAAGCTATTCGTAAAGGTAAAGAAGATGCTATGAAAAAACTTATTTCTGTTAAATTAGATGACAATAGAAGTATTCCACATGATATTATTGGAAAATTCACAGGTGCGTCTGTATTATTAAAGAGAGCTCCTGAAGGTACTGGTATTATAGCTGGTGGTCCGGCTCGTTCAGTATGTGAACTTGCAGGTCTTAAAAATATCCGTACAAAATCTTTAGGTTCAAACAACAAACAAAATGTTGTTTTAGCTACAATTGAAGGATTAAGACAGCTTAAATCACCTGAAGAAGTTGCAAGACTTCGTGGAAAATCTGTAGAAGAGATTTTGGCATAAGGAGGAATTAAAATGGCTGGTAAATTAAAAGTAACTTTGGTTAAATCACCAATCGGTGCTAAACCAAAACATAAAAAAACTGTTGAAGCTTTAGGACTTCGCAAACTCAATCATTCAGTGGAAAAACCTGATAATGAAGCTACTCGTGGCATGATTTTCCAGGTTAAACACTTATTAAAGGTTGAAGAAATTTAATAAAGGAGGTGCCGAAATGGAATTAAACGAATTAAAACCTTCTGTAGGTGCTAAGAAAGATCGTTACATCAAAGGTAGAGGTCATGGTTCAGGAAATGGAAAGACTGCAGGTAAAGGTCATAAAGGACAAAAAGCTCGTTCAGGCGCTCCAAGACCAGGCTTTGAAGGTGGACAGATGCCTTTATACAGAAGACTTCCAAAGAGAGGTTTCAAATGTATTAACTCTAAAGATATTGCATATGTAAATTTAGAGAAACTTGAAAGATTTGAGAATGATTCTGTTGTAGATATTAAGACACTTATTGACACAGGTATTATTAAAAATCCAAGAGATGGCGTAAAAGTTCTTGCAAAGGGAGAGTTTACCAAAAAACTTACAGTTCAGGCAAATGCTTTCAGTGCAGCAGCTAAGGAAAAAATCGAAGCTCTAGGTGGAAAAGCTGAGGTGCTGTAATGCTAAATACTTTGAGAGGCGCGTTTAAAGTAAAAGAAATTAGAAAGAGAATTTTTTATACATTTGTAATGCTTATCATCATCAGGATTGGATCACAGCTTCCAATCCCTGGTGTTGACAGAAATTATTTTTCTGAGTGGTTTGCTAATCAGTCCAGCGATGCATTTAATTTTTTTGACGCAATCACTGGTGGTTCATTCTTAAATATGTCAGTTATGGCATTAAGTATTACACCATATATTACATCCTCAATCATCGTTCAACTTCTTACAATAGCAATTCCTAAGCTTGAAGAGATTCAAAAAGACGGTGAGCAGGGACGTAAGAAAATGACAGCAATTACGCGTTATCTTTCAGTAGGTCTTTCAGTTCTACAAGCTCTTGCAATTGCAATTGGATTTGGAAGACAAGGCTTATTAGAGGAGTTTAATGCTATTAACTGTATTAGTGTTGTTATTGCACTTACTGCAGGTGCATCATTGCTTATGTGGTTTGGTGAAAGAATAACCGATAACGGAGTTGGAAATGGTATTTCAATAGTACTTTTATTTAACATTGTTTCCAGACTTCCTCAGGATTTCAGCTCACTTTATGAGCAGTTTATCTCTGGAAAAACATTGGCAAACGGATGTCTTGCAGCCGTTATAATCTTTGCTGTAGTGGTTGCAACTATAGTTTTAGTAATAGTATTGCAGGGAGCTGAAAGAAGAATCCCTGTTCAATATGCAAAAAAAATACAAGGTAGAAAAACCTATGGTGGACAATCTTCAAATATTCCACTTAAAGTAAATACTGCAGGTGTAATGCCTATCATCTTTGCTCAATCATTGATGCAGTTTCCAGTAATAATTGCAACATTGATGGGAAAGACCAATGGAACCGGTATAGGTAGTCAGATAATTAAAGGTTTGACAGAATCTAATTGGTGTGATCCTAGTCAGCCTGTTTATTCTATCGGTTTAGTTGTATATATTATATTACTTATAGTATTTGCTTATTTCTATACCTCAATTACTTTCAATCCATTAGAGATTGCTAATAATATGAAGAAGCAGGGCGGTTTTATTCCTGGTGTAAGACCTGGAAAGCCAACTAGTGACTACTTAACAGAACTTTTGAATTATATAATATTTATTGGAGCAGCTGGTTTAACAGTTGTAGCTATAATTCCAATTTTCTTTAACGGAGTATTCAATGCAAGCGTTTCTTTTGGTGGAACTTCAATCATCATTATTGTTGGAGTAGTAATTGAAACATTAAAACAAATAGAATCACAGATGCTTGTACGTAATTATAAAGGTTTTTTAACTGATTAATAATAAGTGCCTCGGTCTTCTCGGGTAACCGGGGATTGAGGCACTTTTTGTTATTTATAAAAACGGAGGATTCAATATGAAAATAATAATGCTTGGTGCACCTGGTGCAGGTAAAGGTACACAATCAGAAAAAATTGAGGAAAAATATCAGCTTCCTCATATCTCAACAGGAGATATTTTTAGAGCAAATATTAAAAATAATACAGAGCTTGGTCAAAAAGCAAAAACATATATGGATAAAGGCGAATTAGTTCCTGATGAACTGGTTGTAGATCTTGTTATTGACAGAGTAAAACAAGATGACTGTGCTAAAGGGTATATTCTTGACGGATTTCCAAGAACAATTCCACAGGCTGAAAGTTTGGATGCAGCTCTTAAAGACATGAATGATGCCATTGATTATGCTATTGATATTGAAATCAGTGATGAGGCAATCATTAAGAGAATGAGTGGAAGACGTGCCTGTACAAAATGCGGTGCTACATATCACATAGTAAATGTTCCACCTAAGAAGGAAGGAATATGTGATAAATGTGGAACTGAGCTTATTTTAAGAGATGATGACAAAGAAGAAACTGTAAAGAATAGACTTAAAGTATATCATGATCAGACACAACCTTTAATAGATTATTATAAGAAAAAAGGAATTCTTAAAGAAGTAGATGGTAGTAAGAGTACTCCTGAAGATGCTTTTGCAGCTATTGTAAAGATTCTTGGAGAATAAAAATGGCTATTTCAATTAAGTCACCAAGTCAGGTGATTAAAATGCGGGAAGCTGGAAAGATACTTGCAAAAGTACATGACGAACTCGCAAAAATAATTAAGCCGGGAATAACTACTGAGGACATCAATAAAGCAGGAGAAGAGATAATAAGAAGCTTTAATGCTATACCCTCCTTTTTGAATTATGAAGGATATCCGGCTTCAATCTGCGTATCGGTTAATGACGAGGTAGTTCATGGAATTCCGAATCCTTACAGGGTTTTAAAGGAAGGAGATATCGTAAGTCTGGATGCCGGTGTAATATATGAAGGATTTCATTCTGATGCAGCAAGAACTTACGGTGTTGGAAATATTTCCCCAGAAGCAGCTTTGCTAATCGAAGTAACAAGGCAAAGCTTTTTTGAAGGCATCAAAAAGGCAAAAGCAGGCAATCATTTGCATGAAATATCTGCAGCTATAGACGATTACATAAAACCTTATGGATATGGCATAGTCAGGGAACTTTGCGGACATGGAATAGGAAAAAATCTTCATGAGGATCCGGAAATACCAAATTTTAGACAAAAATCAAGAGGAATCAAACTTCAACCGGGTATGACTTTGGCAATAGAGCCTATGATTAATCTTGGAAGTGAAGAGATAAGTTGTCTTGATGATGATTGGACAATTGTCACAGATGATGCGTCTATATCAGCTCATTATGAAAATACCATTTTAATTACAGATGGAGAGCCGGAAATTTTATCGCTTAATATTTAATAGATAAAAAAAATCTTCGGAGAAAAAAATGATAGATATAAAGATTGGAATGCTTGCTGTTTCAAAAGCAGGTCATGATAAAGATAAAGTATACATGATTACAAAAATAGATAATGATTATTTGTATTTATGTGATGGCTACACAAGAAATCTTGAAAGACCAAAAAAGAAAAAATATAAACATGTACAAATCATTAAACGATTACCTAAAGAGTTTGATGAGAAATGTTTTGAAAATCCTGAATCAGGTCGACAAGTAATAGTAAGAGCCATAAACGAATTTAAAAAGGAAATATAATAATAGCATTTTTTATTAAGGCAGAAAGGAAAGTATTATGTCGAAAGCAGATGTTATAGAAGTAGAAGGAAAAGTAGTAGAAAAATTACCTAATGCAATGTTTCAGGTAGAGCTTGAAAATGGACATAAGGTATTAGCACATATAAGCGGAAAGCTGAGAATGAATTTTATCAGAATTTTACCAGGCGATAAGGTTACTATTGAACTTTCACCATACGATTTATCAAAAGGTAGAATTATTTGGAGAGATAAATAAAAAGCTTGAACAACCGCTTGTTATATGATATAATTTAGTCTGTTAGCCATGCGCTAGATTACGCAGGCTATACATTTATCATATCTGGAAGGAGGATTTAGCGATGAAAGTAAGGTCATCAGTTAAGCCTATTTGCGAGAAATGCAAAATTATCAAAAGAAAAGGCAGTATCAGAGTCATCTGTGAAAATCCTAAACACAAACAGAGACAAGGATAATTGTTACATTTTAGTACATGAACCACCCGGAGGTGTTGTTCATAATTTATTTTTTGGAGGTGCAAAGGTACATGGCTCGTATCGCTGGTGTTGATTTACCAAGAGAGAAGCGTGTAGAAATCGGATTAACTTATGTATACGGAATTGGAAGAGTATCTTCTAACAAAATTCTTGAAAAAGCAAATATTAATCCAGATACACGTGTAAGAGATTTAACTGACAACGAAGTAAAAGTTCTTAATGAAATCATCTCAGAAGAATATACTGTAGAAGGTGATTTAAGAAGAGAAGTATCCCTTAACATTAAGAGATTAATGGAAATTGGATGCTACAGAGGAATCCGTCATAGAAAAGGACTCCCAGTTAGAGGACAGAATACTAAGACAAACGCTAGAACCAGAAAAGGTCCTAAGAGAACAGTTGCAGGTAAAAAGAAATAATCAAAAATAAGTTTGATTAGGCGCCCGGCGCCAAATATAATGCATCTAACCCAATGCATTATATAACTATTATTTTACAAAATTTAGAAGAAAGTAGGTTAGTTTAAATGGCTAAGAAAGTTGCGAAGAAAGTAACAAAAAAGCGTGTAAAGAAAAACGTTGAACGCGGACAGGCACACATTCAGTCATCTTTTAACAATACTATTGTTACAATAACTGATATGGAGGGAAACGCTCTTTCATGGGCAAGTGCTGGTGGTCTTGGATTTAGAGGTTCAAGGAAATCTACTCCATATGCTGCACAGATGGCAGCAGAGACAGCTACTAAAGCTGCATTAGTACATGGTTTAAAGACAGTTGAAGTTATGGTAAAAGGACCTGGTTCAGGAAGAGAAGCAGCTATCCGTGCTCTTCAGGCGTGTGGTCTTGAAGTAACAAGTATCAGAGACGTAACCCCAGTACCACATAATGGTTGTCGTCCACCAAAACGCAGAAGAGTTTAATTTAGGAGGTGTAGTTTAGAATGGCAGTAAATAGAGTACCTGTTCTTAAACGTTGCAGATCACTTGGTTTGGATCCAATTTACTTAGGAATAGATAAAAAATCAAATAGACAATTACAAAGAGCAAATAAGAAGATGAGTGAATATGGTCTTCAGCTCCGTGAGAAACAGAAAGCAAAGTTCATTTATGGTGTATTAGAAAAACCATTTAGGAACTATTTTGAGAAAGCTGATAGAATGAAAGGTCAGACAGGTGAAAACCTTATGACAATTCTTGAAAGCAGAATAGATAATGTTATTTTCCGTCTCGGTTTCGCAAGAACAAGAAAAGAAGCTAGACAGGTTGTAGGACATAAACATGTATATGTTAATGGAAAACAGGTTAAAGCTCCTTCATTACTTGTAAAAGCAGGAGACGTTATTGAAATCAGAGAAAAGAGCAAAGGATTACAAAGATATAAAGATATCCTTGAAGTTACAGGTGGAAGATTAGTACCTGAATGGCTTGATGTAGATCAGGAAAACCTTAAAGGAACTGTAAAAGAGCTTCCAAGAAGAAGCGTAATTGATGTACCTGTAAACGAAATGCTCATTGTCGAGTTATATTCTAAATAATTGATAGCGATACATAGGTAGAATATAGGCATTACCCGAAAAGAAGGAGGGACTTCGTTAGTGTTCGATTTTGAAAAACCTAATATTAAAATAGATGAAATCTCAGAAGACTGTAAATACGGCAGGTTTGTTGTTGAACCTCTTGAAAGAGGATATGGAACAACACTCGGAAATTCTTTGAGGAGGATTATGCTTTCTTCATTGCCGGGCTGTGCAGTTAGCCAGGTTAAGATTGATGGGGTTCTACATGAATTCAGTTCAATTCCTGGAGTTAAAGAAGATGTAATTGAAATCATAATGAACATAAAAAGTCTTGCTATTAAAAATGATAGTGATACTTACGAGGATAAAACAGCTTATATAGAGTTCGAAGGTGAAGGAGTAGTTACTGCTGGGGATATTCATTTTAACGATCCTAATTTCTCAGTATTAAACCCAGAACTTGAGATTGCACACTTAAATGGTGGAAATGACAGTAAACTGTATATTGAGCTTACTATTACTTCAGGCAGAGGATATGTCAGCGCTGAGAAGAATAAGAATGCTGATCTACCAATTGGTGTTATTGCTATCGATTCAATATTTACACCTGTAGAAAGAGTAAATATCAAAGTTGAGAATACTCGTGTAGGACAAATTACTGACTATGATAAGTTAACACTTGAAGTGTACACTAATGGAACAACTAAGCCGGATGAGGCTTTAAGCCTTGCAGCTAAAGTTCTTAGTGAGCATCTTAATCTTTTCATTGATCTTTCTGAAAGCTCAAAATCAATTCCGGTTATGAGCGAAAAAGAAGAAAGTGAACAAGAAAAACGTTTAGAAATGAGCATTGATGAACTTGAGTTATCAGTTCGTTCATATAACTGTTTAAAACGTGCAGGCATTAATACTGTACAGGAATTAACAAGTAAGACACCTGAGGATATGATGAAGGTTAGAAATCTTGGTAGAAAATCACTTGATGAAGTGCTTGCCAAGTTAAAAGAATTAGGCCTTTATTTGAATCAGGGTGAAGAATAATTAACGATCTGACCGGTAAACCCGAAGAGTGCGGCAGATTTTGAATGGAGGAAAAAAATGGCAGGTTATAGAAAACTTGGAAGAACTTCCAGCCAGAGAAAGGCTTTACTTAGAGGCCAGGTTACAGCTCTTATTAACAATGGAAAAATAGTTACAACTCAGGCTCGTGCTAAAGAAACAGCTAAAATTGTTGAAGGTATTATTGCATTAGCAGTAAAAGAAAGAGACAATTTTGAAACTGTTACAGTAACAGCTAAAGTGCCACGTAAAGATGAAAATGGTAAGAGAGTTAAAGAAGTAGTTGATGGAAAGAAGAAAACTGTATATGATGAAGTACAGAAAGAGATTAAGAAAGATCTTCCATCAAGATTAAATGCAAGAAGAAAAATTCTTAGTGTTCTTTACTCAGTTACTGATGTACCTGTTCAGGGTGCAGGACGTAAGAAAAATACTAAGAAAGTTGATTTAGTAGATAAGTTATTTACTGAAATTGCTCCAAAATATGCTGATCGTAATGGTGGATACACCAGAATCGTTAAGATTGGACAGCGTAAAGGTGATGGAGCTCTTGAAGTATTACTTGAGTTAGTATAATTTATAAAATTGTATTTTTGACCCACTACCAAGGTAGTGGGTTTTTTTTGTATAGATCGTGACCCAGTTGAGCACGCAAAACGTGCGAAATATTAACCACCAGCTATGTGGGTGCACGGTGATTGTTATACAAAAAATAACTTTTTCGTTATAATTTAGTTGTTCAAGCCTAATAAATAACGAAAGGAAAGGTGATTTTAATGGCAAATAAGTCACATAGTCCAGTAAATACAATATATATGTGCAAGTACAACATTGTGTTCACACCTAGGTATTGGAGAAAAATAATAAATAATAAATACAAGGCCAAGATAATAGATATATTAAAGTAATTAGCACAAACAAAAGCTTAGAAATAATAGAGGCACATATGATATCAGATTATGTGTATATACTAGTCAGTATATAGCCAAAGCTTAGGTTATCGTAGTTTATGGGGTATCTAAATTTAAATAAAAATTTCCTTTAGTGATTAAAAATAAACATGTGTTTATAAATATATAAAAAAGGGTACTAGGAAATTAAAACTAATATTCAAAATTATATTCTTTATTTTTAAAAACAAAGGAATTATTTTAAATAATATATAAGAAGTTTGATATCTGCCGAATAAATATAGTAGTGTGTTCGAAGAAATAATATTATAACAAAAGTAGTTTAATTGTCTAATATCTTATATAATTCATAATATTTAAAAAATAAAAAAGTGTATTTTTTACTTGGTAAAATTTATACAAGGCCATTGATTTGTAAATATGTATTAATGCGAATAACTAATTTTTTCTATCACACAAACAAAGGAGGGTTTTACAATGAGAACTGTTGGAGTTTTGCTTCCGGTATTTAGTTTACCATCAAAGTATGGTATAGGATGTTTTTCAAAGGAAGCATACGATTTTGTTGATAAACTTAATATTGGAAAACAGAAAATTTGGCAGATTTTGCCTTTGTGTACTCCGGATTTTTGGGGATCACCTTATCAATCCTGTTCTACTTTTGCCGGTAATCCCTACCATATTGACCTGGAAACTTTAATAAAAGACGGTTTATTAACTGAAAAAGAATGTGATGAAATATATGATAAGGCTATAAAAGAAAAAGGTGATGAAAATATTGTTGCTACTAAGTCCAATTATTTAGATGAATATGTTAATTATGCTGTAATAGAATATTCAAGAAAAATATTACTGAAACTTGCTTATGATTCCTTTAAACAAGTGGGAGATGGTATGAATTCCTACGAAATAAGAAAGTTCAAGGAAGAAAATAACTGGGTAGATGAATATGCATTATACATGGCATTGAAGGATCATTTTGACCATAAAGCTTGGAATGAATGGCCGGGAGATATAAAAAATCATAAACCGGAATCAGTGGATAAATATAAAACAGAACTGGAAAATGAAATTAATTATTACATATTTATACAATACGAATTTTTTAAACAATGGAAAGCTTTAAAGAAATATGCAAATGATAAAGGAATACAGATATTAGGGGATCTTCCAATATATGTGTCAATGGATAGTTGCGATGTATGGTCTGAAACAGAATTTTTCGACTTTGACCAGGATAATAAACCAAGGGCAGTGGCTGGATGTCCGCCGGATGATTTTTCAAAAGATGGCCAATTATGGGGAAATCCGCTTTATAACTGGGACAAAATAAAAGAAAACGGTTATGGTTGGTGGATTAGACGCTTCGATTATGCCTTAAAAATGTATGATATCATTCGTATTGACCATTTTAGAGGTTTTGATGAATATTTTGCTATACCTTATGAAAGTAAAACAGCACAAAACGGAAAATGGAAAAAGGGTCCGGGAATCGAATTATTTAAAATAATAAATCAATGGTTTGGTAATCCAATGGTTATTGCGGAAGACCTTGGATTTTTGACAGATGGTGTAAGAAAACTTCTTGCAGATACAAATTATCCTGGAATGAAAGTAATAGAGTTTGCTTTTTCACCTAACAGAGACAGCATTTATCTTCCACTGTTTTATGAAAGAAATCATGTTGTTTATACAGGTACACATGATAATAATACAGTAATAGGCTGGTTTAAATCTTTAGATGATGATATGCAAGAATATGTATTAAGATATTGTGGATTAAATAATCTGCAATTTAGGGACGATGACGAAAAATGTAAAACTGTATGTGATAATATTATAACCCTGGCTCTTTCAAGTACGGCGGAAACTGCCATAATTCAAATGCAGGATTATTTAAAAGTTAATGAAGAAGGAAGAATTAACGAACCGGGAACTATAGAAAAAAACTGGAAATGGAGAATGAAAAAAGGTTCCTTTACAGAAGAAATAGCAAAAGAAATGGCAGAACTTACAAGAACATTTTGTAGATAGAATAATAAACTCTGATAATTTATATTTAGCTTTTTTGAAAACTGATGGAATAAAGTATTAGAATATCTGATTTCAAAATAAATTATCAGGGTTTTTTATTGCCTCCAATCTTAAATAAAAAAAGATAATTATTAATTTAAGCATATATACAAATAAAACCTTGCTTTTACAACCTTTACTAGTTATTATAATTTAGGTGATTTAAATTATTTAATAAGCAGATCCAGATAATATGTAAATTAATTAAAGAAAAAAAGCTAAGATATCTGAGGAAAAGTATAAATGTAAGAGGAATAAAAAACCATTAGAGCAACTTAGAAAAAGAATGATTAAGTAAAATAGTTTATTTGCATTATAAATAAAGAGAAAACACATAAAAATATTAAATATAGCTAGGAACTATTAATCAAACAATAAAGAAAAAATAAAAGGAAATTTACATAATTATACAATAGAAGTATTTCTAAATTTTTAGTAAGATTTGGAGGAAAAATGGGAATTATAAAGTCAGACAAATTGACCTATGAATATATAATCAGAGATGAAGAAGGAAATGTAGATTCCATAAAAAAAGCAGTTGATGAGGTATCAATAAATGTTGAATCCGGTCAATTTATTGCGATTTTAGGACATAACGGCTCCGGAAAATCTACATTTGCCAAGCATATAAATGCAATTTTAACACCTAGTGAGGGAACTATGTGGGTAGATGGAAAAGACTCTTCTGATTATGACAATACCTGGGATATCAGACAAACAGCAGGAATGGTGTTTCAAAATCCGGATAATCAGATAATCAGTCCTGTTGTGGAAGAAGATATAGGTTTTGGCCCGGAAAATCTTGGAGTGAAAACAGAGGAAATCTGGGAAAGAGTAAATAATGCTCTTGAAAGTGTTAAAATGACAAAATACAGAAGCAAATCTCCTAACAGACTATCAGGTGGGCAGAAACAAAGGGTAGCCATAGCCGGAGTGCTGGCAATGGAGCCTAAATGTATAGTTTTGGATGAGCCAACGGCCATGCTTGACCCAAATGGACGAAAAGATGTAATAAAAACGATTACTGAATTAAATAAAAGTAAAAATGTAACTATTATTCTGATTACTCATTACATGGAAGAAGTTGTAAATGCAGATAAAATTTTTGTAATTGATGAAGGAAAAGTAGTAATGGAAGGAAGTCCCAGAGAAATATTTTCTCAGGTTGAAAGGCTTAAAGAATTAAGACTTGATGTACCACAGGTTACATTATTGGCTCATGAATTAAAAAAGGCCGGTTTGCCTGTGCCTTTGGGAATACTTACAAAAGAAGAGTTGGAGGATGCAATATGTCAATTATTTTAAATAATGTAAGCTATGTATATGGACAAGGCACTCCAAATGAAGTGAAGGCGCTTGATAACATAAATCTCGAAATAAAAGATGGTGAATTTATAGGAATAATCGGGCATACCGGCTCCGGAAAATCTACATTAATTCAGCACCTTAATGGACTTATCAGGGCTACCTCAGGTGAGATTTATTATAATGGACAGGATATTTATGATAAAGATTATGACATGAAAGAGCACAGAAGCAAGGTAGGACTTGTTTTTCAATATCCTGAATATCAATTATTTGAGACAGATGTTTTTAAAGATGTATGTTATGGTCCCAAAAATCTTGGTCTTTCTCAAAAAGAGGCAGAATTAAGGGCGTTTAAAGCACTGGAAATGGTTGGATTTCCAATGGATTCATTCTATCGTTCACCTTTTGACTTATCCGGTGGACAAAAAAGAAGGGCTGCCATAGCCGGTGTTTTAGCCATGAGAACGGAAGTTTTGATATTAGATGAACCAACAGCGGGTCTTGACCCAAAAGGAAGAGATGAGATACTTGATCTTATTGCAAGACTTCATAAAAAATATAACATGACAATTATATTGGTTTCCCACAGTATGGAGGATGTTGGAAAATATGCAGACAGGCTGATAGTAATGGATGATGGTCATGTAAGATTTGATGGAACTCCAAGGGAAGTTTTCAAACACTATAAAGAGCTGGAAGAAATTGGTCTTGCAGCACCCCAGGTCACATATGTAATGCATGAGTTAAAAGAAAAAGGTTACAATTTAAATACCGATGCCATTACAGTAGAAGAAGCCAAAAATGAAATTTTAAAATTCTACAAAGAAAAAGCATAACAAAGTGGGATTTAAAAAAGAAAATGGGAAGGCATTCTTACCTGTGCAATAATGTTTGCATAAAGAAGTCTTACCCCTAAAATAATATGATTTTGCCAAACTTAAGTAATAATGCAAAATCACATGGAGGAAGAAATGATTAGAGATATCACAATTGGACAATATTATCAGGGAGATTCTATCCTGCATAAATTAGATCCAAGAGTAAAAATAATAGGAACAATAATTTTTTTTATAGATATATTTATAATAAATAATATTTGCGGATATGCTTTAATGGCATTGTTTTTGGCAATGGAAATAAAAATATCCAAAGTTCCCTTTAGCTTCATCGTAAAAGGTTTAAAATCAGTCATAATAATTATGCTTTTTGCTCTGGCATTTAACCTGTTTTTAACTCAGGGAACGGTAGTATTTTCCTTTGGAATATTAAAAATAAGCAAAGAGGGTATCAGGATGGCGGTACAGATGCTATTTCGTCTGATTTATCTGATTCTTGGTTCTTCACTTATGACCTTAACCACTACACCAAATGATCTTACAGATGGTTTAGAAAGAGTCATGGCTCCCTTAAAGCTTTTAAAAGTTCCTGTTCATGAGATTGCTATGATGATGGCAATAGCCTTAAGGTTCATACCAATACTTATTGAAGAAACAGATAAGATAATGAAAGCACAGCTTGCCAGAGGTGCGGACTTTGAAAGCGGAAGTATTATAAAAAAAGCAAAAGCAATGGTTCCGGTATTAGTTCCCCTTTTTATTTCAGCATTTAGAAGGGCAAATGACCTGGCTATGGCCATGGAGGCAAGGTGTTATAGGGGTGGAGAAGGAAGAAGTAAAATGAAACCTTTAAAGTATAAAGGCTTTGATTTTACTGCTTATTTCATAGCAATAATAATGCTTGTAATTGCAATTTTTTCTAAAAGATTTAACCTGCCCTTTGAAAATTTCTAATTTAATAATAATGTTATTACCAGCCTTTGGAAGCTTCAAAGCTTTTAGAGGCTGAAATTGTCATAAACAAGGAGAATAAAATGACCAAAAGAAGAATAATGCTTAAAGTAGCCTATGACGGAACAGCATATTGTGGTTATCAGATACAGCCTAACGGGCTATCTATAGAGGAAGTATTAAATAATACCTTAAGTGATTTTTTAAAGGAAGAAATAAAGGTAATAGGTGCCAGCAGGACAGATGCTGGAGTTCATTCTATGGGAAATGTAGTAGTATTTGATACACTTTCAAAGATACCAGGAGAAAAATTTTCTTTTGCCATAAACCGTTTTCTTCCGGAGGATATTGTAATTAGAGAGTCAAAAGAAGTATCCGAAGATTTTCATCCCAGAAAAAATAAAAGTTTTAAATTATATCGCTACAGGATATTAAACGATACCTTTAATATACCGATGTATAGAAATTATTCCTATCATTTTTACAGAAAATTAGATATTGAAAATATGAAAAAGGCTGCCGGATATCTAATTGGGAGTCATGATTTTACAAGTTTTTGTGCAGTTAATACCCCGGTAGTAGATAAAGTTAGAAACATTTTGGAAATTGACATAAAAAAAGAAAATAATTTTATAGATATTTATGTTAAAGGAGAAGGCTTTTTGTACAATATGGTAAGAATAATAGCGGGAACTCTTATTGAAGTGGGATGCGGTCATTATGACGCTTTAAAAGTAAAAAATATACTTGAAGCCTGTGACAGAAATGAAGCTGGACCTACGGCTCCGGCAAGGGGGCTTACCCTTATGGAGATAAAATACAGGTAAAATGTGGATAAGATATATGTTTAAATATAAAGATGTGGAAAACACACCCGGAACAGTTGAAAAAAATATTGACATAAAAACTTTTTTATTGTAAAATAACTTACTGTGATTATGTGCGTAGATACCAGATCTCACAGCCCCGGGATTGGTATTTTATGGATATATTATTAACCAGATAATAATACTCGAAGGAGGAACATTTGATGAAGACTTTTGTAGCAAGTCCAGAGACAATTGAAAGAAAATGGTATGTAGTTGATGCATCAAAATATACATTAGGACGTTTATCATCAGAGATTGCAAAGGTGTTAAGAGGAAAAAATAAAGCTATTTTTACACCTTTCCTTGATACAGGTGATTATGTAATCGTTGTAAACGCAGACAAGATTAAAGTAACAGGAAAGAAATTAGATCAGAAGATTTACTATCATCATTCAGAATATGTTGGTGGTATGAAAGAAACCAAATTAAAAGACATGATCGCTAAGAAACCAGAGCGTGTTGTAGAACTTGCAGTTAAAGGTATGCTTCCAAAAGGACCTTTAGGTAGACAGATGTATAAGAAACTTTTCGTATACGCTGGACCTGAGCATAAACACCAGGCACAGAAACCTGAAGAGTTAACATTTTAATTTACGATAGGAGGTAAAAACATTGGCAAGTACAAGATATTACGGAACAGGAAGAAGAAAAAGTTCAGTTGCCAGGGTTTATTTAATGCCTGGAACAGGAAAAATAACAGTAAATAAAAGAGATATTGAAGAATATTTCGATGTAGAGACATTAAAGGTTATCATCCGTCAACCATTGGTTGCTACAGGAACACTTGATAAATTTGATATTTTAGTAAATGTACATGGTGGTGGATTCACAGGACAGGCTGGAGCTATCCGTCATGGAATCTCAAGAGCTTTACTTGAAGTAGACGCTACAGAATACCGTCCAATTCTTAAAAAAGCTGGATATCTTACTAGAGATCCAAGAATGAAAGAAAGAAAGAAATACGGTCTCAAAGGCGCTAGAAAAGCTCCACAGTTCTCTAAACGTTAGTTTAAAATTAAGTATTTCTATTATAAAAATCCTTGTAAGTTTTGTTTACAGGGATTTTTTTTATCGTAAGTATCATTTATTTATTGTGAAAGAAAAATAATGTGGATTTTCACAATGGATTGAGCTATAATATGGAAGTTAGTAAAAATGAAAGGAGTATAAATTATAAAACTACAACCGAATAATTTTAGTCTTGAAACAACAACAGTTTGGTCTTTTCCCGAAAGGGGGAAATGGGCAACACATTCAGGAAAGTATCGAGGTAACTGGTCACCGTATATACCAAGAAATTTGATACTTCGTTATTCTAAGCAAAATGATTGGATCTTAGATCAATTTATGGGTAGTGGAACAACTTTGGTAGAAGCAAAACTACTCAATCGTAATGCGGTAGGTATTGATATCAATCCGCAATCTGTTTTTAAATCTGAAACAAATTTACAATTCAAATGTGAAACTCAATCAAAAATATATACAAAGGTTGGAAGTGCTAGTGATTTGCATTTTATTAAAGATAATGGCATTGATTTTATCTGTACACATCCACCTTATGCTAATATTATTAAGTATAGCAAAGATATTGAAGGAGATATTTCTTTGTTAGATGTGGATGATTTTTTGTGCAAAATGGAAATTGTGGCAAAAGAAGCATATCGTATTTTGAAAAAAAGAAAAACGTGTGCGATAATGATGGGTGATATACGAAAAAATGGAAAGGTTATTCCTTTAGGTTTTCTTGTGATGAATATCTTTTTGCAAATTGGATTTGTCAATAAGGAAATTATTATTAAAGAGCAACATAATTGCCGCTCAATGCAATATTGGAAGAAACAAAATAACGACTTTCTTCTATTGGCGCACGAGTATATATTTGTTTTTCAAAAATAAAGTTATTCTCCAGCCTGTAATTAAAGTTGTGGTTGTCATTTTGTATGTATGAAATTATAATTATCATGTTGACCGTCTATAGTAGGACATAGAGAAGAGGAGTAAGAATGAGTAATTCGTGTGTTGCTCCATTTGTGAAATGGGCTGGAGGAAAACGTCAGTTGCTTTCACAGATAAAGGAGCGAATGCCAAAAAATTTTAACAGTTATTTCGAACCGTTTGTAGGTGGAGGTGCAGTTACGTTCGAATTGTTACCTACAAATGCATTGATAAATGATATAAATAAAGCATTGATAAATGCTTATAAGCAGATATGCAAAGCTCCGGAATTATTTCTGAAGACAGTAAAAAAACTTGATGAGGAAATGTGGGAGGATGGTAAAGAATACTATTATTCTCTCAGGGAACACTATAATGATAAGTTGATGAAATCAGAGTTTGATGTGGAATTAGCAGCATTGTTTGTATTTATTAATAAGCATTGTTTTAATGGCTTGTATCGTGTGAACGGTAAAGGTCTATTTAATGTACCATATAATAATAGTCGTAGAGCATCTGTTGATGAAAATGTTATCCTTGAAGTTTCGAAATATCTTCAAGGAGTGAAGATTATAGATGGTGATTTTGAAATTGCATGTAAGGATGCTAAGAAGGGAGATTTCGTATTTATAGATAGTCCATATGCACCACTTAATCCAACTTCTTTTGAGTCATATACAAAAGAAGGATTTGATATAGAAAGTCACAAACGTTTAGCTAAGCTTTATAATGAATTGACAGCTAGAGGCTGTTATTGTATGCTCACAAATCATAATACAGAGTTGATAAATGAGTTGTATGGAAATCAGGGCTATACAATAGATGTTGTAAGTGTAAAACGTATGATTAATTCGGACGCAACAAAAAGAGTTGGAGAGGAAGTAATTATATGTAATTATTAAAGGAGTCGAGATGATGGAAAGCTTGTTTACAAAAAAAGTACCATTATATTTTGAAACCAATGAAATACAGTTGCTATTAGGCGATTCGTTTAAAATTTTAACAAAAATGAAACCAGAAACTGTAGATATGATATTTGCAGATCCACCATATTTTTTAAGTAATGACGGAATTACCTGTCAAGGTGGAAAGATGGTTTCTGTTAATAAAGGCTCATGGGATAAGCTTTCAAAAAGTGGAACCGGTGTCGAAGAAAAACACAAGTTTAACAGAAAGTGGATTAAGTTATGTAAAAAAGTACTAAAGCCGAATGGCACAATTTGGATATCGGGAACATTACACAATATATATTCAATAGGTATGGCGTTGGAGCAGGAAGGCTTCAAGATAATTAATAACATAACATGGCAGAAAACAAATCCACCACCAAACTTAGCATGTCGATGCTTCACACATTCTACAGAAACCATTCTATGGGCGAGGAAGAATGAAAAGAAGTCTCGACATTTTTTTAATTATCAGAAAATGAAAGAAATGAATGGTGGTAAGCAGATGAAGGATGTGTGGACAGGTGCACTGACAAGACCATCGGAAAAAACAGAGGGTAAGCATCCAACACAAAAGCCGGAATATTTGCTTGAAAAAATAGTATTGGCATCTACAGAAGAAGGTCAGGTTGTATTAGATCCATTTTGCGGTTCTGGAACAACAGGAGTAGAGTCTATACGATTTGGAAGAAAGTTTATAGGAATAGACGTAAGTGAAGAATATTTGGAGATATCTAAGAGGAGATTGGAGAAAACATTAAATGACAAATAGAAATTTTGATGAATGGTTAAGTAAGTTTAGACCAAGTATATCAAGTTATGATTACTATATTGATTTTGAAAAGGTAGTGAGAAATGTAGATGGAATCAAGGTAGAATTGAATATATTAAATTCATTGATTGGTTCAAAAAATATTGAGGAAGATTTTAAGAAGATAGTGACAAAGTATCCGGAAACATTACAATGTGTTCCGTTACTTCTAGCCGTGAGAGGTCATGAAATATATGCACAAGATGAAGAAGGTGCTTTTTTATATAATTTCAGGCAGATGAATTACAGTGTGGAGCAATACAAGGTATTTATGCGTAAAACCGGTTTGTTTGATATGATTGCAAACCACTTAGTGAATAATCTTGTGGATTATGCGTTGGGCATTGAAACTGGATTGGACTCTAATGGTCGTAAGAATCGAGGAGGTCACCAGATGGAAGATTTGGTTGAAAAGTACATTGTAGCGGCAGGTTTTAAGAAAAATATGAATTATTTCAAAGAAATGTATTTGAAGGATATTGAAAATAAATGGAATATTGACTTGTCAGCACTTTCTAATCAGGGAAAGGCTGCTAAGAGATTTGATTTTGTGATAAAGACAAATAAGATGATTTATGGTATTGAAACAAACTTCTATGCCAGTGGAGGTTCAAAATTAAATGAAACTGCAAGAAGTTATAAAATGCTTTCACAGGAGGCGGATACAATAGAGGGATTTACCTTTGTTTGGTTTACAGATGGTATTGGATGGAAGAGTGCTAGGAATAATCTGAGAGAGACATTTGAAGTTATGGATACTGTTTATGGTATTGATGATATGGAGAATGGGATTATAAAGAGACAGTTAGTGTGAGAAAAAGCGATGAAATTAGTGCAGAACCAAGAACAATATGGGAAAACTCTAATATCACTACTAACGACAAATTCCTTATTTCAGGCATTATTTATATTTTTAAATGTTAATTTGAAATAAAATATAATCCAATAGATACAAGACTTTCGTAGAATCTATTGGATTTTTATATGATATGGAGATAAAATATCTAAGTGGATATAAAAATATAAATTAATAATCGAAACATGTTAGTCTTGAGGTTTGACGACATTATATAAATTTGGGGTTCGTACCGATACTATCAAAAACAGGAGAGAAAAATTATGAAAAATTACCCGGAAAATATCGAAAAGAATACTACTAAAACTGGTCTAAAAAAGGAAAAACCATCAAAAAAAGCCATCATTATTTCTATGGCATATACTTTTAGTCTGTTTTTAGCGGTTATAATATGCAATGTTTGTGATTATGCAATTTCAAAAAGCTTAACATGGTCATTAATTACTTTGATATCCATATTTTTTGCATGGATTATTTCTTTTCCCATGACTCTACTTGGAAAGAAAGGGATAAAGATTTCTTTGGTTTTTACCAGCATTTTTATCCTGCCATTTTTGTACGGTTTAAGTTATTTAACTAAAACAGAGGCAGTTTTTAGGCTTGGAGCCATGGTTTGCGTTATAGGACTTATATTTTTATGGATGTCTTATTGTTTATACTTATATTTTAAAAACAGAAAGTTATTTTCAATGGGAATTATTCTTTTATCATTAATAATTTTTGGTATCATGATTAATTATTATTTGTCAAAGAAACTGGAAACAGAGATATTCAATATATGGGATATACTTTCAGGACTTTTAATTTTTGCTGCTGCAATAATCATGTTTGTATTAGATTACATAAAATTGAAGGGAAAAACAGATGGAAAATAATAGTAACCATAAAAGAAGAAAACATTATTCAGGAAAATATCCAAAAAAATTTGAAGAAAAATACAAGGAGCAGAATCCTGAAAAATATTCAGAACTTGTGGAGCATGTTGTTAAAAAGGGAAATACTCCTGCGGGTATGCATATTTCCATAATGGTAAATGAGATTCTTGAAGTATTGGATATTAAGCCGGGACAGATTGGTCTTGATGCTACCTTGGGCTATGGGGGACATAGCAAGGCTATGCTATCAAAATTAGAAGGTAAAGGACATCTTTATGCATTGGATGTAGATCCCATAGAATCCGAAAAAACAAAAGAAAGACTTAAAAAAGCAGGCTATTTTGAGGATATTCTTACGGTAAAACTTACCAATTTTGCAAATATCTTAGAAGTGGCAAAAACAGCAGGGGGATTTGATTTTATTTTAGCCGACCTGGGAGTTTCTTCCATGCAGATAGACAATCCAAAGAGGGGCTTTTCCTACAAAACAGACGGGCCATTGGATCTTAGAATGAACCCACAAAAGGGTGATAGTGGGGCAATGCGTCTTAGGAAAATAACTAAAGAAGAATTTACCGGAATGCTAATAGAAAACTCAGATGAACCCTATGCAAACGAAATTTCAACAGAAGTTTATTCTTCCATAAAAAAAGGCCATGCCATGGACACTACCACAGAGTTAAGAGAAGCTGTAAAAAGAGCCTTACAAAAATGTAAAATTCCAAAAGAAGATTGGGATGATACATATAAAAAATCCTGCCAAAGGACATTTCAAGCCTTAAGAATAGATGTAAATTCGGAGTTTGAAGTTTTATATAAGTTTTTGGAAGGGCTTCCCCATGCTTTAAAGGATGGAGGAAGAGTTGCGATTTTAACCTTTCATTCCGGAGAGGACAGGCTGGTTAAACAGGCATTTAAAAATTATTATAAGGAGGGCATATTTTCCGAAATTTCAAAGGATGTAATAAGACCTTCTAAGAAGGAATGCTTTGAAAATCCAAGATCTAAGTCTACAAAGCTTCGTTATGCCATAAAAAGCAGGTAGTATTATTCACTAACAAAATTAACCTGGTTTCTTCCATTTTCTTTTGAAATATATAAGGCTTTGTCAGCATTGGCTACAAGGTCTTCATATTTTTCAAATTCCTTGGATGTAACTGTTGTAACACCTATACTTACCGTGACATAATCAGAAACACTGGTGTTGGCAGCAGGGATTTTGGCACTTTCTACCCCCTGTCTTAAAGCTTCTGCATATTTTTGGGTTTTGTCAGCATTTGTATCCACTAGTAATATGACAAATTCTTCGCCGCCGTGTCGTATTATTATTTCTTTACGGCCTTCAAATGAATATCTTATTATTTTTCCCACTGATTTTAAGCAGACATCACCGGCATCATGGCCAAAAGTGTCATTATATTTTTTGAAAAAATCTATATCTAACATTATTACTCCTACAGTAATATCTTTCTTGGATTTTTTGATTTTTCTGTGTAAGGCATAGTTACCACCTCGTCTGTTATAGACATTTGTTAAAGGGTCGAGAAATGCCTTAAAGTTTATATAAATATTTAATTTCCAGATATAAATCTGAACTTTTTGAACTAAAAGACCCAAGAAGTTAATAGACAAAAGGGTAATAAGAATCTCATTATTAATAAGCATAACCTTGGATTCTAAACTTGTTTCATGTAAAAAGTAAAAATTATTTACAAAAATTGCAAAAATTACAACAATTGTATAGAGAAAGATTTTTAAGAATCTTTTGGTATTTACTAAGGGACCGACGCTGACAATTACGCACAGCACAAAGAAATTGACTAAAGTATGATCATAATCAAGGCGGATAAAGGATAGTACTATCATTGGAATACTAAAGCCATACCAGAAAATATAATAAAGAAATTTAAAATATTCGGTATAGCTATGTATATAATAATTACCCTTTGAAATATAATAATATGTTTTTATGGCAACATAAGAAGTGCTTCCAATAATTATAAAAAAGCAAATCATTTCAACTATAGTCAAGATATTATAAATATTGTTAAAAGGAAAACAGCTTAAAAAAGTAAAAATAATAATTATAGGATAAGTAATCAGTATTCTTTTACAGTTTATTTCAACTAAAATAAAATTGTCTATATAATCAAATAAATCTTCTGCCTCGTATTCTAAAAAATCAGAAGAAGGGATAATTGCACCTTTAACAGATGTAAATAATTTTGAAATAGTTTTTTTCACATTCATAGAAATCATCCCTTCATAAAAAGCTTAAATTGGTTTAAAGGTTTGTAATAATATCGGTTAAAAAATAATTTCACAAATTATCTTTTTTAAATTTCATATTTTTAATCTTTTTTTAAAATAGTATCAATAGGGGAGAAAACTATTATCTTTTGTGTTATAATTCCTTTGATTGTATAAAAATAATAACAATAGAAAGTGTGTTTATATATATGAGAAGAATTATTAAAACAGGAATATTTATTATAATTTTTTTATTAAGTGCCATTGTGACTTTTATTTTGACAGACAAGGAAGCCAGAGAAACCAAAGTTGCCATGAGTAAGGCGGTTTTCCCGATTATTTCCTTTAATTATGGGGAGAAAAAAGTAAATTATCTCCATGGATATGAAGAAGAAAAAAAATTATCAAATGTAAGAGGACCTGTTATTGCAGCAGATAATGCAGAATTGTCATTTAATATCCAAGACGGAGATATGATTATAAATAAAGTCAAATATGAAATAGTAAGTCTTGATATGAAAAAAACTTATGACAGCGGAGAAGTAAAAAATTTCACCTCAGGAAAAAGTGCCAATAATCTTAAATTAAATAAATTGAAATTAAAGGATAAAAACAAAGAATATGGACTTGTTATTGAACTTGTAAGTAATGATGAAAGTATCTGGTATTATTCCAGAGTAACAGCTTCAAATTCAGGATGTGATAAGATTTTAAAGTTTGCAGGGGATTTTTCCAATGCCGCTTTAGCACACGATAGAATTGACGGATTTGATGTTTCATATTACTTAGAGTCAGATGTTAATTCAAATAATTATAATAACAGCTACGGATATGTAGATATTAAGTCCAGTTACGAAATGGTAAAATGGGGAAATCTTGATGTCAAACTTAAGAATACGCCGGAATACTATATCTCTGAAATAAATGATTATTATGTCACCATTGATATGGATTTTATTGTTGAATTAAATGAAAAAAATTATGAAGTAAAAGAATATTACAGAGTAAAATATGTAAATGGAACATACTATTTATTAAGTTATGACAGGATAATGAATTCTATTTATACCAATAAAACAACTTCTGTTTCCGATAAAACTATTGATCTAGGGGTAGTAAATGATGACATTGACTTTAGGTCAAATGGGACTGGAACCATTGTTTCTTTTGTGCAAAATGCTTCTTTATATAGTTATAATTCAAAGAATTCCACTTTGTATAATGTGTTTAGTTTTAGTGACAGTGATGATTATGAGCCAAGGGAAGACTGTAAAGATCACTCCATAAAGATTCTTTCAATGGATGAAGTGGGAAATATTGACTTTGTAGTCAGTGGATATATGAATAGAGGAATTCACGAAGGTGAAAGTGGGATAGCAGTATACAGATTTGATATTGAGTTAAATTATGTAGAGGAAAGAGCCTTTATAAATAGTACTAAATCATATCCTCTTTTGAAAAAATCCCAGGGCGAATTATTATACTTAAATAATCTGGGAGACCTTTATATAGTTTTTGAAAATACCCTTTATAAAATTTCCCTTTACACTGAAAAAATTGATGTGGTAATGGAAAACATCAATGATGATTGTTATGTTGTAAATTCTAATGAAGGACTAATTGCATGGCATAAATCAAACAGCAAATACAATGAAACAAATATAGAAGTCTATGACATGGAGAGTGAAAAATCCTATGAGATTAATGCTTCTGACTCCCAAAAAATCATGGCTATAGGATTTATTGGAAGTGATTTTATTTATGGAACAGCCAATGACTCAGATATAATTACCACAGCCGGCGGTGAAGTTATTTTTGCCATGTGCCAGCTTGATATTTTAAATAATTCACAAAATATAAAAAATTATGCAAGACCGGGTGCTTACATCACTGAAGCACTTTTAAATGGTGAAGGGATAAATATAAAACTTTCAACAAAAACCCCTGATGGCGGCTATGTGGAAGCTGCTACTGATTCCATAGTAAATTCACAAAACAAAGATGATGAAAACGATACCAGGGCTACACTTTCAGCCTATCAGGATGAAACACTTCTTAGTAATAAAAAGATTGTCTTAAGTCAAAAGCCTGAAAAAGAAAGAATAAGTATAGAGACTCCTAAGGTTATTTCTTCTGTAGTTACGGAAATCAATCTTGAGAAAAAGCAGGATAAGGAGATTTATACTACCTATAAGGGAAAAGAGGCGCTTGTATCCACCGCCAGTCCGGCTATAGCCATAAAAGAGGCAGCTATAAACAGTGGTGTTGTAGTAGATTCTAAGCTTAATTATATTTTTAAAAAGGGTGCAAAACCCAATGAAGCTGAAGTGGAGGATATTAATCTTATAACAAACCATTCAAGTAGTCTGGGAAACTGTATTGCCATGATTTTAGCCCAAAAGCATGTTGATGACAGTGATGTTGACGAACTTATTTCCCAGGGAAAGAGCGGACACGACATATTATCTGAAAAATTAAATAAAAAGGTATATGATTTAAGCGGCTGTGATATAAATACAGTTTTATACTTTGTAAATCAGGGCTATCCTGTAATGGCCATGACAGATTCAAGTAATGTTGTTCTTATTACAGCATATACACCTTACAAAGTGACAATTTTAGACCCTAACAAAAATCAAAGCTATACATTAAGTATGGAAAGTGCCGATAATACATTCAAAGAAGTTGGAAATGTATTTTTAGCTGTTTTATGATAATTGTTGGAGTTTAAAAGAAAAAGAAATATGAAATCAAATGTTAAAAAGAAAAAGAAAAGTTCCTTCAGACGCTTTTTAAGGATACAGGTTTATTTAATATTATTTGTTTTGGCTGCCCTTATGTATTACTTTTTCGGTGGGAAGGCAGCACAGATAAAGACTATCCATGACGAGGCTTTACGCTACGCCAGAAGATCGGGAGAAAGCACTTTTAAGGCTTCTTTGACCAGTGTGGTATATGACAAGGATGGAAATGAAATAACCTCCATAAAGGGGGAAAAAGACGTTTATTATCTTTGTGAAAATGAAATACCAAACTATGTAAAAGAAGCCTTTGTTAATAGCGAGGACAAGAATTTTTATAAGCATAAAGGTGTGGATTTTAAGGCAGTTGTCCGGGCAGGTATAGATATTATTAAAAACCGGGAGATAACTCAGGGTGCCAGCACCATTACCATGCAGTTAGCAAGAAATGTTTTTCTAAGTCAGGAAGTTACCTGGGAGAGAAAAATGGAAGAAATTTTTATAGCCATTGAGCTGGAAAAAATGTATACCAAAGGGAAAATTCTTGAATTTTATATTAATAATATTTACTTTGCAAATGGCTATTACGGCATAGGTGCGGCCTGTAAAGGATATTTTAATACAGACATTTCCAGTTTAAGTTTATCTCAAATTGCATTTTTATGTGCAATTCCTAACAATCCAACACTTTATAATCCAGTAGATAATTTCGATAACACTATAAAGAGGCGGGACAGGCTTTTAGAGGGCATGCAAAAAGATGGAATTATTTCAATGGAACAGCTTAATACCGCAAAAAATGAGCAAATTGTATTAAATCTTAATGATATTTCCACTAGCAATTATGTGGAAACCTATACTTACTATTGTGCTACAAGAAAGCTCATGGAAGCCCAGGGATTTAAGTTCAGATATGATTTTAAGTCTGTTGAGGATGAAATGAATTACAGTGAGGAATATTCAAGTTTATATTCCCAGTGTCAGATGTCTTTGTTCACAGGAGGTTTACGAATCTACACTTCCATAGACATAAATAAGCAAAATCTATTGCAGGATACATTAAATAATGTTTTATCACAATATAATACTGTTAACGAAGAAAATGTGTATCAGCTTCAGGGCTCGGCTACCTGTATAAATAATGATACCGGTTTAGTGGAGGCTATAGTGGGAGGCAGAAAGCAGGATGAGATTAAGGGATATACCTTAAATCGTGCCTATCAATGCTTCAGACAACCCGGAAGCAGTATAAAGCCTCTTATAGTTTATACACCGGCCTTTGAACTTGGTTATACACCAAATGATACAGTAGCAGATGTGAAAACAGAAAACGGACCCAAAAACGGAGATGGAACATATCTGGGAAATATTTCCATTAGAACAGCTATTGAGCTTTCAAAAAACACAGTTGCCTGGAATTTATTAAATGATATAAGCCCTCAAATCGGACTTTCATATATAAAAAAAATGAACTTTGAAGAAATTAAAAATACAGATTATACAGATGCAGCAGCTCTTGGAGGACTTACAAAAGGGGTATCAAGTCTTGAAATGACAAAGGCTTTTTCTACCATAGAAAATGATGGAGTCTACAGGGAGGCTTCGGATATTGTAAAAATAACAGATGCGCAAGGGAATATTATTGTGGATAAAAACCAGGAAGAAATCCAGGTTTATAAAAAAGATGCCTGTGATAAAATGACCGATTGTTTAAGAGGAGTTCTTACAAAGGGGACAGCTAAAGGTTATGCCTTTGAGGGCATGGATATTGCCGGAAAAACAGGGACCACCAATGATAATAAAGACGGGTGGTTTGTGGGCTATAGTCATTATTATACAACAGGGGTATGGGTAGGTTATGATATTCCACAAACTCTTCCCGGAAGTTCCGCTTCCAGATTTCCCCTTACCATTTGGTATAATTTTATGAAAAATATTCATCAGGGACTGGAAAATGTGGAATTAGCTTCATGGAATCCATAAACACTAAACTGGCATAGTAACTTTTACATCTGCCTGGAAACAGGAGGGAAAATATGAAGAATAGAAAGATAATACTGATAACAGCAGGAATAATGGCCTTTATAGCGATAGTTACGGGTATTCTTATATGCTATAACCAAATTGTTTTTAAAGTCTGGACTTCAGAGATTGAGGCTGCTCAGGACAGGAATGCTTTGTGTGCTGACAGATTTGAGGAGTTTATTGATAATAATCTTAATCTGCTTAAGGTATTTGCTGTATCCTATCAATCAGGAGATGTAAGTGATGATGAAATAGAACATAATATCAATGATATTGAAAATTATTATATATATTCACTTTATAAACATTGTGTGTTTTATATAAAAGCCGACGGCGACATGAAAAATTCCAATAGTGAGATTTCTGATTTTATTGATTCCAAAGAAATATTTAATGATATAAAAAATGAAGAAGAAGATTCCTGTGTTATGGCTTATTATCCAAATGAAAAGAATAATAAAGGGTGTATTTTGGTATTCGCACAGAAATTTAAAAACAAGGATGAAGTTGACGGAGTAATGGGAATAGTCCTATACTTTGACGATATCAGAAAGATGATATCAAATCATGAATTAATAAAAAACGGAGAAGTTTATGTGATATTTCCAAATGGTGATATTGTTTATCATCCTGAAAACAAGTACCAGAAAGAGGATGATTTTGTAAATACCAGGGATATAGAAGATGATGAGCTTATTAATTTCTTTAAAAGCTCTAATGCTCGCAATAAAGAGGGAATTACAGATACTGACAATATAAAAAGAATCTGTTTTTCAAGTTATATATACTATGGTGAAATAAAATTTATCACTGTTGTTAACGAAGAAAGCTTTGGATTAGCCAAAAGAACTATCAAATTTTATTATTACATTGTAGCTTTTTCCGGAGTTTTAATAAGTTTATTATTTATCACAATCTTTATATGGAGAATAAATAAGGCAGACGCAGCCAATAAGGCAAAATCAGAATTTCTGGCCAATATGTCTCATGAGATAAGAACTCCTATGAATGCCATTACCGGAATGGCGGAAATGCTTTTAAGGGGAAATCTTCCACCTCAGGAAAGAGAGTATGTTTCCCAGATAAAAATAGCCGGACAAAATCTTTTAAGCATAATAAACGATATTCTTGATTTTTCTAAAATTGAGTCAGGAAAGCTTGATTATATTGAGGCGGAGTATGAGACTATCTCCTTAGAAGAAGACATAGAGGGAATAATATCTAATAGAATAATAAATAAAAATGTTGAATTTGTTATAGATATTAATCCTAATCTTCCGGCGAAGTTATATGGTGACTCCAGCAGAATCAGGCAGGTAATACTTAATTTTATTAATAATGCCGTAAAATTTACAGAACGGGGAAAAGTTGAATTTAAGCTTGATTTTAAAAGAAATGAAGAGGACTTTCTTTTAATGGCAAGCATCATAGATTCCGGTCAGGGGATAAAACCAGAAGATTTAAATAAACTTTTTAAATCCTTTGCCCAGGTAAATAAGGATATTAATAAAAGCAAGGAAGGAACAGGTTTAGGCCTTGCCATTTCTAAAAAAATTATAGAAAGTATGAAAGGACAGGTAGGAGTAAAAAGCGAGTTTGGAAAGGGAAGTGAATTTTATTTTTCACTGCCTCAAAAGGTAGTGGACTATCTGCCTATAGCAATGGTGAATGAACCTTTACAAATAAGAGCAGGAAAACTTATTTCAAATATATATGCTGATGAAATTTTAGGAAGTATTTTTGACGAATTAGGAGTTATTTATACTGATTATAAAAATGTATTCGATATAGTCACTGCCCATAAAGAGCATCTTACTCATGTATTTGTAGATGAGGTTTATTTAAATGATACCGTAAAGAGATTTATAAATGTAACTGAAAATATAATTTTTATTGTAATAGTATCTTTTGATACCGATGTTACAAAATTTGGACATGTAAAATGCAGATATTTAAGAAAACCGGTAAACAGTGTAAAAATAGCCGAATTTTTAAATGAAAGTGATTACAAGAAAAAAGAAGTAATGGCAGAATATGAGAAGTTTACCGCCTCAGAGGCTGAGATACTTATAGTAGATGACAATAAGGTAAATCAGACTGTTGTAAAGGGACTCTTAAAGCCTCTTAATATGAAAATTGACCTGGTTTATTCTGGATTTGATGCCATAGAAAAAGTCTCCAATAAAAAATATGATATCATTTTTATGGATCATATGATGCCGGAGATGGATGGTATCGAAACTACTAAAAGGATAAGAAATATGAAGGGGGAATACTACAAAAAAGTTCCGATAATAGCTCTTACAGCCAATGCATTAGAGGGCATGGAGGAGTTATTCTTAGCAGAGGGAATGAATGACTATGTGGAAAAACCTATAGAAATGTCCAAAATAACGGAAATTCTTTTAAAATGGCTGCCTAAAGAGAAGATAGAGCATGGTACCTATGTTACCGTGGGGGATGATGAAGATGATAAAGATATGAAAGAGTTTCTCCTTCGTCTTAATGAAAACGGTTTTAATCCTGATGCAGTTTTATTGATGTTTGAAAGTATTTCTTCCTACAGGGAGGAACTGGAAAAATTTTATAAGGAAATGGACTATAAAATGGGACAAATCCTTAAATATGTAAAAGAAAAAAAGACAAACCTGTTCACCGTTGAGATGCATACTGTAAGGGACAAGGCTCAAAAGTTTGGTTTCACGGAGCTTTTTGAAAAAGCAGAATATCTTGAACATTGTGGCTACAAGGACAATGTTGATGAGATAAAGAACAATATGTCTGCCTTTGTGGAGGAGTATGAAAAAGTAAAGAAAAAGATTTCAACGGTATTAAATAATAAATAAAAAAAGCATCTGATTTGTTTTTTACAAATCAGATGCTTTTTTTATAGATTAAGAAATATTATTTTATGCTATATGGATCTTTTTTGTATTCTCCAACGAGTTTTTCAATTCTTTCAAATGGATTAAGAAGTTCACTCATGGAAGAATCAGTATTTAATATATCAATGATGAAGGCAATATATTTACTCATATCGCAACTTACATAATAATCCCTTTTAAGAAGTTCAGGTGACTGATATATAAGGTTTGTTGTAAGAATTTTATCAATAAGACCTTCTTCATGGGCTTTATCAAAGATTTCAAGACCGTTTGTAAAAAGTCCAAAGGTAGCAGCACAAAAGATTCTCTTAGCTTTTCTTTTCTTAAGTTCTCTTGCTACATCAATCATACTTTCTCCGGAGGAAATCATATCATCGATAATAACAACATCTTTTCCTTCTAAGGATGAACCTAAAAATTCATGGGCGACGATAGGATTATGTCCGTCTATAATTGTAGAATAATCACGACGTTTGTAGAACATACCTATGTCAATTCCAAGGATTGTAGCAAGGTAAACAGCTCTTTCAGTAGCACCTTCATCAGGGCTGATTATCATAAGATGGTCTTTATCTATTTTAAGGTCTTTAACAGTTTTTAAAAGTCCTTTTACGAACTGGTAAGAAGGTCTTACTGTTTCAAAACCTTTAAGTGGAATGGCATTTTGAACTCTAGGGTCGTGGGCATCAAAAGTAATGATATTATCAACGCCCATATTTGTAAGTTCCTGAAGTGCCAAAGCACAGTCTAAAGATTCTCTTGTACTTCTTTTATGTTGACGGCTCTCATAAAGATAAGGGATGATAACGGTTATTCTGCGGGCCTTTCCACCTAAAGCAGCAATAGTTCTTCTTAAATCTGCAAAGTGATCATCCGGGGACATATGGTTTACATGTCCGCAAATATTGTAAGTAAGACTATAATTTGTAACATCCACCAGGATAAAAAGGTCATGACCTCTAACAGTTTCTAAAATAAGACCTTTAGCCTCTCCGGAACTGAAACGCGGGCACTGAGCCTTGATAATGAAAGAGTCTTTCTCGTAACCTTCAAAAGCCGGATTATCAATGTGTTTTCCGGAACGGGCTTTACGCCATCTTACAAGGTAGTTATTAACCTTTTCACCTAATTCATTGATTCCTTTAAGTGGAATGATTCCAAGTGCTCCAACAGGGATAATGTCTGCAACCTGATCAGCCTGTCTCTTCATAAAAAATTACCTCCAAGTTAAATCTGTTGTTTGATTGTTCGGATGTCCCTTCCATAAAATTTGCGCAATTGATAATTTCCCATTATTCTTGAAAGAATTCTATCAGAATACTTTTCCTTAATGCTTGCTAGGGACATATTAGTAGAAATAATAGTTGGTTTTTGCTTCAAAATTCTTTCATTCAAACACAAAAACAATTGGGAAGAAGTAAATGTATTATTTATTTCGGTTCCCAGGTCATCTATAATAAGCAAATCGCAGTTAAAGATATATGATGTGTCAACTGGCTTTGGCCTATTCTTGTTAAAAGTGCTATCGGCAAGAAGTTCAAATAACTCAAATGCCGTAAAATAAATAACGGAATGATTACTTGCAATAAGCTCTCTGGCAATACAGTTGGATAAAAAGGTTTTACCGGTGCCTGTATCTCCGTAAAAAAACAAATTTTTGTAGCTTGTATCAAATTCTTTAACAAATAAAATACTGTCATTAAATGCAAGCTTAATAAGATGCAAGGAAGAAAGACCACTGATAGGATCTTTATCTTCGTCACTATAATAATCTATATTAAAAGTATCAAAATTTTCTTTATCTGTAATATTTTTTAAGTTGGAATCTGAATATAATAAATTAATGGCAAGTTTATTAAAACAATCACATTTTTTATTGTCGATAAAACCACTGTCCTTACACTTAGGACAGTCGTAATGAATTGTAAGATAATCCTTGGGATAGCCATAGGCTTTTAACAAAGACTTTCTTTCATCAGCTAGTTGAGAAATTTTATCATGAACAAAGGTGACATCTTCCTTTGACAAACCAAGTTTATAACGGGCTTTTTTTAGGCATAAAGAAGAAATTTGTGAATCTATTTCCTTAAAACGGGAGTCTAAAGAGTGTATTTCTTCCAGCTTATTGTTATAAATCTGTTCATTTTTTAATTGTCTTTGATTAATAATACGCATAATGCTATTAATTTGTGAATTTGTTAAAGCCATTTTTTATCCTTTATATAAGACAGGTCTCTTTAAATAAGAAAGAGGCTTATAATTTAGCAACATCTATTGACTTATGAGCTTTCTTTCAAGTTCTGCATAAGAATCAAAAGCTCTTTGTGGAAAATCATTAAACTTATTGTTTGAATAATGATGATTATTAGTCTGTTTAACTTTTTTAGTGGAACGGGCATGCTCATCATCACAGTTTTTAACATCCTCTAAGGTTTTAACTCCTTTTTCAAACCAGTCTGTTAAAATTTTATTTGCGTAAGGAAAGCTTGGGTTAGTTGCCTTAAGCAAAGTTTTGTCACAGGCTTCTTTTATTATATCACTGTTATAGTGATATTCATATTGCCATTTAGAGATAAGTTTCAACTCTGCATCCCCAAAATCTCTGTCATTAAGGCCAAAAGCTTTCTTTACTGTATTATAAACTTTATCAAATTTTTTAACATATTCTTTGGCCTGATCCTCATTTTTAATATTTTTTTCTGCCCAGTTACAGGCTACTTTTTTTATGTAGTGGAGACTGGTGTGTTTTCTTGTGACACAATATTCCAGTAAATAATCTATAAGGTTTGTTGAAAATTGTAACTTATCGTAAAAATAGCATATAGTTTCAACTTCCTTCATGTTAAGAAGTCTTCCTAAGTATTGCTGGGCAATCATAAGGGCTTCTTCTATATTTTCATTTTTCTTAAGACTTGCAAGTTCATCTCTACTATAGGATATATCTTTTTTTTCATTTTCCTTTACAAGTTCGTTTTCATTTAGTTCTATGATTTCTTCGTGAGCAATAATATTTTCTGTGGAATCCGGATTAATATTATCATTATCTGAAGGCGAATTATCATCTAAAAGAGTGATGGAGGTGATGTTTTCATCCCTGTCACTTTCTAAACTGAGCAGATTTGACTTTTCCCAGTATTTTAAGGCTCTTATAACATCATTATCAGTATTTTCAAATTTGTCGGCAATTGATGAAATGGTAATATTATCACTGCCTCTTTGAATAAGGCTTAAAAGGTATACATATATTTTTACATATTCACCGTTTGCCTTTGGCATATAATTGTCGATAAAACTATTATCCAATAAGGTTGAATGTGTAGATTTTTGATTTTTGATATTTATAAGACCTTTCATGTTTTATGACTCCTAAAATACTGTGAATTGATTTAATCTGTTTCAAGCGCAGATTATTATATCACAGACAAGTTGATTTTGAAATAAAAAATTTAATTTCTTTTATGGGATAAAAGACGCATATATCAAGCTTTTATAACAATTTTTTTCACAAAAAAAATCGAAAATTTATTCACATTGGAATGTGGAAAATGTGGATATGTGGAAAAATAAAAAAATTCTCTTTAATTTATTGAAAAATAAAAGATTTTAATGTAAGTCAATTATCCACAAATTAATCACAGAAAAATAAAAAAAACCCACATATTTATTTACAAAATTTGTTAATAAATATGTGGATAATGTGGAAAACTTTTTATTTTAGTAGGTCTTCGCCTACTTTTACAACATTTCCGGCACCCATAGTTATCAACAGGTCACCGTCAATACTTTGTGAAATAATAAACTTTTCAATTTCTTCAAAACTTTTAAAGTAATAAGCTTCTTTTCCCTTTTGTGCTAAAAGCTTTCTGATATCATCTGAAGATATTCCTAAATTGTCAGTTTCTCTGGCAGCGTAAATATCAGCTAAAATTATCATATCAGAAAGAGAAAGTGCATCTGCAAAATCCTTAAGGAAGGCCTTTGTCCTGCTGTAGGTATGAGGCTGGAATATAACAATAAGTCTTTTATGTGGATAATTTAAGGCAGCCTTTAAGGTGGCACTTATTTCAGTAGGATGATGAGCATAGTCATCAATAATGGTAGCTCCCTTAAAATTACCTTTTATTTCAAAACGCCTTTTGGCACCTCTAAATTCAAGGAGTCCGGATTTTATGTCTTTATAGGAAATCTCCATAAGTCGTAAAAAGGCAATAGCACTTAATGCGTTTAAAATATTGTGTTCTCCCGGAACTTTAAGAGTTATGACTTCTTCAAACTGACCCTTATATAATAATTTAAAATTCGTACAGCCCTTTTCATCATAGGAAATATCTGTGGCAGAATAATCGCTTTTTGGGTCAAAACCAAAGGTGATAAGATTCGCCTTGCTTTCTTTTGCTATTTCTTCGTAATTTTCAATGCCTGTATTTATAATAAGATTTCCGTCTTCAGGAAGAAGATTTGTGAATTTTTTAAAGGAATTTCTTACATCTGCAAGGTCTTTAAAAAAATCAAGATGTTCTGCTTCAATATTTAAAATTATGGATGTGGTTGGAAACAGGCTTAAAAATGAATTGGTATATTCACAGGCTTCAGTTACAAAATAAGGAGATTTACCTATTCTGATGTTTCCGCCAATGCAATCAAGCATCCCTCCTACTGATACGGTAGGATCTTTTTTTGCTTCCATTAAAACCTGGGTAATCATGGAAGTGGTAGTGGTTTTTCCATGGGTACCGGAAATTGCAAGGGAGTGGTCATAATTTTTCATTATTTGTCCCAAAAGCATAGCCCTTGTAAGAAGAGGTATATTTTTTTCTACTGCAGCCTGGTATTCTTCATTATCTTCGTGTATGGCAGCAGAATAAACAACTAGATCTATGTCATCACTTATATTTGAGGCTTTTTGGCCGATGAAAATTTTTATGCCTTCTAAGCTTAATTTGTCAGTGATGGTACTTTTGTTTGAATCTGAGCCGGAAACCGTGAAATTATTATGGTGCAGGATAGTAGCCAGTCCGCTCATACTTATACCGCCGATTCCCATAAAATGAACATGGACAGGTTTAGAAAAATCTATCTGATACATTGTTTTGTCCTCCTTGTGTCATGTATCTTTAAGGGTCAGATATTTTTAATATAAGACCAGATGGTTTTGATTTAATTACAAAACTCAATTATATAACTTATTATTCTTTTTAACAACTATTCATCCTCAATCTTTTCTTTGACATAGCCATTTTGTCCCGGAGATTTCATCCATTTTGGCAAAGACTGACTTATGGTTAAATAATCAGCGTTTTTATCAGAATAGTAATATATTATGGAATATATATGTGAGGCATAGGTATGTTTATTATTATTCCAGGCTTTTAAGCCTTTTTTTGTTAATGCATAGGATAGGACATGGCAGGTGTTTTTTTCATTTTCATCATCTTCATCTTTGCTTAAATTATTATCTTTGGGAATTAACAGATAATCATCTTCTTTTTTATACCATTTATCAAGAATATCTTTTGGAAGATAGGCATCTCTAACAGTTTCTGCCTCATTAATGTCTACCTTTTCATTGTTGGCAAAATTCTGGAAATATATTTCAATGCGTCTTATGGTATCGTCATTAGTATCTCCCTTCATGTTTAAAACAGTATAGTCAGAGTAATCAAAGGAAGAGTCGGAAAAAATGATTTTATTGGTAATAATTTCATTCCAGATTTCGTGAGCTTTTTTGGTGCTGCCATAAAATTTTGGATGATTATCCTTTAATATCAGGGAAAAGTCAGAATCTTTTATTAAAACATCTGAAGAGGATATTTTCTCCTTAGTTGCAAAAGCTGTTATTTTATTACTGATATAGGATAAATCCGGAAGTCCGTTATTTAAGACATAAATACTTGCAACAAAAACAAGTGAGCAAAAAAGTAAGGAAAAAAATTTCATTATACTTTTAATAAAGTCCTTACGAAAAAGACTGACTAGGCATAATATGGTGAAAACCACCATTCCAAGCAATGACAACATAAAAAAGGCCAGACAAACATTGTTAATATTCATAAGCTCATACTCCCTATTGTATAAAAATAATTTTGTCCTTTAAAATTAATATAAATGAACAAAAAATCAAAGAGAAAAATCGGAAAATACACATATTTATTCTAACATATACATACATTTTTATGAATAATAAAAAATGTACAGAAAAAACCGATTTATATATATAAGGTTTTAACATTAAATGATATAATCGTTAATATAATAATTATAAGAGAGGAAAAGCTTATGATGAAAAAAGAAATGATTGCCATGCTTTTAGCGGGAGGTCAGGGGAGCAGACTTGGGGTACTTACTGCAAACATGGCAAAGCCGGCTGTGGCATTCGGGGGAAAATACAGGATAATTGATTTCCCTCTTAGCAATTGCATTAATTCCGGAATTGATACTGTTGGAGTTCTGACTCAGTATCAACCTCTTAAATTAAATTCACATATTGGAATTGGTATTCCCTGGGATCTGGATAGAAATGTAGGTGGAGTTTCAGTTTTACCGCCTTATGAAAAAAACGGTAACAGTGAATGGTATACCGGTACAGCTAATGCAATATATCAAAATATCAATTATATTGAAACTTTTAATCCGGATTATGTATTGATATTATCCGGAGACCATATTTACAAAATGGATTATGAGATTATGCTGGATTATCATAAGGAAAACAGCGCCGGAATAACCATAGCCGCCATGCCTGTACCTATGAGTGAAGCCAGTCGTTTCGGTATTGTAGTGGCAGATGAAACAGGAAAGATAACAGAATTTGAGGAAAAACCTGCCAATCCAAAGAGTAATCTTGCCTCCATGGGAATTTATATCTTTGACTGGAAAATTTTAAGGGAGTCTTTGCTGGCATTAAAAGATGTAGAAGAATGTGATTTTGGAAAACATATTATTCCGTATTGTTTTGAAAAAAATATCAGAATATTTGCCTATGAATTTAATGGATATTGGAAAGATGTTGGAACATTGTCTTCATATTGGGATGCAAATATGGAGCTTATAGATCTTGTACCTGAATTTAATTTGTATGAAGAATTCTGGAAAATCTATACAAATAACAACAATGTTATTCAGCCGCAATATATAGGCCAGGAAGCCAAAATAGAAAGAAGTATAATTGGTGACGGTTCTAATATATACGGAAGTGTAATAAACTGTGTTATAGGTTCAGGAGTGACTGTTAAGGCCGGAAGCATAGTAAGGGATTCTATTCTTATGTCAAATACGGTTATAGGTGAAAACAGCAGAATTGAAAAAGCCATAATAGCTGATGATACAAAAATCGGCAACGATGTTATAGTAGGATTTGGGGATGAAAAAGCAAATAAATTAAATGATAAGATTTATAATTGCGGTCTGGTTACAATAGCTGAAAAAACAGTTATCCCTAACGGAGTAAAGATTGGAAAAAATACGGCTATTTCGGGAGTTACACAGCCAGAGGATTATCCTGCGGGAATTCTTGACAGTGGGGAAGTTATTATTAAAGAAGTAAAATAATTTAAGGATGGTGATAATATGAATGCAATTGGTTTAATTTTAGCCGGCGGCAATAGTTTCGCCATGAGAGAACTTACGGATAAAAGAGCCACAGCTGCCATGCCGGTAGCCGGAGGCTATAGAAGTATAGATTTTGTATTAAGTAATATGACAAATTCTGGAGTGAAGACAGTTGCGGTTCTTACTCAATACAATGCCCGTTCTTTAAATGAACACTTAAGTTCATCAAAATGGTGGAATTTCGGACGTAAACAGGGTGGATTATTTGTATTTAATCCTACCATTACAAAAGAAAATACAATGTGGTACAGGGGTACTGCAGACTGTATGTATCAAAACCTTGATTTTCTTTTAAGAAGACACGAACCATATGTAATTGTGGCAAATGGAAACTGCCTTTATAAAATGGATTATGGCAAGGTAATTGATTATCATATTTCAAAGGGCGCAGATATTACGGTGGTTTGCAAAGAACTGCCTGGAAATACTGATTTTAGCCGTTTTGGTGTGATAAAAACCAATGAGACAAAAAGAATAATAGAGTTTGAAGAAAAACCTATGATGGCTCATTCAAGAACAGTTTCTATTGGAGTTTATGTTATAAGAAGACGACTTTTAATTGAGCTTTTGCAAAGAAGTATTGTTGAAGGCAGATATGATTTTGTAAATGATATTATAATTCGCTATAAAAACCTTAAAAAAATCTACGCCTATGAAATGGAAGGCTATTGGAGTAACATTTCCACTGTGGAAGCTTACTATCAGGCAAATATGGACTTTTTAAAGGAAGATGTCAGAAGTTACTTTTTTAATGAAAGTCCATACATTTTTTCAAAATCAGATGATATGCCTCCTGCAAAATATAACCCTGGGGCAGTAGTTAGAAATTCTCTGGTGGCCAGTGGATGTATAATTAACGGTACCGTGGAAAATTCAGTATTATTTAAAAAAGTTTTTGTAGGCACAAACTGTGTAATAAAAAATTCCATAGTTTTAAATGATGTGTATTTAGGGGATAATTCTCATTTTGAAAACTGTATAGTAGAAAGCCGGGGAACTATGATTGAAAATGCATATCACATTGGAAGTGATGAAATAAAGGTAGTTATTGAAAAAAATGACAGATATATTTTGTAAAGAGCATTTAAATAGCTAATTTTAAAGGAATCCGGTGGATTTGTTAAGAGATATCCCACCCTTATAAGAGTAATTGGTGATGCTTTGAAAGGCATCTAATTAAATAAAGAGACAGAAAGTGAGACCGAAGTGTATGCTTTAGTCTCATTTTATTTAAGAATTATCCTCCTTTACAAGAAGGAAATATATTAATATTATAAGTAATGAATGTTTTAACCAAATTTGAAAATGAGAGGATGAATTTTATGGCTACAATGAAAGCTTTAATATTGGCAGCCGGAAAGGGCAGCAGGATGAAATCTGACCTTCCAAAGGTTGTACATAAGATTAACGATAAATGTCTTGCAGAATATGTTATAGATGAAGTAAAAAAAGCAGGAGTTGACGATATATGTCTTGTTACAGGTTATAAAGAAGATATTGTAAAGGCTAATATCAATAGAGAAGTATCCTATGTTAATCAGCCTGAGCAGTTAGGAACCGGTCATGCAGTAATGTGTGCAAAAGATTTTTTGGGAAATGAAGGAAGCGTATTAATTCTTTGCGGAGATACTCCTTTAATAAGGGCAGAAAGTTTAAAGAATTTAATGGATTTTCATATAAAAAACAACAATATGGCAACTGTATTATCAGCTAAAGCAGATGACCCTACAGGTTATGGAAGAATTGTAAGAAATGAAAAGGGAGAATTTCTTAAAAATGTAGAGCATAAGGATGCAAGTATAGAGGAAAGAAAGATATGTGAGATAAATTCCGGAATGTATGTTTTTGATTGTCAGGCACTTTCAAATGCTCTTTCCCATTTAAAAAATGATAATGCTCAAAATGAATATTATCTGCCGGATGCCGTTTATATTATTAAAAATATGGGGCAAAAGGTAGATGCCATGATGATAGAGGATATGACAGAAATAGCAGGAGTTAATACAAAAGAACAGTTGGAGTATGCCAAATCCGTAATTGATAACAGATAATAAGGGGTAAAAATGTTTGAAGGTATAAAAAATTATTTCAGAAAGGAAAAAACAATGTTTATAGTAGCAGGACTGGGAAATCCCGGTAGCAAATATGAAAATACCAGACATAATGCCGGATTTTTGGTGATGGATGAGTTGGCAAATAAAAGTATGATTACCATAGAAAAAAGGCAGAAATTAAGCTTTACAGGTGAAATACGAATCGATGGTAAAAAAACAGTTTTAGCTAAGCCTCAAACCTTTATGAATAATTCAGGAGAAAGTATCAGACCTCTTTGCGATTTTTATAAAATAGATATAAATAATGAACTTATTGTGGTTTATGATGATATTTCCTTAGAACCGGGAAGCATCAGGGTAAGAAAAAAAGGAAGTGCCGGTGGACATAATGGAATGAAAAGCATTATCTCTCACCTTTCTACACAAGATTTTATAAGAGTAAGAGTAGGGGTAGGAGCCAAGCCTGCCAATATGGATCTGGCCGATTTTGTTTTAGCCACAACTAGGGGAAAGGATGCAGAACTTTTTAAAGAAGGAATAAAAAATGCTGCTGATGCTGTGGAATGCATTATAAAAGAAGGCGTTGATGCAGCTATGAACAAATATAATAAAAAAACAGTCAGGGAGTAAAAAATGCAGGCTTTTGTTTCGTCATTAAATGAATCTGAGAAGTTTAGACAAATTAAAGACAAAATAAAGGATAACAAGGGAATAGTTGGGATAAGAGGCTGTATCGAGTCCCAAAAGACTCATCTTAGTTATGCTTTATCAAAGGGCTTTAAAAACAAAATAATAGTGACCTTTTCTGAAAGCAGGGCAAGGGAAATATATGAGGATATGCAGTTTTTTGATAAAGAAACCTGCATTTTTCCTGCAAAGGATCTGATTTTTTTTCAGGCTGATGTTCATAGCGGACTGATTACCGGGGAAAGAATGAAGGTTCTTGAAAAAATAATAGAAAAAAAGGATGTTACCATTGTTACGGTAATAGATGCCCTTATTACAAAAATGATACCCTTAAATATTATTAAAAAAGGGATAATTTCTTTGGCAGAAGGTGATGAAACCAACTTGGACAAGCTGGCAAAACAGCTTGTTTTATCAGGCTATGAAAATAATTATCAGGTAGAAGCCAGGGGGCAGTTTTGTCTTAGAGGTGGAATTATTGATATTTTTCCTGTAACTTTTGAAAATCCCATAAGAATAGAACTATGGGGAGATGAGATTGATACTATCAGAAGTTTTAATCCACAAAGTCAAAGGTCTTTGGATGACAGATTAGAATTTGTCAATATTTATCCTGCCATGGAAATGATTCTTGATGAAAAAATCAAGTCAAAGGGTATTGAGTCCATTAAAAAGGATAGTAAAAAAATCTATGAAGAGTTTTCCAAAAAAATGGAAACTGAAAAAGCCTACAGGATAAAAAGTACCTGTGACAAGCTTATAGAAGATTTGGAAGAAGAAATTGAACTTACAAATTTAGACAGTTATATTAATTATTTTTACCGGGAAACAGTATCCTTTTTAGATTATTTTGATAAAGATAATACTTTAATATTTATAGATGAACCCTCTAAAAACAGCGAAGAACTAAGACTTACCTACGAAGAATTTAATGACAGCAGCAAAAGACGCCTGGAGATGGGATATAATCTGCCTTTACAGGGAGATATTTTATTTGATAAGGGAAATATTATTCATAAAATGAATCAAATGAATTGTATTTGCCTGTGTACCATAGAAAGTACAAGAGGTGAATGGAATATCAAAGAATTTTTTGATATTACCGTAAAATCCATAAATCCATATAATAACAGCTTTGAGCTGCTTATCAGTGACCTTTTAAAATATAAAAAGCAAAAGAAAAAGGTAATTATTTTATCAGGTTCCAAAACCAGAGCCCAAAGGCTTTCAAATGAGCTTTTTAACAGAGAAATAAACGCCTATTACACTGAAGATGCCAATCGAAAACTAAATAAAGGCGAGGTAATGGTTTATTGTGGAAGCTTAAAAAAAGGTTTTGAATATCCTTTATTGGATTTTGCAATTTATACGGAAAGCGATATTTTCGGAAGAGAGGCAGCAAGAAAGAAAAAAAGAAATAATTACAAAAGTAATTCAGCCGGCATACAAAGCTTTTCTGAATTAAGTGTGGGAGACTATGTTGTTCATGAGGGGCATGGTCTTGGAGTATATAAGGGAATTGAAAAAATCGAAGTGGAAGGCGTAAAAAAAGATTATATAAAAATTGATTATGCAAATAATGAAAATCTTTATATACCGGCCACAGCTCTGCATCTTTTGACTAAATATGCCTCTGCTGATGCGGCTCATAAACCTAAATTAAACAGATTAAACGGAAAAGAGTGGAAAAAAACCAGCTCAAAGGTAAGACAGGCAGTATGGGAAGTTGCAAAGGATCTAGTGGAATTATATGCAAAAAGGCAAAAAGAAAAAGGCTTTGCCTTTAGTGAAGACAGTCTATGGCAACACGAATTTGAGGAGATGTTTGCCTATGAGGAAACCGAGGATCAGCTCTATGCCATAAAAGAAACCAAAAAAGACATGGAAAGTGACAAAATAATGGACAGGCTTATTTGCGGAGATGTAGGCTTTGGAAAAACAGAGATAGCCATAAGAGCCGCTTTTAAGGCAGTTCAGGACGGAAAACAGGTGGCATATCTTGTACCAACCACCATTCTTGCAGGGCAGCATTACAATACCTTTCTTGAAAGAATGAAGGATTTTCCTATACGGATAGAGTTAATGTGCCGATTCAGAACTCCTTCTCAGATTAAAAAAAGCATCGCTGATTTGAAAAAAGGAATGGTTGACATAATAATCGGAACCCATAGAATACTTTCAAAAGATGTTTGTTTTAAAGATTTGGGTCTTCTTATAATAGATGAGGAGCAAAGATTTGGAGTTACCCATAAAGAAAAAATTAAACAGTTAAAAAACAATGTGGATGTTCTTACATTAAGTGCAACGCCTATTCCAAGAACCCTTCACATGTCCTTAGTAGGCATAAGGGATATGAGCGTTTTAAATGAAGCTCCTGTGGATAGAATGCCAATACAGACCTATGTTTTGGAATATGATGAAGAAATGGTCAGAAAGGCAATAACCAGGGAATTATCAAGAAACGGTCAGGTTTATTATGTTTATAACAAGACAAAGGATATTGATGAAATAGCAGCATCTTTATCACGCCTGGTGCCTGATGCCAGAATAGAATATGCTCACGGTCAGATGAGTGAAAGACAGTTAGAGTCCATTATGTATGATTTTATAAATGGAGAAATAGATATTCTGGTGTCAACAACCATAATTGAAACCGGACTTGATATACCAAATGTTAATACGATTATTATACATGATGCTGAAAACTTCGGACTTTCCCAGCTATATCAGTTAAGAGGAAGGGTAGGAAGGTCTAACAGAACCTCCTTTGCATATCTATTATATAAAAGAGATAAGATTCTTAAAGAAGTGGCTCAAAAGCGTCTTTTAGCTATTAGAGAATTTACGGAATTAGGCTCTGGAATAAAAATAGCCATGAAAGATCTGGAAATCAGAGGCGCCGGTAATCTTTTGGGAAAAAGTCAGCATGGACATATGGCAGCAGTGGGATATGACCTTTATGCGAAAATGTTAAATGAGGCGGTACTTACATTAAAGGATGATAAAGAACCGGAAGAATATTACAGGACAGTGGTAGATATAAACATAGATGCTTATATTCCTGACAGTTATATTTCCAACGAATTTTTTAAGCTGGATATGTACAAACGAATAGCCGGCATTGAAAACGAAGATGAATATCAGGAAATGATTGCAGAACTAATAGACAGATTTGGTGATCCACCAAATGCCGTAATAAATCTTCTTGATGTTGCCATAATAAAAGAAAAAGCTCATCAAGTTTATATTACGGAAATAAGCAAAGAACCAAGGAATATTAAATTCAGCCTCTACGAAAAAGCAAAAATTGATGTGGCAAGGATTCCGGAATTGTTAGAAGAATATGGAAGCAATATAAAATTTGTAACAAGAACGACTTCTCCCTACTTTTTATTGAAACTTAAGAATAAATGTAACGAGAAGGAAACCCTTGATTACATAAGAAAATTTATAGAAGCATTGGAGAAAATAATATATTCACATTAATTGTTAGATGTGATAAACTTAAGGTTGCGATTGACTTTTGTCAATACACCTTGGAGAGTATAGTATTTAATTAGGAGGAAATGATGTATAACTTAAAACGAAAATTTTGTTTAATTATGATTATGGCCATTATGTCCATGACGATTTTTACAGGATGTTCAAACATTAATCCAAACGACACGGTGGCGACTTTGGATAAGAAAAATATTAGAATGGGTGTAGCAAGCTTCATGGCTAAGTATCAGCAGGCATCTTATGACCAGTATAAACAATGGTTTGGGGAAGACATGTGGTCAAAAGATATTAGCGGAAACGGAAGCACTTTAACTGAAACAGTTAAAGAAAATGTTTTAGAAGAATTAGAAGAGTTTTATCTTCTTGATGCCCATAAGGCTGACTACAATATTGAAGATATTACCGGTGATGAGCTTAAATCCATAGAAAAAGCTGCAGAAAAGTTCATTAAAGCAAATACTGATAAAGCCATTAAACAGATGGGAACCAGTAAAGAAGATGTAGTTGAATATTTAAGATTATATACAATAAAAAATAAAATGCATGCTGCTATAATTGCAGATGTAGATACAAATGTTTCTGATGAGGAAGCTGCTCAAAAAACTGTTTCTTATGTAAAGATTGAAACTACAACTACTGATGACGACGGAAATCAGAAAGATCTTTCCGCTGATGAGATTAAAGCCCTTAAGGACAAGGCGAACAGCATTTTAAATGAAGCTAAAAACGGCGGTGATCTGGAAGAACTTATCAAGGAAGACGGATACAGCGTGGATACACATTCTTACGATGTAAATCCTGCCAAAGAAGATAGCAAAGAAGGCGATGAAGAAGATTCAGAAGAAAGTTCTACTGATGATACAATGAAGCCTGTAGAAGAAGCAGCAAATGCCCTTACAAAAGAAGGAAGTTATGCAGATTTGGTTACAAGTGATGATGCTATCTATATTGTAAGACTTGATTCTTTATTTGATAAAGAAGCTACAAATGATAAAAAAGAAGAAATTGTTTCTAAGAGACAGGATGACAAATATCAGGAAGTGTTAGATGGCTGGAAAAAAGATGCCAAGTGGGAAGTTAATAACTCAGTATGGGATAAGCTTAACTTTGATACACCATTTAGCATTACAACTGACGAAACAGCAAAATAATTTTGAACGCAGTGTAAGCAATCCCCCGCTTCAAAAGCGTAAGCTTTAAGCGGGGGTATAAGCTTACTAGTGTCAGAAGGGGTTAAAACCCCTTCTGACAGGTGGCACAAAGTGCCACTGCGTTCATGAGGAAGTAGCAAAGCGGATTCCGAATGTCCGCTTTACAATATAGAGCCTGCGTTAAACCACGCAGGCTTTATCTATAATAAATAATGAATAAGGAGAAAGAAATGAAAATTGTATTGATAGACGGGAAAACCATTGGAGATGACATTGATTTTTCAAAATTTGAACAACTGGGTGAGTTTATAAAATATGACTACACAACTATTAAAGAAATGCCTGAAAGGGTTAAAGATGCAGATGTAATTATCTGCAACAAAAGTAAAATGAATGAGACCACATTAAAAGACGCCAAAAATGTAAAACTGGTATGTGTAACAGCTACCGGAATTAACAATCTTGACCTTGAGTATCTTGAAAAAAGAAATATAGCCTGGAGAAATGTAGCAGGTTATTCAACGGAATGTGTTGCCCAGCATACCTTTGCCATGATGTTTTATCTTATGGAAAATCTAAGATATTATGATGATTATGTAAAAAAAGGAAAATACATTAATGATAAGGCATTTACTCATTTTGACAGAACATTTTCAGAACTTAATGGGAAAACCTGGGGAATTATTGGCATGGGAAATATTGGAAAAAGAGTTGCCCAGATTGCAAAGGCATTTGGAACAAATGTAATATACTATTCAACTTCAGGAAAAAATAATGTTAAGGATTATGAAAGAGTAACTTTTGACGATTTATTAAAAAGAAGTGATTTTATATCAGTTCATGCTCCATTAAATGAAAATACTGCCGGACTTATGGATTATGATGCTTTTTCAAAAATGAAAAAATCAGCAATCTTTTTAAATCTTGGCAGAGGACCGATAGTAGTTGAAAAAGATCTGGTAAAGGCACTAAAAGAAGAAATGATTAATGCTGCCGCCCTTGATGTAATAGAAACGGAACCAATGGCAGATGATTGCCCCCTTATAAAATTAAAGGATAGCGACAGACTTTTAATAACTCCTCACATTGGCTGGGCAGGTAAAGAAACCAGAGAAAGACTTATGAACATTATATATGAGCAGATAAAGGAATTTAAAGAAAACAATTAGCTTATAAAAAAGGTGAAAAAATGGGAAAATTAGTTTTTTTAGGTGATTCGGTAACAAATGCTAGCAGGTTTTGGGTAGAAAAAAACCAGGGTTTAGGCGAAGGTTTTGTATATATGATAGGTGAAGAGCTTGACAGAAAAGAGGATATAATAAACAAAGGCTATGATGGTCTTACCTCTATGGGGCTGATTTCCAAACTTTCTTATATATTTGATGATATTGGAGAAGAATCAATAGAAAAAATTACTCTATGTATAGGGATAAATGACATCCTTGAAAGTTTTTATAAACAAATTCCGGCTTACAAAAGCGGATATCTTCAAAATCTTAAAGATATAGTAAAGCGTTTAAAAGACATGAATATAACAAAAGACCTTCTTATAATGTCTCCTTTTTTATTTACAGATGTGGGAGAGTACAGAATGCTTAAAGGTTATGTGGAAGAATTTGTAGATACATCAAGGTATGTTGCTCATAGTCACTCGCTTGACTATCTGGATTTAGACCAGATTTTTAAAAAACAGTCTCAAATCAGTGATTTTAGAACTCTAACAACAGACGGTGTACATCCCAGCAGAAAGGGACATAGAATAATTGCAGACTCCTGGCTAAAGCAATTTAGAACTAAAACTAAGGAAAGCTGATTATCAAAAATAGACTTTATGCAAAATATATTAAAAAACTAAAACAGCAAAAACTATTTGAACTTAAAATTCCTAAAAAAAGAAACAAGTAAGCGTTTTTCCAGAAAAACGGACTGTCTTTAACATACGGACAGCCCCTTTTTTATTTCAAAAAAAATGATTTTTGAAAAGAGCATATTTAAAATAAAGATTAACGGAAAAAAATGTGATACAGATGCAGTTTTATTATATTTGACAATAATAAAACCGATAAATAATTATGAAATAATATTCCAAAATAATGTATAAAAACTCAAATCATTTGTTGCGATATTGTTGTAATACATTACTGTGATAATGTGTTAAAATGATAGAGTGGCATAGAAAAAAAAGAAAATTTAAAAAAAATATAAAAAAATTCCATATGAATTATTATGCAAAAATACTAATAAAAATTCGTTTATACTGATTTTTTTACAATAAAGTTATATCAAAGTAGCAATTTAAACCGATAAAATCATTATGAGCTTAAGTAAAGTATTTATGGGAAAAGATGGAAAATTAAAAAAAATATTCTCAAATAAATAGGAAAGACTAATTGAAATGACTTTCGAATTACTGTGAATATTTATTATAAACCCTTGATTTTTCAAGGTTTTTAAGACTTTTTTATGCAATTGACAAATGAATTTTCAGAGATTATATTATTTAAGTTGAAAATCGAAAAATTAGAGAATAAGGAGTGATATTTTGCTTAGATACGTTGTAAAAAGAGCTTGCCTGGCTATTGTAACAATATTTATTATTTGTGCAATCACATTCTTTACAATGAATGCGATTCCGGGAGGCCCGTTTGACTCAGAAAAGGCAACTACACCGGAGGTGAAGGCAGCCTTAGAAAAGAGATATAATCTTGATAAACCTTTAGTTGAACAGTTTGTTATATATTTAGGAAATTTTTTCCATGGAGATTTTGGTGTTTCTTTAAAAACAGGAAGAGATATTTCAAAAACACTTGTAACTTCATTTAAAATATCCGCAAAAATCGGGGGTATCGCAATGGCCTTTGCTGTTTTATTCGGAGTATTTTTCGGAAGTATAGCAGCTTTGATGCGAAACCGTCTGCCTGACAGAATTATTGTTTTTATTTCCACTTTAGCGGCAGCAGTACCAAGTTTTGTGCTTGCAACCCTATTATTGCTGGTATTTTGTATCAAGTTAGGATGGATTCCGGTATGGTCACCTACAAACAACAGTATAATCCTACCGGTTATTTCATTGGCATTTTACCCAATGGCATATATTACAAGGCTTACAAAGTCAAGTATGCTAGATGCTTTAGGACAGGATTATGTCCGTACAGCAAAGGCAAAGGGAGTTGCTACACATAAGGTTATCTTTAAACATGCCTTAAGAAATGCTTTGATTCCTGTTATTACTTATGTCGGACCTATGACTGCATCTATCATTACAGGTAGTCTTGTTGTTGAAAACATCTTTACAATAGGTGGTCTTGGACAAAAGTTTGTTACAGGTATTACCAATCGTGATTATTCCATGATTATGGCTACCACAATCTTTTTAGCAGTATTAATGGTATTTATTAACCTTATTAGTGACATTATCTACAAGCTTGTAGACCCAAGAATCACATTCGAATAGGAGGCTTTGTATGTCAGAAAACAATATACCTAAAAAACAGATACTTAGCACACAGATTGATTTGTCTAAGTTTAATTTTGAAAAAGCAACTGACGAAGAAAAGCGGCAGCAGGATGTTATGAGCGAATCAACCACTTTTTTTAAAGATGGTATGAAAAAGCTTAGAAAAAATCCCCTTGCTATGGGTAGTATTATCGTATTAGTTGCAATAGTATTGCTTATTTTAATAGCACCTATGGTAGTTCCATATTCATATTCAGAGATTATTTCCATTAATGGAAAAAGAGATAGAACAGCAAAAGAATTAAGTGCATTTCAATATTCAGAAAATGAAATTGCATATATGGAAGAAACAGGGGAGAAATTATTCCCACATATAATGGGAACAGATGCCATGTGTCGTGATTATTTTATCAGAGTTATATATGGTACAAGAGTTTCTCTTACCGTTGGAATATTTGCAAGTATCATAGTTCTTATTATTGGTGTTTTATATGGTTCAATTGCCGGATATGCCGGTGGAAAAGTTGACCTTTTTATGATGCGTATTGTTGATATTATCTATTCCCTGCCGGATATGCTTATTATCATTCTTCTTTCAGTGGTTATAGGACAGACCTTAAACATTGAAAGTGGTTCATTTTTAGCATCCCTGGGAACAAATATGATTTCTATTTACATAGTATTTGGACTTTTATACTGGGTAGGTATGGCAAGACTTGTAAGAGGTCAGATTTTATCAATTAAGGAAAATGAATACATTTTAGCAGCTAAATCAATTGGTGCAAAACCGGGAAGAATTATTTTAAAACATATCCTTCCAAACTGCATAAGCGTTATTATCATTACAACTGCTTTACAGATACCTTCAGCTATATTTACTGAAAGTTTCTTAAGTTTTATAGGACTTGGTGTACAGGCTCCAATGCCATCTTTAGGAAGTCTTGCAAATTCAGCAAGAGCCGGACTTCAAAGTTATCCGTCTAAGCTGGTATTTCCGGCACTTATGATTTGCCTTATTGTTTTGGCATTTAATCTTTTAGGTGATGGATTAAGAGATGCATTTGACCCTAAACTTCGTAAGTAGAAAGATATTTGTTGGAGGAAATATATGGATAAAGAATACGTATTACAGGTAAAAGATCTTCATACGTCATTTTTCACTGATGCCGGAGAAGTTAAATCCGTAAATGGAGTTTCCTTTAATCTTGCAAAGGGTGAGATTCTTGGAATCGTTGGAGAATCAGGTTCAGGAAAAAGTGTTACAGCATATTCCATTATGGGTATTCTTGCTGACACAGGAAAAGTGGTTGGAGGAGAAATTCTCTTTAAAGGAGAAGATATAACAAAATATACAGAAAAACAGATGAAGGATTTTCGTGGAAAAAAATGTGCCATTATTTTCCAGGATCCCATGACGAGTTTAAATCCGGTATTTACTATTGGAAATCAGCTTATGGAGGCTATTTTACTTCATACAGATAAAAATAAAGAAGAGGCTAAACAAAGAGCTATAGAAATGCTTACCTTAGTAGGTGTTAACGAGCCTGAAAAAAGAATGAAGCAATATCCTTTTGAACTTTCAGGAGGTATGAGACAAAGGGTTATGATTGCCATGGCTTTGGTTTGTGAACCGGATGTCTTAATTGCTGATGAACCTACAACTGCTTTGGATGTTACTATTCAGGCACAGATTCTTGAACTTATTCAGGAATTACAAAAGAAGCTTGGTATGGCAGTTATCCTTGTAACCCATGACCTTGGTGTTATTGCCGATATGTGTAACGAAATTATAGTTATGTATGGCGGAAGGGTTTGTGAAAGAGGAACAGCTGATGATATTTTTTATGCACCGGCTCATGAATATACCAAAGGACTTTTAAGATCTATTCCTGTACAGGGAAGTAAAGAAAGATTACAGCCTATTGAGGGAAGTCCTATTAACTTATTGAATATGCCTAAAGGATGTGCTTTTTGTAGCAGATGTGATGAAGCCATGAAGGTATGCCTTGAAAGAAAGCCTGAAGAAATGGAGATATCACCGGGACATTATGCATCATGCTTTATGAACCTTAAAAAGCTCGCTGAAGAAAGAGGTGTAGTTAATGAATAGTGAATATCTTGTAGAAGTAAAAGATTTGAAGCAGCATTTTCCAGTTAAAACAGGTTTTTTTAAAACAACTCCGTTAAAAGCGGTGGATGGTGTATCTTTTGGTATCAAACCTGGAGAAACTCTTGGTCTTGTTGGAGAATCAGGCTGTGGAAAGACCACAGTGGGAAGAACCCTGCTTCATTTATATAAACCGACTTCAGGTCAGATTTTATACGAAGGAAATGAAGTTACCCCAGAAAACATTGGCGAATACAGAAAGAAAATGCAGATGGTATTTCAGGATCCATATTCATCCTTAAATCCAAGAATGACAGTAGAAGATATTATCGGAGAGCCTTTAGATGCTCATAAGCTTTATGATTCAAAGAAAGACAGAAGAGATAAAATCTTAGAACTTATGGAGTATGTTGGATTGAATGCCGAACATGCCACCCGTTATGCCCATGAGTTTTCCGGTGGTCAAAGACAAAGAATTGGAATTGCAAGAGCTTTAGCAGTAAATCCAAGCTTTATTGTTTGTGACGAAGCAGTAAGTGCCTTAGATGTATCCATTCAGGCACAGGTTATAAATATGTTTGAAGATTTGCAGGAAAAACTTGGAATTGCATATCTTTTTATTGCCCATGACCTTTTGGTTGTTCATCATATTTCTGATAGAATTGCCGTTATGTATCTTGGAAAAATAGTTGAGATTGCAGAAGCAGATGAATTAAATGATTCACCTATTCATCCATACACAAATTCATTGTTAAGTGCTATTCCTATTCCGGATCCTGTAACTGCAAGAAAGAAAAACAGAATTATCCTTTCAGGAGATGTTCCAAGTCCAATGAATGTTCCAAGCGGATGCGCATTTCGTACCAGATGCAAATATGCTACAGAAAGATGTAGTATAGAAACTCCTGAACTTACTGACAGAGGAAATGGCCATTTTGTTTCCTGCTGGAACAGATAAAATAGCAATGATACAGTCTTAAAAGCCAGATTGTGGAGCTTTTTTCCGGGAAATGACTGTTTTATTGAATATATTGTATATGTAATTTTGAAAAAACGGAGGTAATTATAATGAAAAAAATGCTATCTATTTTGTTAGCTGCTTCATTAGCTGTCGGTGGAGTACTTTCCGGTTGTGGTTCTAACACTAATAAAGATGCCGGAAGTACCGCTGCAACAGACAGTTCAACAAAAGAAACAACAAAAGCTACTGCAGCTCCTGAATGGAAAGGTTATGATGACTTAATCAAAAAAATCAACACAACTTTAGACTTATCAGAGCGTGAAGCTTTACTTCATGATGCAGAGGATATGCTTATGGAAACAGGTGCAGTAATGCCACTTTTCCATCAGGTAGATATCTGGATGCTTAAAGATGGTCTTTCAGACCTTATTGTTTCAAATTGCGGTTATAAGTATTTTATGTACATGACAGGTACAAATGGAACATTAAGAGCATGCCTTGCAAGTGAGCCGGAATACTTAGATCCTGCCCTTAACACAACAGTTGATGGAGCTTGTCTTGCTGTTAACAGTTTTGAGGGTCTTTACAAATATACAAAAGATGATACTCTTATACCTGCTTTAGCTGAAGACACTCAGATAAGTGATGACGGATTAACATATACATTTACTTTAAAAGATGGTCTTAAATGGAGCGATGGTTCAGACCTTACAGCAGCTGATTTTGCATATGCATGGAACAGAGCAGCTGCAGATGAAACAGCTTCATCATATCAGTATCTTTATGATGTAGTTGCAAGAAATGATGATGGTACACTTAATGTAACTGCAAGTGAAGATGGAAAGACAATTACAGTTGTTCTTAACAGTCCTTGTGCTTATTTCTTAAAATTATTAGCTTTCCCGGCTTTCCTTCCTGTAAAACAAAGTGCTGTTGAATCAGCTGAAGGATATGAATCAAATCCTGGAGCATGGGCAAGCGAAGCAGGTTTTGTTTCTAACGGAGCTTATACACTTGAATCCTGGAAACATAATGAGAGCATGGTTTATGTTAAAAATCCTAACTACTATGACGCTGATAATGTAACAGTTGATAGACTTGAGTTTATGTTAAGTGCTGATGATACTGCAATTTATGCAGCTTATAAATCAGGTGACCTTGACTTTATTGATTCTTTACCTATCAATGAAATTCCAAGTGTTATGGATTCTTCAGAATTTGGAAAGATTACAAACTTAGGTACAACATATGTTACATTTAATGTAAACAGCGATTTATTTGCAGGAAAAACTGTTGAAGAAGCAAATACAATGAGAAAAGCACTTTCACTTTTAGTAGATAGACAATACATGGTTGATAGTGTTTGCCAGTCAGGTCAGGAGCCTGCAAACTCATTTGTACCAGAAGGAATGTCAGATGGTCATGACGGAATCTTTAATGATCAGGATGATGATTATACATATCCTGATAAAGAAGCAAAAGGATACTATTCAACAGAATATTCAGAAGATTCTCGTGAAGAAGCAATTGAAATGCTTAAGAGCATAGGATATGAATTTGATGATTCAGGAATGCTTTCTGCAAATACTCCTATTGCATTTGAATATCTTACAAATGATGCTTCTTTAAATGTTGGTGTTGCAGAAGCACTTCAGCAGGATTTTGCATCAATAGGAATTGACATGACAATCAAGACAGAAGAGTGGCAGGTATTTATCAGCGACAGAAGAAGCGGTAAATATGAAGTTGCTAGAGGATCATGGCTTGCAGATTATGATGACCCGATTTCAATGCTTGAAATGTTTACATCAAATAGTGGAAACAACGATCCACAGTTTGGTAAATAAATTTAAAGCTGTTATTTAAAATTGTAAAAAATCCCGGAAAAAATGGGCCCTTTTCTTATAATTTAAGAAAGGGGCTTTTTTTTGTAATAGGATACCCAAAAAAAACCGAAAACTATTATAGAAGATTTAAGGAGGTTAAATAGAAAATATGAAGAAGGTTTTGGTGTTTTCCTGGCAATCTTTTGGGCTAAATGACGCCATTGAAGGTTTTAAAAGTTTAGATTTTGAAGTGCACACATTTACCCATCAGGATGTGTACATGAGTTCAAGCAAGGAGTTTGACAGAACGTTTTATAATGCGTATTCTGCAAGAGACTACGAGTTTGTTTTTTCATTGAATTACTATCCTATTATTTCACAGAATTGTCAGAAATATGGAATTAAATATATTTCACTGGTGTATGACTGGCCATTGATGGGATTGTTTTCCTGTACGGTTATTAATCCCGTTAATTATATTTTTGTTTTTGACAAGGCTACAGTTATGGACTTTAGAAGAGGTGGTGTAAATAATATTTTTTATGCCCCTTTGGCAGTTAATGTTGAACGCCTTGATGAAATCGGAAGAGGATTTTACATAGAAAAAGACAAGGATGTTACCTTTATCGGCCCCTTGTACAATGAAGAAAACAGCTTTGCGAAGAAGTTAGAAGGTGCCAGTGATTACATTAGAGGATATCTTGATGGAGTAATGAAAGCTCAGGGGATGATTTATGGAACATACTTTATCGAAGATCTTTTGACGGATGATATAGTTAAAGAACTTGAAAGAATTATTCCTATAGAGTTTAACAGAGACAGTGTAATTGAAAAGAAGTATGTTTATGCCTACTTTTATATAGCAAGATATATGACACAGGTGGAAAGATATAAGACCTTAAAGGATATATCAGAATATTACAAATTATATCTTTATACCAACAATAATGCTCCTAATCTGCCAAAGGCAATAAATAAGGGACCGGCAGATTATTTACACAAAATGCCCTATGCGATAAAATCTTCTAAAATTAATTTAAACATTACTTTAAGAAGCATAAGAACGGGAATTCCCCTTAGAGCTTTGGATATAATGGGTTGCGGTGGATTTCTTTTAACTAATTTTCAAACGGATTTTCAGGAACATTTTGTACAGGGAATAGATTATGTGCATTACGACTCCAACTATGATATGGAAGAAAAATTAAACTATTTTCTTGTACATGATGATGAAAGAGAAACCATAGCTAAAAGAGGATATGAAAAGGTAAAAAAATTACATACTTTTGAAGTGAGACTTGCTGAAATACTTAAAATTGTTTACGGAAAAGACTGAAAATAGAATAAATAGAGGAAATATAATAATGCACTTACTTTACAAAAATTGTACGGAAAATTATAATTAGGATTGTCTAAGTGAAGAAATAATAAGGAGAACAGAGGTTACTGATGTCTACGAGTCTTTTTACAATTGCTCATATGAAATACACAAGAAGTGAGCCTGAAGAATACCAGATTATTCAGGCAGGAGCTGACATATTTGAAGAGATAGAGTGTCAATATAAGGATAATACAAAGGATAATATTTCCAAAAAGAATCCTTATTACGGAGAATTGACGGCTTTTTACTGGTTGTGGAAGAACTATCATGACTGCGATAACATAGTGATATGTCATTACAGATGTTATTTTATTGATTATGCCAGTAAAATCTTAGATAAAGCCGATTTTGAAAAATTACTGGACAGATGTGATATAGTGGTACCAAGACCCAGAAATGAATTTGAAAGCTTTGCTAAAAGTTTTTCCATGATTCATAATATTGTGGATCTTCTGGCGGTGGAGAAGGCTATTCTAAAAATCTATCCCCAGTATCATGAATCCTTTAAAAAGGTAATTTATGGCAAAAAATCCTATTATGGAAATATGTTTGCAACTTCAAAGAAAATAATGAATGGGTATATGGTCTGGCTTTTTGACATATTTAATGAGATTAGAAAAAGCCTGATTATCAGCGAATATAACGATTATCAAAAAAGGGTATATTCATTTCTTGCCAACCAGCTTTTAATGGTTTATGTCCATTATAATAATCTTACCTTTATAGAATTTCCTATAGGCTTTACCCAGGAAAAGCAGGAAACGATAGAATTAAAAGAAGAATTAAGGCGGCTGGTATCAGAAAAGAAAATAAAAAAAGCTCATGAATATTTCTATGATGTAATGAAAAAACGCCCTGATTTATCCTATACAAAAATAGAGTTTCGAAAGGAACTGGAATGTATGATACAGGTCATTCATACCTGTGAACAGGAGATAAATCTAAAAACGGCATGTATGCTGGATTATTCAACTGATCTTGATAAACTGGTTATTCATCATACAAATTTAAAAGAAATCCTTTTTAGAATAAAGGATGACATAGAGACGGAATTTGATATACATTACATGATTAATACAAATTCATCCTGGATTGAGTTTACCATGATAATAATTAATGATCCTATTCTTAAAGAGGATCAGATAGAATTGTTAAATAAAATTGCTCTGATATTTTATAATGAGGGTATTAAAGAAAAAGTTATACCTTTCTTTGAGCAGGCTTTAGGAATGGATGAAAATAATCAGGAGACCCTTACAAATTTAATAGATGTACTTGAAGGAATGGAAGAATACTCCCTGGCAGATAATTTCAAAAAAAAGCTCTTTAAACTTTTGTAGTTTTTTGACAGGCGAATTTGATAACCTTTCTTTTTTATGAAAATAAGCTTATCTACTTATATGTAAATAGGCTTATTTTTTTAACGGACTGGATATTATTAGTCAGTAAATATTAGTAAAAAAGATTTGACAAAATCAAAAAAAGGGTTTACACTAAAGACACCCCCCTAGGGGGGTGTCAAAAGGAGAATGTTAGTTATTATATATATCAAAAGGAAAGGAGTATTGATATGGGAACAGTTGTTAAAGAGACCTATGATATAACAGGTATGAGTTGTTCTGCATGTTCAGCTCATGTTCAAAAGGCTGTAGAAGGCTTAGAAGGTACATCTAAAGTTAATGTAAATCTTTTACAAAATAAAATGACCTTAGAAATTGATCAGGATATGCTTACATCCGATGATGTAGTTAATGCAGTGGTTAAGGCAGGATATGGTGCTACACTTAGAGAAAAAAGCACATCTTCCTCTGGTGTAAACACATCAAAAACTAAAAGTGAAGGCTATGATATGGCTAAAGTCCAGGCAGATAATATGAAAAACAGGCTTATTATATCATTTTCTTTTTTAATTCCACTTATGTATATTGCAATGGGAGATATGATGGGCTTGCCTCTTCCTTTCTTTTTAGCCGGTATGGAAAATATGATGGTATTGGCACTTACGCAGATAGTATTGTGTCTTCCAATTTTATTTGTAAATAGAAAATATTTCATAAATGGATTTAGAATGTTATTTAAAGGTGCGCCGAATATGGACTCTCTCATAGCTTTAGGGGGCGGTGCAGCATTTATTTACAGTTTGTTTTCAGTTTATGCAATGGCATATTTTTACGGTAGAGGAGAGGTTAAAGCGGTTCATCCCTTTGCCATGAATCTTTATTTTGAGTCAGCTGCCACCATACTTACCCTTATTACCTTGGGTAAATATTTTGAAGCCAGATCAAAGAGAAAAACCTCTGATGCCATTACCAAACTGGTAAATCTTATTCCAAAAACAGCACTTGTTGAAAGAGATGGAGTCCAATTAGAGATTCCTTCAGATCAGGTTGTGGTAGGAGATATTCTTATAGTAAAGGCAGGAGAGAGCATTCCCGTTGACGGTATTGTAATAGAGGGAACCTGTTTTGTAGATGAATCAGCTATAACCGGGGAGAGCATGCCAGTGGAAAAGAATGCTGGAGATGAAGTTACAGGTGCTACAGTAAATACATCAGGATTCTTTAAATTTAAAGCAACAAAAGTAGGGGAAGACACAGCTTTAAGCCAGATTATTGCCCTTGTGGAAGAAGCAGGTAGCTCAAAGGCACCTATTTCAAAGCTTGCAGATAAAATCAGCGGAGTATTCGTTCCAATTGTTATAGGACTTTCAATACTTACCTTTATTATCTGGTTTGCTTTGGGATATGAATTTACTTTTGCCTTAAGTCTGGCAGTAGCAGTACTGGTAATATCCTGTCCATGTGCACTGGGACTTGCCACACCTACTGCCATAATGGTAGGAACCGGAAAAGCGGCAGAAAACGGCATTTTATTTAAATCCGCAGAATGCCTTGAAACAGCCCATCAAATAGATAAGGTTGTACTTGATAAAACAGGAACCATAACCATGGGTAAACCTGAGATTACAGATATAGTATCATTTATAAATAAGGATGAATTATTAAAAATAGCATATTCATTAGAAGCTTCCTCATCCCATCCGTTGGCAATTGCCATAAACAATTATGCCATGGAAAATAATCTTGAAAAAGAAACAGTAAAAGATTATGAAGAAATTCCTGGAAGAGGTATAAAGGCTTATTATAAAGATGAAAAGGTAATGGCAGGTAATCTTACCATGATGCAGGAAATGGGAATTGACACAAATGCAGCCCAAAAAGATGCGGAAGAATTTGCAGATGAAGGAAAAACCAGCCTGTATTTTTCAAAAGGAGAAAATCTTATTGGAATAATAGCCATTGCTGATGTTATAAAAGAAAGTTCTGCAAAGGCAGTTGAAGAATTCAAAAAACAGGGCATAGATGTTTATATGCTTACTGGTGACAATGAAAAAACAGCAAGGGCAATTGGAAAAAAAGCCGGAATTGATAATATTATTTCTCAGGTACTTCCACAGGATAAGGAAAAGGAAGTTAAGAAATTAATGGATGAAGGCTATAAGGTGGCAATGATAGGAGATGGCATTAACGATGCTCCAGCCCTTACAAGAGCTGATGTGGGAATTGCCATTGGAGCAGGTACGGATGTAGCGATAGAATCTGCTGATGTTGTACTTATGAAAAGCTCATTATTAGATGCAGTAAAAACCATAATTTTAAGTAAAGCAGTTATGAAAAATATTAAGCAGAATCTCTTTTGGGCATTCTTTTATAATATAATCTGTATACCAATAGCAGCAGGGGCTTTATTTATTCCTTTGGGTCTTAAATTAAATCCTATGTTAGGAGCTTTGGCAATGAGTTTTAGTTCAGTATTTGTAGTAACCAATGCCTTAAGATTAAGATTTTTTAAATCCGGCTTTGAAGACTATGAAAAAGAAAATGATAAGAAAGATGCTGAAAAATCAGAGACTAAAATAAATATCCTTCAAAAGGAGATTGAATTTAAAAAAGCTTCCGAAAAAGAGGAAAAAACAAACTTAGATACCGTAAAAAAGACAATTCATATTGAAGGTATGATGTGTAATAATTGTAAAAAGCATGTAACAAAGGCTTTGAATAAAATGGAAGGTGTTACCTGTGAGGTTGACCTTGATAATAATTGTGCCTATGTTGAGCTTACCAAAGATGTAAGTGATGAAGAATTTGAAAAAGTCATTGCAGATGCAGGATACAGTGTTACCAGTATAGAATAGATTAAAGCGGACATTCGGAATCCGCTTAGCTACTTCCTCATGAACGCAGTGGCACTTTGTGCCACTGCGTTCAAAAGAAATAATGAAAAGCTTTTATATGGGTAAAAAAACGGATAGATAATATCTTTAATAAGGAGCTGGTTTATTATGAGAGCAGACAGAAAGAAAATAGAACAGTTATTAAAAACCGCCAGAGGGCAAATAGAAGGTATTTTAAAAATGATAGAGGATGACAGATATTGTGTGGACATATCAAACCAGATTATGGCTACGGAGGCCATTTTAAATAAAGCCAACAAAGAAGTAATAAGTGCTCATATAAAGGGCTGTGTACTAAGTGCAGCTAATAATGAAGATCAGTTTGAAAAAGAGAAAAAAATAGATGAAATGATTTCACTAATAGACAAGTTGGCTAAATAATACAAAAAAAACCTAAAATTTGACATGTATATAGCAAATTGGTAAAATTAATTGATAATTAAGATAAGTATTATTAAATACTATGAACCCAAATCAATTAGCAGGGACAGTTAATATGTCTAATTTGCTTTTATAAGAAAATTGCAACGAAAATTCTGATTATTTTCAGGAAGACAGACATCTTCTGAAAAAAGATTGGCTTTTTCGTTGCATTTGATTTTGTCTACAAAAGGGAGGAAAAAATGAAGTTACTATTTGCATCAGATATTCATGGTTCAGCATATTATTGCAGAATTCTCAAAGAAATCTATGAAAAAGAAAAGGCTGAAAAGCTGGTTTTATTAGGAGATCTTTTGTATCACGGTCCAAGAAATGACCTTCCAAAGGAATATGCTCCAAAAGAAGTGTTTGCTTTGCTTAATTCCATGAAAGAAGAAATACTTACAGTAAGGGGAAACTGTGAAGCAGAAGTTGACCAGATGGTATTGGAATTTCCATGCCTTGCAGATTATATGATTATTTATGATCAGGAAAGAATGCTTTTTATTACCCATGGTCATAAACACAATACTTCAAATATGCCACCTTTAAAAGAGGGAGATATTTTAGTTCATGGTCATACTCATGTACCTGTTATTGAAGAGGTAGGAAAAAACTATTATATTAATCCAGGCTCAATTTCAATTCCAAAAGATAATACCCCTCACAGCTATATGGTATATGAAAATGGAAAATTTACCATAAAAGATATAGAAGGCAATATTTATTTGGAAAAACAGTTTTAAAAAAAGAGTAGAATGTGAAAAAAGATGAATAAAAAGAATAAAGTAAAAGAAAAAGAAGATATATTTAAGTATCCCCTATATGTAAATATTTTGGTAATTTTTCTGGCAGTTTTTTTAGGAACTCTTATAGCATGTTTATTTACATTTAGGTTTAACCTGGCAGAAAACTATCATTACTTTTTTGACAAAGATAAGCTCTCAGCAGAGTTTGCAGGCTTAAACCTTTTAGGCTCTAAGATGTTTTGGATAAGAACTTTGTTTGCAATTATAGTAATGCATTATTTTTTGATGCATTTTATATGCAAGGTGTCTTATATTTATAACTGGCTTTTTGATAAAAGATATTTTGTGGGAGCAGGTATTTGGGCAGCGGCCACACTGCTGAATTTAAACGGTTCATCAATAGGCGCCTGGGGAAACTACCTTGGAATAAAAGCAACAGAGCCCATTTATGGAGTAATAAGATATATAAGAAGTGATGAGTGGGCTGTTTTTACCCCTATGATTTTTTCCCAGTCTTATGGAGATGCCTATTCCTGGTTTAGCAATATAATAAGAGGGGATCTTACGGATGTTTTTATAATTTATGCTCTTCCTGTAAAGAACATAATGTCCATTATTTTTAGACCTTTCTTAAATGGCTATATGCTCTTTGGAAATTCTCTTGGAATGGGATTTTTCTGGGTTGGAAGAATAGTTTGTCTCTATCTTGTATGGCTTGAATTATTTATGCTTTTAACCAAAAAAGATAAGAGATTAAGCGCTATAGGAGCCTTGTTTGTAGCAGTTTCGCCTCAGGTTCAATGGTGGTTTGCCATAAATGGTCTGGTGGAAATGCTGATTTTCGGGGCTTTGGCTATATTATTAGTAAATACTATAATGAAGACCACTTCAAAAATCATAAAGTTTTTTTGCTTTTTAGGACTTTATATATGTGCCGGAGGATACCTCTTAACCCTATATCCGGCATGGATGGTTCCTTTATTTTATGTATTTTTAGGTCTGATGGCTTATGTAATTATATTAAATATAAAAGACTATAAAATATCACTTTTTGATATTGCAGGGCTAGCAGTTACCATTGTCCTTTTTGGTGTAAGTATGTATTACATTTATACAGTTTCAGGAGAAACCATTCAAACGGTACTTAATACTGCCTACCCTGGACAAAGGGCAAATTCAGGAGGCGGAGGTTTAAACTTGCTTTTTAACGAAGGAATAAACCTTTTATCCCCTTTTAAATCATTAGAATCTTCTGTTGGTTCAAATGTATGCGAGGCTGCAACTTTCTTTAGTGCAGGACCTTTGGGATTAGCTATCTGTATTTACAATATGTATAAAAAGAAAAAGGCGGATCCTTTGGTAATATGCCTTATCATACCTTACATCATAATACTTGCCTATTGTGTAGTGGGATTTCCGGAATTTTTGGCAAAGATTACTCTTCTTAGTCATTCCACCTCAAAAAGAGCACTTTTAGGCCTAGGTCTTATAAATGTAATATTGATGATAAAAGGGGCAGGTGAGTTTGAAACAAAACTAAAACTTTCCCACTCCCAGATAATATCCTTGGCATTAGCAGCCTTATTAACATTTTTAACAGGCTTTGCAGGATTTAATTTAAGCTTAAAAATGTATGTGTTTATATTTGTTGTATATGTTTTATTTGTTTTCACAATAATAAATATAAACAATTACAAAACCCAGGCGGCACTGTTTTTAACAGCTGTATGCTTTATGTTGGGAGGAATGATTAATCCAATCAATTTTGGTACGGCAGATGTGACCAATACGGATCTTGCAAGGTCTATTAGGGAATATGACGAAAAAGACAGCAGATGGGTGTCAGATATAAGCTATTTGGCGGGAAATTACCTGATAATGCAGGGAGCCTCCACCATCAATTCAACCAATGTATACCCAGATTTAAAACGCTGGGAGGAGTTTGATAAGGATGGAAAATACAACGAAGTATACAACAGATATGCTCATATACAGATCCATATAGTTGATAAAGCAGTATCAGATGACAGGTTTTCTCTCTTTCAGGCAGACTGTATAGATATCTCATTATCAGTAAATGAACTGAAAAAAATGAAAGTTAACAGAATATTAACTAACCGGGATGACCTTGAAAGCTTGTCAAATAAAAAGGCAAAAGTAAAATTGCTGGGAGAGTGCAGTAATTATTACATCTATGAAATTGACTAAAATAACCAAAACTTTTAACAAAAATGTCAATGACTCATAAGATTTTCTTGTAATATGTGCAAAAATGGAATGTGGCTAATGATAACATTGGCCACTTTTTTTGTATTTAATATTTGTTGATTAGTAACATTGACAGTTTTTGGTATTTATAATATTATACAATCAAGTTGGATGTTTAATACAAATAAACAACCGCGGAAATCTCAATAACAATTTACAAATTTTACATCGATATAATTAGCCATATTGTGAATTGTTACAAGCTAAATATTGTACATTAAAAATTTCCTTCATATAAATGAAGGGTGGAAATCAAAGAATTAATTAAAAAAAGAAAGGAATTAAAGGAAATGCCACAAATTAAAGAAAAAGCAATGGAAGTAATCGAAAGTTTATCAGAAGAAAGCTTAATGGAGGCTATAACAACTCTTAAGCACATTCAGTCGTCAGAGAATAAACCAAGAATTGAGCTTATCCCAGAAGAAATAGACTGGATCAACGTATTATAATAAAGGATAATAATTAGAACGGAAAAAATTTAACAAAAAATAAGGAGCAATGTATAGCCGCTTTGCTCCTTATTTTTTTTGTTTTTATAAAAACATTAAAGCTTAAATTAGACTTTCGCAGAGGCTTTGGTATATAAGAATAAGCACATAGGGCATATAGAAGTTAAAAAACTAATAAAATAAGCTTTAAAAAAGAGAGAAATTTAGCTATATTAACATAAAAAACAAAAATAATGTAACCGTGTTTACTTTTATGCCTTGCAATATGAAATATCAAAATCAAAAGAGAACGTTAAAAAATTATCAAATTTAGTAATAATAACGGAAAATTTCAAAAAAGAGGCAAAATTGGTACAAATTTCATAGTGCTATTAATACAATGACTTATAACGGGATTTGGTAATAGTATCTAAAATGATAAAAGGTTTTGAAGGATTTTGCTAACAATTTAACGACATTTTTTTAACAAGACTTTTCGGGCAAATTGCCGATTAACAAAGGGGTATTTATAGCTCCAACCAGGGGGTCTTTCGTGTAAAATACACTATTTAAATTGATTTCTTGTAATTACATACCTGAAATTCTCTAAATTATTTCCTGACAGGAAAAAAATCCAATAATAAAATTCGCACATTTTGTTAAAATGACTAAAAATTAATATCTACTTTAATTCTTTATATGAAAAAGATACTAAAGACTTGATGAAAATTATTAAACGGTTAATAATTTAATGTTTGACAATAAAACGTTAACTGCTTATAATTATAGAAAAACTATTTGATGTTATTATTATCGTCAATTGTTAAATTAAATTGCAGGAGGTGAATTGATGGAGTATTTTGAACTTCTGGGGAAGCTGGAACATATCAATCTTATTAGAAGGATATTTTTACAGGAAGTAAATTCCAAATTTGAAATTTATCAAGGTCAGATGCCCCTTTTAGGATATGTATTATTTCATCCCGGATGCACCCAGGTTGAGATAGCACAAGAACTGGCAGTTACACCTGCTTCTGTTGCTACTTCCAGTAAACGCCTTGCAAAAGCCGGACTTTTGGTGAAAAACATAGATGAAGATAATCTTCGTTGCAAGAAAGTTTTTCTCACCAAAAAGGGAGAGCAGATTGCAAGGGAGTGTGGTGGAAAACTCTACGAGTTTGACAAGCGGATGTTTGACGGTTTTTCTGAAGAGGATATGAAAACCCTTAGTGTATTTTTTGACAGGATACAGGAAAATACTCTGCAAGCCTTGAAAGAACAGTCCGATATAAGTATGGAATCTAACAGGGTTACTGTTCCATATTTGTTAAGACTTATGGAGAAAAGAGAAAAAGAACTAAAGAGAAAAAAATCTAAAGGAAGCGAGGAAGAATAATGGTTAAAAAAATCTTATCGTGCTTAGGTGAGTATAAAAAATATGCCATTCTTACTCCGGTTATTATTGTAGGAGAGGTAATTATGGAGACACTTATTCCCATGGTTATGGCTCAAATGGTAGACCGGGGAGTTGCCAATAAGGATATGAGTTTTATACTTAAAATGGGCGCACTAATGATATTGATGGCAGTCATCTCATTAACCTGTGGTGTTTTGGCAGGAAAATTTGCTGCTACAGCCAGTATGGGACTGGCAAAGGGTATAAGAAAAAAAGAATTTTATAATATTTCAAATTTTGCATTTTCTAATATTGATAAAATTGGTACCGCATCACTTATAACGCGTCTTACAACTGATGTTACCAATACTCAAAACGCCTTTCAGATGATAATAAGAATGGCAGTAAGAGCACCTCTTATGTTTATAAGTGCCACGGTTATGGCGGTTCTTATAAATGCGAAATTATCATTGATTGTTGCTGTTGCTATTCCTTTTTTGTCATTTGTTCTTTATTTTATTGCAACAAGTGCCTATCCAAGATTTATGGAGATGCTTTCAAAATATGACAAGTTAAATGCAAGAGTTCAGGAAAATCTTATTGCCATAAGGGTAGTTAAATCCTTTGTTCGCGGTGATTATGAATGCGAGGAATTTGAAAAAGCAGCAGATGCTGTAAGGAATGCTCAGTTAAGAGCAGAAAGAGTTGTTATCTGGAACATGCCTGCCATGCAGTTTTCCATGTATGCCTGTACAATAGCCGTTTCCTATTTTGGTGGTGTTATGATTATTGGTGGAAGCTTTAAGGTAGGGGCTCTTATGAGCTTTGTTTCATATATTTTACAGATTTTATTGTCACTTATGATGATTTCTATGATGTTTGTTATGCTGGTTTTATCAAGAGCCTCCATTCAAAGAATCGGAGAAGTATTAGAAGAAGAATCAGATATTAAGGATGATAAAGGAAATGAAGAACTTAAAGTTGAAGACGGTTCAATTAAGTTTAAAGATGTTGCTTTTTCCTATGCTAATGATCCGGGTAATTTAACCTTAGAAAGTATTGATTTTGAAATAAAATCCGGTGAAACCATCGGAATTATAGGAGGAACAGGTTCTGCCAAGACTTCCCTGGTTCAGCTTATTCCAAGGCTATATGATGTAATTAAGGGACAGGTTATTGTGGGAGGACATGATGTAAGAGAATATAAGCTTAATAATTTAAGGGACGAAGTGGCAATGGTTCTTCAAAAGAATGTACTCTTTTCAGGAACTATTGAAGATAATCTTAGATGGGGTGATAAAAATGCCTCCATGAATGAGATAGAAGAAGCATGTAAGGCTGCCTGTGCCCATGACTTTATTATGGAATTTCCTAATGGATACAAGACTGACTTAGGACAGGGTGGAGTTAATGTATCCGGTGGACAAAAGCAAAGAATCTGTATTGCCAGAGCACTTTTAAAGAAACCTAAAATAATTATTTTAGATGATTCCACCAGTGCCGTGGATACTGCTACAGATGCTCATATAAGACAGGCTTTTAAAGAAAAACTTTCAGATACTACAACTATTATTATAGCCCAAAGAATATCTTCCGTAGCTGATGCAGACAGAATTATTGTTTTGGATCAGGGTAAGATAAATGCTATTGGTACCCATGAAGAGCTTCTTAAATCCAATGAGATTTATAAAGAAGTATATGAATCACAACAGAAAGGAGCTGCGTAAAAATGTCAGAAGAAAAAAGAAATGATTATTCATCAGGCTCCAGACCCAGGGGACCAAGACCGGGAAGACACGGAGGACCACCTATGGGAGTAATGGGAGGCGGCCCAAAAAATGCAGGAAAAACCATAAAAAGAATTTTCTCCTACATGTCAGATATGAAAGGACAGCTTGTTATCATAGTAACCTGTATTGTTATAAGTACAATTGTGGGAATTATGGGAACATATTTTTTAAAACCCTTAATCAACAACTTTATAGAGCCTCTTATAGGTCAGAAAAATCCGGATCTTTCTGAATTTATCAAGTGGATTTTGCTTATGGCAGGGGCTTATATTATAGGTTGTCTGGCTACTTTTATATACAGCAGATTAATGGTAAATGTATCCACAAGAACTATCTATAAAATAAGAGTTGATATGTTTAACAGGATGCAAAAGCTTCCAATAAGATATTTTGATACCCATACTCATGGTGAAATAATGAGCTGCTATTCAAATGACATGGACACAGTAAGGGATATGTTAAGTCAGAGTTTTGCCCAGCTTATTAATTCAGGAATTAATGTTGTGGGAACATTTACAGTAATGCTCTTTTTAAGTCCATTGCTTACATTAATTGTAGTTGTTTCAATTTTTCTGATAATGTATATTGTTGGAGCATTGGGAAAAAGAAGCGGTAAATACTTTATGATGCAGCAAAAGGAATTAGGAGCTGTAAATGGTTACATAGAAGAAAGTATAGAAGGATTAAAAGTAATAAAGGTATTTTGCCATGAGGATGAAAGCAAAGTAGACTTTGATGAAAAGAATGATAAGCTTTTTAAGGCTGCCGAAAAAGCTAATTCCTATGCAAATATTATGATGCCGGCCATGAACAATCTTTCCTATGTGCAATATGCCGCAACCTGTATTGTAGGAAGTATATTTGTTATTGCAGGAAATATTGACCTTGGTACCCTTGCTTCCTTTTTGCAGTTTACCAGATCCTTTTCAATGCCTGTAACCCAGATTTCTCAGCAGTTTAATGCTATTATGCAGGCTTTGGCAGGTGCAGAAAGAATCTTTAATCTTATTGATGAAGAACCAGAAACAGACAATGGTTATGTAACTTTGGTAAATGCAAATATTGATGAAGATGGAAATATCACGGAAGCTGATAAAAGAACCGACAGATGGGCATGGAAACATCCTCATCATGATGGAAGCCTTACCTATACGGAAGTTAAGGGAAAAGTTGAATTTGAAGATGTGGTATTTGGATATGAAAGCAATAAAACAGTCTTAAACGGTATAAGTCTCTATGCAAAACCGGGACAGAAAATTGCCTTTGTAGGCTCTACAGGAGCTGGAAAAACCACAATTACAAACCTTATAAACAGATTTTATGATGTTCCTGACGGAAAAATTCGTTATGATGGTATAAATATTAATAAAATTAAAAAGGACGACCTTAGAAAGTCCCAGTCCATAGTTTTACAGGATACCCATTTATTTACAGGAACTGTAAAGGAAAATATAAGATATGGTAAGCTTGATGCTACGGATGATGAGATAAAGAATGCAGCAAAACTGGCCAATGCAGACTTCTTTATTAAACATTTGCCTAATGGTTACGATACAATGCTTACAGCAGACGGTGCCAACTTAAGTCAGGGTCAAAGACAGCTGTTGGCAATCGCCAGAGCAGCAGTTGCAGATCCTCCGGTACTTATTCTTGATGAAGCTACAAGTTCCATTGATACTAGAACTGAGCGACTTATAGAAGAGGGTATGGATAAGCTTATGGCCAACAGGACAGTATTTGTTATAGCCCATAGACTTTCAACTGTTAGAAACTCCAATGCAATTATGGTACTTGAAAATGGTGAAATTATTGAAAGAGGAGACCATGAAGAACTTATAGACCAAAAGGGCAAATATTACCAGCTTTATACCGGAATGTTTGAACTTTCCTAAAAATTTTACATAAATAAGAATCCCCCTTCCTAAAGCAGTGAAGGGGGATTAATATTTATAATTCTCTTTTCAGTAATGTAATAATATCACTTATGATTTGTTTTTGGAGGTTGTTTTCTACAGTAATGGAATCTAAAGCTTTTTTTATGCCCTCCGTGGAATATTTGCAATTTATAAGCAATTTGTTAATTGTATCAAAAATTGTTTCGTCCATGGAATCAGTATAGATTTTGCACTCTGAAATAAGTCCTTCTTTAATCTGAAAATGAAGCTGTATTTCACCCCAGTCAAAACGATTTTCCAATATATGTTCAAAATTGATTTTTCTTCCAAATACCCACTTATCAGATGTAAAAAAGTCTAATTCATTTTTCCAAAGAGATTTATCAGGAACCGGATAGAGCTTGCTGTCATCACCAAAAAGTTCTTTTGTGGTTTCTATCATGGCATCCTCAAAACCTTTTACGGTAATGTCCTTATTTAACTCCACCAGGTTTGTAACTCTGCTTTGCACTGATTTTACGCCTTTTGAGGCAAGTTTTGCCTTTGATACATTTAAGTATTTTGCCATTTTTTGAAGGTCTGCATTTATAAGCATAGTGGCATGCATAATGTGGAAATTATCATATTTTGAAAAAGCAGAACCAGATACTTTTTTGTTACCCTCCACCAAAAGGTCATTTCGTCCGTTGAAAAAGGCATCTATACCAAATTTTTTTAAAGAACTTGTGACAATGTTAATAAGCTGTTCAATGTTATAGTCTTTTTCATAGCAGATAAAAGAATAATTAACATTGCCCGGATCCTGGAACACGGCACCCCCACCGCTTTTTCGTCTTCCAATATTAATATTGTCCTCCTCCATGGCACTAAGATGACACTCCCTCCAGGGATTCTGGTTTCTACCGATTACTATGGTATTATTGTTCCACCATAAAAACAAAATAGCACATTCATTTTCCAGTTCTTTAATAAGATACTCTTCAAGAGCCAGATTAGTTCTTATATCGTGCTCATCGCTGATGTAAATTTTGACTTTTTTAAACATTTCTTTACCTCTTCTCCTACATATTTATACAAATATTTTAGGATAAATAGAAACAAAAGTCTAGTAAATCTATAGAGATTATTGGAAAATTGCTGAATTGATTGAAAATTATAGTTAATTTCTTTTAAAATATTTCATTTTTGTTATATACTTTGACAATAATCATGCTGATACTTTATACTTATTTATAAGGAAAATGTGGGGGACTTTGCCTGAAATTTCCTATTTTAAAGGTTTTTAGATGGTATCCCCTTAGAAAGGAAGCAAAAAATGGATAATAAAAATTTTGAGGAAGGTTATGTGACCTTTAAGACCACTACAAAAGATGGCAAAGAGGTTGAAATGGCTGTAGTGGATGAATTTGATTATGAAAAAGAACATTATGTAGTGGCATCATTGATTAATGAGGACGATACCATTGATGATGAAAATCGTTACATTTACAAAAGTATTGTAAAAGGTGATGAATTTAGCGTTGAGAAAATTAAAAGGGAATTTGACTATAAAAAAATAGCGCAGGCCTACTTAAGTATTGATGAAGGAGATAGTGAAAGCCTGCCTGAGAAAAATTAAAATATTTGTCGGAGAAATACCTTAAGGAACAAGGAAAAGACAAATGTATTATATTGACTGGTAAAAAAATACAAATACGATAGGAAATTTACAAATTCAGTTTTTTTAGTATTGTAGTACTTTAAAGTGTCGATATTTACAGTATATTAATACAAAATTTGAGACTTTGTATACATTCCGAGTTAATAAAGGTATGGTGATTACATGAACGAAAAAGAATTATTTAATAAAGTGATTCTTATGGACATTAAAAAAGATGGTCACATTATACAAAATCTTTTGGCAAATACTACGATTTTAATAGTAGCCAGTTCCATAATGGCCATTGTAGGAATGGTTGTGGATGGTGTGTTCATAGGAAGGTTTTGGGGTTCGGATTGCATAATTGTAAACGGCCTTATGATTCCTGTGTTGTTGTTGGTTTCTTTTGTGGGTGAGATGCTGGCAAGCGGAAGTAAAAATCTTATGATCGTTTATACAGGGAAAAATGAATGTGAAAAAGTAAATAAGGCTTTTACCCTAACATTATTATTCGGCGCATTTTTAGGGATACTTGTAGCAGTTCTTCTTTATGTATTTTCAGATGGTTTTCTGACGATACTTGGGGCAGGCGGAGATTTTGTTTATTTAAAACCGGTCTGTCTTGATTATTTAAAGGGAATACTGCCTGCAATTCCTATGATTATTATTTATGAAGTATTACAATCGGCTGTAAGTCTTGATAAAGACGATTTCAGACCACTTTTGGCCTTAATGACATTCTTTTTAACAGATATTATTTTTGATATTTTAAATGTTTATGTTTTTAAAGCCGGGATGTTTGGAATGGCTATAGCTACTTCAATCAGTTACTTAAGTGCCCTGGGATTACTGTTAATGCACTTTTTTGACGGTAAGACCTTTTTGAAAACTGATTTTAAAAAATTAAATTTTAAAGATATTAAGGTTATTATTTCTGAGGGGAAGTATATTCTTCTTGGAAGGGAACTTGTGGCAATTAAAGATTTTTGCATATATAAAATCCTGCTTTGTGTTACAAACGCAGCTACAATGGCGGCTTTTATAGTTTCCAATTATATGGTCTATGCAATTATGTCAATAGTATATGGTATTGCCAAGGCTACCTATTCCATTACAGAGGGATTTGTTCTGGAAAAAGACAATAAATCCCTAAGACATCTTTTAAGGGGAGCTATAAAGTATACGCTTATTTTGGTTGTTGGTTTTTGCGTGATTTTAAATATTTTTGCAGGAAATATTGCCGGTATATTCTTCAATGAAAATGCACAGGCAATCGATCAGGCTAAGATTATAATAAAAATGATGACTCTGTATCTTCCTGAATTTGCCTTGGGAAGCGTATTTATCGGTTATTTTAAGGGCATAAAAGAAAAAAAATTTGCTCGTATATTATCCCTTTTAAACAATGGTGTTCTTGTCTGTATTTTGGCAATAATACCTGGATATTTAAAGGAAAATGAAGGGATATTAATGGCATTTCCTATAAGTGGAATTATTACATTGCTTGCCATAGTTATTATGGCAACCAGAAGATGCGGACATCTTCCGTTTTGCATTAGGGATTTTGCTTTTCATAGCAGATTTTTACCTGAAAATGCTAAAATAAGGGATTCTATAGATATTTTAGTTACAGATGAAAAGCAATTAAATATAACTTCAAAAAAAATAAAGGAATTTTGCATATCTAAGGGAATTATAAGTACCAATGCAAATGCCATAGCAAAATATACACAAAACCTTACAAGGGATGCCTTGAATGAAGAAAGCGGGGAACCGGTATCTGTAAAAATTCACTTATTTGCCAGTAGCAAAAAAGTTACTATCAGGTTTAATAAAATAGGCACACCGGTTAAAAGTAACGAATTAAAGCTTTGGGATATTGATGGTGCCTTATCCCGAATGGCTTTAGGTGATACATATATTCAATGAAAATAAAAAAGGAACTTCCAATCCGTATAAACGGCAGGAAGCTCCTTTTTTTATTTAAAATAATTATAAAACTTTTCCACTCATTTCTTTAAAAAGTCCCATTTTTGTTCTAAAAAGTTTATTGGATAAATCTACCGGAACCAAAGTAGGATTAATAAGGCGTCTGGTTTCGGGTCTTAATGTGGCAAGTTCTTTTTGGCAGTTTTCGCGGATTTCCATAACTGAAGGAGATTCGTAAACACAATTACCCTTGTCAAAGACCTGTACAAATAATTCTCTTAATTTAAAAGTACCGGCTTTTAATATGGCACTTTTCCAGGTATCTACAGAGTCAAAAAGCTCAAGATCTTTATCTTCTATATAGGATTCATCATTCATCGATAAAAGGTCTGCACGAATGTAGCCATCATCTTTATTATAGATACGATAAATCTTTTTATTTCCCGGATTTGTGATTTTTTCAGTATTTTCTGAAAGTTTAATCTTAGGAACAAAGATTCCTTCTTCATCCTGGACTGCAGCCAGTTTATAAACTCCGCCAAAAGATGACCAGCCTTTGGAAGTAATCATATGAGTACCTACTCCCCAGGAATTGATTTTTGCTCCCTGGATATGAAGAGAAGTAATTAAGTTTTCATCAAGGTCATTAGAAGCGGATATAATAGCATTTTCAAAACCTGCTTCATCTAACATTTTACGGGCTTCTTTGGAAAGATAAGCCAAATCTCCGCTGTCAAGACGGATACCGTATTTTTTAAGTTCGATACCTTCCTCTTTCATTTCTTTAAAAACTCTTATGGCATTTGGAACCCCTGAATTTAAAGTATCATAGGTATCAACCAGTAAAAGACAGTTATTAGGATAAAGCTTTGCATAATTTTTAAATGCTGTATATTCATCAGGAAAACTCATAATCCAGCTGTGGGCATGGGTTCCCATAACAGGTATACCAAAAAATTTCCCGGCTAAAACATTGGAGGTTCCGATACATCCTGCTATTACGGCTGCTCTTGCTCCAAAGGTTCCTGCATCTGCACCTTGAGCGCGTCTAAGTCCAAATTCCATGACACCTTCACCATCAGCTGCATAAACAACTCTGGAGGTTTTAGTAGCAATAAGTGACTGGTGATTGATGAAATTTAATATGGCAGGTTCAATAAGCTGAGCTTCTGAAATTGGCGCAATCACCTTGATTAAAGGCTCTCTTGGAAATACAACCGTGCCTTCCGGTATTGCATAAAGATCACCGGAAAACTTAAAATTGGCAAGATAGTCAAGAAATTCTTTATCGAAAGTATTAAGACTGTCAAGATAATCAATATCTTCTTTGGTAAACTTAAGATTTTTGATGTAGTCAATTACCTGCTCTAATCCGCAGGCAATGGCATATCCGCCATTATAGGGATTTTCACGATAAAATACGTCAAAAACGGCTATTTCATCTTCATCTTTGTACCTTTTAAAATATCCCTGCATCATTGTAAGTTCATACAAGTCTGTAAGGAGTGTTAAATCACGAGTTTCCATAATATTTTTCTCCTTTTATTTACAATTCTATAAAAAATAGAATCTCTATAATTATGTCGCTTTAGAATCAGCAACAAATCTCAGTAAAATTTAACAAAAACTGTTAGAAAATTAACAAAGTTTTCTAGCAATTTTTATATACTAAAGAATAGCATAATTGACTTTTTAAGGCAAGGAAAAGGAAGTATTGACAAAAAGTAAAAAAAAGCTTTATAATCTTGAAAAGATATATTTAAAAACTGTGATGAAGAAGGCGGATTATTTTCGATAGTTACAGAGAAACCGGCGTTGGTGAGAGCCGGTGCGTGTAGGAATTTTCCGGTATCACTTCTAAGTTTCGTGTCAAACGGATTTTATCTTAGTAGGCATTGACGGATTTCCCCCGTTACCGGGAACGCGTATGATAGTATGTTGTAACAGGTGGTATAGCGATCCTTTCGTCCTTTTGCGATGAAAGGATTTTTTTAATTTTTAGCCTACATTAATACGAAAAAACATCATACCGGTTTGTGATATTAGATAACGAAAGGAAGAAAAAAATGTACGACAAAGTAGAGACTAATTTGAATTTTGTTGAGCGTGAAAGAAAAACAGAAAAATTCTGGGAAGACAATGACATTTTCACAAAAAGTATGGAAAACCGTAAAGAGGGTGAAACATATACTTTTTATGACGGACCTCCTACCGCTAATGGTAAGCCTCATATAGGACATGTGCTTACCAGAGTTATCAAGGATATGATACCAAGATATCGTACAATGAAAGGCTACATGGTTCCAAGAAAGGCCGGATGGGATACCCACGGACTTCCTGTAGAGCTGGAAGTTGAAAAGGCACTGGGACTTGATGGAAAAGAGCAGATAGAAGAGTATGGTATTGAACCATTCATTAAAAAATGTAAAGAAAGCGTATGGAAATATAAGGGAATGTGGGAAGAATTCTCAGGAACCGTAGGTTTCTGGGCTGATATGAATGATCCTTATGTTACCTATCATAATTCCTACATAGAGTCAGAATGGTGGGCTTTAAAGAAAATCTGGGACAAGGGACTTTTATATAAAGGTTTTAGAATCGTACCTTACTGTCCTCGTTGTGGAACACCTCTTTCAAGTCATGAGGTTGCTCAGGGTTATAAGGATATTAAAGAAAAATCAGCAGTTGTGCGTTTTAAGGTAAAAGGAGAAGATACTTATATTTTAGCCTGGACCACCACTCCGTGGACCCTTCCTTCAAATGTTGCACTTTGTGTAAATCCAAATGAGGACTATGCAAAGGTAAAAACTGCTGACGGTTATACCTATATTTTGGCAAAGGCACTTTGTGAAACAGTTTTAGGTGGAGATAAACCTACTGCTCCATATGAAATAATTGAAACCTGCAAGGGTAAAGAACTTGAAAATATGGAATATGAGCCATTATTTGACTTTGGTCTTGCAGTATGTGAAAAACAGGGCAAAAAAGGATATTATGTAATTTGTGATAATTATGTTACTCTTACAGACGGTACCGGTGTAGTTCATAATGCTCCTGCTTTTGGTGAGGACGATAACAGAGTTGGAAAAATTTATGATCTTCCGTTTTTACAGTTTGTAGACCCTAAGGGAGAAATGACAAAAGAAACTCCATGGGAAGGTGTCTTTGTTAAAAAGGCTGATCCTATTATTTTAAAGGATCTTGAAGAAAGAGGCCTTTTGTTTGATGCACCTAAATTCGAGCACAGCTATCCGTTTTGCTGGAGATGTGATACTCCTCTTATCTACTATGCAAGAGATTCCTGGTTTATTGCCATGACAAAGGTAAGGGAGAATTTAATTAAAAATAATAATACAATCAACTGGATTCCTGAAAGTATCGGAAAAGGACGCTTTGGAGACTGGCTTGAAAATGTCCAGGACTGGGATGTAAGCCGTAACCGTTATTGGGGAACTCCTTTAAATGTATGGGTTTGCGACTGCGGACATATGCATTCTATTGGAAGCATTGAAGAATTAAAGAGCTTATCAGATAACTGTCCTGATGATATTGAACTTCACAGACCATACATTGATGATGTAACTATCAAATGTGAAAAATGCGGAGGAGAAATGCATAGAACACCTGAGGTTATCGACTGCTGGTTTGATTCAGGTTCAATGCCTTTTGCACAGCATCATTATCCATTTGAAAATAAAGACCTGTTTGAAAAACAGTATCCTGCAAAATTTATTTCAGAAGCAGTTGACCAGACAAGAGGATGGTTTTATTCACTTCTTGCCATTTCTACACTTATTTTCGACAAGGCTCCATACGAAAATGTTATCGTTTTAGGCCATGTTCAGGATAAGGACGGCAAAAAAATGAGTAAAAGTAAAGGAAATGCCGTAGATCCTATGGAGGCTCTTAACCAATACGGAGCAGATGCAATCCGCTGGTATTTCTATGTAAATTCAGCTCCTTGGCTTCCAAACCGTTTCCATGGAGATGCAGTAACAGAAGGTCAGAGAAAATTCATGGGTACCTTATGGAATACCTATGCATTCTTTGTGCTTTATGCTAATATCGATAATTTTGATGCGACAAAATACACATTAGAATATGACAAACTTCCTGTAATGGATAAATGGATATTATCAAAACTTAATACACTTATTAAGGAAGTTGATACAGATCTTGAAAATTACAGAATTCCTGAATCTGCAAGAGCTTTACAGACTTTCGTTGATGAGCTTTCTAACTGGTATGTAAGACGAAGCAGAGAACGCTTTTGGGCTAAGGGAATGGAGCAGGATAAGATTAATGCCTATATGACTTTATATACATCACTTGTTACAGTTAGCAAGCTGGCAGCTCCTCTTATTCCATTTATGACAGAGGATATTTATCAGAATCTTGTTAGAAAGATTGATGCAAACGCTCCAGAAAGTATCCATCTTTGCGATTATCCTGTATGTGATGAGTCTCATATCGATAAGGAACTTGAGACTTACATGGATTCTGTTTTGAAGGTTGTAGTTTTAGGAAGAGCCTGCAGAAACAGTTCAAATGTGAAGAATAGACAACCTATTGCAAAAATGTTTGTTAAGATAGACGTAAAATTGTCCGATTTCTATAAAGAGATTATCGAGGATGAATTAAATGTCAAAGAAGCAGAATTTACTGATGATGTAAGAAACTACACATCTTATAATTTCAAGCCACAATTAAAGAGCGTTGGACCAAAATATGGAAAACTTCTTGGAAAGATAAAAGGAATTCTTTCAAATCTGGATGGCAATAAAGCTATGGATGAGCTTAATGAAAAAGGCACATTGGAGTTTGATATTGATGGAGAAAAGGTTGTATTGTCTAAGGAAGACTTACTCATAGATATGTGCCAGGAAGAAGGATTTGCCGCACAAAGTGACGGTGGAGTAACAGTAGTACTTGATATTCGTCTTACACCAGAGCTTATTGAGGAAGGTTTTGTACGTGAGGTTATCAGTAAGATTCAGACCATGAGAAAAGAGGCTGACTTTGAGGTAATGGACAAAATCAAAATCTATGTATCCGGAAATGAAAAGATTGCTGATATTCTTAAAAATAACAGCGAAGTTATCATGGCAGATACTTTAGGCGAGGAAATCATTTACGATTCCCTTTCAGGCTATAACAAAGAATGGAACATTAACGGTGAAAAAGTAAGCCTTGGTGTCGAGAAACAATAATTAAATAAGATATTAAAATTTGCCCCCGAAATCTTTGTTTTGGGGGCTTTTGCCTTTATTATCTTAGGATGAAGATCTGAATTTAAAGGAGGTCATAAAATGGCTAAAATGTTTAGCAAGGAAGAATTTATTAAATCCGTAGAAGATAATCTTAAGCTTTTATACAGGAAAGATGTAGAATCAGCAAGCACACAGCAGCTTTATCAGGCTGTGTCCTATTCCGTAAAAGAAATGATTATTGAAAAGTGGATGAGTTCACAAAATGAATTTGAAAAACAGGGCGCAAAAATGGTTTATTACATGTCCATGGAATTTTTAGTAGGACGAGCATTAGGTAATAACCTTATTAACCTTGGATGTTATAAAGAAATAGCCGAGGCCCTGGATGAAATAGGAGTTGACCTTAATCTTTTGGAGGATGAAGAGCCGGATCCGGCCCTTGGAAATGGTGGTCTTGGAAGACTGGCAGCCTGCTTTTTGGATTCTTTGACAACCCTTGGTTATCGTGCTTACGGATGTGGAATCAGATATCATTACGGAATGTTTAAACAAAAAATAGATGATGGCTTCCAGAAAGAAGTTCCTGATAACTGGTTAAAAGACGGCTATCCTTTTGAGTTAAAAAGACCTGAACATGCCAAAGAAGTAAGATTTGGAGGTTATGTTAATTATGTATTAAAACAGGATGGAACCTATGATTATATTCATGAAGGTTATCAGTCAGTAAAGGCAGTTCCTTATGATATTCCTATAATCGGTTATAAAAATAATGTAGTAAATACCCTTAGAATCTGGGATGCTGAGCCTATTAACGAATTTCAATTGGAATCCTTTGATGCCGGTGATTATAAAAAAGCCCTAGAACAGGATAATCTTGCTAAAACCATTACAGAGGTACTTTATCCAAAAGATGATCATATGGCAGGAAAAGAACTTAGATTAAAACAGCAGTATTTCTTTATTTCAGCCAGTGTACAAAGAGCTGTAGAAGCCTTTAAATTAGGTAATGATAATATTATGGAATTTCCTAAATATGTATGTTTCCAGTTAAATGATACTCACCCGACCATAGCCATAGCAGAGCTTATGAGGGTGCTTATGGATGATGAAATGTTAGAATGGGATGATGCATGGGAAATTACTTCTCATACCTGTGCTTATACAAACCATACCATTATGTCAGAAGCATTGGAAAAATGGCCTATTGAGCTGTTTTCAAGGCTTTTACCAAGGGTTTATCAGATAATCGAAGAAATAAACAGAAGATTTCAGGCTCAAATAGAGGCAAAATATCCTGGTGATACTAAAAAAGTTGAAAAAATGGGTATCATATATGATGGACAGGTTAGAATGGCTAATCTTGCTATTGCTTGCGGATTTTCAGTTAATGGTGTTGCAAGACTTCATACTGAGATTCTTAAAAAACAGGAACTTAAAGATTTTTATGAAATGTTCCCTGAAAAATTCAGCAATAAGACTAATGGAATAACCCAAAGGAGATTTTTGTGCCATGCAAATCCTCTTTTAGCAGACTGGATAACTGATAAAATCGGAGATGAATGGATTACAAATCTTTCAGAATTGTCAAAACTTAAATTATATACGGAAGATGAAAAAGCTTTGAATGAATTTATGACAATTAAATTCAAGAATAAGCAGCGTCTTGCAAAATATGTATTAGAACATAATGGAGTGGAAATAGACCCTCATTCAATATTTGATATTCAGGTAAAAAGACTTCATGAATACAAGAGGCAGCTTTTAAATATACTTCATATTATGTATCTTTATAACAGGATTAAAGAACGTCCTGATATTGATTTTTATCCGAGAACCTTTATTTTCGGAGCAAAGGCTGCGGCAGGCTATCATATTGCAAAACTTACAATTAAGCTTATAAATACAGTTGCAGATATAATAAATAATGATGCATCCATCCACGGAAAATTGAAAGTGGTATTTATAGAGGATTACAGAGTATCCAATGCAGAATTATTATTTGCAGCGGCAGATGTCAGTGAACAGATTTCTACAGCATCAAAGGAAGCTTCAGGAACCGGTAATATGAAATTTATGTTAAACGGTGCAATAACCATTGGAACAATGGATGGTGCTAATGTGGAAATAGTGGAAGAAGTAGGAGATGACAATGCGGTAATCTTTGGACTTAGTGCGCAAGAGGTAATAGAATATGAAAACCATGGAGGCTATGATCCTGTAGAAATCTTTAACAGTGACCCTGATATCAGAAAAGTTCTTATGCAGCTTATAAACGGCTTCTATAATCCTGGCGATACAGAACTTTTCAGAGATATTTATAATTCCTTACTTAATACAAAATCTTCTTCAAGGGCAGATACTTACTTTATCCTTAAAGATTTTAAATCCTATGCAAATGCTCAGGAAAAAATCGAGGAATTTTACAGGGATAAGAACAGATGGGCAAAGGCAGCTCTTTTAAATACAGCCTGCAGTGGAAAATTCAGTTCAGACAGAACAATAGAGGAATATGTAAAAGATATATGGAAGCTTGAAAAAGCCAACTTCTAAAATAAAAAGCGTATAGCAAAAAGGCAAAAGTCTTTTTGTTATACGCTTTTTTTAAGATTTCATGCTAAGATTTTTTTGCATATCAAGTTTTTCTTTGTCAATTTCTCCCTTGGCAATATTTGTATTAATCCAAAGTCTTAATGAATCAATGGTAAGGGAGATTTTTTCCAGCTGTTCCTGGATTTTTACGAAATCCGGGAATTCGTCTTCAGTAAGTCTTCCGTCTTCTGCGATTTCAATAAGCCTGTCTTTTTGCTTTGTTAACGCATTTAAGGATGACAATATTCCAAGAGAGATTTCCGGCAGGCTGGAGATTTTGATTTCAGGAATCAAATCCTGGCCTATTTGACATTCATGGGTGCAATAATAGTTACAAAGACTTGGTTTTTTATAGGCCTTAGCCATGGCAACTACATCCTCTGGCTGAACCTGGGCAGTGTCATTTTCGATTTTTTCAATTCTGCTTTCTGATACATATTCCATAAGTTCACTGGCCTGGGCTCTTGTAAGGTTTGATTCCTCACGACTTATCTGGTATATGTTTTTGTTGTCTTTAGTGGATCTTTTTCCCATTTATAAACTCCTTTTAGCTGTCATGTAAATGTCATTTTTAAATATTATAATATTATATAGATTTTTAAGAGTTATGAAAAGTCTAATTCTCTGTTTTTAGAGAAATAAGATATTCTTATTCCCGAAATTACAGGTTTAAGAAAAAATAAAAAAGATATAAAATAAAAACATCAAAACTTATTGAATAAATGAACGAAAAAATATTCAATAACAAAACTAGTCACAGGATAATAAAACTTTTTTATGGAAAGGAAGAAAAAAATGATTCTATCAATAATATTTATGTGTTTAATGATTTCAGTAATAGCAAGATTAATAATTTTTGCAGTAGGTGCAACCTGGGGAATACTTAAAATTGCAGGTTATATTATTTTTACACCTTTGGCACTTGTAGTCCTATTCTTTACGGGACTTGCAAAGATTGCTTTTATTTTACTTGTAATTTATGCAATCGCATCTATATTTTCAACAAAAGGATTGGGATTTGGAAATCGTTAAAATTTTTAAAGGATAATAAGTTTAAAGTCATATACAAAAAATCTAAAAGACCGGAGTGGTAAAAGGCAAATCTACCAACTCCGGTTTTTTTGTGTTAGAATAAGTCGACGGTTACCTTTAAATTTTTATTTAAAGAATTTTCCAAGGAGGAAAGAATTTGAGTTTTGCACATTTGCATGTCCACACAGAATACAGTTTGTTGGACGGTTCAAATAAAATAAAAGAATATGTTGCCAGAGTTAAGGAGTTAGGCATGAACTGCGCTGCCATTACAGATCATGGTGTAATGTATGGCGTTATAGATTTTTATGAAGAATGTCTGGCTATGGGGATAAATCCCATCTTAGGATGTGAAGTATATGTTGCTCCGGGCTCCAGGTTTGACAGGGAAATTTCAAGTGAAGAGGACAGGTATTATCATCTTGTGCTTTTGGCTGAAAATAATACAGGCTATGAAAATCTTATGAAGATAGTATCAAAGGGTTTTGTGGATGGCTTTTATTACAAACCAAGGATTGATATGGAGCTTTTAAGAAAATATCATGAGGGTATCATTGCTTTAAGTGCCTGCCTTGCAGGAGAGATTCCAAGGCTTATACAAAGAGGTTTATTGGAAGAGGCCACTAATAAAGCACTGGAGTTTAAAGAATTATTCGGAAAGGATAATTTCTTTTTAGAGCTTCAGGACCATGGCATTAAAGCTCAGAGTCTGGTTAATGAAAAGCTTGTTTTAATCAGTGAAAAGACAGGTATTGAACTTGTGGCTACCAATGATGTTCATTATACTTATGCAGATGACTTTATTCCTCATGACATACTTCTTTGTCTTCAGACAGGAAAGAAGCTTACAGATGAGGACAGAATGCGTTATGAGGGTGGACAGTACTATGTAAAAAGCGAAGAAGAAATGTTAAGTCTTTTTCCAAATCATAAAGAAGCTATAGAAAATACCCAAAAAATAGCGGAAAGATGCCATGTAGACATAGAATTTGGGAATTTAAAACTTCCTAAATTTGATGTTCCTGATGGATATACCTCTACTGAGTATCTAAATAAACTGTGTTATGAAGGTCTTGAAACAAGATATGGAAAGGATGCAAATAAATACAAAGATAAACTAAAATATGAGCTGGATGTTATTGAAAACATGGGCTATGTTGACTACTTTTTAATAGTTTGGGATTTTATTAAATATTCAAAAGACCATGGAATTATGGTGGGCCCGGGACGAGGCTCTGCAGCAGGAAGTATTGTTGCCTACACCCTGGAAATAACAGATATTGATCCCATAAAATATAACCTTATTTTTGAAAGATTTCTAAATAAAGAGCGTGTGACAATGCCCGATATAGACGTTGATTTTTGCTATGAAAGGCGTCAGGAGGTTATTGATTATGTTACAAAAAAATACGGAAAAGATAAGGTGGTTCAGATAGTTACCTTTGGTACCCTGGCAGCAAGAGGTGTAATCAGAGATGTGGGAAGGGTTTTGGACATTCCTTATGCAAATGTTGATGCAATAGCTAAAATGATTCCAAATGAGCTGGGAATAACCATAGATAAGGCGCTTGTAAAAAATAAAGAGCTGGCTGATTTATATGAAAATGACCCCACCGTAAAAAATCTCATTGATATGTCAAGAAGACTTGAAGGACTTCCAAGGCATACTTCAATGCATGCGGCAGGGGTGGTTATCAGTAAAAAAAGTGTGGATGAATATGTTCCCCTTTCAAGGTCCCAGGATGGAAGTATTACCACCCAGTTTACCATGACTACATTAGAGCGTCTTGGTCTTTTAAAAATGGACTTTTTGGGACTTAGAACTTTAACGGTAATAAGGGATGCCTTAAAAATTATCAAGGATAATTACGGTAAAGATATTGACCTTAAAAAAATAGATTATGATGATAAAAATGTCCTAGAGCTTATAGGAAGTGGAAAAACCGAGGGAATATTCCAGCTTGAAAGTGCCGGTATGAAAAGCTTTATGCATGAGCTTTCCCCCAAAAGTCTTGAAGACATCATAGCCGGAATTTCCCTTTACAGACCGGGACCTATGGACTTTATTCCGGCTTATATAAAGGGAAAAAACAATCCGGATCAGATTAAATATGACACGCCTCTTCTGGAAAATATTCTTTCTCCCACCTATGGCTGCATAGTTTATCAGGAGCAGGTTATGCAAATCGTAAGAGACCTGGCAGGTTATACCATGGGGCGAAGTGACCTTGTAAGAAGGGCCATGTCAAAGAAAAAAGCCTCCGTAATGGAGCAGGAAAGAAAGAATTTTGTCTACGGAAACAAAGAAGAAAATGTTCCGGGATGTATCAGCAAAGGGATTTCTATAGAAGTTGCAAACAAGATTTATGACGATATGATTGATTTTGCGAAATATGCTTTTAATAAATCCCATGCTGCGGCCTATGCGGTGGTGTCATTTCAGACAGCATTTTTAAAAAGGTATTATCCCATAGAGTACATGGCGGCTTTAATGACCTCTGTTATTGATAATCCTTCCAAGGTTACGGCTTATATTTTAACCTGTCGTCAAATGGGAATAAAAATATGTCCTCCGGATATAAATTCCGGAATCAGGTCTTTTTCCGTAAAAAATAAATCAATTGTCTATGCCCTTTCAGCCATAAAAAATGTTGGGGGAGGGATTATAGAAAAAATAGTTGAGGAAAGAAATGCCCATGGAAATTTCAGGGACTTAGAAGACTTTATAGAAAGAATGTCCTCTTTTGAAATAAATAAAAGGCTCGTTGAAAATATGATAAAAGCAGGAGCATTTGACTGTTTTGAAGGGACAAGAAAGCAAAAAATGTCTGTTTATGGCTCAATTATTGACAGAGTAATGAAGGATAAGAAAAATGTTGTGGCAGGTCAAATGTCATTTTTCGATTTCATGAATGATGAGGATAAGGAAAAATTCAAGCCTTCCCTGCCAAATGTAGGAGAATATCCTAAAAAAGTCCTTTTATCCTTTGAAAAAGATGTAATGGGCCTTTATGTCAGCGGGCATCCTCTTGATGATGACAGAGAAAAGCTGGAAAAATTTACCACTGCCAAAAGCATAGATTTCCAGCTTTCCGGGGACGGGGAGGAAGAAAGTTCATTAAAAGATGGTATATATGTAACTGTAGGGGGAATAATCAGTGACATTACCGTAAAATACACCAGAAAAAATCAAAAGATGGCTTTCGTTACTTTAGAGGATTTATATGGAAGCATGGAGATAATAGTATTTCCTAATCTTTATGAGAAAAACGAAGCAATCTTTGAAGAAGATGGCAGAATATTTATAAGGGGAAAAGTGCAAAACAGAGAGGATGAAGGTGGAAAGCTTATTGCTGAAAGTGCAGTTACCTTTGACAATCTAAAAAAGGAACTATGGCTTCAGTTTACAAATATGGAGGATTATGAAAGTAAAAAAGACAGTGTGGTTGACCTTATTTCAGCTTATAATCACGGTGATGTAAACGGTATTATTATTTACTTAAAAGAGTCCAGACAACTAAAAAAATTAGGCAAAAAAGTGACAGATAGTTTAGAAGAAGATTTTGTACTAATGTTAAAAGGGATTTTGGGCGAAAATAATGTAAAGGTAGTTGAAAAAGGAATTTGAACGCAGTGTAAGCAATCCCCCGCTTCAAAAGCGTAAGCTTTAAGCGGGGGTATAAGCTTACTAGTGTCAGAAGGGGTTAAAGCCCCTTCTGACAGGTGGCACAAAGTGCCATCGCGTTCATGAGGAAGTAGCGAAGCGGATTCCGAATGTCCGCTTTACCATACAAGCTTTAAACCAATCTTACAAGGAGGCTTTTTCGTGAAAAATAAAATTAAAACCATAGGAGTACTTACAAGTGGTGGAGATGCTCCTGGGATGAATGCAGCCATCAGAGCTGTTGTCCGTACCGGAATATATAACAATCTTAGAGTAATGGGTATCAAAAGAGGATACGCAGGACTTTTACAAAAAGAAATAATGGAAATGGATGTCACCAGTGTTGGTGAAACAATACAAAGAGGTGGAACAATATTACAGACAGCCAGATGTCCGGAATTTGTTACCTTAGAGGGTCAGAAACAGGCCGCTGAAATCTGCCATGAAATGGGAATAGATGCAGTGGTGGTAATAGGAGGAGACGGCTCCTACAAAGGTGCAAGAGCACTTTCCCATCAGGGAATTGCTGTTGTGGGAATACCTGGGACTATTGACCTTGACATTGCATGTACAGAATATACAATAGGCTTTGATACGGCAGTAAATACTGCAATGGAGGCTATTGATAAGGTAAGGGATACCTCATCCTCCCATGAAAGATGTTCAATTATTGAAGTTATGGGAAGAAATGCAGGATATATTGCATTGTGGTGTGGTATAGCAAATGGAGCAGAAGATATACTTCTTCCTGAAAAATTTGACGGTGATGAACAAAGAATTATAGACAATATTATTGCTAACAGAAAAAAAGGAAAACAGCATCATATTATTATCAATGCGGAAGGAATTGGTGATTCTAACGGTATGGCCAAAAGAATTGAAGCGGCAACCGGTATAGAAACCAGAGCCACTATCTTAGGCTATATGCAAAGAGGTGGAAGTCCGACCTGCAAGGACAGGGTATTTGCTTCAACTATGGGCGCTTTGGCTGTTGACCTTTTAGTACAGGGAAAAATCAACAGAATTATTGCCTATAAAGATGGCGAATACATAAATCTTGATATAGATGAAGCATTAGAGATGCAGAAAAATATTTCAGAATATCAGTATAAGATAAGCAGAATTTTAGCAAAGTGAAAAAATGGAAATAATAACAAGTAATAAAAACAAAAAAGTAAAAAATCTTATTTCGCTTATAAAAAAAAGAAAAAACAGAGATGATTTGGGGGTTTATATAGTTGAAGGCCCCAAGATGTTTAGTGAGGCACATTTTAGCGAAATTATTGAGATTTATTTTTCAAAATCCTTTTATGAAAGTGAATTTGAAAATGATACAGACCTAGAAAACAGCTTAAAACAAAGAAATATAGATACTCAGATTGTAGAAATACTATCAGATGAAGTATTTAAAAATGTGTCGGGAACTGATACACCCCAGGGGGTGTTGGCAGTTTTGCGACAGAAAGAGTATGAATTAGAGGATTTATTGAAAGATAATAATCCTCTGATTTTGATTCTTGAAAATCTACAGGATCCCGGAAATATGGGAACAATGCTTAGAACCGGGGAAGCGGCTGGAATAAGTGGAATGCTTATTAGTAAAAATAGTGTGGATATTTATAATCCAAAAACAATTCGTTCCACCATGGGTTCCATTTTCAGAGTACCCTTTGTATATTCTAAAGATATATTAAGGGATGTTAATATACTAAAAGATAAAGGAATAAACATCTATTGTGCCCATTTAAAAGCAGAAAATTTTTATGATGAAAAGGATTATAAAAAGCCTACAGCCTTTGTTATCGGAAATGAAAGCAAAGGAATTAGTGACAAGTTAAGCAATGAGATAAATAATTACATAAAAATCCCCATGTCCGGAAAGGTAGAATCTTTAAATGCCGCCCAGGCAGCAGGGATACTTATGTATGAAGCAAAAAGACAAAGACGATAATTATAATAATATTTAAGCGTAGCGATTGTATTTTCAATTGTTACGCTTTTTTATTGTGTTTTACACAAATATTACAAGTGTATTCAAAAAAACAATAATAAAAAAAGATTGAGAAAAGACATAATTTCCAGATTTAAAAGCTAAATTTTTTATTTTAAATCTAAAAATTTTCATAATTTATTTGGGGTTATTGTTGATTTTAAAGTCATTGGAACCCTTGAAAATATAGATAGTAACACGAAAACTCTAATAAAAATATTAAGCACATACGGAGTGACCAAGAAATAAAGTAAACATAAAATATTTAAGGATAAAGTGTAAAAGATATATGAAAAAAAACCCCATAAATTGACATAAAAAATTAAATGTGCTAATATATATCCGTAACAAAGTTGTAATAAATGTAATAAACTCGACTTATAATAATAACACAAATTAAATAAATTAGTTTTAACGAACTGGTTTGAAATTGTGTTAAACAACAAAGGAAGGATTATTTATGAAAGCAGACAAAAAATTTACTCTGAAAGGAACAAGTATTGCCCTTGCAGCAACACTTACCCTTGCGACTTTCGTAGGACCGGTTCAGGTAAATGCCGCAACTACTTCCATGGAATCTACAACAGTTTTAGAAAAAAATTACACCGTTGATACAAATAATATTTTACTAAGCTCTAATTCCGTATTTTCCATGGACTACTCGGATGGAATCGAGCACATCACACTGGCATCAAAAGATTTAGAAACAGCTGATGCAGCTTCTGAAGAAGAAACAGAAGAAAAGGCAGATGAAGCTAAAGATGATGCTAAAGCGCAAGAAAGTCAGGAAGAAGCAGCTAAAGAAGATGAATTTACAGGAAAGGCCATGGCTAATGTAGATGATTTTGTAAACATTAGACAGGAAGCAACAACTGAGTCAAAGATATTAGGAAAACTTAGAAGAGGCGACCTTGCAAGTGTTGTTGAAAAAGGGGAAGTCTGGACAAAAATTTCATCAGGAAGCGTGGAAGGATATGTATCAAACGAATTTTTGGTTTTTGATGCAGATGCCAAAGCTTTGGCTGGGACAATTTGCGACAGAGTTGCCACAGTAAATGAAAATGCCATCAGACTTAGATATGAGCCTGATTTAAATAGTAAAGTATATGACCTTACAGGAGCAGGAAATAAATATAAAGTACTTAATGAAGATGCAGGAAACGGATTTATGGAAATTTCTTATAATGACAAAAGTGCATTTATTGCCAAAGAATTTGTTTCAGTTTCCTGGAATACATCCCAGGCTATTTCCATAGAGGAAGAGCTGGCAGCCATTGCAGCAGAAAAAGCCGCTAAAGAAGCAGCTGCCGCAGCAGCTGCAGCCGCCGTAGCAGCATCGTCAGGACAGAGTGCAAGTGTACAAGCTTCAAATCCTGCAACTGCTGCCTCAGTAAGTGATACCACACTTTTGGCAGCACTTATCTATTGTGAAGCCGGTGGAGAATCTTATGATGCAATGCTTGCCGTAGGTGCAGTAGTAATGAACAGAGTTTACAGTTCAGCATATCCAAATTCTATCAGAGAGGTTATCTATCAAAGAGGACAGTTTGGTCCGACTGTAAATGGAGCATTAAACAAAGCTTTATCAAACGGCTACTCCAGCACAGCTGCCCAGGCAGCAAATGCAGCCCTTGCAGGACAGGATAATACAAATGGTGCCATGTATTTTGGACCGGCAGGTTCCACTTCAGGTGTTGTATATGGAAGCCAGGTATTCCATTAATAATTATAGATAAAAAAGTAAAAACGCTTATACCCATTTATAAAAGGCATGCAAAATTGATATTTTGCATGCCTTTTTTTACGAATTTCTTCAAAAACTTGTTAGTACTTAGAAAGTGTTGTATAATTAACGAGATTGTAAAAAAAGTCTGAAATATTCGTAAAGTGATATTCAGACATATATTAAAAAGGGAGATGAAATTATGCCATTTGGATTAATTGGATTGGTTGTTATTTTAATTTTGCTTATTATAGCAAATGTCAGAATTGTTCCTCAGGCTTATGCTTCAGTTGTTGAAAGACTAGGAACTTATCTTGCTACCTGGGATGCAGGTATTCACATTAAAATACCTTTGATTGACAGAGTGGCAAAAAGAGTTACTTTAAAGGAACAGGTTGCAGATTTTCCACCACAGCCGGTTATTACAAAAGATAATGTAACAATGAGTATTGATACTGTTGTTTTTTATCAGATTATGGATCCTAAGCTTTATACCTATGGAGTTGACAATCCAATATCTGCTATAGAAAATCTTACAGCTACAACTCTTAGAAATATTATTGGTGAATTAGAGCTTGACCAGACACTTACTTCAAGAGAAATTATTAATGATAAAATGAGAGTTTCCCTTGACGAAGCCACAGATCCATGGGGAATAAAGGTAAACAGGGTAGAGCTTAAAAATATAGCTCCTCCTAGAGAAATTCAAGAAGCCATGGAAAAGCAGATGAAGGCAGAAAGAGAAAGAAGAGAATCAATATTAAGATCTGAAGGTGAAAAGAAATCAGCAATCTTAGAGGCTGAAGGAAAGAAAGAAGCAGCCATTTTAAATGCAGAAGCTGATAAACAATCACAGATATTAAGAGCTGAGGCTAAAAAAGAGGCTACTATCAAAGAAGCCGAAGGTAAAGCAGAAGCTATAAGAGTAGTACAGGAGGCAAATGCAGCGGGAATAAGGGCTTTAAAAGAGGCTGGAGCAGATGAGTCAGTTTTAACCTTAAAGAGTCTTGAAGCCTTTGAAAAGGCAGCTGACGGACAGGCTACCAAGATTATTATTCCTTCAGAAATACAAAGCATTGCAGGACTTTCAAAGTCAATTGCCGAAGTTGTAAAAGAAGAAGTGCATAAATAATAAAAAATCGGACTGGATTTTCGGTGACTTGTCTCCGGGATGAAGGTCCCTTTTTGCTTACATAAAGAAAAATGTAAATATGAATAAAAATACAAAAAGATATTGACATCTTAAATTTTGTGGTATAAGATTAACATAAATATACATTTAGAACGAATATAAATACGCTTGTAAGAAAGGGGATAAACATGAATATTAAAGGAAGAAGCTTTTTGGCACTTAAAGATTTTACACCTGAGGAAATCGGAGGACTTATAGATTTAGCAGCAGATTTAAAAGCCAAAAAGAAAAAAGGAATAACCGGAAACAGTTTAAAAGGAAAAAATGTAGCCCTTATTTTTGAAAAACCTTCCACAAGAACAAGATGTGCATTTACCATAGGTGCAATAGATGAGGGAGCACATCCGGAGTATCTTGGTAAAGATGATATTCAGCTTGGTCACAAGGAAAGCGTTGAAGATACAGCAAGAGTTTTAGGAAGGATGTTTGATGCAATTGAATTCAGGGGATTTAAACATGAAAATGTAGAGGCCCTTGCAAAATATAGTGGTGTTCCGGTATGGAACGGTCTTACGGATTTGTGCCATCCAACACAGATTCTGGCAGATTTTTTAACAATGAAGGAGCATTTTGGAAAACTTGAAGGACTTACACTTGTATTTGTGGGAGATGGACGAAATAATATGGCAAACAGCCTTTTAGTGGGGTCTGGAAAAATGGGAGTAAATATTAAAATAATAGCTCCAAAACAATTATGGCCTACAGATGAAGTTGTGGATATGGCTAAAAAATTTGCCGCAGAAGCAGGAAGTAGTGTTATAATTACAGATGATGTTAATCAGGTAGAAGGAGCAGATGTGGTTTATACCGATGTCTGGTGTTCAATGGGTGAAGAAGATAAAGCTGCCGAAAGGGTTAAATTATTAAAACCTTATCAGGTAAATAAAGAACTCATGGCAAAGACAGGAAAAGATACCAGCATTTTTCTTCATTGTCTGCCTGCTGTTAAAGGAAATGAAGTTACAACAGAAGTGTTTGAGGCCGAGAATTCACTGGTGTTTGATGAGGCTGAAAACAGGATGCATACCATAAAAGCAGTTATGGTTGCAACACTTGGAGAATAAATGAAAGATAAAATATTAAAGCTACTAAAGGAAAGCAAAGGTTATATTTCAGGTCAGGATTTATGCCTAAAGATGAATGTGTCAAGAACTGCAATCTGGAAGGCGGTTAATTCCCTAAAGGAAGAGGGCTATGAAATAGAAGCTGTCAGAAAAAAAGGATACAGGCTTGTATCTTCACCGGATATAATCTCTGAAAAAGAGATAGTATCCGGGATAAAAACAAGGTGGATAGCAAAAAAGGTCATATATTTTGACGAATTGGATTCCACTAATATATATGCAAAAAAAATAGCAGACGAGGGTGAATCAGAGGGCACCCTCGTTATTTCTGATGCCCAGATAAGTGGAAAAGGAAGACGCCAAAGAGCCTGGACATCTCCCCATAAAACAGGTATATTTATGACTCTTATATTAAGACCGGATATTGCCCCTATAAATGCCTCAATGCTTACATTGGTGATGGGACTTGCCGTTTGCAAAGGAGTAAGGGAGATTACAGGTCTTGATTTGGGAATAAAATGGCCTAATGATATAGTTATCAATGGTAAAAAAATATGCGGAATTCTCACGGAAATGAGCATGCAAATGGACTATATCAACAATGTAATAATAGGAACCGGAATAAATGTGGGAAATATGGAATTTCCTGAAGAATTACAGGATAAAGCGACTTCATTAAAGCTTGAAGCCGGAAAAGATTTTAAAAGAAGTGACATTATAATTAAAGTAATGGAGGCTTTTGAAAAATATTATGAATTGTTTTTAAAAAGCCAGGATCTTACATATCTGGTGGATGAATATAATGAATTACTGGTAAATAAGGACAGAGAAGTAAAAGCAATATACACAGACAAAACCATAGAAGGAACAGCAAAAGGAATTAACGAAAAGGGCGAATTAATGGTAGTTACAGAAAATGAAAATATTGAATATATTATTTCCGGAGAAGTGTCTGTAAGAGGAATCTATGGTTACATTTAATTGAAAGAATAAGAGGAAATAAAAAATGGAAGAAGTTGTACTTTGCGCAGCCAGCGTTTACGAAAAAAAATATTACTTAAATCCCCTGTTTGAAAGGCTTCCTGAAGCAGTAAAAACAGAACTTCATATTATGTGTGTACTTTTTACCGAGGAAGTGGGAGGCATTATTTCATTAATTTTTGACAATGAAGGTAGTTTACGACTTGAAGTATCTGCAAAAGAAAATGATCTTTTGTTTGATGAAATTGGAAGTGACCTAAAAATCAAAAAAATAAAAGAAGAAAAAAAGGAACTTTTTAATTCTATTGAATTATATTACAAAGTTGTTATACTGAAAGAACATGTGGATTTGTAAATATTTAGACGGAGGAAATAAAAATGCTTCTTGCCCTTGATGTAGGAAATACCAATATTACTTCAGCCATCTTTGATGGTGAAAAAATTCTTGGAATGTTTAGAATAACTACCAAAACCCCAAGGACAGCAGATGAAATAGGAGTTCTTTTAAAAAATATTCTTCAGGGAAGAAATATCAGCCCCAAAGATATTACTGATGCTGTAATTGCATCAGTTGTACCAAATATCATGCATGCTCTTGTAACCGGTATTGAGAGATATTTATGCGTAAAACCAATGATTATCGATTCAAATACAGAAACGGGAATCAAAAAAATAACCTATAACCCGGGTCAGATTGGAACAGACAGGATAGTAGATGCGGCAGGTGCCCTTTCAAAATACGATGGCCCCCTTATTGTAATTGATTTTGGAACAGCCACAACCTATGATTTGATTTTGGAGGATCATTCTTTCGCAGCAGGTATAACAGCTCCCGGTATACAGATATCGGCCATGGCTCTTTGGAGGGATGCAGCCCAGCTACCGGAGATAGAGATTAAAAAGCCGGATCATATTCTGGCAAAGGAGACCATCTCCAGTATGCAGGCAGGACTTGTATATGGTCAGATAGGTCAGACTGAATATATCATTAAAAAGATGAAAGAAGAAGCACAGATTGATAATATAAAGGTAGTTGCCACAGGCGGTCTTGGCAGGATAATAGCACAGTCTACTGATTATATTGATTTTTATGACAAAGAGCTTACCATGATAGGATTACTTGCTATTTTTCAGATGAATAAGAAGGAATTATAAAATGAAGATAGGAAATGTAAAACTTAAAAACAATGTGGTTTTAGGCCCAATGGCAGGAGTGACGGATTTGCCCTTTAGAAGGCTTTGTCATGAATTTGGAGCAGGACTTGTTTGTTCTGAAATGATAAGTGCCAAAGCAATATTTTATAAAAACAAGGGAACAAAGGAATTATTAAACATTTCAAAAGATGAGCATCCCGTATCATTACAGCTTTTTGGTTCTGATCCTGATATTGTAAGTGAAATGGCTTTACAAATTGAGGAACTTCCCTTTGACATATTGGATTTTAACATGGGATGTCCGGTGCCCAAAGTAGTTAATAACTCTGAAGGCTCAGCCTTAATGAAAAATCCCGAATTGGCTTATAAAATTGTCAAAGAAACAGTAAAAAAGATAAAAAAGCCCATGACAGTTAAAATAAGAACCGGATTTGACAAAGAAAGCATAAATTGCCTTGAAGTTGCAAAGATGTTAGAAGATGCAGGAGCTTCAGCCCTTTGTCTTCACGGTAGAACCAGAGAACAATATTATTCTGGAGAAGCCGACTGGGAAATGATAGCTAAGGTAAAGGATGCCATATCCATTCCCCTTATAGGAAATGGTGACATTAATTCTCCCCAAAAAGCTAAAAAAATGCTTGATGAAACAGGTTGTGACGGAGTAATGGTAGGCAGAAGTGCCAGAGGAAATCCCTGGATATTTAAAAGAATAAATGCCTATCTTGAAAATAATGAATTGATTCCGCCTCCGGATATGGATGAAATCTGTGATATGATTATCAGACACTCAAAAATGCTTTGTGAATACAAAGGAGAATATATCGGAGTAAGGGAAATGAGAAAACATACAGGCTGGTACACAGCAGGTCTTTATGGTGCTACCGCCCTTAGAAGACAGATTAATAAAATAGAAAGCCTTAATGAGCTTATTGAAATGATTGAAAAATTCAAAGTGTAAAGCGGACATTCGGAATCCGCTTCGCTACTTCCTCATGAACGCAGTGGCACTATGTGCCACCTGTCAGAAGGGGCTTTAACCCCTTCTGACACTAGTAAGCTTATACCCCCGCTTAAAGCTTACGCTTTTGAAGCGGGGGATTGCTTACACTGCGTTCAAGTAAAGAAAAAAACAGTGTGGAATAAAAATAGAAAAATTAACTAAAAAGCTGATAAATTGACAAATTTATACATATGTTATATAATACCATATCCTTTGTTTTAAATTAGTTGAATTGGCGCTTAAAGCGCTTTTTTCTAGTTTGAGGATGGCTCTTATAATGTTAAGATCCAAAGTACATGTGGGAGCTGATTTTTACAAATTACCAGATACGATTTTTATACAGAAATGATTAGAAAATATCTGTATAAGCAAAAAGACGGATAAAAATTATGGAAAGGTAGAATAAATTATGGAAGAGAAAAAGACAATTTTAACCGAAGAAGGTTTGAAAAAACTTGAGGATGAGCTTCAGGATCTTAAAGTAGTTCAGCGTAAGGAAATAGCTCAGAAAATTAAAGAAGCAAGAGAACAGGGAGACCTTTCGGAAAATGCCGAATACGATGCTGCTAAAGACGAACAAAGAGATATTGAAGCGCGTATTGAAGAAATTACTAAAATTTTAAAGAATGCAGAAATCGTTGCAGATGAAGATGTTGAAGATGATAAAGTAAGTATCGGTGCTACTGTTAGACTTTTGGACTGTGAATATGACGAAGAATTGGAATACAAAATTGTAGGTTCTACAGAGGCAAACAGCCTTGAAGGAAAGATTTCAAACGAATCTCCTGTAGGAATGGCTATTTTAAAAGCTCATGTAGGTGATGTTGTTACCGTTGAAACACAGGTTGGAGAGATTCAGTACAAGGTTTTAGATATTATTAAATAATTGAGTATATTTTTAAAGGAGTGAATAAATTGGCAGGTAAAGAACAAGATCTTAATCAGCTTTTAAAGGTTCGTCGTGATAAATTAAAAGATTTACAGGACAACGGAAAGGATCCTTTTGTTATTACAAAATATGAACAAAGCCATCATACCCTAGAGGCAAAGGATATATATGAGGCACATGAGGCAAAATTACTTTCCGGAAGAGAAAAACCTTCAACAGATGGTCTTGATGATGAAGCAAAAAAAGAGGTCATAACAAAAGATTATAACGAAAGACGCGCAATTATGGATGCTGATCCAATAAGAGTATCAATCGCTGGTCGTATGATGTTTAAGCGTAAAATGGGAAAAGCGTCATTTTGCAATATCCGTGACTTACAAGGAAATATTCAGATTTATGTAGCAAAAGATGCTCTTGGGGACGAAGCATATGAGGATTTTAAAAAATCCGACATTGGTGATATTTACGGAGTAAAAGGTTTTCTTTTCAGAACAAAAACCGGAGAAATATCTATTCACGCTGAAGAAATGACCCTTCTTACAAAGAGCCTTCAGATTTTACCTGAAAAATTTCATGGATTGACAGATACAGATACACGCTATCGTCAAAGATATATTGACCTTATCATGAATGAGGATAGCAGAAATGTTTTTATAAAGCGTTCAAAAATAATAAAAGAAATCCGTTCATTTCTTGATGAAAGAGATTTCATGGAAGTAGAAACACCAATGCTTGTATCAAATGCCGGTGGTGCAGCTGCGAGACCTTTTGAAACTCACTATAATGCATTAGATGAAGATGTAAAACTTCGTATTTCTCTTGAACTATATCTTAAAAGACTTATTGTAGGAGGCTTGGAGAGAGTTTACGAAATTGGAAGAGTATTCCGTAATGAAGGTGTAGATACAAGACATAATCCTGAATTTACCCTTATGGAGCTTTATCAGGCTTACACAGACTATGAAGGAATGATGGAACTTACAGAGTCAATGTTTCGTTATCTTGCAGAAAAAGTATGCGGAAGCACAAAAATCAGCTACAACGGAATTGAGATAGATCTTGGAAAGCCTTTTGAGCGAATTACAATGATTGATTGTATTAAAAAATATACAGGAATTGATTTTGATACAGTTGCTGACGATGCAGCAGCTAAATCATTAGCTATAGAAAAAGGTGTAGAATTTGAAGAACGTCACACAAAAGGCGATATTATTAATTTATTCTTTGAAGAATTTTGTGAAAAGAACCTGATTCAGCCTACTTTTGTAATGGATCATCCTATTGCTATTTCACCTCTTACAAAGAAAAAACCTTCTGCTCCTGAAAAAGTTGAACGTTTTGAGCTTTTCATTAATACCTGGGAAATGTGCAATGCTTATTCTGAGCTTAACGACCCTATTGATCAAAGAGAGCGTTTCAAAGCTCAGGATGCTGCTTTTGAAGCAGGAGATGAAGAAGCAAACCATACAGATGAAGACTTCTTATATGCTCTTGAAATCGGTATGCCGCCTACAGGAGGTATCGGTTACGGTATCGACAGACTGGTTATGCTTTTGACAGATTCTCAGGCTATAAGGGATGTATTATTATTCCCGACGCTGAAGTCAACAGGCAAGTAAACCCCAGTAAAATCAAGGGTTTCGAGTGGTAAAAGGAGCTTAGGTACCACAAAAGTACCACAATAGTTCCAATGGTAGATGCAGGACAGTACATGATAATGCATTTACTTCTTGGGTAGTCAATCAAATATTTGCAAAATTAAGGACACTTTCTAAAAGAGAAATCTTTTGAGAGTGTCCTTTTTGTTATGGTCAAAAACTATTAGCAAGGAGGAAATGCCATGAAAACAAGTACAGCGATAGGTGCAGGCAGAGCGATTATGAGAATAACCGTTCCCGAAATGAGACAGAGATTATACCCAATCAGAGGAGGAATGAACGAGTATGTTAAAAGTAAGAGTTTCGGGACCGACCTACGAGCTGAAAGATTATTTGGAACACATGGAAAAAGACAAGGTGTACCAAGTCACAAGCCAATCCAAGCCCTTAAAGAATAAGGGAACCAACAAGATCTTCCGAGTGTTTTCGGATGTGGACAAAAGAACAAAAATAGAAGCCCGCAAAAGGCAGGGCAACAGATAAAAAAGAACAGGAGGAACGGTTATGGCTAAAGTAATCGCAGTAGCTAATCAAAAAGGGGGAGTCGGGAAGACAGCGTTGGCAAGCAATTTGAGCGTTGGTCTTGCCATGAATGACAAAAAGGTATTGGTCATTGATGCTGATCCCCAGGGAAATTTAACATCCAGTCTCGGTATAGATAATGCGGATGAACTGGAGAACACTCTTGCTTCTTTCATAGAGCGTGAGATAAATGAGGATCCGATAGATCCTGCGGAGTATATTCTCCATAACGATGAAGGCGTGGATCTCATGCCGTGCAATATAAAGCTTGCCGGTATGGACTACATGATAATGAATGCTCTCAGCAGAGAGCATCTGCTGGATGCTTTCGTATCAAGCGTTAGGGATGAATATGATTATATTTTGATTGATTGTTCACCCAGCCTCAATCTGGTAACGATCAATGTGCTGACAACTGCGGATTCTGTAATCATTCCGGTTGAAGCATCTTATCTTTCGATGGCTGGTCTTCAACAGCTGCTTGCGTCGATAGGCTCAACCAAGAGAAAACTCAATCGTAAGTTGGAGGTTGAGGGCATCGTTATCAATAAGGTAAATACCCGTACCAACCATGAGAAAGATATCATAGAAAAGCTCCGTGAAGCCTATGGCAGTCAGATAAAGGTATTTGATGTGATGATACCGGAGTCCGTAAGGGCAAAGGAATGTACTGCATACGGACACAGCATATATAAGCATGATCCTAAGTGCAAGGTCGCAAGAGCTTTTGAAGAACTGACAAAGGAGGTGCTGGCGTATGGCTGCTAAGAAATCACTTCCGGACAGGGTACAGCTAAAAGGACTGGATTCTCTTTTTGGTATTGATCAGGAACAGACCGGACAGGTGCTTGATGTTCCGATCAGAGAGCTTTTCCCATTTCAGAATCATCCGTTTAAGGTCTTGGATGATGAAAAGATGGCTCAGACAGTTGAAAGTGTCCGTGAGAACGGTATCCTCGTACCGATCATGGTTCGTAACAGACCTGAAGGCGGCTATGAAGTGATATCCGGTCACAGGCGTAAACATGCGGCTGAGATAGTCGGACTGGAGACGGTTCCTGTTATCATAAGGGACCTGACAGATGATGAAGCCGTGATCGCAATGGTGGACGCTAACCTCCAGAGGGAAGAGATTCTGCCGAGTGAGAAGGCGTTTGCTTACAAGATGAAGCTTGATGCAATCAAAAGACAGAATAAAGCGGGAAGACCTGAATCAAATAATTCTCGCCAAGTTGGCGAGAATTTATGGAGCGTGAATCAACTCAGCGAGGGTAACAGTGATAGTGCAAGAACTATTCAGCGGTATATCCGTCTCACAGAGCTTCTGCCGCAGCTGTTGGAAATGGTTGATAACAAGAAGATAAAGTTCAACCCGGCAGTTGAGTTATCATATATCACTCCGAGTGAGCAGTTTCTTCTTATGGAAGTCATGGAAGAGGATAATGTTGTTCCGTCTCTTTCACAGGCACAGCAGATAAAGAAGCTCTCACAGGAAAAACGCTGCACAAAGGAAGCGCTTCACGCTTTGTTGGCGGTAGCCAGTATTAAGGAAAGAAATGTGGTCATTAAACATGAAGTGATCATGCAGTATTTCCCCGCTGAGGCAAGCGATGCAGAAATTGAGAGTCTGATCGTAAGACTCCTTGCAGATTACCGTAAGACGCATGGAGGTGTGTAAAATGCCAAAGTTCGATTACGATTACTATTCTGGTGCAGAAAGTGAACAATTCCGATTCTTGAAGATACCGAAAGTGTTTTTCGAGGATCCTGATTACTTGGATTTAGGTCTAGCAGAATGCATCCTGTATGGTTTTCTACATGAGCAGGTTGCATTTTCAAAGCAGAACGGATGGGTTGATGAGGCAGGAAAAACCTATGTCATAAGATCACTGGAATCCATACAGAAACTGCTTCATGATTGCAGTGCTGATAAAGCAAGGTCAACTCTGAAAAATCTCATAGAATTTGGACTTATCGAGAAAAAACGCAGAGGGCAGGGCAAACCGGATATCATTTATGTGAAGAATTTTGTCAGCAAGAAGTCGGAAAAATCGTACTCTGAAGAAACGGATGATTGTGGAAAACTTTTTTCTGAAACAGGAAAAACCGAAGTCTTGAATGATGAAAAACCAATCTCTAGAGATGGGGATTTCCTTGTTCTTGAAGTGGGAAATTCCGCACCAATAGATACTAATAATTATTTAAAAAATATTATTGAGCCTAATCATAATCTTATCCAGGTTACTGGTAATATTACAGGGGCGGATGAGTCTGTGGATAACTCAGGATGGGATGAGGATGTGATACGTGAAGATATTGCACAAATCAAGGAGAATATCTATTACGACGAAATGTCTGCAAGGTACAGAGCAGAATATAACAGTCGATTTGACGAACTGTTTGAAGTTATGGTTGATCTTGTAGCCGGGAAAAGAGAGTCGCTGAATATCGGAGGAACAGAGTATCCCCAATGGCTTGTTCGTAAAAGAATCTTATCGCTGACAGCGAGTCATGTTGAGTATGTTATGGGGATGATAGCCGAGAATCTCGGTAAGATACACAATATGCGAAAGTATATGATTGCATCACTCTTTAATGCGCCTACAACGATGGATAATTACTTCACACAGCTTGTCCATCACGATATGCACACAGAAGAATGGTACGAGATGTCTCAGAAGATGGCTCGTCAAAGGGAGACTGAGAGAAACGCACAGATACAGGAGCTTGAAGAAAGGCAAATCGGTCAATCATCAAGTGCCGAAGAAATCATGAGGAGGGCAGCTAATGAGTGAGAGATTATCAGCGATGATATTTAAGGTCATATTGCCGGTACTGGCAATCAGCTTTATGGTGCTGTTCTGTTATCCGGTCTGCAATAAGCCTGAAGGTTTTGATTTCTTTTTGTTCTGGATCCTCGTAGGATTTCCATTTGGCATCAGACGGATGTGGTTGTGGCTGATACCGAGGAATTACGGCATTGCAGGCTCTCTTGGTGTGATAGCCCTGGATTGTATCGTTGGAGGGATTATAGGCGGGTTTATGGCTATTGTGGCTGTGATAAAAGCGGTAGCAACGACCGTACAGGTCATAACGGGGAGGTTGTGATGCATGAAGGAAACGGTGTCTGAGAAATGCCCGGAGCTTGTCGCACAATGGAGTAACAAAAATCTTCCGCTCATGCCATCTGATGTTACGATTGGATCACATAAGCGGGTGTGGTGGAGAGGCTCCTGTGGACACGAATGGCAGGCAATAGTGAAGAACAGAGTAAAAGGTTCAGATTGTCCGTATTGCAACGGCAATCAGCTTTTAAAAGGCTTTAATGACCTTGCTACGATGAAGCCTGAACTTGTATCCGAGTGGTCAGATAAAAATCATCCGCTTATGCCGGATATGGTTTTATCCTGTACCAACAAATCCGTATGGTGGAGATGCATCCAAGGGCATGAGTGGATAGCAAAGATAGCTGACAGATACTATGGGAGCCAGTGTCCATATTGTGAAGGACACATGCTTTATAAGGGCTTCAATGATCTTGCCAGTAATTATCCTGAACTTGCCAAGGAGTGGTCGGAGAAAAATGCTCCAAAGAGGGCTGATGAAGTATTCCCGAAGTCCAGGGAAAATGTATGGTGGAAGTGCCGTGTATGCGGTTATGAATGGCGGGCAGTCATAGACAGCAGGGTAAAGGGGTCATCCTGTCCGGTATGCTCTGACAGAGTTGTTGTAGCCGGTGTGAATGACCTTGCTACCACGGATCCCGAACTGATATCTGAATGGGACTATGATCGTAATACGATGATTTCTCCGGAGCAGGTGCATCGCAATTCTCTTCGGATAGTTTGGTGGACTTGCGGTCGTGGTCATAGATGGCGGGCAAAAATAGCGGACAGAGCCATTGATAAGGAGCCTTGCCATATATGTAGAAAAGAATTTGATAAGGAGTTACCCGATATCCTTTTGCGACATTGCTTAAAGCAGGCAGGATATACGGTTATCGTAGATGAAGAGGAATTGATCGGGATTCCTCTTGCGAATTTCATAAAGGAAAAGAATGCGGTTATTGAATTTTCAAAACCGTTTTATAATACAAAAGACGGATACAGATGGGAGTTTGCGAAGACGCAGCTATGCAAAAACGCAAGAATAAAATTGATCCGCATTCTAAGGAAAAGAGATAAGGAGTTTGAGGACTGCGTATGCATCACAAGGCTCAATGACTCAGATGAAGCACTTGCGGAAGCCATAGAGCTGGCGCTTCATATACTGAGGATAGAAATAAGCATTGATGTAAAAGCAGACCGACCACATCTATTTGAAAAATATACAGCGATAGGGCAGTTATGAGAGAAATCTTGTAGCTGCCTTTTTATTTGAAAAAAGGGAGGATGGAATGGCGAAGAGTATAGAATCGCTTGTAGAAAAAGAAATTCAGAAAGGATCGACACCATTAAAACTTGATAGTGTTATGGTTCCGGCAGAAGGGTTCAGGGATATAGACAACAGAGACCGTCTTATCAATATCCTTCAGTATCTTCTCCGTGTGAGAGAGCATAAAAAGCTGATATGGAATGATACCCTGTCTGCAAACAATGTCTACATGGATGTATTCCTGGGCAAGACTGATTTTCACAGAGCTGCGCTCATTACCGGGCGTGAGGAAATCTATCAGCACATCAACTGGTACGGCGGAAAGCTTAAGCCGGATTATAACGGTAAAACCGTGATAGAGACTGATGTATGCGCTTTTTCTATAGCAGAGGATGAACTGGAGAAATGTAAGAAAACCTATGATGGGAAAGAAGCTTATTCTTTCTATTTTGGAAAATATCAGATTCGTTCTCTCTATGCGGATTGCCTTGATTACAGAAAGAATATGGCACGGGATGAGGTTACACCACATGCCACTTATGCAGGTACACAACAGGCGGCACATGATAGTAAATCACCGGAGGCGGCTTATGGAAAATACAGTGAGCTTTTCAGGCTGAATGATGATGTGATTCGGGCGGTTCTGTTCCAGTGCCTTTTGCTGGATGATCTTAAGGTTGAAAACGGCATGGTATTTGCAAATCTGTATACGATATATTTACTACGGTAGGAACAATAAAACAGTAGATACAGCGATAGGAGCAGTTTTTATATCTCTTCGGAGACGTAAAGGCTGCTCCTTTTTTGCGTTATGGAGATTATTATCCGGCAGGAGACCGGAGGAAAGGAACTATATGAGAAAAATATATCTTAGGAGGCTGCTGGTGCCTCCCTGGCTGTGAACATTACCAGAGGATAAACGAAAGACAGGAGGATGATGATGCAGGAAGAAGTAACACAGAAATCTATTGCCCTTGTGATCAGAACCTCCAAACTGACCGCCGATGTGCTGAAGAAAGCTATGATTGCCTACTTAAATCATCTTAAGAATAAGCAGGCTAACTGGCATGGGAAGATTTCCGTAAAGAAGCTCATGGGCAAGGATCAGGGTGCGAATACCATGGAGATAACGGAGAACAACATCAAATCTTTTGAGCGTGTGGCGAAGAAGTACAATGTTGATTTTGCCGTGAAGAAAGATAAGACCGTGGATCCGCCAAAGTATGTTGTTTTCTTCAAGGGCAGGGATGCCGACGTTATTGCGATGGCATTCAAAGAATTTGTGCATGGAAACGAAAAGAAGCAGAACCGTGAATCCGTAAGGGATAGGCTGAACCGTTATAAGGAACTCTGGACTCAAACAATGAACAGGGAACGTGCCAGAGAAAAAACCAAGGATCGGGGACAGAGCCTATGAGTAAGGTAGTAGACGGAATCGTAAAAGATTTAAAGAACATACCCGAATCCTTGCGGAAAAAGATGAAAGGCACGGATAAAAACAAGCTGATCCGGATGAGCATCCCCTATGTTATCGTAGGATATTTCTGTGATAAGTCAGCGTGGATGTTCAGACAGGTTGAGGGAGACATTTTCCCAAGGCTTATGGATACGGCTTCAAGGCTGGGAGAGGCTTTTGCCAACCCTTTGCCGAGTTTCAATCCAATGGATCTGCTTTTTGGAGTAGCGTGTGGAGTTGGCTTCCGCCTGATCGTGTATTTCAAGGCGAAGAATGCCAAAAAGTTCAGACACGGAGTGGAGTATGGCAGCGCAAGATGGGGAAATGCAAAGGATATCGAGCCTTATATGGATCCGGTATTCGAGAACAATATCATCTTAACAGCATCGGAGAGGCTCATGATGTCGGGAAGACCCAGTTCACCCAAGTATGCCAGGAATAAAAATATCCTTGTCATAGGTGGAAGTGGCAGCGGCAAGACCCGCTTTTTCGTGAAGCCAAACCTGATGCAAATGCATAGTTCATATGTAGTTACTGACCCGAAAGGCACGGTTTTGGTTGAGTGCGGGAGGATGCTTAAAAAGGGCATTCCGCTCTTAGATGATAACGGTGCCGTGGTGAAGGATGACAAGGGAAAGACCGTCTATCAGCCATACAAAATTAAGGTCCTGAACACAATAAACTTTGCACGCTCCATGCACTATAACCCCTTCGCCTACATCCGTAGTGAGAAGGATATTTTAAAGCTGGTAAATACGATCATAGTAAATACGAAGGGAGAGGGCCAGCAGTCCGGGGAAGATTTTTGGGTGAAAGCCGAGAAACTGTTATATACAGCATACATCGGCTTTATCTGGTATGAGGCTCCGGAAAAGGAACAGAATTTCTCTATGCTGATCGACATGATTGATGCCAGTGAGGCAAGGGAGGATGATGAAAGCTTCAAAAATCCTGTGGATCTGCTCTTTGATGAGCTTGAAGCAGAGAAGCCGAATCACTTTGCGGTGCGCCAATATAAAAAGTACAAATTGGCCGCCGGCAAGACAGCGAAAAGTATTTTAATTTCATGCGGTGCAAGGCTTGCTCCGTTTGATATTGCAGAGCTTCGGGAGCTTACCAGTTATGATGAACTGGAGCTTGATAAGCTGGGTACTGAGAGGACGGCATTGTTTGTAATTATCTCCGACACTGATGATACTTTCAACTTTATCGTCAGTATCATGTACACCCAGCTATTCAACCTGCTCTGCGAGATCGCTGACAATGTTTATAACGGGAGACTGCCGATCCATGTGCGATGTCTTTTGGACGAGTTCGCCAATATCGGTCAGATCCCCAAGTTCGAGAAGCTGATAGCGACCATCAGATCGCGTGAAATATCGGCTTCTATTATTTTACAGTCAAAGTCCCAGCTCAAGGCTATTTATAAGGACAATGCGGATACCATCGAAGGCAACTGCGACACAACCCTGTTTTTGGGAGGCAAGGAAAAAACGACCTTGAAAGAAATGGCAGAGATCCTCGGTAAAGAAACCATTGACCTTTATAATACCTCGGACACAAGAGGTACGAGCCAGTCCTACGGTCTGAATTACCAGAAGACCGGAAAAGAACTCATGAGCCAGGATGAGATAGCAGTCATGGATGGTGGGAAGTGTATCATGCAGCTGAGAGGCGTGAGACCTTTTTTCTCAGACAAATACGATATAACGCAGCATAAGCAGTACAAGAAGCTGTCCGATTATGACAAGAAAAACGAATTTGACATTGAAAAATATGTCAAGAACCTCTGTCATGCGGTGGTTAAGCCGGATGACAAGATGGATGCGGCATTTGAATATGATGCTGCAACAGGAATAATCGAACAGGTCAAAGGCGAAACGGAGGAGAAATCCACAACCTGAGCCAAGACCACACTTACAACTTCATAGGATGAAGCTAAACGGATCCTTGCGGACAAACCTGATGCGGATTCCATCCATAAAGGAAGCAGACGATGAGCGCCTACCAAGCAAACATCATCATCTGCCCCAAGCGGGAATGGCATAACCAAACCCTGCGTTCATTTTATCAGATATGTGCGATATCGCATATAAAAAGGATAGATGAAGCAGGGTATTTTTATGCCTTCCAAGAGTAACTATCAAAAAACTAATCAAATAATTGGAAGGAGGATGGACACCCAATTAGCATTTTGAAAAGTCAGTATTTAACGGCTTTCTGATTGCTGAATAGAACGGGTGTTCGATATTGAGATGAGCTTTTTTTCTAGCAGCGTAACAGCCCTTAAAACCGTCGTAACCGCCATCGGCGCAGGTGTAGCCGTATGGGGAATCATCAACTTGCTGGAGGGCTATGGTAACGATAACCCTGGTGCTAAATCACAGGGAATCAAGCAGCTGATGGCGGGCGGAGGTATCGTAATCATCGCCCAGACGGTGATCCCTCAGCTTACTTCTCTCTTTTCATAAGGAGAAGATCACGATAGATGAACACTATCGTTGAAAAGATTACCGAACTCATAAAGGAAATGCTGCAAGGTTGGGTAATGTCTAACCTCGAAGGAATGTTTACCGATGTGAATACAAAGGTAGGCACAATCGCCGGAGAGGTTAGCCAGACTCCCAGCGCATGGAACGCAGGTATTTTCAATATGATCAAAAACCTGTCAGATACAGTCATCATACCGATAGCCGGGATCATCATAACCTATGTGCTGTGTTATGAGCTGATAACGATGGTAATAGACAAGAACAACATGCATGAATTCGATACGAGCCTTTTCTTCAGATATCTTTTCAAGGCTTGCATAGCAGTAATGCTTCTTAGCAAGACCTCGGATATCGTTATGGCGATCTTCGATGTGGGCGGTCACATGGTAAGCGAGGCTGCCAGTGCCATCACGGGTTCCACTTCGCTTGATGTGGGAGCCACGATTCAGTCAATGTTTTCGTCACAGCTGTCAACCATGGAGATAGGCGAGCTGATAGGTCTTGGCATAGAAACGATGTTCTGCAGCTTTTGTATGAAGATCATGTCCGTTTTGATCACCGTCATATTATACGGGCGCATGATTGAAATCTATCTTTATGTTTCGGTAGCACCGATGCCTTTTGCAACCCTTGTGAACAGGGAGTGGGGAAGCATCGGATCCAACTATATCAAAGGATGCATAGCACTGGCTTTCCAGGGATTTTTCATTATGGTTTGCGTGGCAATATACGCAGTCCTTGTAAATGCTGTGGCAGTGGCTTCAAATCTGCACTCAGCTCTTTGGCAGGTAATGGCTTATACCGTTGTCCTGTGCTTCTCCCTGTTTAAGACCGGATCTCTCGCAAAGAGCATCCTTCATGCTTCATAAAAACGGAGGTGACTAAAAACATGGCAATCGCAGTTGATGTGGCAAAGGACCCGAAGGCGATCAAGTCGAAATTCATCGGGAATTTCACAAAGCGTCAGGTCATTTGCTTTGGAGCGGCTGCCGTGGTGGGAGTACCATTTTATCTTCTGACAAGAAAGGTAATCGGGACGGACGTGGCTGCCCTCATGATGGTGGCAGTCATGCTCCCGTTCTTCTTTATAGCAATGTATGAGAAGGACGGAGTGCCTGCGGAACAGTATTTGAAGCAGGTTATTGAGATGAAATTCATCCGGCCCGGGATAAGAAGGTACAAGGTGGAAAACCTCTACGAGCAGTTAAGAGAAAGAGAATCTATGGAAAAGGAGGTGGAAGCTCTTGAACGCAAGCAAAAAAAGTGGAAAGAAGAGCGTTACGGCAAAGCAGACGGCAAGTCAAAAGAAGACAACTAAGCCTGCAAAAGCCGTGCAGAGCAAGAAAGGCGGCAAGTCGCTGTTTGAGAGATTCACGGGACTTACGCTTGCGGAGTTCTTAAAGCTGAAAAAGCTTAAGAAAACGCTCTCCGGAGATAATGGTCAGTCCGGCAAGCAGATTTCCACACAGCAGACCATTACTTTTGACAAGATGTACCAGGATGGCATCTGCAAGGTTAGAAAGAATTATTATACGAAGATGATCGAGTTTTATGATCTGAACTATGTGCTTCTGGATGAGGAAGAAAGGGCGGATATACTGGGGCTGTATTCACAGCTCATAAACTATTTTGATCCGACCATCAGCTTTCAGATCTTCCTCTTTAACAGGCATGTGAATGAGGAGACACTGGCGGCACAGTTTGAGATCTCTCCCCAGGGAGATAAGTTCGACGATATCCGTGAAGAGTTTTCGGATATGTTAAAGAGCTTATCAGCAAAGGGGAATAACGGAGTCATCAAGAGCAAATATATCATTTTCGGCATCGAAGCAGAGAATATCAAGGAAGCAAGGCAGAGGTTCATAAGCCTTGAGGCAGATATCATAAAGAACCTCAAAAACCTTGGTACCAATGCGAAGTGTCTCGACGGAAAGGAACGCTTAAGAGTCCTGTATGAGTTTTTCAATCAGGATAAGATGGAGCCTTTCCGTTTTTCATTTAAGGAAATGGCGGAGTCCGGCAATACGGTTAAGGATTATATCGCACCGCAGGGCTTTGAGTTCCGTTTCCCCGGCAGATACAAGATGGGGCATATGTTTGGGGCTACAAAGTATCTTGACATCATATCCCCGAAACTGAATGACGAGCTGCTTAAGAGGCTCTTGGATATAGACAGCAATATCTCCATATCTATCCACATGAGAACCATTGAGCCTACAGAAGCGATCAAGCTCTTAAAAAGAGCACTGTCGGATGTTCAGAAAACAAAGATCGACGAGCAGAAAAAAGCAGTCAGAGCCGGGTATGACATGGACATTCTTCCTACAGACATTGTTCTGTATGAGAAAAACACCATGGAGCTTTTGGATGATCTGAATACCAGCAATCAGAAGCTCATCTGGACAACGATCCTGATATCGAGCTTTGGAAGAAACAAGAAGGAACTGGAGAGCGTATCACAGAGAGTATCGGGTATCATTCAGCAGGCAAACTGTAGGCTTATCGACCTTCAGTACAAGCAGGAAGTGGCTATGAATGCCGCAGCTCCCATAGGCATCAATGAAACGAAGGAAGGCAGGCATCTGATCACAAAGAACCTGGCAATCCTTGTGCCGTTCAATACGCAGGAGCTTTTCCAGTCGGGACAGTCTTTGTATTACGGACTGAATGCCCTAAGTAACAACATGATCATGGCAGACCGTAAGAAGCTTCGTACACCGAACGGCGTAATCTTAGGTACGCCCGGTTCCGGTAAATCATTTTCTGCAAAGCGTGAGATCCTTGGAAGTTTCCTTGTATCAAGGGACGATATTTTGATCTGTGATCCCGAGGGCGAGTATTACCCGCTTGTAAAGGCACTTGGCGGTGAGGTGGTTAAGCTGGCGACCAATTCAAAGGATTATCTGAATCCGATGGATATTCAGCTTTCCCATAAGAACGACAGGGAGGCACTTAAGCTTAAGTCAGACTTTTTAATCACGCTCTGTGATGCAATCGCAGGCGGGGAGACAGGTCTTGCCAATGATGAAAAGGGTATCATCGACCGTTGTATTGAGGGTATTTATGATGAGTATTTCAAAGACCCGAGACCGGAGAATATGCCGATATTGGAAGATCTTTATAACGCACTGGTCAAGTATGAGCCGGACAAGGCGGTATCAGAGGAGCTTGCCATTGATGCAAAGCAGAAGGCGGTTCGTATTGCCAACAGCCTTGTTTTATATGTGCATGGTTCTCAGAACTATTTCAACCACAGGACAAACGTGGATTCTCAGAACCGTATTGTCTGCTTTGATATCAGAGACCTTGGAAAGCAGTTGAAAGAGCTGGGAATGCTTATAGTGCAGGATGCAGTATGGAACAGGGTTTCACGTAACCGTGAGCGCAGGGTGGCTACCCGTTACTACTGTGACGAGTTCCACTTGCTTTTAAGAGATAAGCAGACAGCGCAGTATTCAGTGGAGATCTGGAAGCGTTTCAGAAAGTGGGGCGGTATTCCCACAGGGCTTACGCAGAACGTGGGAGACTTCCTTCGTTCGGAGGAGATCGAGGGTATCCTTGGTAACAGCGATTTTGTATATCTCCTTAACCAGAACGCAAAGGATCAGGTGATCCTGGCAGACAAGCTGGGACTTTCGGAGAAGCAGCTCCAGTATGTAACAAACTCTGAATCCGGGTGCGGACTCATTCTTTTTAATGATGTGGTCATTCCGTTTGCGGACAGATATCCGACAGATACCAAGACGTATGCGATCATGAACACTCGTCCACAGGAAGAAGAGGAACATACTGCTGACAAGGGAGATGATGCGGATGGCGAAGAAAAAGAATAATACGGCAAGGAAGGAAGTATCGGATATAACCGGAGCAAAACCCGAGGGATTTGATGCGAAAGCCGATGCCGGTGATTTTAAGAAAGCACGGGCGGGTCCTACGGGATCCGCTGATGGAAGAGGTAAGGGCAGTGCCGTAAAAAGTAAGGCTGTAAGCGAAGCACAGGAGATGTTTAATGCTGCGTCTGCAAATACGGTTTCTCAGGCAGAAGAAAAGAGCAGAAAGGTCAATCAGGAATTCTTTAAAAGACATGAGAACGAAGATGAAAAAAATACCGAGTATGCTTCTCAGCGTGAGGAAACAAGGGCACTTCGCAAGCACAGACAGCATGAGAGCCGTGCAAGGGTAAAGGACAGCTTTATACAGTCCGATGGAGATTTCCATGGAAAGACAGGATTTGTGGAAGAGGCAGGAGCCGAGACAGCAAAGAGCCATAAGCTTGAGATGCTTGAAAAGAAAGCTGAAAAAGCCGGAGTCAAAACCCAGAAGGCGAGAAAGAAGTTGCCGCAGCGTAAGGAGTACAGGCTGGTACGGCATTTCGATGAAAAGACCGGGAAAGTCACTTATGAGCTACAGACCAATAAGGTGCTGAAAAAGCCTAAGAATGATAATCCCATAACTGCTGCAAACCGCAGGGCAATGATGGAGGCACAGGGACTGGTGCATGACAAGATATCGGAGGATGAAAAGGATAACTCCGGTGTTGAAGCTGCCCACAGGACAGAAGAGGCTGGTGAAGCCGTTATCGTTCATGCAAGAAACATAAAGCAGGGCGTACAGGCAAAGCGAAGTAATAAAGTGGCAGCTCTTGAAAAGAAGCAGTTCAAGGCGGAAGTGAACTTCAGGTATCAAAAGTATTTGGAGGAAAACCCGGAGGTCAAAAAGAAAGCCATACAGAAGCGTCTTCAGAAGCAGCGTATCAAGCGTGAGTATGCCAAGGCACTTAAGAAAGGAACGACTGAGGCAAAGCAGGCTGCCGGATATGCAAAAAAAGCGGCAACAACAACCACAAACATGGCTAGAAAAGTAGCAGAGTTTGCAAGGAAGCATATCGGAGCGATAGCGACAATAGGCTTGTTCGGACTCTTTTTTATGCTTATAGCCGCAGGTATATCAAGTTGTTCTGCCGTACTTAACGGTGGCTTGTCAGCTACTATGGCAGGAAGCTATCAGAGTCAGCCAGCTCAGCTTGATGCATCGGATGAAGCCATGACTTCAAGGGAAATGGCATTGCAGAACACCATAGACAGCATCGAGGAAGATTATCCCGATTATGACGAGTACAACTATAACCTGGAAGAAATCGGACATAATCCTTTTACGCTGATCAATTACCTGTCAGCCATAAAGGTTGATGTGGTGGCTGCGGACTGTGATGCGGAGATCGAATCGCTTTTTGATGAGATGTATGAGCTGACCCTTACACCAAGGGAAGAGACACGAACCCGCACGGTAACTGTTACGAATGAGGAAACCGGTGAAGAGGAAGAAGTGGAAGAGGAATATACCGTAACGATCCTTGATGTGGAACTTACCCGTAAGCCTTTAGAGGATATCGTTGCGGAGCGTCTTACCGGGAATGACGATGCAAGTACGCTTTATGCGGCATATCAGCAGACCAATGGTGCGCTTCAGCAGTTTTATACGCCTCTCGATACGGACTGGTACAGCCTGATAAAGAGTTACTACGGTTATAGGAAGAATCCCATTACCGGAGAGAACCAGTTCCACAGAGGTATTGATATCGCAGTACCGGAAGGGACAGAGGTTTATGCCGGGCATGACGGAACAGTTACCACGGCAGCCTATGACGATGATTACGGGAATTATATCGTGATCACGGACTCAAAAGGCTTTACTACGAAGTATGCGCATCTTGAAAGTATGAATGTCAGCGCAGGGCAGACTGTAAGGCATGGAGAGATTATAGGCAAGACCGGAAGTACGGGAGCCGTAACGGGAAGCCACTTACATCTGGAGTGCTTATCAGATGGAGAGTATTATAATCCGCTTTTCTATTTTGAAAACGGTAACGGATCCATTTATGGCACGACAGATCCTATCGGTGGCAGTGGCGATGTAGCTGCACTTATAGCAGAAGCGGAGAACTATCTCGGATACCCTTATGTATGGGGCGGTAGTAGTCCTTCAACGAGCTTCGACTGTTCGGGCTTTGTGTGCTATGTGGTGACTCACAGCGGATATTACAATCTGCCACGTACCACAGCGCAGGGCATATATAACCAGTGCCAGCATATCAGCGCATCAGAAGCGAGAGCCGGGGATATTATCTTTTTCACAGGTACATATAATTCCGGTAATCCGGTAACCCATGTTGGTATCTATGCCGGCAATGGTCAGATGATCCATGCAGGCGATCCCATCAAATACTCTTCCATTAACACACCATACTGGCAGAGCCATTTCTACGCATTTGGCAGATTGCCGGGACATTAAGGAGGCAAGATGAAAAGAGAAACAATCAAGAAAAACCGTATTCATGCCGCCGAGAAGAAAGAGTATTACACCGAGCGTGAGAAATACTGGGCAAGACTCGAACAGGAAGCGGATGATGCGGAAGCAATGAAGATCATCAGAAAGAAACATATAACACCTGAGCAGTTGGCACTATTTAACAGCCTTTCTGAAAAAGAGGTTGCGGACATGATAGCTGCAAGGGATAAGGAATCAAAACAGACCCCGCCCGATGAAGGCGGGGCCTTTCATGCAGAAAATGAAAAGGAGACAAACGAAAATGCAAAGAAAGTTATCAATTAGGATTATTGCATCGCTGATCTTATCGGTGATGCTATTTGCACTGCCGGTCGGGGCATTCATTGCGAACAGCTCCACGGCGGTATCGGTATATGCCGAAGAGAGCGTGACAGGTAATGAAGCAGGAACTACAGATGATTCGTCATCAAGTGCTGATGCGTCAGACAGCGAATCAACGGATAATGGTTCATCTGAAGATGGAACAGATACATCAGTTGAGAATCCTACAGGCGGGGATAATTCCGATGCCGGGGATGGTTCCAACACAGGAGACAGCACATCTGAAAATGAATCCGGAGATGGTGAGACTGGAGAAGATGATCCCACACCGACTCCAGAACCCACACCTGAGCCGGAACCTGAGTGCATCTGCGAACATAAGTGCAGTCAGTATGATTACAACAAAGACTGCCCTGTATGTAGTCAGAACTTTAAGGACTGCGAATACAAGGAGCCGAGTGTAAAAATCACAATCAATACTCCTTCGGGATGGTATTCAAGCGGAACATCCGCAAAGGTCACTTTTAAGGTCGAGGATATTCTTGATACCGGGAATTTTGCCATAAAGTCCGTGAAAGCAAAGATCGGACAGAATGGCAGCTATAACGATGTAACAGAGGATATGTTCCTTGAAATTTCCGAGAACTGCACTGTGTATGTGCTTGTTACCGATGCCAATGATAAGAGTTATGAGAGAAGCCGTTCCATTAAGTGCTTTGATACAAGTAAGCCCACGCTGAATGCGGCAGTATCGGACGGACTTCTCACTATCCAGGCATCCGATAATGACTCCGGTGTAAAGGTTATCTATGTGAACGGATATGAGTTTACAGATGTTACAAACGGAACCGTGAATATCCGCCTTTCCCAATTCGATGCAGGCTATGAGTATTTCACGATCACTGCCATGGATAATGCCGGGAATGTATCGGAGGTTTATAAGACAAAGAATCCATACTATAAGGATCCCAACTCCGATGATGACAGTAATCCGGCAGAACAGCTTCCTGCAAGTGCGGAGGCAACCAAGCCTTCCAGTGCGACAGCAACGGTTACAGATCATACCACGACTGACAGTAACGGAAATACGACAAGTACAACCACCAGCACCAATTCATCTCCCGAAGCACAGAAGAAAGCTGAGTTTGCCAAGGCAGATGCAGAGGAAGCAGCTTTATCAGATGGAGAAAACGGAGAGGATATGAACCTTGGAAAAGAGTTCTATACCATTGAAGCTGCAAGCGGCAAGGTCTTTTATCTGATCATTGATCGTGACGGACAGGAGGAAATGGTTTACTTCCTGACAGAGATTACAGAAAATGACCTGCTTAATGTAACAACAGATAATTCGGAGACTCTGCCTAAGAACTCAGCGGCTCTTGAATCGCAGATCCCTGTGACGGAGAGCGCATTGCCTAATAACAATACGGATATCGACGATACCCACGAAGTTGAGACTCCTACTGAGACACCGGAGGAACCACAGGAGACTGAACCGGAGGAGCCTGCCGAAGAGGAGCCGGAAGAGCCTGTTAAGAGCAATCCGCTTTTGGGATACATTATCATGGCAATCTTTGGCGGTGGCGTGATCGGAGCTGCATATTATTTCAAGGTAATTAAGAAAAAGCAGGACGGCGATTTTGTCGAGGATGAGGATGAAGAAGCCGAAGAGGAAGTATATGCAGACGATGCAGATGAGCAGGAAAAGGATCCTAATGACGCCTGGTTTGATAATGCCGATGATGCGGCAGATTATCCTGAACCTACAGAAGAACAGAAAGACAGACCTGCTCCTACGGCGGAGGATATGGAAGATGCAACAATATCTGATACGGAAGAGGAGAGCGCAGCAGATGTATCAGAAAAAGATGAATAAACACATTTACGGCGGAGAGGATAACCTCTCCGTCATCTTTTGAAAGGAGAAATGAGTTTTATGGAACAGACAGCAGAAAAAAAGAAGATGGATGAGATCACCATCAAATTTGGCAAGGGATGTGTCGGAGAGCCTTTTACGGGAAAGGATGGCAAGGAGTATAAGCAGATCCTTATTCCTAACAAGGATGAAAATGATCACAGTCCCTGGGCAACATTTGTTGCAAGGTCAAATGCAGTGCATGAGGATCAGTATGGTAAGGGTATGTGGATGAAGCTACCTGCCGACGGTCATACCACAGTACGCAAGGATCACTGCGTCGGAGAAGGTGCTGATGGCAAGAAGATCTGGGAGACTGAAAAGACCAAGGTATCCAACAGAGAGCTGAAGGGCATGGTGGAGTTTTATAAGTCCAGAGGCAAGGAGCAGGAGGAAAAGCCGAGGGAATCCCTTAAGAACAGACTTTCCGAAAAGAAAGCCGAGGTTTCTCAGCAGAAACATGATGCACCTCAGAAGACTGCTACGAAGTCGAAGGAAGCTTCTTTATAAGGAGGCTGCCATGGGATACAAGTTAGTGGTTACCGAGAAGCCCAGTGTGGCCAGAGCTTATGCGGATGCACTGGGTGTAAAGAATGCACAGGATGGCTATATCGAAGGAAACGGTTATATCATTTCGTGGTGCGTAGGACACCTTATTGAGCTGGCACAGCCGGATGCATATGATCCCGCTTTAAAGAAGTGGTCATATAATTCGCTCCCGATCATGCCGGGAAACTGGCAGTATGAGATTAAAAAGGATACGAAAGCCCAGTTTAAGGTACTTAAGAAGCTCATGCACGATAAAGACGTAGACGAGACTATCTGTGCTACCGATGCCGGACGAGAGGGGGAGCTGATTTTCCGTCTTGTATATGAGCAGGCAGGCTGTGATAAACCTATTAAGCGTTTATGGCTTTCATCTATGGAAGAGAGTGCCATAAGGGAAGGTTTTGCCAATCTGAAACCCGGATATATGTACAACGACCTGTATCAGAGTGCTTTATGCAGACAACAGGCTGACTGGCTTGTGGGTATCAATGGTACAAGGCTTTTCACTGTGCTTTATAACAGACTTTTGAAAGTCGGAAGGGTGCAGACTCCTACACTTGCAATGCTTGTGGACAGAGACGAAGCAATCCGAACCTTTAAGAAAGAGCCGTTTTATACCTGCCATATAGATGTAAATGGCATGGAAGCGGTATCCGATAAGTTCAAGACCGAAGATGAGGCAATGTCCGTAGAGGGATGTGCCGTATTTAACCCGGTGCGTATTACGAAGGTGGAGGAAGAGGAAAAGAGTATCGCACAGCCGAGACTTTATGACCTTACCACCCTGCAGAGGGATGCCAATCGTATCTTTGGATTTACGGCAAAACAGACCTTAGATTATACCCAGAGCCTTTATGAAAAGCGTCTTTGTACTTATCCGAGGACGGACAGCCAGTTTTTATCCGATGATATGGGGCAGACTGCGGAGGATGTGATCGGAGCGGTGTTTAAGAGCGTATTAAAGATGCCGCAGGATTATTCACCGGACATCGGCAGAGTCTTAAACAGCAAAAAAGTCACAGACCACCACGCCATCATTCCCACGATGGAAATAGCAAAACAGGATATGGATGCACTTGCAGAGGGAGAGAAGAAGATTCTTTCCCTCATTTCATATCGTGTTCTGTGTGCTACATCCGGGAGGCATATTTATAAGAGTGTAAAGGTGGAACTTGACTGTGATGGGTTTAAGTTTCATGCAAGCGGAAAGACGGTCATATCCGAAGGCTTTAAGAAGTATGAAAAAATGCTCAGGAACCGCTTTAAGGTAAAAGCCGATGCGGAGGATGAGGAAAAGTCTTTGCCTGTGGTACATGAAGGACAGTCATTTCGTGAAGTAAATCCGAGAGTGGTAGAGGGCTTCACGCAGCCACCTAAGTCATTCACGGAAGATACGCTCCTTAAGTATATGGAAACTGCCGGAGCTTCGGAAATGGACGATGATGTAGAACGTAAGGGGCTTGGTACACCTGCCACCAGAGCGGATATCATCGAGAAGCTGGTAAAAGATGGTTTTGTCAAAAGAGATAAGAAAAAGCTGGTTCCCACGGATGATGGGATCAAGCTCATAACCATCCTGCCTGATGCGGTGAAATCTCCGCAGATGACGGCGGACTGGGAAAACGCACTTGTCCTTGTCTCCAAGGGTGAGATGAGTGCGGATGCTTTTATGAAGGGCATTAAGGACATGGTAACAGAGTTGATAAAAACATACAGTAGCGTAAGCGAGGAGGAAAAGAAGATGTTTGGATCTGAAGAAGCAATTGGAAAATGCCCGAAGTGTGGCGGTGATGTCGTTGTCGGCAAGTACGGGGCATACTGCACCGAGAAGTGCGGCATGAGCATTGGCTATGCCATGGGAAGAAAGCTTGACGAGGAGCAGATCAAGAAGCTTCTTGCAGGAGAAAAGATCTTTATGAAAGGTCTTAAGAGCAAGAAGGGCAAGAGCTATGATGCTTTTCTTAAGCCTGAAGGTGTGGAGGCGTATGACTACACCAACAAGGATGGTGAGGAAAAGAGCGGCTTTCAGTTCAAGTTCGCCTTTGAGTTTCCGGAGCGTAAGAAGAAGGGAGAGTGAGCAACATGAAGAAAGCAGTAAAAATATTACTGGGCATTGCGGCGGCAGGGGCTTCGGTCTCTGCTGCGGCTTTAGCCGTAAAGAAGTACAGGGACAGTAAAAGGAAGTATGTCTGTGATGAATGTGATGATGACTACTTTGATGAAGAGCCGGATGATTTCGATGAAGAATATCATCTTACACCCGAAGAGGAAGAGGAGCTTATCAGCACGGATGATCATGATTTTGGAGCATCTGATGATGATTACTATCCCGGTAAATATGCTGATATCAGCATTCTGGAAAAAGAAGAGGTCGCTTTTATCAAGTATATCCTCGAAGGAATCAGGAACGTCGGATACCTTATGAATGTGAAATTTGAGGATATTGAAAGACTTTGCCGCAGAAGAAATATCTCCAATGCAGAAAAGCTGGAGCAGATCAGAGCTATTTGCACGGCAGGAAAGGATAACAATGATCTTTTGAACGGATGCGTTGAAGATATTTCAGATATGGTAAGCGAGAACACCCCGGAGGATTTCTGGGATTTTCTTGAAGATTATACAAAGAAGAAGGAGGATGAAAACGATGCAGAATAACAACGTGATCGCAACAGAGGTTGCAGAAAAGCCAAAGACAAGCGGGAAGGCACGCTTCACAGCCTATATGCAGGGCATGAAGAAGTTGGAGCGTAAGGCACAGATGCAGAAGGAAGCAACTATGAAGGGAGGAGCAAAAGCATGAATTACGAAGAGTTTAAGCAGGAAGTGGCAGACCGTATCAAGGAGTTTCTGCCTGAGAAGTACGCAGATGCGGATGTATCTATCCAGACAGTTGTGAAGAACAATGATCAGAAGCTTGATGGTCTTATGGTTAAGCTTGAGGACAGCAATATCGCTCCCAATATTTACCTCAATCAGTTTTATGAACAGCATGAGGACGGCAGACCTATGGATGATATCCTGGCTGCAATCGCAGATGTCCGCACACAGCATGAGATGTCACAGGATTTTGATGTGAGCAAGCTTACCGATTTTGACAGCGTGAAGGATCGTATCACCTGCCGCCTTATCAATGCAGAGCAGAATGCGGAGTATCTTGCAGATAAGCCTCATACCATGGTGGATGACCTGGCTGTTACATACCATATCGCAATCGGCAAAGAAGAGAGCGGCACAATGAGCGCACCTATCACCAACAGGCTCATGGAGGGATACGGTGTGGATGTAGAACAGCTTCATCAGATTGCCCTTGATAACATGGACACCCTTACTCCGGCAACATTCAAGAGCATGACGGAGACCATGGTGGATATGATGCTTCCTGATATGATGCGAAGCGGAATGTCCGAGGAAGAGGCAAGGGAGGCCATCGCCGGTATGATCCCGCCTACACCTGATGAGATGATGTATGTACTTTCCAATGAGGATAAGCTTAACGGTGCGGCAGTTCTCCTTAACGATAAGGTCATGGATGATATCACCGAGAAGCTGGGTCAGGACTACTTCATTTTACCTTCGAGTGTGCATGAGGTGCTGATCGTACCTAAGAATGACCAGATGGATCTTAAGACCTTAGAGAGTATGGTGCAGGATGTGAATGCCACACAGGTAGCACCGGAGGAAAGACTCTCCGATCACGTATATGCCTATGACGCAAAGGAACATGAGCTTTTCCGTGCTGACAAGGCAGAGGAGAGGGCTGCAGCAAAAGAAGCAGAGGCTTCAAAGGAAACTGCTGTAGAAAAGACCTCTGCAAAAGAAGAAAAGAAGCAGGAGCGTCCTTCCCTTAAGGAGAGACTTGCCCAGAAGAAAGACATTGTTGCCAAGAATGAGGCAACCAGGGAGCCTCGTCAGATGAATAAGGACAGAGGACAGGCTTTGGCATAAGGATTTTTGTTTTGGAACGGGAGAGGGGCAGCGATGTCCTTCTCCCATAATCTTTATAAGGAGAAACAGGCTATGGCAAGAAAATATGATGAGATCAAATGGCTTGCACAGGCTACGGCACAAGATTTATCAGCAGATACGGAAAAGTGGAAGGGATTTCTTACCACTGCCGGCAGATTATACCGGTATCCGTTCATGGATCAGCTGCTTATCTATGCCCAAAGACCAGATGCCACAGCATGTGCAGAGCTTGAAACATGGAATCAGAAGATGAACTGCTGGGTCAATCGTGGCTCCAAGGGTATCGCCCTTTTGGATGAGAGCAGCGGCAGACCGAGACTTCGGTATGTATTTGATGTATCAAATGTGCATCCCGGATGGAATGTGGGAAGGCTCCCGTACATATGGCAGGTCAGAGAACGGAATGAACAGACGGTTCTTAACAGACTGGAAAACATATATGGAAAAACGGATGAAAACAGACCTTTCGGGGACAGGCTTGTGGAGCTGGCACATCGTATTGCGGATGATTATTACAGGGATGTAATGCCTGATCTGCAGGACAGGGTGGATGGAAGCTTTCTGTATGGTTACGATGAGCTGAATCTTGAAATGAGATTGCAGGATACCATGAGAGATTCCATCGCATATACGCTTCTTACAAGGTGCGGTGTGGACACAGAGCTTTATGATTTTGACTTCCGGTATCTGCATGAGTTCAGCGATGTGAAAACACTGTCTGTACTGGGAAATGCGGTATCGGAAATGACTGAGCCGGTGCTCATGGAAATCGGAAGAGCGGTAACGGCACAGGAGCGTCATATCGCCCGATATGGCGAAGTAGAAAGACAAACGGAGAATATATCACAAGCCGTTGAAAAAAGCCAAAATTCGCTTGCAAATGAGGCTCAGAATGAATATAATGCTTTAAAGCGTGAAAGCGAGCGGCAAGGTGATATTTCCACCGATGATTATGAAAAAGGCGAAAGCGCTAATATTTCAGAACAAGGAGGAAATGACCATGGAACTGACTTACATGCAGAGCGGGGATTATCTGATCCCGAACCTGATCGCGAACAGCGAGCCGGAGGAACCCTTAACGAAGTACGGACTAATGCGGAGGAACTTTCTGAAGGAACATCGGAGAGGAACCTACAGCGGGATGATGTTAGAGGGGAATCTGAAGGAGCACTGCCTGATGATTCAGAAGCAGGCAGAGGAGAGGATGGATCTTCTGACCGATCAGATGGCGAAGTCACAGGGAGTGAACGAAGCCCTGAAAGCATCAGACCAGATGAAGTGGGTGGGTCTGATGAACAACATCCGGGCATCGGCGGAGGAGATAGTTTTATCGGAGCTGATCTACAGCTAAATCCTCCGGATGCAGAACCCGAACAACTGAATATGTTTGACCTGTTCCCGTCATTTGCGGAGCAGGTGGGAACGATAGCAGCAGCGGAAGCAAGCGTGAAAACGAAGGCTCCCGCTGTTTTTGCGTTAAAGGATGAACAGCTTCTTGATATCATCCGTTCCGGTGGCGGAAAGCAGGATAACCGTAAGCGTATCTATGCAAAGTACCAGGCAGGAAAAGATGCTGCGGAAATGACTGATTTCATTAAGAATGAGATCGGAACGACAGGCAAGGGCTTTGAATTTGACGGGCAGAGGGTATCTGTCTGGTTTAATGAAAATGGTATGAGTATTGCACCGGGGAATTCTGCTCAGGTGGACTTTGCCACTACCTATAGTTGGAGCCTTGTAGAAGAGTTCACCCGTCAGATGGTGGAAAATGGCTCATATATGTCAAGAAATGAAGCCTTTCTTGTGGACAGTACCGAGCGGGCGAGAGTTGCTGATCAGATTTATTTCTTTTTCCGTGACGGCATTGATGATATGCCTGACTCTTTTTCTATCCAGGGAAGTAATTATCCCGACAGCCAGGCACATATCGCAGAGTTGTTATCTACCCATGAGGGAAGGGAACTGCTTGCAGAGGAAATCGGAAGGGCTGCGGACAGGATAGAGAGCGGAGAGATTCAACTTCGGTGGAGATATGTAAAAGAGCCGGAGTACCTACTTTCGGAGATTGCCGACCTCGATGCAGAGCGTAGGGAGTTTCCTCTTGCAGATGAGGTAAATGTAAGGCTTGAAAACTTCATCACCCAGGATGAGATTGACAGCAGGCTCACCCATGGAAGCGGCGTATCACAGGGACTTTTCCGTATCTATGATTATTTTAAGGAGGGGCATGACAGCAAGGATAATGTAGCGTTCCTTAAAAAAGAATATGGTACAGGCGGACAGTCGGATGCCTTGATTGGAAATGACAAGAGTTGGGAAGACCATGATGCAAAGGGCATTCAGCTTGACAAGGGAAGTATTATGGAGCCATATACATCCGTGCTTCTTAACTGGAATGTGGTGGAAAAGCGTATCCGTGAACTGATTGCAGAGGATAAGTATCTGTCTCCCAAGGCAAAGGAAGCCTATGCGGAGTATAAAAAGGAGCAGGAAAAGGAAGCTCTTGCGGATGAGCAGGAAAAACTTGTTGATGCCATTGAAGCCGGGGATGCACAGGAAGAGCCGGAAAGCAAAGAGGCAGATCATAATCCCGAATTCGGTCCGCCTGTCGGACGGGGAGAAAACAGCCGCTGGTCGATAGTCCATGAGGCAGATGATGAAAATGATAATCCACAGGAGTGGGCAACGAAGCTCCCATCCGGTCAGTATGTATGGGTATACCGTGAGGAAGATGGCTCCTATGGGATTCATCCGGTTGCTGATTCTTTTGCTGCTCCAACGGAGACCTTCAGGACTCTTGAAGAGGCGCAGGAGTATGTTGACGAGACCATGCGGGGAGAAGTGCTTAAAGGGCAGGCTTTAGAACAGGAATCTTCAACATATACAATCTATCAGATATCGGATGAAGCTGAGGACAGACGGGATATCATCTTTGAAAACCTGGAGCACCTGCAGAACAGAGGACTGTCTGTTGATGCGGCAAACTATGAGGCGGTATATACCGGAGAACTGGAGGAAGGTACTACCCTCGAAGATCTTTATGAGAAGTTCAACATAGACCATCCCGTAGATTACAAGGGACGTTCCATGTCCGTATCGGATGTGGTGGTATTGCATCAGAATGGTGAGGACAAGGCATATTTCGTGGATTCCTTCGGATTTTCGGAAGTGCCGGAGTTTCTTCGGAAAAAAGAAGCAGTCCTTACTCCAGAGCAGGAGCAGGCAAAAGAGCTTATCAATGAGTTCTGCTACAGGGAGTATGATCATGATGCAGATTTCTCGGATCTTTCCAATGTGGAGATAGCTTATACCGACCTTATAGATGAAGCTGACGGAAAAGAGTACCCGATACAGGCTTCTGTAGACCTTGAGCATAACAGCATCCGTCTTGCGATTGATGGGCAGATCATTTCTCAGAATGAATATGATACCCTTACCGATCTTATAGAAAATGAGCTAAAGTACCTTGATTTTGACGAGCTTACCTATGTATCGGAAGAGGACTGGGAGAAGTTCCATAACGTGGAGCTTACCGCAGAGGATATACAGAATATTTCCTATATCGGAGCGGAGTACAGTAATTTCGGGCATACAGCGGAGTATGAGCTTGAAGCCGATATCCGTGGAGAGCGTCAGAAGATCCGTTATGAGGTCACAAGGCATGACGGGGATGAAGAGAGCTTTTCCATCCATACTGAAGGTAACGATATTTACGAAAGGCTTTCTGAACCGGAGCTTCGCAAGCTGGAAGAGAAGCTTTCTGATGAAGTCAGGGTCGGGCAGTATGAAAAGAAGATTGAAAAGGCTGATAGCCTTGATGCAGTTAAGAACATCCAGTATGAGTTTATGGATGATGAGAGCTTTCCAAGGAGACTTGTCGGGAGGTTCTGGGAGTCCTATAACGCAAGGGAAGCGGAACTGTCTGAGACGGCAAAGGTTGAAGCGAAGAATTTCCGTATTACAGATGATGACCTGGGGAAAGGCAGTGCAAAGGAAAAGTTCCGTGACAATATCAGGGCGATTACAACCTTGAAGCAGATCGAGGACGAACATAGGACAGCAACGCCGGAGGAACAGCAGATTTTATCGCAGTATGTCGGCTGGGGAGGTCTTGCGGATGCCTTTGATGAAAGTAAGAGCAACTGGTCTGCGGAATATCAGGAATTAAAGAGTGTGCTGACACCGGATGAATATAATTCTGCTAGGGAGAGTACCCTTAACGCACATTTCACAAGTCCCGTGATCATAAGAAATATCTATGAAGCACTGGGGCAAATGGGCTTTGAAAAGGGAAATATCCTTGAACCTGCTATGGGTGTAGGAAACTTCTTCGGTATGCTGCCGGAGGAAATGCAGGACAGCAAATTGTATGGAGTGGAACTTGATGATCTGACAGGTCGCATCGCAAAGCAGCTTTATCCGCAGGCAGATGTGCGTATCAGCGGATATGAAAAGACCGATTTTCAGAATGATTTCTTTGATGTGGCCGTGGGAAATGTGCCATTTGGAAATTATAAGGTCAGCGACAAGCCCTATGATAAGCTTAACTTCCAGATACATGATTATTTCTTTGCAAAGACGCTGGATAAGGTAAGACCGGGCGGAATTGTAGCATTTGTTACAAGCAAGGGAACCATGGATAAGCAAAGCCCGCAGGTGAGGAAATATCTTGCTCAAAGGGCAGAGCTGCTCGGAGCGGTTAGATTACCCAATACAGCCTTTAAGGAGAATGCCGGAACAGAAGTAACGTCCGACATTCTTTTTTTCCAGAAAAGGGACAGGCTGATGGATATCGAGCCGGACTGGGTGCATCTTGGCATGGATGCAAACGGCATCGCCATGAACCAGTATTTTGCAGACCACCCGGAGATGATCGTAGGAAAGATGGAAATGGTGTCAGGACCTTTTGGTATGGAGAGTACCTGTGTACCTGATGAAAGCAGACCTTTTGAAGAGCAGCTCCGTGAGGCAATCAGCAATATCCATGCGGAATATGAAGCGGTGGAGCTTTCGGCGGATGAGCTTGGAAAGTCTGACCTTGAAGTAATACCGGCGGATCCGAATGTAAAGAATTACAGCTTTTGTATGGTGGATGATCATGTGTATTATCGTGAGAATTCCGTCATGAAGCCTGCCGATGTGTCAGATACCATGGAAGACCGCATAAAGGGGATGATCTCTATCCGTGACTGTACGCAGGAACTGATTCAGATGCAGATGGAGGACTATCCCGACGAAGCTATTAGAGAAAAACAGGCAGAACTGAACGGATTATATGATAAGTTCTCCGATAAATACGGGCTTATCAGTTCCCAGACCAATAAGAGAGCCTTTAATCAGGACTCTTCATACTGCCTGCTCTGTTCCTTGGAGAAGTTGGATGATGAGGGCAAGTTCCTTGGAAAAGCGGATATGTTCACGAAGCGTACCATCAAACACGCAGAGGTGGTGACAAGCGTTGATACCGCAAGCGAGGCTCTGGCGGTCTCCCTGGCTGAAAAAGCCAAGGTAGACCTTGACTATATGGCAGAGCTTACGGGAAAGGAAAAAGAAGCCATAACTGAGGAGCTTGCAGGAGTTATCTTCCAAAATCCTTTGACAGACCAGTGGGAGACGGCAGATGAGTATCTGTCCGGTAATGTCCGTGAGAAGCTGTCCATAGCAAAGAACTATGCGGAGAATCACCCGGAGTATCAGGTGAATGTGGTGCATCTTGAACAGGTGATGCCGAAAGACCTTGAAGCTTCGGATATAGAAGTCCGTCTTGGGGCAACATGGGTTGACCCGAAGTATATAGAGGACTTCATGCGTGAGACCTTCCAGACACCGGGATATCTTTTTAACCGGAATGTCATGGGTATACAGTATTCGGATGTGACCGGGCTTTGGAATGTAAAGGGCAAGAATGCCGACTATGGAAATACCCTTGCCAACATGACCTTCGGTACAGGAAGGGCGAATGCCTATAAGATACTGGAGGACAGTTTAAACCTTAAGGATGTGCGTATCTATGATACTATTGTGGAGGATGGCAAGGAAAAGAGGGTGCTTAACAAGAAGGAGACCACCCTTGCGGCACAGAAGCAGGAGGCAATCCGTGAAGCCTTTAAGGACTGGATCTTTAAGGATCCTGAGCGAAGAGCAGATCTTGTAAAGGTTTATAATGAGCGTTTCAATTCCACAAGACCAAGAGAGTATGACGGCTCACATTTGCAGTTTCCGGGCATGACACCGGATATAGAGCTTAAGCCGCATCAGAAAAATGCGGTAGCCCATGTGTTGTATGGAGATAATACGCTCCTTGCCCATTGCGTAGGGGCCGGCAAGACCTTTGAAATGACTGCGGCAGCTATGGAACTTAAAAGGCTTGGGCTTGCTCAGAAGTCGCTGTTTGTAGTACCAAACCATTTGACGGAGCAGTGGGCGAGTGATTTCCTGCGTCTGTATCCCGGAGCAAATATCCTTGCGGCAACGAAGAAGGACTTTGAGCCTGCAAACCGTAAGAAGTTCTGTTCCCGTATAGCGACAGGCGATTATGATGCTGTTATCATCGGCCATACCCAGTTTGAAAAGATCCCGTTGTCACAGGAAAGACAGGTGGCGATTCTGGAGCGGCAGATAGATGAGATCACGGAAGCCATAGCACAGGCAAAAGCGGACAGGGGCGAACGATATACCATAAAACAGATGGAAAAATCCAAGAAGCAGCTTATGACAAGGCTTGATAAACTTAATGATCAGAGCCGTAAGGATAATGTCGTAACCTTTGAACAGCTGGGCGTTGACAGGCTTTTTGTGGACGAGTCGCATTCGTACAAGAATTTGTTCCTTTATACCAAGATGCGTAACGTGGCAGGTATCGCACAGACAGAGGCGCAGAAGTCGCAGGATATGTTCAACAAATGCCAGTACCTTGATGAACTGACAGGCGGTAAAGGCGTGACCTTTGCAACCGGAACGCCAATTTCCAACAGCATGACGGAGCTTTACACCAATATGAGATATTTACAGTATGGTACGCTTCAGAAGCTGGGGCTTGGACAGTTCGATGCATGGGCGGCTAACTTCGGTGATACACAGACAGCGATAGAGCTTGCGCCGGAAGGAACCGGATACAGGGCTAAGACAAGGTTTGCGAAGTTCTTTAACCTGCCGGAGTTGATCGCACTTTTTAAGGAGAGTGCTGATATACAGACACCGGATATGTTAAAGCTTCCTGTGCCGGAGGCGGAGTATGAGAATGTGACATTAAAGCCGTCAGGGGCACAGAAGGAAATGGTGGCATCCCTGGCAGACAGGGCAGAGCGGGTGCGTAACCGCATGGTGGATTCATCCGTCGATAATATGCTTAAAATTACCAACGATGGGCGTAAGCTGGCTCTTGATCAGAGACTCATGAATGATATGCTACCGGATGATGAAAACAGTAAGTCCAGTGTTTGCGTGGAGAAAGCTTTTGAGATATGGGAAAAGACAGCAGATAAGCGGTCAGCCCAGCTCATTTTCTGCGACCTTTCGACACCAAAAGGAGACGGAACTTTCAATGTATATGAGGATATCAGAGATAAGCTGATAGCAAAAGGAGTACCACCGGAAGAGATAGCCTTTATCCATGATGCGAATACCGAGACGAGGAAAGCGGAGCTGTTTGGCAAAGTAAGAAGCGGACAGGTCCGTTTTTTACTGGGATCAACACAGAAGATGGGAGCCGGTACAAACGTGCAGGACAGGCTGATAGCACTTCATCATTTGGATGTGCCGTGGAGACCGTCTGACATTGAACAGCAGGAAGGTCGTATCTTACGACAGGGTAATACCAATCCGAAAGTAAAGATCTTCCGGTATGTCACGGAAGGCACATTTGATGCCTACTCATGGCAGCTCATCGAGAATAAGCAGAAATTCATCGGGCAGATCATGACCAGTAAATCTCCGGTCAGAAGCTGTGAGGATATCGACGAGGCGGCTCTTACCTATGCAGAGGTCAAGGCATTGGCAACAGGTAATCCGTACATTAAGGAAAAGATGGACTTGGATATCCAGGTATCGAAGCTGAAGCTGATGAAAGCGAACCATACCAGTCAGAAATACAGACTGGAGGATAATATCGCAAAGAATTATCCGCAGCAGATATCAGCGTTAAAAGAGCGTATTGCCGGAATGAAGGCAGATATCGCAACCTATAATGCAAACAAGCCTGCGGATAAGGATATCTTCACCATGACGGTAGCCGGAAAGACCTATGATGACAGGAAGGAAGCCGGAACAGCGATCATCGGTATCTGTAAGGAGATGAAGCAGGCAAATGTGGCTGTGCCAATCGGTGAGTATCTGGGTATGAAGATGAATGTAACCTTTGATTCATTTTTCAGGAAGTTTACGCTGAACATGAAGGGAAAACTCAGCCATGAAGTGGAGATTGGCTCTGACCCGTCCGGTAACATTACCCGTATAGGTAATGCCATGGAATCCATGACAAAACAGCTTGAGGATGCGATTGCAAAGCTCGCCAATGTGGAACAGCAGCTTGAAACCGCAAAGATTGAGGTAGAAAAGCCATTCCCACATGAACAGGAGCTTAACGATAAGCTGACAAGGCTTGCAGAGCTGAACAGCCTGCTTGATATGGATGAAAAGGGTGAGGATGCGGTTGATCTTGATGAAGATGCTCCAAAGCCGGAGCCGGAGAAAGAAACAGCAGAGCAGACTGAGACGGTAGTGCCGGCACAGGAGGCTGACACAGAGGCAGGTCACATATCAGAGAATAAGGCTGAAATCAGTGAAAAAGCTGAGGAATCTGATATATCCAATACGGATGATGCGGAAGAACCTGTTACAAAACCGGAGTCGAAAGAGGAAAGACCTTCCCTTATCGCAAGGCTTAATGAGAAGAAGGCAGTTGTGGCTACCATGGATCAGAAAGCACCTGCGGTAGCAAAGAAAAAAGAAGAGGTTATAGCATAAGATTAAAAGGCTTTGGGGATTATCTCTGGAGCCTTTTGGAAAGGAGCGGAAATGGCAAAAGACGATACAAAAGGCGAAAGCCTGAATGATGCCGCTGTCATAAGCGCATTTAAGGATAAGACCAAGGAGATGTTTCATGAGCTTGACGGCATGGATCCCGAAACGATAGAGGCTAATGTAAAAAATATAGTGCAGGGCATAGTGAATGATTATGGAATGGATGTAACCATTGAGGATGTCGTTGTATCCGGAAGTCGATGCAGAGGTATGGAGGAGAAGGGAGCTGACCTTGATGTGGTGCTGTATTACAGCGGCTCGGTGAGAGAGGATGATCTGTTTAACACTCTTAATCAGGGAAATATCATTATGGGTGGAGTAAAGCTCGATATAAACACGATATCACAGGAACAGCATGGGAGTCTTTCCGAGTATCTGACCGGTGTGGAAGCGTACCTTACAGAAAAACAGGCTCAAATAATACAGGAAGCACAGCAGCATAACACGGAGATAACCTATACCGTTGCGGAGTGTGGCGAATTTCACAGCATGGGAGCCTATTATGAGGGAATTGCCACGATAGAAGAGGCAAAAGCATTGTTTGAAGGCATCCGTGAGAGCCATAGCAATACGATTCCTGCTGTCGGTATCAACATACATGAAGCCGGGACACCGGAGATAGATGATGTGCAGATGGATGTACTTTATGGAAACAGCATAGACCTTGATGATCTGCGGTATGTCCCTCAGATATGGCATGATCAGGAGGGACTGTCAAAGATCGGGCAGATCATAGATGCTTTCCCGGATGCAAAGGTGGTTGGAGAACTGCCGGGATTAACTGTGCAGGATAGAGCGCAACCGGATATGGATGCCGTAAAGCCAGTATATGTGGACGAGGCTGCGAAGCTGGCGGCTGAAATAGACCGCTTTTCCAGTGATTTTGATCCCTATGAGTACAAGGATACAGTCGATAACTGGGAACTGCAGGTGCAGAATATAGCGGATGATATCCGAAATGGCAACTCTGCTGATTATAAGAAGTACCTCGGAACTGTGATAGAAGAGAGCGACAACATCGAGGATGTCCGCAAGGCTGCGGAACTTCTTGTGAAGCTGGCAGAGTATAAGCCACTTGCCAAAGTGGAGGAGCTTGAAGAGGTCAATCTTAACCAGATTGACAATGTACTCAGCAACACGGTTCCAAAATCCGAGGAGAGAAGGAAAAACCGGCAAGCGGAGCAGGAACGATTGGAGGAACTGCAGCGCATCGAGGAAGAAGAGCGAAAGCGCAGGGCAAGAGGGGAACGCCCATCACTTCGGGCGAGACTTGCGGCCAAGAAAGCTATAGTAGCCGCAAACAGTGCAGTCCCCCAAAGAGAAACACAGCGACAGGTGCAAAATGAGCCAGTAAAACCGCAAATTGAGCTTTAAAGGCATTTTTATTGGACATGTAAATTTGTATGATGAGATCAGGATAGGGGAGTACCCTGTTCTGGTCTCTTTTTTTATAACATTATAGTGCATTATAGTCCATTATAGTGCGATGGCTGATTTCGGTCAAATGAAAAAGTAAATTCCACTTTACCTATGAAAAATGGTCTCTTTTGCGATTTTGAGGAATGATTTCATAAAATTGTGCTTTGAGACCTCTGAAAAACGTGATAAAATCGGTTCATCGTTTTTGTTTGTTGTATGGCAAACAGACGACTGGAGCAGTTTGAGAAAAATTAAATTCCACTCGTCTCGGGATGATTTTTGATGAAATTTGAGACATAAGTGGTCATCTGTCTGCTTACTATTTTTTATTGATTTGATAGACGGAAATCTTCTTATAAGCCCGCGCAAGTGTTTATAAAACCTCGCGAAAATGGCTTAAAATCAAGGTTTTCTGCATATCGTCATTTATCTTGCCATATCTCCGTATAAGATGATTTTGTAAGACCGGGCACCATTTTGGCACCACAAATTATAGGAGGACGACATGAAAAACGTACTTTTAGACAAGGGTATTATACTCCCGTCCGGCGAAATCAGCAAGGATAAGGTAAACCTTGTAACCGGAGCAATCACGCAGCCATTCGCAGAAATGGTATGGGTAACGACAGGCGGCGACATGGAAACCGTAAACCGCTTGACCGACGTACTTGTTACCATGAACACCCCCGCCGACCGGGGGAAGCTGTTCAAAATCATAAAAATGCTCTATGGGCTTATGGGCTTGCCCTTTTCCGAGGAAGCCGAGCCTATGGACGCAGACCCCGCCGTTTTGGAATACTTCATTTTTTCCTTTACGGCAGACTTTGGCGAAGTCATACAAGACCTCATAGCCGAAGAAGCAGAATAACGCACCGCACAGGCGGCGTTTCTCACTTCCCACAAGGAAGAACAGGAACGCCGCTTTTTTCATGCCCTTTGTTACGCAGTAGGCATGAAAAAGCCCTTGATTTACGCGGCTTTGCGGACGCGGTTTTCAGCGGATAAGGGATTGATACCTAAACCCTCAAAATCGCGTTTCTATTGCGTAACAGGTATGCAGCAAAGGAGTGATGAAGCTATGGCAGTTTTCAGAGTGGAGCGCAACAAGGGCTATACGGTTATGAGCAACCACCACTTACGCAATAAGGAGCTATCCCTAAAGGCAAAAGGGCTGTTATCGCAAATGCTGTCCTTGCCAGAGGATTGGGACTACACCCTTGCGGGGCTGTCCTTTATCAACCGGGAGAAAATCGACGCTATCCGGGAAGCCGTTAAGGAACTGGAACGCGCCGGGTATATCGTGCGTTCAAGGGAACGCGACGAGAAAGGACGCTTGCGCGGCGCAGATTATGTGATTTTTGAGCAGCCGCAGACCCCGCCTGTATCGGATTTACCTACATTGGAAAATCCAACATTGGATAATCCAACGTTGGAAAAACCTACGCAGAAAAAACCTACGTTGGAAAATCCAACGCAATTAAATAAAGATATACAAAAGACTAACTTACCCAAAAAAGAAAAATCAAATATAGATTTATCAAGTACCGATTCCATTCCTATCCATTCCCTAAATCCCTTGCCTTACGACGGGGAAGCGGCAGAGCCGCCGGAACGGAAACGAAAGGAAGCGACAGACGCATACAGCGTTTATGAGGAAATCATCAAGGACAATATCGAGTACGACCATTTTGTACGCTACGGGCAGGTAGACAAAGACCGTCTGGACGAAATTGTTTCGATTATCCTTGAAACGGTATGCAGCAAGAGAAAGACAATCCGTATCGCCGGGGACGATTACCCGGCAGAGCTTGTCAAGGCAAAGTTTATGAAGCTCAACAGCAGTCACATTGAATTTGTCTTTGACTGCATGAAAGAGAATACCACCAAAATCCGCAACATCAAACAGTACCTTAAAGCGGTGCTGTTCAATGCGCCGAATACCATTGACAGCTACTATACCGCCCTTGTCGCTCACGACATGGCGACAGGCAAAATCTAAAGGAGGATTACCACATGGCACAGAAAACAGGAGCTTTGATTTTTGACGAACAGACCGACCGCTACGACATTCGCTTTGACATTGCCGACTATTACGGCGGCTTGCATTGCGGAGAGTGTTTCGACGTATTCACAGGCGGCAAATGGAAGCCGACCCGCATTGAAATGAGCGCGGCGCAGGAATGGTACCTTGTGGGTATCCGCGCCGAGGATTTGAACGGCTTGCGCGTCCGTATCTAAAGCTTATGGGCGGCTACCGCAGCGGCGTACCACCCTAACACTATCAGACTACCGCGAAAGGAGGACGGTAAATGCAAGATGAAATCAACGAAAAGACCATAGCCCTTTACATCAAGACCGGGAAGCTGACCGCGCAGACACTTCAAAAGGCTATGAAAACGCTGCTTGCACAGATGAAGAAGCAGAAAGACAAAACGCCGCAGGGCAAGCAGACCTTAAAGCAGCTTATGAAGCAGAACGCGGGAGTTTCCAACATTGAGATTACCGAGGGCAATATCAAAGCCTTTGAGAGTACGGCGAAAAAGTACGGTATCGACTTTGCGCTGAAAAAGGACACGACGGAAAACCCGCCCCGCTACCTTGTGTTTTTCAAAGGCCGCGACGCTGACGTGCTGACCGCAGCCTTTAAGGAGTTTTCCGCAAAGAAGCTGACACAGGAGAAAAAGCCCTCTATCCGCAAGCTGCTTTCCTCTCTGAAAGAAAAGGCGGCGGGCTTGAACGCGCAGCGGGACAAGGTAAAGAACAAGGACAGGGAGGTATCGCTATGAAGCAGGAAGTCAAAAAGCTGCTTATCCTCAACCTGCCCTATCTGCTCTTTGTCTATCTGTTTGACAAGATAGGCGCAGCAATACGCCTTACCCCCGGCGCAGACGCAAGCGAAAAGCTCTTGCAGCTTGGGACGGGCTTTGCCGCCGCCTTTTCCAGTATCGCGCCGAGCCTGCACCCCGCCGATCTGCTTATCGGCATTGCGGGGGCGGTCATTATCCGGCTTGCCGTTTACATGAAAGGCAAGAACGCGAAGAAGTACCGAAAAGGCATGGAATACGGTTCTGCACGTTGGAGTGCATAATTTTAAGTGTAAAGGAAGCCTATATGGACGCACAGGAGGTTATGCACATGACTGATTATAGTAAAATTACAGCCCTTTACTCCCGCCTTTCCGTGGGCGACGAGGACAGGGACGGCGGTGAGAGTAACTCGATACAGAACCAAAAAATCTTTTTGGAGAACTACGCCAGAGGGCAGCACTTAACCAATATCCGGCACTACATTGACGATGACGAAAGCGGCAGATTTTTTGACCGTTCTGCCTACTCCCGCATGATGGACGATGTAGAGAACGGGAAAATCGGTGTCTGCATTATGAAAGACCTGACACGCTGGGGGCGTGACTATCTCCAAGTCGGCAATGCGATGGAGATATTCAGACGGAACAATGTGCGCTTTATCGCAGTCAACAACGGGATAGACAGCGAAAAGCCCGATACATTGGAGTTTGCGCCCTTTATCAACATCATGTCGGAGTGGTACGCAAAGGACATCAGCAAGAAAGTAAAGACCGGCATTAAGACGAAGGGCATGAGTGGAAAGCCGATTGCCACCGAAGCCCCCTATGGCTATGTCAAATCCCCGGACAACAAGGATTTTTGGATTATCGACGAGGAAGCCGCCGGAGTTGTTCGTTTGATTTTTCGCCTGTTTCTGGACGGAAAAAACCGAAACCAAATTGCCGTATATCTCACGCAGGCGCAAATCCCAACGCCCACATTCTACATGAAAGAGCGCGGGCGGGGAACCTGTAAAAACAGGGCGCTCAATGAGGCCAACCGCTATAAGTGGAACAAAGCCACCCTGACCCATATCCTCACACGGCAGGAGTATTGCGGTGATGTTGTCAACTTCAAGACCACAAAGCACTTCCGCGACAAGCGGAACCACTATGTAGACCGGAGCCAATGGCAGATAACCGAAAATGTGCATGAGCCGATTATTGACCGCACCGACTTTGAAACCGTACAGCGGATTTTGGAAAATGCGCCCGTCAAACGCCCCAACGGGGACGGGGAAATCCACCCTTTGTCGGGCTTGCTTTTCTGTAAGGATTGCGGTGCGAAAATGCACATTCGCATAGATTATCGGAATGGCGGCAAGCGTCATGTTGCCTATTGCAGCGAGTACCACAAGGGAAAAGCCAAAAACCCCAAATGCAATTCCCCGCACATCATTGACGCGGATTTGCTCATGCAGACCATCGCGGAAGTGCTGAAGAAAATCGAGGACTATTCTATCAGCAACTGGGCGGAATTTGAAGCCTTAGTGAAAAAGAACCTTGCCATGCAGCAGACCGACAAGACCAAGAAACAGCAGAAGCGTATCCCGCAAATCACGACGCGCCTTGAACAGATTGACAAGGTGCTGAACAAGCTCTATGAGGACAACGCCCTCGGCACGATCCCGCAAGACCGCTATGAGCAAATGTCGCAGAAGTATTCAGAAGAATACTATGCGCTGAAAGCGGAGCTTGCCGAGCTGCAAGAGCAGCTATCCGCTTTTGAGAACGCGGGCGGACGGGCGCAGAAGTTTTTGAAGCTGACGGAACGCTACGCTGCCTTTACCGACCTGACCCCCGCCATTCTCAACGAGTTTATCAGCCGGATTGAAGTGCATGAGCGCGACAAGAAAAGGGCAAAACAAGCCATTCAGCACATCGGGATATATTTCAACTATATCGGCAAATTTGAGAACGAAGTGACACAGCTTACAGAGCCAACGGAGCAGGAAATCCGGCAAATGCGGGAGAAAATCGAGGAAGCCCAAAAGGAAAAGAGCCGCGCCTACCACCGGCAGTATTCAAGGGAGTACCGGGCGCGTAACCTTGAAAAGCGACGGGGACAGTCCCTCCCTGCCACAGATGAGCAGGGAATCATCCTCGGCAGTACAGGAGCCAAGAACAAAGTGACGGCACTTGTGGATACCGATGATGTCCACTGCATGATGATTGGTGCCTCCGGCGTAGGTAAGACGGCATTCTTCTTATACCCCAATCTGGAATATGCCTGCGCCTCGGGTATGAGCTTTTTGACCACCGACACCAAGGGTGATCTTTATCGCAATTATGGTGCCATTGCCCGTGATTATTACGGCTACCGTGTGGCGGTCATCGATCTTCGTAACCCCACCCGCTCAGACGGCAACAATATGCTCCATCTGGTCAACACCTACATGGATCAGTACCTTGCTGATGAAAACAACCTTGTATCAAAGGCAAAAGCGGAAAAGTACGTAAAGATTATCTCCAAAACCATCATCAATGCCAGCGGTGAGAATTATGGACAAAATCAGTTTTTCTATGATGCCGCCGAAGGACTCCTGTCCTCGGTGATTCTGCTGATTGCCGAATATCTGCCCCCCACTGAGGTGGATGGGAAAAAGGTGGACTGCCGTCATATCATCAGTGTGTTCAAACTGGTACAGGATTTATTATCACCCAGCAAAGTAAAAGGAAAAAGCCAATTCCAGCTCCTGATGGATAAACTGCCATCCGACCACAAGGCCCGCTGGTTTGCGGGAGCTGCCCTCAATTCCGCAGAGCAGGCCATGGCATCGGTGCTCTCCACCGTACTATCCCGTTTAAATGCCTTCCTTGACTCCGAGATGGAACAGATACTCTGCTTTGAAACAGCTATTGATGCGGAAAAGTTCTGTAATGAAAAATCCGCACTGTTCATTGTGCTTCCCGAAGAAGATCTAACTAAGTATTTTATGGTATCCCTTATGATCCAGCAGCTTTACCGTGAAATCCTTGCGGTGGCCGATGAAAACGGCGGCAAGCTAAAAAACCGTGTGATGTTTTACTGCGATGAGCTGGGAACGCTTCCGGCTATTGAATCGCTTGAATTAATTTTCAGTGCATCACGTTCACGCCGGCTTTCCATGGTGCCCATCATACAGTCCTTCGGTCAGCTCGAAAAAAACTATGGTAAAGAGGGTTCAGAGATCATCGTAGACAACTGCCAGGACACCATCTTCGGCGGCTTCGCTCCAAACAGTCAGACCGCAGAGGTGCTGAGTAAGGCGCTGGGTAGCCGCACCGTCATGAGCGGCAGCGTAAGCCGGGGGAAAAACGATCCCAGCCAATCCCTGCAGATGATGGAGCGCACCCTCATGACGCCGGATGAATTGAAGTCTATTCCCAAAGGCAGCTTTGTCGTTATGAAAACTGGCACCCATCCTATGAGGACAAAGCTGAGGCTGTTCCTTGATTGGGGCATTCGTTTTGGAGAGCCTTATACAGTGGAGGAAAAAGCACACCGGAAAGTGGTCTATGCCGATAAGAACACACTGGAAGAAAACATCGTCCGCAAGCACATGGCATGCATCATGGTGGATGAAGATACCGGAGAGATTTTAGAGTCGACAGCCGGGACAGGAACCCTTCATACCCCGGTAGCAGAATCCACTGAAAATGCTGTGCGCCGACGCACTGTACTCAAAACCTAAAGGGAGGGATATCCATGAGTTACTTCAACCATATCTACACTGCCTCGCCCGATGAGCTTCCCCACCGGGCGAGGACTGTTTATATATATCTGTGTGACCGTGCCGGAAAAAGTGCGGACTGCTGGCCTGCTGTAAAAACCATAGCCGCTGATTTGCAGCTCTCACGCAGCACTGTCAAGCGTGCACTGCATGATCTGGTCAAGGTGGGGCTTATTGAAAAAGAACCTCGCTATCGGGAGAATGGGAGTAATACCAGCAACAGGCTTATTTTAAGAAAATAACAGGCTGCAGCAAAGGGAAAAGTCGGATTTTCCGCCAAGGGGAAGAATTGTCTTTTTGCTGAACCCAGGTGCGGTTCACTGTGGACCCACCAGAACTTCCCACTCTAAGAAAGGCTTATTACAGAAAAAGAATACAGTATATTTTTTTATGTTTTAACGGTCAGTCAACTACGAAAGAACAATGACTTAACCTCTGGGCGATTATTCGAACTATTTGGAGTAAAAGCAAGTGCATATCCGCAAGATTAAAAGTGGAGACAGCCTTACCCTATTTTCTCTGTTTCTGAAGATATGCAATGTGCTTGAAACTCAAACAGATATGTGCAGGAAGATTTAGTGGATCAGAATTCGTTAATCACATATATAACTGCGAAGAGCGATGATAGTTGCAGACTTGTAGACAAAAAATTAGGTTTGCAACTTCATAAGGTTTAACTTGGGATAGGCAATAAAAAATCTTGACCGATTCGGTTTATTGTGTTATTATGGTATAAACCGAATTGGTTTATATAGTTTTGATGAGGAGGCAATGATATGGAAAAATTTTTGAATTTACCTGTAGAAAAACAAAATATAATTATTGATGCCGCATTAAAAAACTTTGCAGTGCATGGATATAAGAAAACATCTATTAGTGATATAGCCAGTAGTGCAGGTATTTCCAAAGCAATGGTATTTCATTATTTTGGCACAAAGAAAGAGCTATACGTATACTTGGTTAATATGTGTGTGGGCAGTATTAGTACCGAGGTTGTAGAGAAATTTGATGAGAGTATTACAGACTTATTTGATCGGATTGCATATACATCTAAGCTTAAAATGAATTTGATGAAAAAACGTCCTTATGTCTCTTCGTTTATTCAGAGTGCCTATTTTGAAAATGATGATGAAGTTAAGGAAGAACTAAAAACTATTTTTAGCAAAGGAGACGGCAGAACCATCGGAAAGAAAATGGCTTTTGATGGTGCAGATTTTTCAAAATTCAAAGATGATGTTGATCCAAACCTTGTTATGAACATGATTGACTGGATTTCCGAGGGATATATGAGCAAAATGGCAGGTGTGGGAGAAAGTGATCTTGATGAATTATATAAGGTGTTTGAAGAATGCCTGAAACTTTTTAGAAGAAACTTTTATAAGTGATCATTAAAAATGAAGGAGGGAAAGTTTTATGAATTCATATGTGCTTAGTTTTCAGGAGATCGATAGACATAAGCTCATGGCAGTTGGGGGTAAAGGCGCCAACCTTGGAGAATTATCCAGAATTGAGGGAATACGAGTACCGGAGGGCTTTTGCATTACGACCGAAGCATACAAAAAAATAATCAACGAAACACCGGAATTAGACTCATTGTTGGAGCAATTGTCCCTGCTAAAGGCAGAAGACAGACAGAAAATCAGTGAAATCAGCGGAATGATTCGCAGGGTTATTGAAGGAATCATTATTTCAAAGGACATTGAGGAAGAAGTCCTTCATTATCTCGCAAGGTATGGTGAGAACAATGCTTATGCCGTGCGTTCCAGTGCCACAGCGGAGGATCTTCCTACGGCCTCCTTTGCAGGGCAGCAGGATACTTATTTGAATATCAAAGGAAAAGATTCGATTCTTAAGCATATCAGTATGTGCTGGGCATCACTGTTTACCGATCGTGCAGTTACCTATCGCATCCGCAATAACTTCGGTCACAGTAAGGTCTATTTATCTGTCATTGTTCAGCGGATGGTATTCCCCCAGGCATCAGGGATTATGTTCACAGCAGATCCCGTCACCTCCAACCGGAGGGTGTCATCAATAGATGCCAGTTTAGGGCTTGGTGAGGCGCTGGTCTCCGGCTTGGTCAATGCAGATATCTATAAAGTAAGAGAAGGCAGAATCGTCGATAAAAAGGTTTCTACCAAGAAACTTGCTATCTACGCCATAGAAGAGGGCGGTACGGAAGAAAGAGAGATTGAGACTGAACACCAGAATATGCAGACCCTGACAGACGAACAGATTTTACAGCTGGAGCGCATGGGAAGAACCATTGAGTCCTATTTCGGGAATCCACAGGATATCGAATGGTGCCTTTACGAAAATAAGTTTTATATTGTTCAAAGCCGTCCCATCACCACCTTATATCCTGTATCGGAGGTAAAGGACGATAAGAACCATGTATATATCTCCTTTGGTCATCGACAGATGATGACTGAAGCCATGAAGCCATTAGGACTGACAATTTTCCAGGAATGGATGAAGCGAATAACTGGTTCAGAAATGCCTGAGATGGGCGGAAGGCTTTATATGGATATATCCAATGAGCTTGCTTCACCTTTGATGTCCAAATTTTATTTAAAAAGCCTTGTGACAGTAGATGTTTTGATGCAAAAGGCCTTATACAATTTGATGAAACGAAAGGATTTTGTCAAAAATTTATATCGTGGTAAGACTTCTAAATCTGGAGCTTCCATGTGGCTGAAATGGGGTATTGATACCGTCAAAACCTATCGCCGAAACGACCCAGAAATCCTTAGAACCCTGATTGCCCAAAACGAAGCCTTCATACACAGCAGAGAGTTAAAATTTGCAAATTTATCAGGGATTGAATTGTTTGACTTTATACTCAAAGATTTTGAAGAAAGAAAGAATACACTTTTTAAAGGGTATGGAGCTGTTTTTTCGGGAGCCTACGCCTCATCATGGCTCAATAAGAACTTGCAGAAGTGGTTGGGTGAAAAGAATGTAGCGGATGTTCTCGCTCAATCGATATCAAATAATGTTACATCCGAAATGGGACTTGAACTCCTGGATGTAGCGGATGTCGCAAGGCAGTATCCAGAGGTTATTGAATATTTTGAGCAAGCAAATGACGATACCTTTTTTGACGACTTGATGAAATTGAAAGGCGGAAAAGCTGTAGCTGATTCAATTAAGTCCTACCTTAAAAAATACGGTATGCGCTGTTCTGCAGAAATTGATATAACCAGAACTCGGTGGAGTGAAAAGCCGACAATACTCCTTCCAATGATTCTCAATAATATCAAGGCCTTCGGCCCCAATGCCCACAGCGTGAAATTTGAACAAGGTCTGCAAGAAGCAAGGCAGAAGGAACAGGAGATATTAAGTCGTCTGGAACAAATGCCTGGTGGAAAAAGTAAAGCCAAAAAGACAAAGAAGATGATAAGTGTTTTACGAAATTTTGCTGGTTACAGGGAATACAACAAGTATTCACTTGTCTCTTATTTATGGATCATTAAGCAGGCTTTGTTGAAGGAAGCCGATAATCTGGTGCAGAAAGGTGTTATTCGTGAAAAGGAAGATATCTATTATCTAACATTTTGGGAACTCTGGGAGGCTGTTAAGACAAATCGGTTAGATTATAGCCTTATAACAAAAAGAAAAGAGGAACATGAGGTTTTTGAGAAGCTGACACCTCCCCGTGTCATTACCTCCGAGGGTGAAGTGATATCCGGTGAATACGACACAGGCAATATTCCCCAAGGTGCTTTAGCCGGTGTGCCTGTCTCATCCGGAATCATTGAAGGCCGGGCACGAGTCATTTTAAGAATGGAGGATGCCGACATAGAGGAAGGTGATATTTTGGTCACCGCCTATACGGACCCCAGCTGGACGCCGGTGTTTACATCCATTAAAGGTTTGGTGACGGAAGTGGGCGGCATGATGACTCATGGTGCTGTGGTTGCCAGAGAATACGGTTTGCCTGCAGTAGTAAGTGTGGAAGATGCCACCAAGTTGATTAAAGACGGACAAAGAATACGGATAAACGGGACAGAAGGCTATGTGGAACTTCTGTAGGGTGCTGAGATGATGAATAGAAAAAAGAAACCTCTAAATACAAATTTTATATTCTTAATGCTGGGGAGAATGGTGTCCGATACCGGAGCAGGAATACAGGCGATGATTATACCTCTGTATATCATCGACACCGGTGGCTCGGCGGCGACAGTAGGCCTATTTTCCTTCCTGTCTCTGATACCGATTATATTGATTTATCCCTTTGCCGGTGTTGCCGGAGACAGGCTGAACAGAAAGAGCATTATGGTGGGAACAGACTTAGCCAATGGTTTGATAATACTGGGTTTGGCTTTTGCTGCCTATTCGGGGAGAATGGGTTTGGCTTTACTGTTTGCTGTGCAGGTTCTGACATCCATATTATACGGTTTTTTTGATCCGGCCACCAAAGGCATGTTGCCACAAGTAGTGCCGAAGGAAGAATTGACAAAGGCTAACTCAACTGTCGCATCACTTAGGATTTTTTCCAGTTTACTAAGTCCTGTGATTGGTGCTGCTGTCTATGCAAGCCAAGGCATTGCGGTGCTATTTTTAATCAATGGGATTTCATTTTTATTATCAGCCGGCAGTGAAATGCTGATAAGGTACAAACATATAAAAAGGGATGTAGTCGTTGGTGTGTCAGGGTTATCAAGGGATTTGTCCGAGGGTGTCAAGTTCGTTTTGGATAATAAAGTAATCGGTAAATTATGTGTTTTTTCCCTGATGCTATTGGCTTTAATTCAACCGATATTTTCTGTTGTGTTGCCTCTGTTTTTCAGAACCCGTCTGGAATATTCAGACCCTCAATACGGTTACCTTCAGGTAGCCATTGTATTTGGAGCACTGCTGGGCAGTATTTTAGTGGGTACGCTGTTTAACAAAGGGAAAGAAGTAACCAAATCGTTGCTTACTGGCTGCAGCCTTCTCATGGGTACAATGTTGGTGTTTACAGTTTTGTTATTTCCACAGACTGTATCGGCACTGGGTAATGGTACAATGATATATTTTGCCTTGTTTGCAGGAATTCTCAGTCTGTTGAGCGTTGCGATTATCTTTATAAACGTTCCAACACAGACTATTATTCAAAAGGAAACTCCTAACGAATACCTATCCCGTGTGTTCTCAATCGTTGGAATGATCAGCAAGGGCGGCATGCCCTTTGGCGCGTTAATATATGGAATTATTCTTACCGGAGTTGAAGTTCATTGGATGATACTGTTAGCTACATTATTGACAATTTTAATTTCACTTAGATTTATTGTCTCCTTCGTAAGAGTTTATAGTCAAGAATAAAATGGGTGTGATGGTACCCCTATAGGAGGTCATAATGGAGGAAATAGAATGGATATTATGTCCTGTTTGCAAAAGTAAAACTCGGCTTAAAATACGGAAAGATACAGTATTAAAAAATTTCCCTCTATTTTGTCCTAAATGCAAACAGGAAACCATAATTACAATACGAGAATTAAATATGTCTGTTATCAAAGAGCCAGACGCTAAGACGCAGAGCCGATAACCCGTAGATTTATGGAGGGTATCGGCTCTTTCTTTTTTGATAATGACATTCCCGCTTCGCGCCAAGATGTCCACTTAACTGTTACTGCCCGATTTGGATAGGCAAATAGTCACAACAAAATAACAAAGCCAAGGGCAAACCCTTTGAAAATCGGGGGCGCAAAGCCACAGGGTCTAAGGCGTTTTATAAAACGCTACGATAGCCTGGCTGCCAAAAACCATGCGTAGCCTGCCCTCAATATTCACTGAGGGCGGGCTACTCGTATATCTGTAGGTTTTTGTCATAAAAGCAGGAAATCGGGATACCGGCTTTTGCCACTTTGGCAAGAGGGGTGTCCCATGAACATTAACAGCTTCTACTTTTTTTGGAGGTGGAAATAAAGAAAGCAGATTCCCTACATACCACTTCCTGCCCCCACAACTTTATATAGCAATTTCAAAAAAGTCAGCATTTCGCTATGAGCGCAGTGCTGACTTTTTTCTTTCGACATATTTCCTGCTTATTTTACAATTTGTTCCAACAAGGCGGTTTAACGGCCTAACAAGAGCCAAACCACGCTGCCGCTCACCTCCGCTTCTGACATTTTGACTCACCATCAAAATTTCAGAAAACGGAGGACAAGCCATATGGCAGAAAAGAAAAAACACCTTATTAAGGTACAGGATCAGCTTGTGCCAGTCAATGAAGAAGTATATCTGACCTATTACCGTATGAAGCGTCGTGAAATCTATCTTGAAGAAAGAGATACAGCAAACGGCGTGTTTTATTACAGTGCACTGGATGCCGAGGGAACTAATGGAGAGGATGTAATTCCGGACCGTTCTTCCCCTCCGGTGGAGGACTTGGTAATGGACAAGCTAATCACCGAAAAGCTTCACCGATGCCTTGCCCAGCTTGCCAAAGAGGAACAGGAACTCATCTTCACCCTGTTTTTTCAAAATAAAAGTGAACATCAACTGGCGGCGGATACTGGAATTCCACGCATGACACTCCATGACCGAAAGGTCAAAATTCTGCGTACTTTAAAAAAACTTATGGAAAAGTAAAAGTTTTTCCGTCCAACCCCCTCACTATTTCGGCTTAGTAGTGAGGGGGTTTTTATTTTCCCTCAATGCTCTTTGAAAATTTCATATCCGACGACCTGAATACATTAGCTGACGAACCCCGAAAGGGAAAAGCGACTCCGAGGATGCGCCAAGACCACCTGTAGGACGGCGATGAGAACACGAAAGCACATGATGCTTCTTCTTTCTGTTCGTGATTTCTTATTTTCCAGCCTATCAAAGACGGCCAAACAAGGTGCAAAGCGGTACCCATCCGACGGTCAAACAGGCTGTGGCAGCCTGTTTCGCAATGACCCCGTCAGCCTATATTGATACTTCTGTCCAGTCACAGCCCCCCTTGACCGGGGGATCACGCAATGAGGGCAGCCGGCAGAGATCCTGGCGGGGGTGGGATTCCCATGATGCGGTGAAGCCAGCCGCAGTTCAGACCGTCGCCCTGTGAGTCCGATATAATCCGGGCTCTGTGCTTGGGGAGTAGTGTCGAATAAAGCACAGAAACAAAAAAATCTTAATGTCAGAAGCGATGGGGATCGCTCTGCCTGTGGATACTCTCACAGTAAAACCACTTTTGCAAAGCGATCCCTATTTTTGTGCCATTAAGAAAAACAAAGAATCCAAAACCAAGGAGGTGCAAATTTGAACGATAACATGCAAGCCATCAGCCGTGGCGATATCTTCTATGCCGATTTAAGTCCTGTTGTGGGCTGTGAGCAAGGCGGGACCCGCCCTGTTCTCGTACTTCAAAATGATATCGGAAATCGGTATAGTCCAACAGTCATCGTCTGCGCCATTACCGGAAAGCCGAAAAAGCCCCTGCCCACCCATGCGGTCATTGCCGGTGCGGGCAGATTATCCAGAGAGTCATTTGCACTTCTGGAGCAGATACGTACCATTGACCGGATACGTCTCCGGGAATGGATTGGCAGACTGGATGTACATGAGATGGAAAAAATAGATCAGGCACTTTCTATCAGCGTCGGACTTGCTCCGGCGCTATTTTAATTTTTGGAAGGAGGACGTTCATATGAATGCTAAAGTAGCCATGTTTGAAAAATACCCGGATGTGGTTGAGGTGGATCAGTTACGGGAAATGCTCGGCGGTATCAGCCGAAAGCTGGCATATAAACTGCTTTCGGAAAAAGAAATACATAGTGTTCGGATTGGACGAACCTATAAGATTCCAAAGGCATGTGTCATTGAATACCTACTATGCGAAGAAATGTGTCACATCAAGATTGGCTAATTTAAGCTTGCTTGCCATTGACTAAAGTGTAGAAAAGTCCATTGGATTGTTTCCGCCTATTATGATAGCTATACCAATCCTTGTGTGGTATTGTGGTGGTGTCAATGGTAGGCAAATAAGCTGTTATTTCAAAGGAGGATAACAATGATAACAGGATGCCTACAAGAAAAAAATAACACATACTATGCCGTTCTATACATAAAAGTAGACGGCAAGAGAAAAACCAAATGGATTCCAACCGGACTACCGGTAGAAGGAACCAGCGACAGAAAAGCTAAGAAAGCCTTTGATCAAATCCGCTTGGAATATGTACAGGAGCAGGAGGAAATCGAGCGCAAGGAGGCGGCGGAACGCACCAGAGAACTTATTGAGGGGAAGCAAAATCCGCAAGCCAAGGTGTTATTCATCAACTACTTACAGAAATGGTTGCTGCAATCAAAGCCCACATTAGCAAGAAGTACCTTTAATGGCTACAAAACAATGGTAGACGGGCGAATCAAGCCGACCTTGTTTTGTTCCTGCAATCGCAGGGGGAACCGCTGGAACGCGCCGGACAGGAATACCGATGGAAACGGCACGACAGCTTGACCGTCCGGGGCAACAAGTGGTATCGCCACAGCCAGAGCAAGGGCGGCGGCCCCATTGATTTTGTCATGGAGTTTTTTGGCAAGAGTTTTACCGAAGCCGTTGAACTTCTCACAGGAGAAAAGGGAGCCGCACCGCCGCCGGATAGACCAAGCTCCGCGCCCCTCTCCGACTTCCGGCTACCGCCCCGCAGCCCCGACAACCGAACAGCGAGGAACTACCTCACAGCCGCCCGCCGCATTGATGAAGATGTGACGGGCTTTTTCTTTGCCAGCGGCGATATTTACGAGGACGCAGCCCACCACAACGCCGTATTTGTGGGGCGGGACGAGGACGGAATACCGCGCTACGCCCACAGCAAGGGAACGGCGGGAAACTTCCGCCTTGATGTGAAAGGCAGCGACAAAGCCTTTAACTTCTGCTACCGGGGCGAGGGCGAAAGAGTGTTTGTCTTTGAAGCCCCCGTTGACCTGCTTTCTTTCCTCTGCCTGTTCAAAAAGGATTGGCAGAAGCAAAGCTACCTGTCATTGGGCGGCGTGGGAGAAAAAGCCCTGCTCCGCTTTCTCTCTGACCGTCCGAACATCAAGACCGTTTATCTCTGCCTTGACAGCGACGAAGCCGGAAACGACGCTTGCAGCCGCCTTGTGAAGCTCATGCCGGAGGGCTACACCGTCCACCGGCTTATCCCTCTTTTCAAGGATTGGAACGAGGTATTGCAGCACCGGGCAGAAATCACAGACGGGAAGTATTTGCGAGAAGCGGTCTACGGCTTGAAAGGGCCGCCGCAGGAAGAAACCGTTGAGATTATCCGCATGAGCGAGGTGGACACGCAGACCGTCGAATGGTTATGGGAGCCGTATATCCCCTTTGGGAAAGTAACCATTGTGCAGGGCAACCCCGGCGAGGGCAAGACCACCTTTGCCCTACGCCTTGCCGCCGCTTGTACCAACCGCAAGCCGTTCCCCCACATGGCAGTGCATGAGCCGTTCAATGTGATTTACCAGACTGCCGAGGACGGTTTGGGCGACACCATCAAGCCCCGCCTTATGGAAGCCGAAGCAGACCTTGACCGCATTCTTGTCATTGACGAGAGCAAGCAGGGGCTTTCCCTGTCCGATGAGCGCATAGAGAGAGCTATCCGACAGACCGGGGCGCGGCTGATTATCCTTGACCCCATACAGGCGTATGTGGGCGAGAAAACCGACATGAACAAGGCCAACGAGATACGCCCCATGTTCCGCCGCCTTGCCGAGATTGCCGAGCGTACCGGGTGCGCCGTTATCCTAATCGGACACCTCAACAAAGCCGCCGGAGGACAGAGCGCCTACCGGGGTTTAGGCTCCATCGACTTCCGCGCCGCAGCAAGGAGCGTCCTGCTGATCGGGCGCGTGAAACGGGAACCGAATGTGCGCGTTATCGTCCATGACAAATCTTCTCTTGCGGCGGAGGGTAAGCCCATAGCCTTTTGCCTTGACCCGGAAACGGGCTTTTCGTGGATAGGCGAGTATGACATTACCGCCGACGAGCTGCTGTCCGGCGCGGGCGGCAACACCGCCACCAAGACCGAACAGGCGGAACGGCTGATACTTGACCTGCTTGCAGACGGGAAAGAGCTTGCCAGCGAGGACCTTGTAAAGGCCGCAGCCGAAGCCGGAATATCCGAGAGGACGGTACAGAACGCCAAGCGCAACATGGGCGGTGTTTTGGGCGCAAGGCGCGTCGGCGGTCAATGGTACAACTTCATCAAGAAGAAGCAGCCGCCCGAACCCGCAAGCTGAAAACGCAAAGTGCAGACCCTTTGCGCTTTGCACTTTCGCGCTTTCGCCTTGATTGTGCGTCAATAACTCCAAATAACACTTGACAAAACGCTTCATGGGGCGGCGCGGAGGATATAAAGCCGTATATCGACCCTGTATTTGAAAATAATGTGCTGCTGACGCAGACCGAAAGGCTGATGATGAGCAGCCGCCCGAAGCAGCCGAAGTATGCAAGAAACAAAAACATTCTTGTTATCGGCGGTTCCGGCAGCGGCAAGACCCGCTTTTTCGTAAAGCCCAACCTTATGCAAATGCACAGTTCTTATGTTGTTACCGACCCGAAGGGTTAGATTTTAAGAATACAGAGAAAATAGGTCATTAAAAAATGAAGTGTTTTCTGTGTGTTCTTATTTTTTAGCATTATGAAAGGAGCTGAGAAAATGGCTAAAGATAACAGAATAACAGCACTTTACGAGCGTCTGTCCCGTGATGATGAGATGCAGGGCGAATCCAACTCCATAACAAACCAGAAGAAGTATCTGGAAGATTATGCAGTGCAACATAGCTTTGGTAATATTCAGCATTTCAGTGAAAGGTAAACCCAAGAATTGATACAAAGAAATGCTGTTGTCAGAGCGGCAGAATGGCTTGAAATCAAGGGCTTTCAGAGATTAGGAACTCTCCGGCAACTCATTCTTTACGCCCGATTGTTGCCGACATCATGACAACAGCGCAGATGATTTTGACAACAGCAACGGAGAAAATGACAACACCTCAAGCAATGGTGACAACAGCAGAGAGAAATGTGACAACACCCGCTGATAACAGCAAAATCAGTTATAAACACGAGACTTTCTACATTTTGTTTAAATTTGCGAATTCTGTTAAAGCCCCAAAAGCCCAAATCAGAAAAAAACGGGGAAAAGCAAAACATTATTTAAAGTCGCCGAGGGTGACATATTGACAACATAGACGACATGTGCTATAATAAATTTGTTGTCATTAAAGATAAAATTTGCGGTCTTTTGCTGAACGATAATTAAACAAACTTAAGTAAAAGGAGCAAATTATTCTTTAGAAAGGGGATTAGAAGTGGAGTTTAACAATAGTAAGAGAATGGAACTGATCAATACAATGGTAACAGAGTTGCCTGTGCTGCGTGCAAGGATAGGAGCTTCCCAAGCTGATATCTCTGAAAAGATAGGCATTTCAAGGCAAACTTATAATGCAATTGAAAATGGTAAGAAAAAATTGAATTGGACTGTTTTTTTAGCATTGTTTGCAGTTTTTAGTAGTGATGAACGAACTCTGAAAATGTTGGATTCCATGGAAGTTTTTCAGGAGGGCGTTGCAAAGGAAATGTGATTGCCTTTTGCAACGAATCTTAGCGTGATTTTTTATTGGAGGTCATATGTTGAATATGGTTAAGAATGCTTCTGTTCAAGCCACGGATATATATAAGGATCCATATGGATACACATATTCTGAAATGGTTGGTGTATTGGGAGAAGTTGAGGCGGATAAGTTTTATCGCGAATTATACTCCGGTTCCCAAAGTAGTAACAAGTATAAAACGATAACTATCAAGGAAATCTTTCGTGGTCCGGATACTCAGAAATATGCTTTTGAATTGTCAGATGGCTATTGCATTGAAACGGTAAGCATTAAAAGAAAAACTGGTACTACTGTATGCGTGAGCACCATGATAGGTTGCCCTGTTGGGTGCATCTTTTGCGCCTCTGGTGAAAATGGATTTGTCAGAAATCTAACACCATCTGAAATAGTTCAACAAGTAATACTGATAAATGGTAGAGTAAATAGGATTGTATTCATGGGCATGGGAGAACCTCTGTTCAATTATGATAACGTGATAAAGTCCATTCATATATTAAGAGACCGCAAAGGACTTGATTTTCCAACAGATGGTATAACAATATCAACAACGGGACCGCTCCCTCAGATGAAGAAGTTGAGAGAAGAACATTTAGGCTCTGTCACAACAAATGGTTGGTTTTTGACGAGAAATAGCGTATAATAATAGTAAGAAACAGTACCACCGAAGGAGGTAATTGGATATGCCTACTATCAAAGACGCATTAGATATTATCGGTAAGTTGACTGTCGCAGAGCAGGAAAGCCTTAAAACAATGCTTTTAAGTCCTGCCTTTGTAAAGTCTTTGAATATTGAAGATTTCGTAGCAAAGGAACGCTTTGCAAATGGTCGTGTATGCCCTCTTTGTGGCTGTATCCATGTGGTTCGCAATGGTCATCGTAAAGATGGCACACAGCGATATGTATGTAAGGATTGTGGCAAGTCCTTCGTGATTGCTACGAACTCCATTGTGTCTGGTACAAGAAAAGACTTGTCCGTGTGGGAGCAGTACATTGATTGTATGATGAATGGCTTATCCATTCGTAAGACTGCTGTTGCTTGTGGGATTCACAGAAACACCGCATTCCTTTGGAGACACAAGATTTTGGATGCACTTCAGAATATGGCAGACGATGTTACCCTTGACGGTATTATTGAGGCTGACGAAACTTTTTTCGCCATCTCGTACAAGGGCAATCATAGCAAGAGTAAGACATTTGCTATGCCACGCAAGGCTCATAAGCGTGGTCATTCTACACATATCAGAGGCTTGTCCCAAGAAAAGGTATGTGTTCCTTGTGCGGTTAATAGGAATGGCTTGTCTATCTCCAAGATTACGAATACTGGTAGAGTTTCTACAAGAGATTTACATCATATTTATGATGGTAGGATTAAGACCAATTCCACTCTTGTTACGGACAAGATGAACTCCTATGTGAGATTTACAAATGCCAATGGCATTGACCTTGTGCAGTTAAAGACTGGCAAAGCCAAGAAAGGCATTTATAATATCCAACATATCAATAGCTACCATAGCCAGCTAAAGAGGTTTATGCGTGGCTTTAACGGTGTTTCTACCAAGTATCTGAACAACTATCTTGTGTGGAATAACCTTGTAAATTACGCCAAAGAAAGCGACATGGAGAAAAGGAACATCTTCTTAACTTTCGTTTTGGCAACATTGAAAACTGCTAAATGCAGAGATTTATCAAACAGACCAGCAGTTCCTCTGGTCGCCTAATTAGAATTTGTGGAGATGATAAGATGGTCAATATAACAGATGTAAAACAGATTCTTCAATTTGCAATAGATGCGGAGATTAAAGTCTTTCTTGATGGTGGCTGGGGTGTAGATGCTCTTCTTGGATATCAGTCAAGAGCCCATAATGATATTGACATTTTTGTAGAAAAGAACGATTATCAGAACTTTATAGAAATAATGAAAGCTAATGGCTTTTATGAGATTAAGATGGAATATACAACATTGAACCATACTGTATGGGAAGATTTGAAAAACAGAATTATTGATTTGCATTGTTTTGAATATACGGACGAAGGTGAAATTCTTTATGATGGGGATTGTTTTCCGGTAGAAACTTTTTCGGGTAAAGGAAGAATTGAGGAAATAGAGGTTTCCTGTATTGAACCATATAGTCAAGTAATGTTCCATCTGGGATACGAGTTTGATGAAAATGATGCACATGATGTGAAGTTATTGTGTGAGACACTTCATATCGAAATTCCAAATGAGTATAGATAACTGCAAATAACAGTTTGTAGGGGAGTTCTGATACTCCCCTATAAAAATGGCTATTTATCAACTGTTTGTTGTGACATAGCC
>NZ_FOJY01000009.1 GCF_900112085.1 Acetitomaculum ruminis DSM 5522
AGCAAGAGACATTGCTTCATTAGGAGTCTGTGAATCAGGGGTTGAAATAAGACGTCCTTCGCGAGTGGCTTTTATCCAACCATTTAGTGTACTTGGAGCAATACCAAGTTCACGTGCAGCTTTGCTAAGACCAATTTCCTTAGCTAAATTTACAGACTGAACCTTATAATCTGTATCATAGTGTTTCTGATTTCGTGCCATTAAAAGCACCTCCTTTTCCTCGTACTATATATCATCATATACGAGTATAAAGTGTCAACAATTATGATACAGCATCAGTCTCTTGCAGATTCAGTTCGATTAGCGACCTTGTAATAAGTGCTGCGATTAATACCTAACACTTTACACATGAGTTTAATCGGATATTTATTTTGATATTCTGTTATGAAGGCAACGATTTCAATTATTGTTTTCTGGCGAATATGGCTGTAGCTTTTTTTTATATTTCATTCTCCATTTCAAGTTCATGCATCTTCTTTTGAAGATCATTGTACTCCTTCATGGAGATTGTTTGATTTTCATCTACCTCAATAGATGGAGCATAAAGCTTCTTCCATTTGTAGATTGTTTGCTCGACTAAGCCATATTCTTCTGCGAGCTGTTTCGCTGATTTTCCAGATAAATACAAATCAATGATTTGTTGTTTGAATTCTTCAGAGTATCGTTTGCCATTGTGGGCCATTGTGAAACACATCCTTTCTTTATTATTGATTTTAATGTGTCGTACTTTTCGTGTCCACTAAATCATACTAATAGCAGTATTAAAGAGTTTTGATGAGAGATAGAATGCGGTAATTTTAGAAGGGATAGAGACAATACATTGTAATCAATGTTGTGATTAACTCTAAAGTAAAGATATGAAACAATAAAAAAGTATTTATTTTATGAGTGACTAAAAAATTCACAAAAAAGTTATTAATATTTAAGTAACATTTGTAAAAAAGTATACTTGAAATATTAATATAATTGTAATACAATAACATTGTTCCAAGTTAATCTAATTAATATGTTACCAAGAAACGATAGCATAAAGGATTCTAAATAGCGTTAAATAAGTCTATTATATTATTTCTAATTCGTAATAATCCTTTACTAAAAAATAGAATAAATAATTGAAAAGCATACAAAAAGTTTTAGAAGTATGCTCTTTTGAAAGGTTTTAAGATGATATTAAGTGTAATTTGAGGTATATTTTTATGATAAATTGAGAAATTTAAGATATGAACTAAATATAATCCAATGGTATTCGCCAAAATCGTTAACTAAGATAAAGGAATTTTTTAATATTTACCTTAGTTGTATATGACTTTTACTTGTTAAATAGGAGGGGAAGAGGATATTTTATATCTGACTAGCTTCTTCCATATAATCACTGTAGAAATTTTAATAAATAAAATAAGGAATTTAACATATATTTTTGTATGTAGCCTTGTTTTCCTGTTGAATTATAGTTTATAAGGTTTATACCAAAACGGATTATAAATATTCTATTACTTGATTTTATAACCAAATATCTAAAATTGTGAGATCGTTTAGGTGTTTGGTTATGAAATCAAGTTTAGTATGGGTCTTTACAACATAATAATTCAATTCTGGCATTCATAAGAAAAAAGATAGCGAATCTATTCTCGTTCGAATTCTAATTCAGAGATATATCAAAAGTCTTTTCTAGCCATAATTATTGTGTTGATCTAAGAATCTGGATGGAAGTTTTGAGTCTAAAACAGAGTTCGGATTATATATATTCTACAAAATTAAAGAGAAACTCGCTCTCCTGAAATAGTTCAGGGGAGTTTTTTCTTTGCCCTAATACATTAAAACACTTCAAATGCGTTATCCAAAAAATTAAATAAAACATCCTGAGTTTTTGAAATGGATAGTCGGTATACCCTAAACCGTGAATAAGACAAAAGTAGCACGAAAACATTAACAATAATCTTTTCACCATTATCAAGCAAAAAATTCTATTCTTTCTTTCCAATCAAGCTGAGCTTGTTTCTCCATACCTGTTTCATATCTTAAGGTTACATTGTTAACATTAGAAGGTCTTCTCTTTTTAAAATAGCTTTCAAATTCCTCATATTTTTTTAGATACAAACAGAAGTTTACATAGCTGCCAGAATAATTATGATTGTCTACCAGGTATTGCCATAAAACTGACTTGTAATAAAAAATCTGTGGATTATTTGAATCTAACAGTTCTTTTATGATTCCTTGAATGAAAAACTAAGACCATACTGAAATATCGCTCAATTACATGGAGGCGTTTTTTGACCCTAAAATCACTTAAATTTCAGGTGTAAGTTTTTATAAAACATGCTAAAATCAAATCATCCGAATGTAGTATGTAATTAAAAAGTGCATAGCAAACAAACGACTCGGCTTTCTTATGCAAAAGTAAAAGCGACTCGTTTAATTACATAAGTTATGGTCGCAATTACAATCTGCATTCAATCTAAGTTTACTTGTTCTTCAAGAACAGGTCAGGCATTAAGTGGACTTCATCTGGCGGGATGAGGTCCATTTTTAATAAATTAAATAATGCCCACATATCCTCGTCATCTTCATTAATAAGTTCATACGGTGCCTTGTTACCTAAGCTTTGTCTGCGAGTGCTATTGATATGATTCATTAAAAGCGTCATATCATCCTGAGTGTATGGATTCAAGCTCTTTCCTCTCGGAATCACATATCTTATAAATTCATGATTCTTCTCTATATGAGGTTTCTGCCAAGAAGCCATTGGATCACAATAAAAAATATTTGTTCTTATGAGATAATCTTCTGTCATTTTCAGGTCTTCAGGTCTTTTAAATTCACTTCCATTATCAGTCAGGAAAACGGGAAACAACCTCACGAATCTTTCAGTACCTAATCCTCGTTCAAGAAAGTCAAAGACCATCTTGACTGATGAAGATGAACCATCCTGCATAAGAAACATCAGCATTATAGAGTTATCTCGAAATATCATTGTGAGAAGTCTTTTGCCTTTTTCTCTAACACCTTTAACAGTGTCCATTTCTATGACACTTAGAGCTGAGTACTTCATGAACGATTCAAAATCTTCATAAGTTCGTCCTTCTCGATACTTCAGATTCGCGAATCCTTTAGATACTCCCTTTGCATTCTTTCTACGCTGGCGATAGCTTGTTTTACGTCTTAAATCGATATTTTTAATAGTTAGCTCTCCAGCATCAATGTAATTATAGAGACTCCTCAACGATATAGGCATCTCGGCCTCATGCTCCGCATAAATATGTGTCAAAGGTTGTCCTTTTCGCACCAATCTTGTAACAAGCTTATCAACAAAAACTTTCTGCTCATCCGTCAAACGTATACCTTGGCGACTTTCAGAACGTCTTCTACTTGATGCTGCATCAGCATACTGTGCTGAATAGATATACTTGTCTTTAATACATAATTTTCGCTCTTTGCAGGTGTTACACACATAAGGTGGTCTTTCTGGTTTACGACATGCTACGGATTGGTATTTATCGCAGATTTTAGTGCAATTAACGCCTCTACAATGCTTGCAGAAATAATGACAAGCATACTCATCAGCGCCACACATACCCTTTTTTCGACAATTTCTTACCAATCTACAATCTTTACCTGCAAAATAGGTGTTTCTGATATAAGTTCTATTTTCAAGAACCTCATGCGAAACAGTAGATGGATATCTCCCTATTCTCTTTGCAATTTTCTTAAAAGATTCTCCCTTACATAATCCTGTTTCTATTGTTATCCTATCTGTCAGATCTAACTGACCTTTATACATAAAGTTCATATCCGCTCCTATCCTCAGATAGTAATTGTTATATGAACACTAACAGACCTTATTGCAAGAGTAAACTAGACTTTTTAAGCGATATTCAGTTGTCAAACTACGGTTTTAATTTTGCATTCTAGGAGCATTTGTATATTTTTATTTAATACTAATTGTACATAAATTAGTACAACTTTATACTGGAACTCCATATGACAACGCGCCTATGGAACGTTATTACAACACCATGAAAGCAGAACTGATTTATCAGTACCACTTTCGCACTGATAAGGAACTCGACGATGTTATCTATCAGTTTGCATATAGTTGGTACAACTGTATCCGCCCGCATTCGTACAACGGATATTTAACATCGTTCAAAAAAAGGAGTATGAAGATTGGAATAATTTAGGTAGAGGTGTTACAAAAATGTCTGACCACTACAGTACATTAGAGGAGATTATATATAATCGAGGAGGCTTTTATGACAACGGAACAGAAAAATAAGATGGGTAAATGATTAGAACTGTATTGCAAGGCTGTAGAAATCCTAAAAAGAAAGCTTATTATCAATAACTTGTATGTGATATAGAAGCTATGGTAAAGTTATTTGAAGAAAATCTAGAGCTAGATGAATGACAAAGTGAATAAGAATGGGCGATGGTAAACAGGCTAACTTTGAAATTGCAAGGATAGTCTGTTTTTTAATTTAATTTGTTTATGCACAATATATGTGATAATTATCTTATAAAATGAATAATGATGAAATTAATTATGTATAAAAAAGATTTGCGACTTGAAGTTTTTTTTCTGACATAGTTTACCAGCATGTTCGTTTCATATCTATAATTTAAAAACACAGAATATAGATGAGAATCCTTATAAGATAATAAGAGGAGTGTGCTTGAAGTTAGCAATATAAATCGAGAGATAGGGGTTTTTGAACGCAGTGTAAGCAATCCTCCGCTTCAAAAGCGTAAGCTTTAAGCGGGGGTATAAGTTTACTAGTGTCAGAAGGGGTTAAAGCCCCTTCTGACAGGTGGCACAAAGTGCCACTGCGTTCATGAGGAAGTAGCGAAGCGGATTCCGAATGTCCGCTTTACAATGGTCATCAAAGCATTTAAACGGCGTAAATAGATAATTATCCTACTAAGGCTGATTTTTCTTTAGAGTATGTCGGTTGCGAAGAGTTAGATGTATCTTTAAATACTAAGGTTTATGAGAAATACATGGAATATTTGATTAGACAAAACCTTTCCGTGGTGAAGGTTTTTGAGAAGTATAATAAGTATTCTTGTAAAAGTGATATTACATCTGCCTGGTTTAAAAAAGATAATGGAGATTTTGTAATATATAGGTTAGCTGATAAAAGTATTAGTTTAGAGAGAGGATTTGATATATGTGTTCAATTTGTGAGGATGGCAAGGCATATTTATGGATTGATACTAAGTTAGGATTTCGTTCTCAGTTAACAATTATGGATATAGATTAAAAATCTCACCATTCGTACAATGAAATGTGACTGTGATCTTACAATAAGCCGTGACCAGAACGCCACTATCAACATCTTACATGAAGGATTGCGCATACTAAAGGAATTTTTTGTAGTAGCATAAAACTAAATATATAGTAGGGATGGGATAGCCCTAACTTATACGCCTGTGGACACTGTGTAAGACGTTGTGTTGCGTATATTCGTAGCCGATGCAGTAGTGGTTGAAACAGGAAGCTCCGACTTTTATAAGTCGGAGTAGTTCACTTTATTGCCTCATCGTAGAAATTTAGGAATTTTTTAAACAATTTTTTTTCCAGGCGATTACAGTATTTACTACGGTCCAGATGTTCTTTGTAATATTTGGCCTCGTCTTTTATAAAGCGGTCATGGTTTTCCTTGGCATCCGTATCATAATCCAGATTTGCACGCCAGTTTTGGTATTGTTCATTAAATTCGTCCACATAGGTGTTATCCGGGTCAAAGAATAATTTGTTGTGTCCCCTGTCTTTAAATTTTACAAATTTAAAGCGGGGATTATCTTTATATTTATCATAAAATAAATCATATCCATACTCGGTCATAATTATGTCATCATCTGTACTGTGTACAACCATCACCTGGGCATCTGAAGCCTCAAAAGCATCTAATGCTGTGTTAACGGCATATTTACCGTAATGAACAAATTCATGAAGCTTAACAAATGGCATTAGGGCATATATAATATTGCCGACAGACTTCTTACCAAATGATTCAAACATATCCGAGGATTTGTTAAAACCTGCGCCCCCAATAACAGCCTTAATTTCAGGGTGGTAGGTCAGCACATTGTAGGCACTGTAGGCACCCCAGCTATGTCCAAAAAGAACTATAGGTAAATCAGGAATATCTTCATTTGACTCAATATATGAAATGGCTTTATCTAAATCTACAACACCCTGTGGTGTACAGCCTATACCATCACCTTCGCTTTTATCGCTTGCAGTGGCATCATAGGCGAAAACGAAATAACCATTTTGGGCGAAATAGTTTGCACAATCCATATAGGAATTATGGCCTCCGCCAAATCCGTGAGCGATAATTACAATTCCCCGCTGATGTTCACCGGCACTGTATAAATATCCTGCCAACATCTGTCCTTTATCTGACGGAAATGAATATTCCTTGCAGTTAAGTCCATCAAAATCCTCTACACGGAGCTTAGTTAAATCATAAGTTTCGCAACGGATATTAATGTTTTCATCATAGATTCTCACACAAAATATTCCCCATCCAACAACTAATAACAGCAATAAACTACTAATAATTATTAGTATTTTTCTTTTACGTTTTTTCATGGCTCTCCTTTTATAATTTAATTTTAATTAAAAATATCCGTAGACTATTTTAACTGTTCTTATTAATGAAAGCTATAGGAAGATTTTGTATGATTTCTGTTACGGAAATTTCAGTATTTTTTGTTCTAGGATTATTGAATAATGGATAATTATTTTCTGAAAAAATTCAAGTATACTTTTTGGGTTTTTACAACTGAATAAGTCAAATACGAAATTTTTTATCTAATCTTGTGTATCGTGGAAAATTGATATTCTTTGAGTTTTGGTTAATAATTGATATTCTACATTATTATATTCTTTATTCTATTTTGGTAAAAGGTGTAGCAAAAGAATAGTTATACTATTTTCTGAATTTATTGAAAATAATTATTTGAATTTAAAAATTCCTATTAAAAAAACTTGAATACTTTATGTAATATGCTGAAAATGTGAGGGCAAAGTAAAATATTTTTGTATATTTTCACTTAATGAATGCGTAAATGTATACTATAATTACTCATTGGGTTCTAATTGTACGCAATGCAACACTAGGATTATTAGAATCTTTAGGGCAGTGTAAACAATATCTTGCTCCTAAGGGTGAGTTTTAAAATAAGACAAAAACTTACTTGTGATAGAAAATGGCAAAGTTATTTTTGAAATGGAGCAAAAGATGTTTCTGTGTCCATGAGGAAGTAAGGAAGCTGATTTATTAAAGTCCGTTTTAATAAGAGTTTTTATGAAACCTGAAAACAGAATAAAAAAGGTGAGGAGTGAAAAAAAGGGAAACAAACAGGAAAAATATTTATGAGATAATCAGCTCAGAAAAGATTAAAAAATTATGAAACAAAAGATTTTAAAATTAAAAAACCGTGAAGTAATCATTTTGTGCTTGTGTCAACGGAGCATATCTATCAGGGAAAGCATCACCGTTTTCTGAAATAAACATGATACATCAAATCGTACTCATGTTCTTTCCGTTGGAAAAAGATTGTACGCTCTGTTACTTTGGAATTTTCACCACCGGGTTTCTCAAAAGTTTCATTGAAGACTTTTGTGTTTACGGTGTCTGAATTAGATACATTCACTTCGTTATTTTATGAAACCTGTGTTTGCAAAGCAAAAAAAGAACATCCTGTAAGGATGTTCTTTTCTGTACTATATGAGACATCGGGGATTCGAACCCCGGACAACTTGATTAAAAGTCAAGTGCTCTACCAACTGAGCTAATATCCCATTCACAAAATGATGAAGATGTCTTTAAGACACCAAGTTAGTATATAGTATAAATGGAAAAAATGCAAGAAAAAAAATCTATAATAATATTATTTGATAATGAATTATTTTATGCAAATTAACTATGTTGACACTCCACACAAAACTAAAGTCGTGGGATTCTTGTTTTCTACGACCACTATATTGCTACTAAAGTTTTAGTTTTACACGGTCTCCACAAGCTAAAGAAAAATTTCTCTCTTGTGTTAATTCTATATTATTTGTAAATTTCTTAATTTAATACCAATATTATATTTTTTAATAAATCTATGTAAGTTCATATTATTATAGAAGTATGGTAGATTTTTTAACATTAATGGTAAAAAAAAGTTATTTTAATCATTTTCAGAATAATGCTAACATTCACATATAAGAAGTCGCGATTTAAGAAAATTAACTATAGGAGATTTAAATAATTATGATAAAAATAAAAAAATAGCTTCAATGTCTATTTGATAAGGGGTGATTTTTATGAAAAAGAAGGTTGTAAGTTGTGGAGCGTCTTTTTTAATGATAATGGTATACGTGTTGATAAATGTTATTGCAACACGTAACGGTTATGAGCAAATTAGCAAAGAATATAACATTAGTTCAATTCTTTCATTTGGTGCATCTATTAAACCACTATTATTTTTGCTAATAGGTTTTGCATTAGGAATTATTATCAAGCAATTTGTTAAAATTGAAGGCAATAGGATGGTTTTTTATTTTTTAGGTATTTTTACGGTGGTTATGTAAATAGCTACATTTTCAATGCTTTCGGATGCTTCATTGATAAATCTTGGTATTAAGGACTTGCTTTATAATATATTTGGAAGTGCATTAATAGAATATATTATTCCAGGTATTAGTTTTGCTTTTTTACTATGTGGTTTACTGGTAGTAGTTTCATTTCCCTATAAAAAGTTTGGAAATAATCATGAGTAGAAAATAGAAAAGGTAAGTATGATGGTAGTTATTTAACCGGTTGTTGTAGAAATTCAGCAGCCGGTTTTTTGCGGTGTGCCTTGTAGCGTATCTTTCTAACAGGTGAAAGTCCCCAAAGGGGATTTAATAATTGATTGCATTTAAAAAAACAAAATGGTACATAAGTTGATAATAGGCATTTCCAAATTGGATTTAATTATTAATTGCATTTAAAAAAAACAAAAGTATATAATTTAATACAAAAGAAAAATAATGAAAAAGGAAAATAAGATGAGTAAAATATTTATAGTGGAAGATGATAAAGTTATAGCGGAAAGTATAATAAAACAGTTAAAAAGCTGGCATATGGATGCGGTGTGCGTAAAGAATTTTGAAAATATCGTGGGAGAATTAAAAGAGTATAATCCAAATCTGGTTTTACTTGATATAGGCCTTCCTTTTTTTAATGGTTTTTATTGGTGCACTAAAATTCGTGAGTTTTCAAAGGTACCTATAGTGTTTCTTTCTTCTGCAGATGATAGCATGAATATTGTAATGGCAATGAACATGGGAGGGGATGATTTTATATCAAAACCCTTTGATATGTCGGTTTTAATTGCAAAAATTCAGGCAGTACTAAGGCGTAGTGGTGAGGTTTTTGCCAGTTCAAATAGCTTATTAATTAACGATGTAATCCTTAATTTAGATGAATGCACAATGATTTATGAAGGTGATAGGATTGATCTTACTAAAAATGAATTTTTAATCCTTAGAATATTATTTGAAAACAAGGGAAAACTTGTAAGCCGTGAGCAGATTATGGAAAGGCTTTGGGGAGCCGAGGAATTTGTGGATGATAATACTTTAACGGTTAATATGACACGAATTCGCAAAAAGCTTATGAAATTTGGTAAAGAGGATATGATAGTTACAAAAAGGGGGATGGGTTACATTGTGGAAGAAAAATAGTATTTTAAAAGAAAATTCCTATCTTTTGATTTTTTGTATTTGTAATCTTTTAATAGATATGGCAATAGGATATCTTTATAATATTACTAGAGAATATATTATTTATATTGTAGTTTTTAATTTAATTATTTGGGGACTTCTTATAGGAATTACTTTAAATAAAAACAAGAAATTAGTAGAAAAATATAATAACGAAAGCAATAAGCTTCTTTTAGAGTCAGAAAAGAAGGATTTAGAAAAGTATTGGAAAATCATCAGGGAAAAGGAAGATTTTTTTACATTATGGGCACATCAGATTAAAACTCCTATTTCAGCCTTAAGAGCCTTATTTGATACATCAAAAGAAAGTTCTTTAGATTATAAAAATCAATTATTTAAAATAGAAAGTTACGTTGAAATGGCTCTTAATTATATTCGTTTTGACAGTATGTCTTCAGATTTAGTTATTGAAAATAAAAAAATAGATACTATAGTTAAGGAGATTATAAAAAAATATGCTCCTGTTTTTATTCAAAAGCATTTAAGCATTAAGCTTGAAAATCTTGATATTTCTGTTTTAACAGATGAGAAATGGTTTTCTTTTGTATTAGAACAGATTATTTCCAATGCTTTAAAATATACCAATGAAGGCGGTATTACCATTACCGGAAAAATAAATGAAGAATTTGTGGCAATTAATATTATAGATACGGGAATCGGTATCAGAACTGAGGATATTCCCAGGGTTTTTGAAAAAGGTTTTACCGGTTTTAACGGCCGCTTAGACAAAAAGGCCAGTGGCATAGGACTTTATCTTTGCAATGGCATTTGTGAAAAATTAGGTCATGAATTAAAGCTTTATTCTGAAGTGGGAAAAGGAAGTACTTTTTCAATAATTTGTAAAAAAGATCTGTTAAAAAAATCCAATCTTACAAAAATGTAAGTTTAAAAACCGGGATTGTAAGCCAAAGAAATGGTTTCACAATCCTTTTTTTTATATATTAGTATTGTAAAGAATAGGAGTTATATATTTTTATAAGTTTTAGCTAGAGCAAAATATATATTTTGGAAAAGAAAATCCTTGATAGATTAAATAAAAAGAAAGGAAGAAAATCATGTCATTACTAGAAGTTAATCATATAAAAAAGGTATATAAAACACGTTTTGGAGGCAATGAAGTAACAGCTTTAAAAGATGTTCATTTTTCAGTGGAAGAGGGAGAGTTTGTAGCCATAATGGGAGAATCCGGAAGTGGAAAAACAACCCTTTTAAATATTATGGCAGCCTTAGATGTTCCTAGTGGGGGGAGCGTTTTGGTGGATGGAAAAGATTTTTCAAAACTTAAAGATAAAGAAAGAACTATGTTTAGAAGAGAAAATCTTGGATTTATTTTTCAGGATTTTAATTTGTTAGATAATTTTTCATTAGAGGATAATATATTACTTCCTTTGGTGCTTGAAGGAAAAAATTATGATGAGATGGAAAGCAGGATGATTCCCATAGTTGAAAATCTTGAAATAAGAGATATTGTAAAAAAATACCCTTATGAAGTATCCGGAGGACAAAAACAAAGGGCTGCTATAGCAAGGGCACTTATTACAAATCCCAGAATCCTTTTGGCAGATGAACCTACAGGAGCTTTAGATTCTAAAGCTTCAACAAATCTTTTAAGCCAGCTTAGAAAAATTAATAAAAAAGGTCAGACTATTTTAATGGTAACTCATAGCAATGTGGCAGCCAGTTATGCAGACAGAGTTATGTTTATTAAAGATGGAGAAGTATTTCATCAGCTTTATAAAGGGGCAATGACTAAAAATGAAATGCTTGATAAAATCTGTGACAGTGTAACAGTTCTTATGAGAGGGGGAGATGACAGTGAATAATAAACTTCTCATCCGCCTTATTAAAAATAGCATGGCGAAAAGTCGCCATACAAGAATACCTTTTGTTATTGTAAGTATTTTAACTATGATGACTTTTTATATTATTTCATCCATGGCATTTAGTGATTTTTTCATAAAAGATGAAAAAGAAGTATTTTATGGTGCCGGACATATTATTTCCATTCTTATGATAGGAAGCATCATAATTGCCATAATTGCAGCAGTAATAATCCTTTATGCCAATGCTTTTATTATGAGGGATAAAAGAAGGGAGATAGGGCTTTACGGGATACTTGGATTAACAAAAAAGAACATAAATCTTATGCTTTTATACGAAAGCTCATTTTATCTTATAATAAGTCTTGCCTTTAGCATTATTGCAGGTACTTTTTTAAATAAATTAATGGTTATGGTTTTATATAAACTTACAAATCAGCAACCTGTGGAAGGAATGGTTTATTCAACAAAGTCGGTGATAATGACTTGCATATTAGCTACAGTTATTTATGGGATTGCCTTAATTTATAATATTTGTTCCATACAATTAAGCAAACCGGTAGAACTGTTAAGAAGTAATAAAGCAGGAGAAAAAGAACCTAAAATTAAATTTTTAATATTGATAATCGGCCTTATTTCTCTTATAGCAGGATACTATATAGCTATAAATTGTGAAAATACGATAGATAGTTTATTTTTCTTCTTTTTAGCAGTTTTTCTTGTGGTTTTAGCTACCTATTGTTTATTTACAGCAGGAAGCATTGCTATTTTAAAATGGATTAAAAATAATAAAAAACTATATTACAAAACCAATAATTTTATCGGGGTTGGAAATTTGATGTACAGAATGAAGCATAATGCTGTGGGACTTGCTTCAATATGTGTATTGTCTACTGCTGTAATTATACTTATAAGCAGCGTGTTTTCTTTATCAGCCCTTGGAAAAAGAAGCATAGAAAATCGTTGTCCTAAAGATATAATCTTTCGCTATACCACTGAGAATGAAGAATCTGGAAAGAAATTTGAAAATGCAGTAAAACAATTAAAAGGATTAGATATAAAAGATATAGAAACCAGGGCTTTGTGGAGCAGTGAATGGGGATTTTATGAAGGCGATGAAATAGGATACTTCAGATATTTATCAGATGATGACAGATATAATATGAGTGTCTGGAGAAATGTCTATATTATATTGGAAGACAGTTATAATAAATTTGCTAAGGAGCCTATAAAGCTTAAAAAGGATGAAGTGGGAGTTATTGATTCCCAAAAAAATAAATATACTCATTTAACCTGCGGCAATAACACCTATAAGGCCATGGGGGATTTAGAATATAAAACATTATCCTTATTTAGGGATTCTACTATGGATCTTTTTACCAGTGTTTATATTGTTGTTCCTGACAAAAAAACAGCTATTTCACTCCTTAAAAATGATCCCAGTATTCCTGAAAACCTTAAGAGTTCTATGCAGTATATAAGTTCATTTAATTTAAAAGAAAGGATGTCTGAAGATGAAATCTCTCAAATTAAAGCCTTGCTGTCTTCTTTATGTGATAATGATGATTATAGTATTATTATTAAGCAGGAAGATACGCAGTTTTTTATAAGCTTATACGGTGGTGTGCTGTTTGTGGGAATATTTTTGGCTATAATATTTTTAATGGTTACGGTACTTATTATTTATTACAAGCAAATGTCTGAAGGATATCAGGATAAGAGCCGTTACGAAATCATGAAAAAAGTGGGGCTTACTGAAAAAGAAGTAAAATCCAGCATAAACCGACAAGTGATGATAATGTTTTTTATGCCTATTATAGCGGCAGGAATTCATACAGTAGTAGCCAGCAGCATTATTCGCTTATTCTTGGGAATGATACTTTATGTAGATGCATTTACCTTTAATATAACAATTTTCTCATCAATAGCAGTTTTTGCCTTGGTATATTGCCTGGTTTACAGGATTACTTCAAGGCAGTATTATGAAATTGTTAATCGTTAAGTAAATACCGTAAAAAATGATATGTAACAAAAATCATGGACACATATTTTTGAACCAAACAAAATATATGGATGCTATCTTGTATTTGATATGCCCCCTGTCAAGTAGACAGGGGGCATCCATCTTTTTTGCCTTAATTACCTAGGTAAATATAAAAATCAATGCTGACGATACAAAGTAGGAAATTAGATATTCGAATCTTTTTGAACGCAGTGTAAGCAATCCCCCGCTTCAAAAGCGTAAGCTTTAAGCGGGGGTATAAGCTTACTAGTGTCAGAAGGGGTTAAAGCCCCTTCTGACAGGTGGCACAAAGTGCCACTGCGTTCATGAGGAAGTAGCGAAGCGGATTTAAGAATGTCCGCTTTACTAATAAAGCTATAGAGGGACATTAAAATGCCATTTTTTAATTATTTTAGATAAAGTCTTTTGGGGATTTTTGAGCTATTAGTGAATAAGTGATATAAGTTTAGATTGTAAGGGAATATTAAATGTTGTAAAATGTGATATATGGGAGATTTATGCAAATAAATGTATAAGAATAAAAGCATACCTGTTAGAAGTGTTATGCTTTTTAGCTGTGCTTTTCATGATATATTTTTATATTGGTGAGGTGATAATTGTGGATAAATATGAATTTCAGTTAAAATTGGATGAGATAAAAAGACTTGTTAGGGCGAAGGATTTTGTGGCTGCAAGTAAGATTGCGGATGAGATAGAAATGGATAAGGTTAAAAGTATTAACCTTCTTACTAATTTATCCTATGTATACGAGAGAGTGGGTAAATATTTTGAAAGCAGGGACCTTCTTTTAAGAGCCTATGATTTGGCACCTAAGGGAAAGGCTGTTTTATACAGACTTACAAATATTTCTATTAAATTAAAGGAGTTTAATAATGCAACTGCCTATTACAGTGAGTTTGCAAATGTTGCTCCGGAAGATACAAGAAGATTTATTTTAAGATACAAATTATTAAAGTTTTCTAATGCACCTGTGGCAGAACAGGTGGATGTCCTTGAAAAATACAAAGAGCATGAATTTAATGAGAAGTGGCTTTACGAGCTTGCATATTTATATCATAAAGCCGGAAAGATTAATAAATGCGTTGAGCAATGCGATGAGCTCTTTTTGTGGTTTGGTGAGGGTAAATATGTTGACAGAGCATTGGAGTTAAAGATGCTTTACGAAACACTTACTCCAATTCAGCTTGAATATTACGAAAAAGCGAAAATGAAAACCACCGATGAAAAGACAGAAAAAAGTGCTAATGATTTGAATATTAAGCCTATTGAAATAACCACCAGCAAGTTTAATACTTCTCATTTGCAGGAGGAACTTGCTAAAAGCATGCAGACTATTATTAATGCCACAGAAAAGGAAACTGTGAATTTTACCATTAATAACATTAAAAATATGGTTGAACACAGTAATTCTACCAGGGAAGGGCATGTATTTGTCGATAATAATTCTGAACTTGTTGAAAAATACAGAAGTATCCTGGAAAAAGAAATAGCCGGAAATCTTGATTTTGACAAGAAGAAGGATAAATATGCCAAGGATGAAAATAAAAAGAGTAGTATACAAGAAGTTTTAAAGGAATGGGAGCAGACCAAAAAGCGTGCTGAAGAGGCTATTTTAAAAGAAGAAAAGAAGAATTTTGAAGAGGCAAAGGCAAAGGCTATAGAGGAAGCTGAAAATATTATTAATGATATCAGTGGAAATATTCCTGTTATTGAAAAACAGCAGGAAAAGATATTAAAAGATATTAAGAAGAAGTCTAAAAAGCATAAATCTTATGAAGTTAAGCCTTTAGAAATAAAAAATGCAAAAGTGAACAAACCTGATGGCGTCAAAGAAGTAAAATCAGAGGATGGAAACAAAACTGAAGATAAAAGCATTGAATTGCTGGAAAAGGCTATAGAAGAGGCAGAGGAAGTATTTGTTGACAATGAGCAAAGACTTATTGATGAGGAAGAAAGTACTCTTGAATCAATAATTAACAGCAATGAAAATAAGGAAGAAAGAGCCTATACCTATCATATGGATGAAAATGTTAAGAAGATTTTTACATATTTTATGCAGGTAAGGGGTATGGAAGAGCAGTTAGACAGTATGTTTACCGCCCTTAAATTAAATGTTGGGGCAAGAAAAGATTCTACTAAGAATAATATTGTTATTACAGGGGGAACAGGCTCTGGAAAGACTAAGCTTGGTACCAACATTGTTAAGGCCATAAGAAAGGAATTTCCAGGAAAGCAAAGTAAGGTTGGAAAGGTATCCGGAGAAAAATTAAATAATAAAGAGATACGCTCACTTATTAAAAAGCTTGAGGGCGGTTACCTTATTATTGAAAAAGCTGGGGATCTTTTACCGGAAAAGGTGAAAGAGCTGTCTAAGGTTATGGAAGGAAAAACCGGTGGACTTACGGTTATTATGGAGGATGAAATTGCTCCAATGACTGAAATGTTATCCAAAGCACCAAAGTTTGCAAAAAAATTCAATATTAATATAAACATTCCTAAATTTAATAACGATGAACTTATTGAGTTTTCAAAAGAGTATGTAAAAGAGCATAATTTCAAAATTGAAGAAATGGGTATTTTAGCTCTTTATACAAGGCTTGGTAAGATGAGATATGACGAAAGTCAGACAAGTTTGGATGAAGTTATAGAAATACTTGATCATGCTATGCAAAAAGCTTCATCTACCGGCCTTGGAAGAAGGCTTGGAAATCTTTTCTCTAAAGATAAAGACGAAGATGGATTTACCATTATCAGAGAAAAGGATATAGAATAAAAAAAGGAGAAGTGGGAGCCTATGCAGAAATGGGATTCAGATAATTTTATAGGTGAATTAGACATGTATTTATACGGTCAGGGAACTCATTATGAGATTTATAAAAAAATGGGCTCACATGTTGTTGAAAAAAACGGTGTAATTGGTACTTTTTTTGACGTATGGGCACCTCATGCCAGATGTGTTCATGTAATTGGAGATTTTAACGGCTGGGATGAACATGCCTCCCCTATGAATTTTCTTAACGGAAATGGTATATATGAACTTTTCATTCCGGGAGTTAAGGAAGGTGCTGTTTACAAATATTGTATCACCACAAAAAACGGGAAAAAGCTTTACAAAGCAGATCCCTATGCAAATTTTAGTCAGGTTCGACCGGAAACGGCATCTATTGTCTATGATGTAGACGATATCAAATGGAAAGATGACAAATGGATGACTAAAAGAAGTGAAAAGGACATTTTTAAAAGTCCCGTTGCTATTTATGAGGCACATATTGGTTCCTGGAAAAAACATCCAAGGGGAGAAGACGGATTTTATTCTTATAAGGAGTTTGCTAAGAATATTACTCCTTATTTAAGGAATATGGGATTTACTCATATAGAATTAATGGGTATTTCCGAATATCCTTTTGACGGCTCCTGGGGCTATCAGGTAACGGGGTATTATGCACCTACCTCACGATACGGAAGTCCTGAGGATTTCGCCTATATGGTGAATTATTTTCATAAACATAATATCGGGGTTATTCTTGACTGGGTTCCGGCTCATTTTCCAAAGGATGCCCACGGCCTTGCGGATTTTGACGGTGAGGCATTGTATGAATATCCAAATCCTAAAAAAGGGGAACATCCTGACTGGGGAACCAAGATATTTAACTATGCAAAAAATGAAGTTGTAAATTATCTTATTGGAAGTGCATTAAACTGGGTTGAAAGATACCATATAGACGGATTAAGGGTAGATGCGGTGGCATCAATGCTCTATTTGGACTATGGCAAAAAAAGTGGACAATGGATTGCCAATGAATATGGTGGAAATGAAAACCTTGAGGCTATTAATTTCTTTAAGCATATGAATTCCTTGATTCGTGGAAGAAATCCGGGAATTATGATGATTGCAGAGGAATCAACGGCCTGGCCTATGGTTACGGGAGATGTTAAAAAAGGTGGTCTTTATTTTAATCTCAAGTGGAATATGGGATGGATGCACGATTTTCTAGACTATATGAAGCAGGATCCTCTTTTTAGAAAAGGATGTCATAATAAGATGACCTTCGCCATGAGCTATAATTACAGCGAAAATTATATTTTGGTATTATCCCATGATGAGGTTGTTCATCTAAAATGTTCCATGATTAATAAAATGCCGGGTTGTATAGAGGATAAATTTAAAAATCTTATGGTAGGTTATGCTTTTATGATTACTCATCCCGGAAAGAAATTGCTTTTTATGGGGCAGGAATTTGGACAGCTAAGGGAATGGAGTGAAAAAAGAGAGCTTGACTGGTATCTCTTAGCGGAAGAATCACATCAAAGGTTACAGCTTTTCTTTAAGGATTTATTGTATATTTATAATAAATATCCTGCATTATATGAGCTGGATTTTTATAGAGAGGGCTTTGAATGGATAAATGCAGATGATGCCTACAGAAGTATTTTTAGCTATGTAAGACATTCCTCAAAAAAGAGAAACAGTATATTAGTGGTTTGTAATTTTACTCCTATTGCCAGAGATGATTATAGGGTGGGAGTACCTAAAAAGAAGAAATATACTTTAATATTTAACAGTGACGAAGAAGAATACGGTGGTAGCGGAACCAAGAGAGATTTAGTTTACGAAAGCGAAGAAAAAGAATGTGATGGAAGACCTTTTTCGTTTGCATATAAGCTGCCGGCCTTTGGAGTTGCGATTTTTAAATTTTAGCATTTTAATAATGATAAAAAAGTGGTACAGTTCATTAGCTGTATCATTTTTTTGATGTGAATTAATTAGGGGAAAATGTGGTCAACTAATATTATTCTTTAAATCTGTCGAAATACAAATCGAAGAAGAAATGTTTATTTAAGGTGATTATACTGCTTACAAAACGCGTATAATCAAGGTTTGAGTATGGAGGAAAGAAAATGTTAGTTGAAGGAGCAAGTCTTACAAAAGTACCTAATCCTAATATTTCCGGGATTAATATTAAAGAAAGTGAGACTGAAGTAGAAAAGAAAAGCAATAATATTAACATTGATTATGAAGCCCATAGTGTAATATCCACCAATATTCAAAAAAGTTTTAATGAGGTTTTAAATACTTTGAAAAATGGTGAAAACGAGGAACTTAGCAAGGAAGATATAGCCCTTGTAAAAAAGCAGCTGGAATATATAACTAAAAATATGACAGGAAATGATGCCAAAATCATTCAGGGGGAAGGATTTAACCTGGAAGATACAGATGTGGAGGGCATTATTACTGTTGTGGAAAAAATAAAAATCGCCCTGGCAAAGGGGAAGGATTTTCAAATGTTTGGAAGCGAGGTTTCTGCTACAGATATTGAAGGGGCAGTGGGAAACACCAGTCTGGCTTCAAGTCTTTCGGATAAACTTTCTACTATGGATATTCCGGTAAATGATATTAATATTTATGAGTCGAAACAGGCTTTGGAAACTGCAGGTGACCTTATGACACCTGGAGAGGGCAGTATTAAATACATTTTAGAAAATGATTTAGAGCCTACAATAAATAATCTTTATGTGGCTGAACACAGTGGCAGCAGTGAAGAAAATACTAAGCATTTGTCAAAGAAAGAATGGCAGCAGTTAGAAGAACAGGTAGTAGGTATCTTAAAATCTCAGGGTTTTGAAATAAGTGATGAAAATCTTAGTATTTCAAAATGGATGATTGAAAATGATATTGAACTTACCGGAAAAAATATAGAAAAGTATAAGGCTATTACAAATATTACTTTTCCTGTAGATGAAGAAACTGTAATAAACTCCATTGCCAATGCTATTATGTTGGGAAAAAATCCAACGGATGCTTTACTTACAGGAGATGAAAAAAATCTATATGAAAAGTCAATAGAGTATGTAGAAGTCCTTGAAAATGCCAGTGATATTGATCTGGCTACCCTTGTTTATGAGACAAAAGAGCTGACTATTTCAAATTTGAGACAGGCCGCTAATAAGAATCGGGAAATAGATATTGAAAATATTAAATATGATAATACCTTATTGGAAATAAAGAGTATTGTTACAAAGGCATCGGAAACAGAAGTATTGGAGGATTCTGAAAATTTCGACTTTGAAGGAAATAAGGAAAAAAAGAACCTATACATGTATATAAGCTACAGAGCCCGTCTTGAGCAGACAAGACTTATTATGACCTCCCATTCCTTTGTAAGAATGATGAAAATGGGCATTGATGTAGAATTAGAGCCTTTGGAAAGTCTTGTTACACAATTGGGAAAAGAAAAACAAAAAATCTACGAACTTTTATTTTTAACAGAAGGTCTTGAGGCCAATGATGAAAATATTAAAAGTTATAATGAGATTTTAGATGTCGTATCGGAAACGAAAAATCTTCCTGATACGGTTTTGGGAGTAGAAAATGTCTGGAACAAATCTGTAAATATTAAAACTGTATATTACGAAGGTCAGATTGTTTTACAGGAGTTTAATGAAAGACAAGATAATTCCTATGAGACTTTATCAAAGAGTAACAAAGCCCTTGACAGATATGAAGAATCCATGACAGATGTGAGAAAAGACCTGGGAGATAATATTCAAAAGGCATTTAGGAATGTGGATGCAATACTTGAATCCATGAATCTTGAAACCAGTATGCAAAACCGTCAGGCCACAAGGATTCTTGCCTATAACAGTATTAGTATTACTAAAGAAAATATTGAAACGGTAAAAGTTCAACTTCTTAAAGTTAATAATGTTTTAGAAGGCCTTACACCGTCAAATGTAATGAAGCTAATAAAGGATAAAATTAATCCTCTTGAAATGGACATGGATGAGCTTAAAGAGACCTTAAGCAAAATAGACAACAGCGACGGACAAAAGGACAGCCAGAAATATAGTGAATTTTTGTGGAAATTAGAAAATAATAACGAAATTACATTTGAGCAAAGAGAATCCTATGTTGGATTATACAGAATACTAAATGTAATTGAAAAATCAGACGGGGCCTTTCTTGGAGCTTTGATGAATCAAAATGCGGAAATTACCCTGAAAAATCTTATGACGGCTTCAAGAAATATGAGGGATTCCGGAATGGATTATTCTATTGATGACAACTTTTTTGGCATTGAATTTACCGGAATTAACAATGAAATAACCAGTCAGGCAATGACTGCATTTTCTGATAACAGTAATAAGGATAACAAAAATTCTGATGAGTACAATAAAGAGCAGGCAAAGAGTATTTTAAATAAAATATCCCCTGAAAAGCTGGCATCTTTTGAAAAGGTTTCAGATATTGAAAGTGCTGGTTTGGATGAATTAGAGGATTATCTTTATACCTGTGAAAATGAAGAAGCGGTTATTGAAGAAGAAAATAAAATATTTAATGAAAAAGCAAGAATGTTTTCTGAATTTTCCACAAGTGAAAGCCAGGTGCTTGCCCTGCTTAAAGATTGCAATATTCCTCTTACTGCCTACAATATCCTGGCGGCAGGAAATATGTTAAATAAGAGAAATACTTGGTTTAATCAGGTTTTGGAATCTGCCAATGATGATATCGAGGTAGCAGATTTAAAAGAACAGGTATTGGAGAAATTTGCAGAAAGTGTTAAAAGTCCCAAAGAGATGGCTCAGGCTCTTAATGAACTGGCTGATAAAGCAGAAAATGTTTTAAAAGCAATGACCTATTGGGGTGATACCTATGATAATGTAAACGCCGTAAGAATGATGCAGCAGCAGCTTTTCCTTATGAAACAGCTGGCAAAGGAAGAAAATTATTGTGTGCCGGTAATGGTTGGAAATAAGCTTACAGGTATTAATTTAAAGATTATCAGAGGCGCCAATGCAGAAGATAAGGGAAAGGTAAATATTACCTTTGACAGCGAATCAATAGGTGAAGTGGCAGCAGAAATTTCCATAAAGGGAAAGATTGTAAATGCCTTTATTGCAGCTAAGTATGCAAAGAGCGCAAAACTTTTAGAAGACAATGGTGACACATTAAAGGAAATGTTATCTGATAATGATAAGTACATGGTAAATCTGGTGGTTTTAAGCTCAGATTCCCTGGAAATAAACAAATTTATGTTAAATTCAGATAAAAGCAACAAAGAAGTAAATACACAGGATGAGGAAGTGCAAACTAAAGAACTTTATTATGCAGCAAAATCATTTTTGACTTTTGTAAGTGATGAAAAGCTGAACATTGAGTGACTTTGGTAATTATTACAACTTCGGATTCCGATATAATATTTGAAGAAAGAAAAAGAGAAAGCTTAACTTAATCAGGTTAACAGTTAAGGAAAATATGAGGTGAGAAGATGAGAGTAAATTATAATATGTCGGCGGTAAAAGCCAATAATCAGTTACTTAGAAATGAAACTGCCCTGGCAAAATCAGTTGAAAAACTATCATCCGGTTTAAAAATTAATCATGCCGGAGATGATGCCGCAGGAATGGCTATTTCAAACAAGATGCATGCACAGATTTCAGGACTAAAACAGGCATCAAGAAATTCCTCAGACGGTGTTTCTGTTATTGATATTGCAGATGGTGCTCTTAATGAAACAATGGCCATAGTTCAAAGAATGCGTGAATTGGCAGTACAGGCTGCAAATGAAACGAACAGCACATCTGACAGAGAGTCAATTCAAAAGGAAATAGATGCCATAAAAGCTGAAGTTGACAGGATTTCCCAGGATACAGAATTTAACCAGAAGGCTTTGTTAAATGGAAATCTTGACAGGAGAGTTTATCCTAATACAACCCATATCACAATGGAAAAACTATCTGATAATGTGCCGGCAAGGGATTATTCCATAACAGTATTAAGTGATGCCAGCCAGGCGATTTTCCAGTCTGATCCGGATTCTACATTAAGTGCTCAGACAAGTGTTGGAACAAATGAAGGCGGTATTATCACAATTAATGGAGTAAAAATTGAAATAAACGGTGGAGATTCTCCGGCGGATGTTTACCAGAAAATGTGTGAGGGAGCTGAACTTGCGGATGTTACCGTATTTATGGCAGATGAAAATGCCAATGTTCCTTACAGTACAGATGGTTCAAATGAGAAATATGCAGGATATTCTCCTTATGCAGGAGCATATGACTTTTCTAAAGCATTGACTTTTGTATCAGATGAGTATGGAAGCAAGGCAGTTATGGAAATTAAAGTAAGTAATGAAAGTCTTGCCAATCTGTTAGGACTTGGTTCTGAAAATATTACCATAAACGGTCTTGATGCGAAGGCAGACCTTACAAAAGATGCTCAAAGTGGAGATTATTATGGATTTGAATCTACAGCAGCTATTTCGACTTCCGGAAATATGATAAGTATTATAGATAAAAATGGATTTGAAATGGAAGTTGTAATAGACAGAAGAGTTGCATCTACAAGCTTTGCAATGCCTACTGCCGCTGATGCCACAAACGCAACATCTTCACATATTTCAGTAGTTCCTACTGTTATGTCTTCTACCAGTTATGAGCTGGAAATAGAAGTTACGGATATGGGAACCATGACTTTACAGGTTGGAGCAAATGCAGGTCAGGAAATTGAAGTAAGAATTCCTAATATGTCTGCAGAAAGTCTTGGAATAGATGATCTTAATTATAAGAGTACAATAGGCTGTACAAAAGCTTTAGATAAGCTTGATAAGGCAATAGAAAAAATTTCGGAAACCAGGTCAAGATTAGGTGCCTGTGAAAACAGACTTGAGCATGCCATTGCAAACCTTAACTCCATGGGTGAAAATATGACAGCAGCAGTTTCCAGAATTGAAGATGTGGACATGGCAGAGGAAATGACTGAATATACCAGCAAAAATGTACTTGTACAGGCTGCAACCTCAGTATTATCCCAGGCTAATGACCTTCCGGAGACAGCTTTACAGCTTTTACAATAATTTAATAATTAATTGAAAGAGAAAATGTCTATGAAAAGAGAACAGATAAGTGAGTTTACCAATCGGATTGCAAACAGTAATAAAACTGAGATTATTGTGGTATTATACGACATGTTTACTGCTTATACAGACGACGGCATTTTAGCCTTAAATGACGGTGATTACGATGGGTTTAAGGTTTCTTTATCCAAGGCTCAGGCAGTGATTGTAAACATTATGGAAAATCTTAATTATAGTCATGCCCTGTTTATGAATTTAATTGAAATCCACAGATTTTTACTGAGATGTCTGGTGGAAAGTCTGGTTAAAAAAGAAGTTGAAGAATTAGAAAATGCAAAAAAGATTGTAAAGCAGTTAAGGGATGCATTTTTTGAGCTAAGTAAAGATGATAAATCTCCGGCTCTTATGCAAAATACACAAAAAGTATATGCGGGACTGACCTATGGAAAAGGTAGTCTTAATGAAATGACCGATGATCAGGGAGTTTCAAGAGGATTTTTAGCATAGTTATAAAGGTGCTTTTTTCTAAAAAAACAAAATGGGAAAAAGCACCTTATTTTTATATTATTTGTGGATAAATGGGATTTCAAAAAAATATTTGTTAAAAATGCCTATGGACACAAAAAAATAATCTGAGTATTATTAACAGGCAATTTAACTATTAAATCTTTGAACGCAGTGTAAGCAATCCCTCGCTTCAAAAGCGTAAGCTTTAAGCGGGGGTATAAGCTTACTAGTGTCAGAAGGGGTTAAAGCCCCTTCTGACAGGTGGCACAAAGTGCCACTGCGTTCATGAGGAAGTAGCGAAGCGGATTTAAGAATGTCCGCTTTACGAAAATAATTTCATAAGAAAGGGTGATATATTGTATCTGATTTATCACGGTCTTCTTATTCTGCTACTGCTTCTGGCAGTATTCTATGATTTTCAAACCTTAAAAATCTCCAATAAAATTATAATAACAGGTTTAATTATAGGGCTTACAGGTCAGTTGTATTTTAGAGGACTATTGGCAGGAACATTAAATTTTTTTGAAGGGATAATGATTCCCCTTATAATTTTAATTCCATTGTTTGTTTTTAGCATGATAGGTGCTGGAGACATAAAGCTTTTAGCTGTGGTGGGAGCGTTTTTGGGATATAAGGCAGTATTTGACTGCATAATAATTTCATTTCTTTTAGGTGCGGTTTTAGCACTTGTAAAAATGCTTAAAGAAGGAAATCTTCTTTCAAGACTGCAATATCTTGCAGAATATTTCAAAGAATTTTTAATTACAAAAAAGATAAAGCCATATTATATTCCTGAAGAGGGAAATAAAAATATACTTCATTTTTCCCTGGAGATTTTTTTGGGAGTATTAATATCACTGGTATTTTAAAAAAATAATAGATAATTTTAAATAGGAGGTAACATGTATAAACCATTACTGGCGATTTATGATGATGAAAGCAGGTATTTAAAAGCATTTACAGACTTTGTGGCAGCAGATAATAATTACAATTTTGAATTTGTATTTTTTAGTGTAAGGGATAAATTTATTGAATTTCTCGAAAAAAAGGAATACGACCTGCTTTTAATAAATGCAAATCTGGCAGATGAGGAAATTATAGAAAATATAGAATACAAAGAAGATAAGCTTATACTTCTTTCAGAAGGGGGCATAAAGGAGGAGTTTTTAAAATATCCTGTTGTTTATAAATATCAGCCTCTTAAGAATCTGATAAAGGAAGTCATGAAGGAATATGCCCAAAATTCAGATTTTTTAAACTACAGTTTTGAGGAGGAAAAGACCAAAATATACGGAGTATATTCTCCCGTAAAAAGGTCCATGAAAACTTCCTTCGCCATAACTTTGGGTATAAGACTTGCCACAAATAAAAAAGTTTTATACATAAACCTTGAGGAATATTCAGGTTTAGATGATGTTTTAGATATTGATAACAGCGAGGATATTCTGGATTTGATTTATTTTTCCGGAAAGAAGAAGGGCAACAGTTTGTTTAAAATGAAAAGTATGTGCCAAAACTTTAATGGAATGGATTTTATAAGTCCCGTGAGATTTCCGGAAGGGTTAAAAGATATTTCTGATTCCGATTTTAAAGAATTATTTGAAAAGATAAAAAAATGTAGGGAGTATGACTGTATAATTATAGATTTTGGAGACCGAATATGTGACAAAATGTCCGTATTTTCCATGTGTGAGCGGATTTTTACTCCGATTTTGGAGGATTATTTGTCCCGAAAAAAAATAGAAGATTTTGAAAATTATTTGGTAAATACCGGACAGGAAGATATTCAAAAAAAGATTCAATATATGTCTTTACCGGCAATTAATATAAATGCTTTTGGAAAAGAATATTTTGATGTTTTATCTCAAAGCGATTTTGGAAATTATTGTGAAAGAGAATTTGGTGAGCTTGATGGAAAGTGAAAATAAAGAAAAATTTGAAACAATAAGGAAAAATGTTTTAGAAGAAATCGAAGCTTTGCGTCAGATAGATGATGAGGAAATATATTTAATAATTGATAAAAAGATTACAGAAGAATCCCATAAAAGCTATATTTCTTTAGAAGAAAGACACCGGTTAAAAGAGGCGGTTTTTAATAATATAAGAAAGCTTGATATTCTTCAGGAGCTGGTGGATGATCCTACAGTTTCGGAAATAATGGTAAATGGAACAGAAAGTATCTTCATAGAAAGAAAAGGGAAAATAAAGGAGTGGGAAAAGCACTTTGATTCTAAAGAAAAGCTTGAAGATGTAATTCAGCAAATTGCCGCCAAATCCAACAGAATGGTAAATGAAGCAAATCCAATCTCTGACAGTCGCTTAGAAAATGGTTCCAGGGTAAATATAGTATTAAATCCCATTGCCATAAACGGCCCTATCATAACTATAAGAAGATTTCCGGAAAATCCCATAAATATGGAAAAATTAATAGAGATAAATTCCATCACTAAAGAGGCTGCTTTGTTTTTAAAAAATCTGGTTAGATCCGGATACAATATTTTTATAAGTGGTGGTACAGGTTCAGGAAAAACCACATTTTTAAATGCATTATCAGCTATGATTCCCCAGGATGAAAGGGTTATAACCATAGAAGATTCGGCAGAATTACAATTAATTGGTATTAAAAATCTGGTAAGACTGGAAAGTAGAAATGATAATTTTGAAGGGAAAAACGGTATTTCCGTAAGAGACCTTATAAGGTCAGCTTTGAGAATGAGACCGGATCGCATTATTGTAGGTGAAATAAGAGGTAGTGAAGCCATTGATATGTTACAGGCCATGAATACAGGACATGACGGAAGTCTTTCCACAGGACACGCAAATTCCACTAAAGATATGCTTTCAAGAATTGAAACTATGGTCCTAATGGGAATGGATTTTCCTTTAGCTGCCATTAGAAGACAGATTGCATCAGGAATAGATATAATTGTTCATTTGGGAAGAATAAGGGATAAAAGCAGGAAAGTGCTTGAAATCTCGGAAATTACAGGTATTGAAAATGATGAAATAGTCTTAAATCAATTATTTGAATATTCTAATAAGGATGAGAAACTGGTTAAAAGAAATGACCTGAAAAATAGGGAAAAGTTCTATCAAAGGGGAATTGGAGATGATTTGATTTGAAAATAATAAAAAAAATAAAAGATAAGTTGGATTTGAATAAAAATGAGGATGATTACGAAACTTATATTTTTACAAAAAATGAATGGATAATGTTTTTTATGGAAAGCGAAGGAATAATAGCTTTGACTGCCTTTCTTTTTTACAAAAGTTTTATAGCCTTTATTATTTTACAAATAGCTTTAATCTTTTTATATAAAAGAAAAAAATCCCTGAAAAAAGAACAGCGGATTAACAATCTTACTATTCAGTTTAAAGATGCCATTAATTCTATGTCTGCATCCTTAAATGCCGGATATTCTCCGGAAAACTCCCTGATACAGGCCTTAAAGGAAACACTTTTAATATATGGAAAAGACGAAATTATCTGTCTTGAACTTATGAATATGAAAAAGGCGTTAAAGGTAAATGAAAGAATTGAAGATTTGTTTTTGGATTTGGGAAGGCGCAGCAATGTGGAAGATATAAAAATTTTTGCAGAAGTTTTTTCCAAGGTTAAAAGAAACGGGGGAAATTTGAACGCTGTTATTAAAGACACTGCAGATACTATTAGCCAAAAGGTGCAGATTAAAAGGGATATTTATACATTAATGTCTCAGAAAAGATTTGAACAAAAAATTATGAATGGAATTCCTTTTTTTATTATTTTTTATATTAATATAAGCTCTCCGGGATTTTTGGATATTTTATACGGGAATATTTTGGGTATAGCTGTTATGAGCATTTGTCTTTTAATATATTGTATTGCCTTTATTATGGCTGAAAAGATAATAAGGATTGAAGTATAGTAATGGAAAAATTTATAAATAATTTAAGCGGTAAAATCTATGAAAAGTTTTTTGTAAAATACATATTTAAGAATGATTTTGTAAAGAATGACAGCCTGTTTTCAAAACTTAAGATATTAAAACCGGAAAAATCCACAGAAGAATTAAAAAAAGATTTTATATGTGGAAAACTAAATCTGGTTTTAAAAATATTGTTAATAACTTTCCTGCTTAGCTTTATGGCTTTGCTTGGGGGAATTGTTTCCTCAAAGGTAGAGGGAAATAAAATAGAAAGAGGTGATTATGGAGAGGACAGTGAAGAATATAATTTAAAGCTATATGATGAAAAATCAAAAAAGTATCATGATATTGATTTTTATGTTTCCTCTAAAAGCTATTCAGAAAAAGAATTTGAGAAATTATGTAAACAAAATGAAAAAGCAATTATAAAAAAATTTATTGGAGAAAACAAAGACAAAAATCATATTAATAAAAAAGTGGAATTTTTTGACACTATTATGGATGGACTTTTTGAAGTAACCTTTAGCCTTGAAGATTTTGAGCTTTTAGACAGCCAGGGAAATATTGAAGAGGAAAAGGTGGGTGAAAAGGGGAAGAAAACTAAAGTTTATGTAACTTTAGACTATGAAGAATTCTCCTATAATTTTGACTTTGAAATAACAGTTTTTAAGCCTGAAAGTGATAGTGTTGGTGGCTTTTTAAAAAAGATAAAATCCCAACTTTTAAAGGAAGACTCATCATCAAAAAGCAATTCGTATTTTTCATTGCCAAAAAAAAGCGGAGATAATAACTTAAAATGGAAAGAACCTTTGGATTTTACCTGGGTTAAAATCTTTATTTTGGGAATTGTGCTTTCTATAGCTGTCTATATAGCAAAAAACAAAGAAATTGAAAGGCAGATGGAATTCAGGAAGAGGCAAATGCTTATTGATTATCCTGAAATTGTAAGTAAAATCACAATTTTCTTATCTTTAGGACTTAGCGTTCCCACAATCTGGAAAAATATAATCAAAGAGTATGAAATACAAAGAAAAAATGGCAGAGAAGTAAGATATGCCTATGAAGAAATGCTAATAAGCTTTTATGAAATGGAAAAGGGAATGTCTTTACCGGAAGCTTTAGAGCGTTTTGGAAGGCGGTGTCAGATTCACCAGTATATCAAGTTAAGTGCATTGATTTCACAAAATCTTAGAATCGGCTCTAAGGAGATAAAAAAACTTCTTTCAAAAGAAGTAATCGATTCCTTTGAAATGAGAAAAAATCTTGCCAGAAAAACGGGAGAAGAGGCATCAACAAAGCTTCTTATTCCCATGGTAATGATGTTAATGGTGGTAATGATAATAATTGTAGTTCCCGCTTTTATGTCATTTAATTTGTAAATAAAAATTTTAATGTGTTTAAAAGGAGAAAAAATGTCAGCAGTAAAAAATTTGGTAAAAAGATTTATGAAAGAAGAAACAGCCATAGGAACAATTGAAATAATTTTAATTTTGGTAGAGAAGTACTTTATCTCTTATTCATTATAGAATCTGTAGAAAGAATATATCTATATGTCTGTATCATATCCATCCTATCAATCAATATATCAGTATCAATAAGAAGGGGGTCTTTAATGTTTACTTATAAAGAGTTACATCTCATTGATAAAGGTTATTTCAAGGTACTTAGGTATCCTGTAGAGGATAACTTCATTGAGATTCAAAGTAAAAATACAAAGGATTCATGGATCATTCAAAAGAGGAATCCTGCTTATTCAGAATATCCTATTATCCTGTATCATAAACATCCAGGTCAGAAATATTATCATAGGCATTGGCAATGTTACAACGTATCACAATGCATCAGATCCATTAAATCCCATGATGAATATTCCCTTTTGAGGAAGTGGAATGAACGTTTTATTAGACGTCCTAAATATAAGTGTGTGTAGGACTCTTGTTTCTTAAATTCATGTTTTTGCTCCTTTATTAAAATGATAGTATATCAGCCATTACATCGCTGATATTTTCATCTGTAGCTGGTTCTGGGGTATCCCATGTTTCGGGGCCGGAGGAAACACAAGAAGAAGGATTAGCCTCTGTAGTTCCCGAAACAATGGTGATGTTACCGCCAAGTCTAGCTACGATTTTGTCTGCTAGTTCATCAAGTGGCAGTTCGTTTGATGAATGGTTGTTATGACGCTCTGCAAGTTCATACAGAGCTGTCACAACCATTTCATTGGCACTGCTAAAGCCGTATTCGGCATAGTTAGAAATTGCCTTTATTGCCACCTGATCTTTGTGTGTGTCATAGAATCTGATGGTTTTGGCAAAGGATTTCATTACTTTAATCCTCCGTTTCGAATCTGGTAGCGAATAAGGTCTTCATAACCTTTCACATTGATATGAACATCATCGATTACAGTAGCTTTTGGATACTTCTCAGCATCAAGGAAGTTCTTAATGATTGTAGAACCACCACCGATAAAGATAAGCTGAGTTGTATCAAGGTTGAACTGTAAGGCGCGAAGCTGTCCCATAATGTCTTCCACGTAGGTTTTAAGGTCGTTCTGAATGACTGTAAGATACTTAGGTGGAAGATCAACGCTTGAACCGGTAATCATTACATCCTTAAGTAAGATTTCATCTGCTTCACCGTTAAACTGCTCTCTTAGGTGTTCGTTGATTTTGTGCATACATGTAATGGTTCCAAGAGAAAGGCTCTTGCAGTTACCAGCATCAGCTTTTCTCTCACGGATAGGCATGATATCAATCGTCCAACTTCCAATGTCGATAACAACAGCAAGTCTGCTGAATTTGTTGATATAATTGACGATTCCGGCATAGCCCTGTGGATACACATTTATACTTAAAAGGTTGATGCTATAGGTTACATCTTCATACTTGAAAACAAGTTTACGATTGCGCTTGTAGTAATCAAGCATAGGTTCTTTTTCTGCTCCCATACGTGTAAGTGGTACACCTACACCAAGATGGATGTCAGCCTGAGTCATGCCCTGCATCTTAAGTTCTTCTGCGATAGCAGCTTCGGTAAGAACGAGCATGTCCTCATTGTTCATTTTAGATTCCTGAATGGTAATCTTAGGATTGCCAACTGAATAGAATCCCTCATTTGTCTCAACCACCATGCTTGAAATAGGTGGCTTTGTGGAATGCTTAATCACTCCACTAGAAAATACTTTGTGCGATGTTTTTGTGTTACCAAATCCAACGTCTACTCCAATAATTAATTCACTCATGTTTAATTCCTCTCTTTCTTATAAATTGTTAACTAGGTCAAATTCTGAAGAGCTTTTCTTTTTAAGCTCAGCAGTTAATGTTTCAATGTTCTTTTCTAAAGAAATAATTTTTAGCTTTAGTAACTCGTTTTCTCGTCTGGTAGCTTTTAGAAGAGACGCTTCTTTTCTGTTAATAAAGACTTTTCCGATTTGTAAGGTGATAGCATTTGTAAGTGCTTCGTGAACATCTTTATTTTTGTAGAAGTAGTCTCTAGAAAAGCCAGTGCGTCTTACAAGTTCTGCGACAGTGACTTTTTCGCCATCCTCAACCATTTCTGAAATTGTGGTAAGGGAAAGATTTAGCATAGCTTCAGATCTGTCGTGATTGCTTTTTACCATGTTTGTGTAGTTTGCCATTAGTTCCAACCTCCTTTGTATTTATTAATGGTTTTGTCCTTTTCTTCTCTAAGTTTTTTAGTGCCTTCAGCAAGGACTTTACTTGTCATTCTGCGGTAGTGCTTAACAGATGAAGTATTGGCATGTCCAAGTAATTTGGCGATAATAGAATCATCAAGTCCCATATCACAAAGTCTTTTTCCATAAGTCTTTCTGAAAAGATGAGTACTTACAGTAAAGAGTTCTCCGTGGTCATCACGTAAGTCGTTTTCAATAATCATGCACTGTACTCGGTAATACATTGCTCCATAGGTCATAGGCTTATCGGGATTATTGTCGTCAACAAAGATATAATCTCGTGGACCGTAATGTGATGTTGTGTAAGCGATGGCGCTTTCAATAAGGTTTTTAATGTCATCGTTAATAGGCTTTCGATAACTTCTGTTAACCTTGGCCTGGTGAATGGTGATGTATAAGTGTCCGTTTTCATCTTCTCTAATACAATCCGTTCTTAAGGTAAGTGTCTCAGAGATTCTGCAACCTAAGATTTCATGAAGAATCATTAATCGTCCGGTCTGAGGATCTAGAGTTTTAAATCCTCTATTTAAAGTTTCAAGCTCGCTATCCGTATAAAAGCGAAAGACTGGAATATTGTTCTTTGGAATATCTTCAGGGAAGAATAATTTCGTAAGAGAATATTCATCTATTACAAGACCTATGGTGGCTAATATATTCTTTAGAGATATAAGCTCTGAGCGATAGTTCTTGCGTCTAGTATCTTCCGTATTTAGGTAAATCAAGTAAGATTCAATTACCTCTCGATCAATTTCGGCAAAGGATTCTATTTGTGGGTAATCCCTTGCAAGATATTCGGTGAAAACATTAATTACATGTACATCATTTACTGCTGTTCTTGCAGAAACTTCCTTGAGACGAAAGAGAATAGCTTTCTTTGTTTCAGCTTTCATTTTGTCTTGAAGGATGTTCTCAAAATTGATGCTAGCAATTGTGTTAACCGGAGGACGCCTGACGGGAAAATCAAGCCTATCCAATATCCATATATCATCCTCAAAATGGAATAATCCGTCATCATAGGTAAAATAAGAAAGTATGGTCTTTAGGTACTTAAAAAACGGATGTATCTTTGTTTCTGGATGTAACTTGTTTCTCTTATTACTGGTAATGGTTAAAGGTATCTGATGCTTCATAGCCCAAATTTTATATTTTCTAATACAGCTATCTTTGTCTAAGTCATATAAAGACTTGATGGATGGATAGGTATCGCATAAAAAGTCAGCTATGTGGCCAAAGCATCGTCTTTCATTGGTCATACTGGTAAATGATAATTCCTTTCCCCTTGCAGTAATGAATTCTCGAAATTCTTCTATTAAGGATGACGGCAATACATTTAAGTTGAAGAAATACTCCGGATGATAATGTGCGGAGGTTTGCTTCTTCTTTGGAATGTCTTTGTAGCAGTCAAGGTCTCTATAGAAGATGAAATTGTCCTTAGGTAAGCAATAAAAATGTGCTTGGCTTATATAACGAATAGCAGGATGTAAGACAAAACCATCTATCTGCTTTCTTCTAGGGTTAATGTCTTTGTCATGGAGAAAACCAATCATTCTTGCAGTAGCTGCTTCAACATCAAGGTCTAACATAGATTCAAGATCCGGATAATAAGTGGTTATGAATTCAGCAAAGAGCATGTAGCTTCTACGGTCTATGTAAAGACTTAAAAAGGTTAGTGTGTTCCCTCGCTCTAAGATAAAAGGAGCTAACTGTTCTTGGAGAGAAAGCGTTGGAAGTAGGCTTAAATCAAAGCCATACTCCGGTTTGTAGTAGTCGGATTTTAAGTCTTTTTCCGTTAGGTGCTTATAGCTGTTAAATTCTTTAAATTTTAGTTCCATTGAATGTCCTCCTTATTTTTGGTAGCGAAGTATTCTTCGTTTAATTTGTCTATCTTATTTGGTAGATGGTCAATGTAGTGCTTGGTCATGTCTTCGCTAGAGTGTCCTAAGTATTCTCTGATGCACTGAATATTGGCGCCATCGTTGTAAAGCTCCGTGGCAAGTGTGTGTCTGTAGCCATGGGGTTTGAACTTATAGGTTTCAGATATTCCATACTTGTCAAAGAGAATATTCATCTGCTTTCTGAAGGTTCCGGAGCGGTAAGGCCCAGTGGTATGTGGAGCCTTAAAAACATATTCATCGGGTGCGATGTTGTTTCGTTTGATGTATTCTGTCATCAGGTCGTAAAGTTCTGTTGGTATAGGGATTCGCTTTTCTCTTTTGGCTTTGTTCTGATAGATCAAAAACCAAGCGGTTGAGCCATCAAAGAGGTAAGCATTTCCTTTTATTGCGCAGACTTCATTTACTCGAATACCTAAACACCAAAGATTTAAAAACATTAATCGAAGCTCCTCAGGGAAGTATCCCAGTACCTCGAAAACCTTTTTTTGATCTTCCTTTGAAACGGAAATGTCGTTGTGTTTGTAAACCTCAAATCCTCTGTATTTTTCAAAGTGAAATCTAAGAGGCTGTATACATTCTTTTGCTTCTAAGTAGTAAATGAATTTAGAAATCTCACCTAGGTGCGAATTTATAGTTGCAACACGGACATCTTTTCTTTGCAAGTAATTGATGTAGTTTTCAAGGTCTGCCTTTGTAAGCTTAGTAAGGTAAATGCCATTTTCATCGAAGTAGAAAAGCATTCGCTTTACATTGTTGTAAATCATGTAAATAGATGTAATTGAAAGTCTCTGAGAAAGACCAAGTAGGTATTTCATGTAGTCTTTCAGTAAATCAAGGTTTTCTGTTATTTCAACATCATCAAAGTAGAATGCTTCACGTGGATTTGAAGGATTTACTCTTCCTTCGGTAAAGGAGAAGCGCTCTAAAAACCAAGCGGATGCATCCCAATCAATTGATGGTGCATTTAAAAATGTAAACTTTCGTATTCGCTTAAATGCAGCTCTAGAACATGTGGTGCTCTTTATTGGTAATGTATTTAAGTACTCTATAAATCCTTCTACTTCAGCATTTGTAACCTTTGAAATATCATCAATTTCATGCTCAACGCAGTATTTGTATAAGTACCAAAGCGGAGTAATACGATTCTGAAGAAGCATATGTGTAGTTACTTTGTCTCCGTCTTCAAGGTCGTATTTTAGTAATGCAAATACCTGACGCTTTAAAACCTCAGAAACATTGAGCGAAAAATCAAAGAAAAGCGGTTCCTTTACCTGCGTATATTCAAACTGCTTTGCAATTGCGATGTTCGGATGATATGTAAGGTAAATAAGCTTGTTCTCATAACGAAGTACATGTGGATGTAAATCATTCATTGACTGCTCAATGGCATATAGCTTTGCTCTATCGATGATCTTTATATATTCGATTCGCTTTGCTACAAAGGTGTTTGATATGTAGCGTTCAAACTCTACTCTGTCGACTGCATCAATATCAGCTAAGTCGGTGATGTTTCGTAATGCAAGGAAGAACTCCAGCTTGTTTCGCTTGGCTCTGTCCTTGATGACTTCTTTTAACTCAGGAAAAGACTTTCCTTTTAAGCGAATTATCATTTCAAGAGCTGATGCAAAGTGAGCTTTCTGTGTGTCTGTAATTGTTGTACAAGTCAAAACCATGTTGTAGAAATCAATTGCAGTATCAAGGTCTACGTCATCTAAGGAAGTAATTCTTCGATTCAGTAAGAAGCCTTCAATTAAATCAATACCGGTAGCTTCTTTGTATCCAGTGCGAATGATTTCCTCATGGACGTAAGAGTATTCAATTTGAGCTATTTTCAGTGCGCCCATAAGGCAATCTCCTTTCGTGTAATGTTTTTCTTTAGGATGCTTAGCTACTGCTCTTGGCTGTAAGAGAATCTGTCAAGCCGGGGTGAAAATATCAGTAGGTAGGCTTTACAGATGAACGAAAGCCATATCATAAGTGCGGCATCCTAAAGGAAGTCGTTAATGTCGACAAACTTCATAGATTCAACGAAGTAGTTGTCGTTTGCTTCGGCAAGCTCGTCATCTTCAACATTTAAGTAGGCTTCTGTAGTAGCAATGTTTTTGTGTCCTAAAGAAGTTGAAATCTGTGCCATGTCCCAACCAGCTTTTCTTCGCTCGTTAGCAAAGTAGTGTCTAAGCATATGGGAATGTCCGCTAATACCACATCTCTTTTCTAGTCTTTCAAATAGGGAATTTACTCCACTTAAGGTAAGGGGCTTTCCCTTGGAAGGACCACTTTCAGAAACAAATAGGTAATCAGTGTTCTTTCGAAGCTCGGTCGTATCAGTTAAATAAATCATGAGAAGATCAAAGGTGGAGTTAGAAATTCTTGCTCCACGTTCTTCTGCGTACTTTGCATAAGCTCCGTTTGGGTTTGTTTCTCTGTAGCGAACAAATACTTTCTTGTTTTCAAAATCAATGTCTGTCGTATATTTAATTCCTAAGATTTCACCGATACGAAAACCGGTTTCTTCCAAAAGAAGAAGTAAGAGCTTGTCTCTTTTGGTATGTGCTGATGAAATCAAAGTGTGTAAATCATCTTCTGTAATACTCTTTGCATGATGTTCTTCTCTAGGAAGATAACCATGAAAAGTCTTTACTGTCTTTGCATACCGAAGTCCAATGGAGTTGGTATATACAAAGGTGGAGTCTCTAAGTACCTTAAGTGCAGTGCCGTTGTCATATTCGAGGATTACGAAATCATAAAAATCGAAGATGCTTCTTAAGTAGTCGTTTGCAGTGTTGTTGTCAGGACATTTGCCTGATGTAGTATGTCTGCCGGCTCTTATAAAGTGTAGGTAGCTTGTGAAATGCTCCTGCTGTTCAAAAGCGGAAAGTGAAAGCACTTTGTTAACGGTAAGCTTGTTATCTTCAAGGTAGTTAAGATACCAGGTAAGCTTTAGCGCTATGTTCTTTAAAGTCTTCTTCTTTCTGCCAAGATTCTTTTTGAATTTTAGATACTTGGTAGGAAGTGGAACAATTGAGTTGTTGGAAGTGTCGCGGATGATAAAGTACACGATTGTTCCATTAGAAACTGAATCAACGATGTATCTGCTCAATCCGCATCACCTCCCTTCTCAATCATTTGCGAATCAGAACCTACGCTGATAAGTCATCTTCTGTGAATGGCTCATATCTTTTGCTTAAATCAACGCGCTTAATCATATGGACGGTTTTGTAGACGTAGCCAAAATCCATGAGATCTAAGTAAAGCTGGCCGTTTTCTTCCTTTGTGACGAAGCCATATTCATCAGCAATGGAATTCATTTCATCCATTGATAATTTGGTAAGCTCGCAAAACTGCTTTGGTGTAACCCAAATGTGTCTAAGCATATGTGTGTCCTCCTTTCTTAAAATTTGTATGTAAACTCCAGTTGGAGTTGATACCAAAAGTTCTTAAGTGATATCACCTGCGGATATCATGGAAGAAGTGGTAAGTGTGGATGCTGTATCAGGTAAGCATTTATAAGTGATTGCATCCGATTTACTTCTTATCCCTCTACCTTATATTTGGACCGAGTCAGAACTGATTACTAAAAAACTCGTGTAAATTTTTAAAATAAATTTCAAAAAATATATGGGCTTATGCCCTTTCATAAAACATATGGGACAGTTCCTGTATGAATCTGCAGAAATATATCCCTCTATATACATTTGGGGGTCTAAATTGCTCATTACTAAACTGAAGCCCCAAATTTTTTCTTACACCCTATATATGGGTTGATATTTCATTGATTACTAAAAAATAAATCAATGTTTATAGAATATAGAATGGAATATATTCTATATATCTTTTATTAACATTATACACAGAAAATACAGGAATGCAACAATAAAATATATTCTATAACGCAATAGAATATATTTTAGAATATAGAGAGGCGCATTTGAACGGAGTTTCGAGTAGAAATAAAATATATTTTAATGGGACAAAAAATCGATTCCGTAGTATAATAGGGCTTAAATGGAGGATTACGCATGAAACGAAGTGTAGAACCAGATTTTAAGTTTGATAAAGATAAATTCGGCGAAGCATTGATGGCTGCAATTGGTACAAGAACTGTCGCGCAGTTTTCAAAGGATGCAGAAATAAGTTATGCATACTTAAGTAAGTATAAGAACCTGCGCGAAGATAAAACGCCAACACCGCAGACATTAAAAAAGATAGCCCTTGTATCACAAGGCCCATCTTATAAAGAGCTTTTAGAAGCTGCCGGATATGATTCAGATAAATATGAAGGTGATGATATCAGTGCGACTATGGTAAATAGTGAGTGGTCACCAATGAACACTCTTCTACCAACACTTTGTAGAACTAGCTTCAAGTGGCAGTTTGTAAGTGATGGAACAGCCGGTGCACCACTTTGCGCAAAGATTGAAGGTGCACCATTTGAAAGTTGGTACTTCATTCCGGTAACAAAGGATAACGTAACAAAGGAAGACATCCTTGGCATTCTCGGAAGCAAGGAAGCTGAGGTAATAAGTTCAGATTCAAAGGTTACATTCCTTACAGCTAGAGAAGACGTTTTCAACCAGATAAAAGACATCGAATTAAACCTTATATCGCTAAGAATATCTGTAGCACTTGTGAATAAGATTGATGGATTGATTGGTGATGAAGCTTACTTGAAAACAAGCGTAGAGATAACGGCTAGGGACGAAGTGTACCGATTAACGGACAAGGGTAATGATACAATTACTCCGTTATCTTTATAAAAACAGAAATTGTAGATTATTGGAGGTTGTTTGGGGAAATGGCAAGATGTTGCTTTAATAAAGAATTAAAAGAAATATATCGATGCGAATATGAAATTACTGAGGAATGTATTACTGTTGATATAGAATATGACGTTTATACAGAGAATACGACTGGGATAATTTCTTCAAATGATATTTTTAAAGAAAGAGATATACTGATAGTTGATTCTGCTAAGAAAAAGTCTTTTTTGCTAAAAAATGCAATATTTGGTGGAAAGAATAGTAGGTTTGGGACAATAGATTCGATAGATGCATCGAGGTTTTTTTCATACGAGTATTTTGAAGCTGGTGATGGTAATGCTCTGTGTGACCTGTTTGGTGCTTTAAGCGTAAAATCATTAAGAATATATAGTGAAGCTATTAATGATTATTATTATCATCCGAGTGTAGTAGTTAAGGATACAGATGATACACATGAAATACTATTGCAAAAGGAAAGAAAGGAACAGAGTGTCATTTTAAATGACCATAATATTGAAAAAATTTATTTGGGTGATGATTGGCATTCTGTTAGTAATAATAAGTCTATTTCTATAGATATAAATGGATATTTTGGAATGTCATTTATAAATACTGTTGATCATACAGAAATCTATAAATATATTCGTGAAGTAATGATATATATGCAGCTATTTTATCCAGGGAAATTTATTATTAAAAAAATGTCTTTGGAGATAGATGGGAAAAACTATTGGTATGTTTCAAAAAGCACGAGACAAATTAAGCATTCGTCAAGAATTATAGATTTTTCTGTTAAGGATGATATGCTGACTTTTTTAAAAAATTGTTATATCAAGATGCCTTATAGAGATACTGAAGGGGCAACAAGAAATATTCCATATGTTGTTATGAGACCATATAGGAATATTGAAGACAATTTCTTGATGTCGTTTAGATTTCTTGAGTATTACTATAAAGCAAAGAATCCTAAATGGAAAAATTGGAAGGTAATAAAAGAAGCAATAAAACATCATTATAAGGATAAAGAGTTAGATAAAAAAACAATAGAAAAAGAAGTAAGAGAAATAGTTGCTCTTAGAAATCATTATGTTCATAGTGGGTATTATATTCATGAAACAAATCTTTTGGTTACTTACAAAGAAGACAATGTAAAGAAGGAATATTACGTTGAGGCTAATGTCTCGTGGCTTCGTGATAGGGTGGAAATGCTTTATAACCTTGTGATTGATATTATTTTTACAGAAATACTCGGGTATCAAGAGTATAGCTTTAGAAATGTTTTTTAGAGAAATGACTTCGAAGCATTACTTGTGAAATAGTAATTTTTCTATTAGCAAAGAATTGTTAAAACAGTAGGTGATTAGAAATGTTTGATGCAAAGCTTGGATATGATCCGGCTAATCCGGAAAGTATAGCAGATTACGCGGCTCGGTTAGAGGAAAAGACCTTTTTAGACATAGTACATGAGAAGGGACACGAAAAAAATATTGAAGGCTATGCCAATAAGTATAGAAAGGGCGGGTTGGGAAATCTCTTAGAAGAAATTTATTTTGGGTATAAGGCAAATTCAAATCAGGAAGCAGATTTTGCAGAAGCAGGGGTTGAACTTAAAACAACACCTTACGAGGTTACAAAAAAAGGTGAGTTGAGAGCGGGGGAAAGATTGGTCTTAACTATGATAAATTATGATGGGCCAATCGAAATCGATTTCTATAAATCGCATGCTTGGGAAAAGATGCGTCTAATCTTGCTGATTTATTATTGGAGAAATAAGCAACTAGAAAGCAATCTTTTATATAAGATTAAGTATGTAAAACTTTTTACACCACCAGAAACCGATTTAGAGATTATTAAGCGAGATTATGCATATATAGTTCAGACAATAAGAGAAGGTAGAGCGCACGAATTGTCTGAAGGAGACACTATGTATTTAGGAGCTTGTACAAAGGGGGCAAACGCGGAAAAGAGTACAGTACCACAATATTACGGAGAAAATATTCCGGCTAGGAAAAGAGCGTTTTGTTTTAAAAACTCATACATGACATATGTGCTGAATCATTATATTGCTGGCAGGTCATCTGATAATTCAATACTTAAGGATTCAGAAACAATTAAACAAAAAAGTTTTGAAGATATTCTAGAGGAATTGGTTTCTAAATATATTGGCATGTCAGATAAGGAATTGTGTGACAAGTTTGGCAGAGAGTACAACAATAATAAGGCACAATGGAACGATTTGGCATATAGAATTCTTGGCATTCGAGATGAACACGCAGATGAGTTTGAAAAAGCCAATATTAGAGTGAAGACAATACGAATTGAAGAGAATAATAAAATCAGAGAGAATATGTCGTTCCCCCCTTTCAAGTTCATGGACTTAGTGAGAGAAGACTTTGACGATTCAACTCTTCATAATTATTTTGATGAAACTCGTTTATTCTTCTTTGTATGGAAAAAGGATGGAGATGTATATCGAGTAAAGGGTTGCCAGCTTTGGAACATGTCGCATGATGATTTGGATGTCACGGTGCGAAATGAGTGGGAAGAGTACAAACGAATTATTCAGTATGGTGTAAAGTTTACAAAGGTGCTTGATAAGGCTGGAAAAGTAAGCTTTAAAAACAATTTGCCAAATAAAAGTGAAACTGAAATTATTCATGTTAGACCACATGCAATAAAGGCTGCATATAGGTTTAATAATGGGGAGGAATACGGAAACGTCGATAGAGATGCGAATATTCTTCCGAGTGGTGAATATATGACTACACAGAGTTTTTGGATTAATAATGATTATGTCCTTAAACAATTAAAATGTATAAAAGAGGAAGGTGAGAATATTTAGATGGCTGGATATGTAATGACACTTGGGAAAGATGCTTCTGAAGCATTAAAGAAATGTTTTGAAACAGGCATCTATAGTACAAATCTAAATGTTCCAGGAAAGGATACTTGGAATACCCCAAATGAGGGAACCTTTGCAGATTACCTGAGCATGAAACCCGGTGATCATATATATTTCTTTACCGATAGAAGAATATATGGAATTGGTGAATTGATAAATGTAGGGGAAGACTGTAAGTACTTGAATTATAAAGATGCTGATAAACCGAGAGGAAATCAAGGCGTCGCGTATGCGAAGTTAGATACGTTGTTGGATAAGTCATATTCAGATTGCAACCGTGTATTTTGCACTTTTAAACCGTCTCCGCTGTTCTTTAAAAAAGGTGTAGAGATGGACGATGCATTAAATAGTAATCCAGATAAATTTAGGATGTTACGTGCAATGTGGAAGGTTTCTTTTATCAAAATAGATGATGAAGAAGATAAAGCATTGCGAGATATTATTCTTAAACGAAATGAAGAAAACTTGTTAAATAACGAAAATATCTTTTTGTTCGATGTTGAAACGCAAAATGATATGAGAGATAGAATAAAGGCATATCATAGATTTAGTGCATATTCTATTTTGAGTAAATGTGCTTCAGAAAATAAAATAGGACATGAAATGGCTATAGAAGCTGCTTTATGTAAAATTCTTTCGAGTGAGAACCACCCGATTTTCGGAGGCCCATGGGATTATATCTCACATCAAGTAGTTGCATCTCCATTTAAACCAGTTGATTACATGGATAAGATGGATGTGTTTGGATATCGATATATTAAAGGATATGACACCATTTCTAAATATATAATTGTAGAGATAAAAAAAGACGCAGCAACCTCAGAAGTAATTGATCAAATTATGAAGTATGTCGACTGGGTGAATATTGAGTATGCACATGGAGATTACTCAATGATTGAGGCATATGTGGTTGCTAGTGATTTTTCAGATGAAGTATTAGAAGAAAAAAAGAAGGATGCTATTCGTGGATATGTAAAAGGATATCGTCCAGCAGAATCAAGTTTGTGGAAAAATCTAAAACTTGTTAAGTATTCATATGAAAATGAAGAGTTGAAGTTTGAGGACGTTAACTAACTGTTGATCAAATATTACCTACTTGCTATAATTAAAGAAAAATAAAAGAAGGAGTTATTCATTAATGAATAAGACAGTTTGCGAATTATTTGCCGGAGTCGGAGGTTTTCGATGCGGATTAAATCATATACATTCAAGCGATGAAATTAAAGAAAAAGATAAAAATTGGAAGACGGTATGGTTTTCTCAGTGGGAGCCTGCAGACAAGAAGACACAGTGGGCCCACGATTGCTACGTGTATAATTTTGGAACCTGCCTTGATAATGATGGAAATGATACAACCAATATTAATATCGAAGAAGTGGACAAGACAAAACTTCCGGATTTTAGTTTGTTAGTCGGAGGATTTCCTTGTCAGGATTATTCTGTTGCTTCATCATTAGCCACGTCCAAGGGTTTGGAAGGAAAGAAGGGAGTTTTGTGGTGGTCAATTAGAGAAACATTGGAAGTCAAAAAACCGCCATTTGTGTTGTTAGAAAATGTAGATCGATTGCTGAAATCGCCAGCTAGTCAGAGAGGAAGAGATTTTGGTATTATACTGGCTTGCTTTAGAGATGAAGGATATACCGTAGAATGGCGTGTGATTAATGCTGCTGAGTATGGATATCAGCAAAGGCGACGTAGAACATTTATATTTGCTTACAAGAATGAGTTAAAGTATGCAAAAGATGTTATCAATAGAATTAATTACATAGAGCAATATGGAGATGAAATGCATCGTCAGAGTGCTGCGAAGATGATTTTAAAAGAAGGATTCTTTGCACGTACTTTCCCAGTGAATGATGTTGATAATAAGAAAATCAAAATTGAAAAGTTGCCAAGTGGAATAGGAGAACTTTCTGAGAGTTTCAGCTTCGGGTTTGAGAATAGCGGAGTGATGATTGATGGTGTTATTTATACAGTAAAAACTGTTCCGAATTACCATGGAAAACAAATTACGCTCGGAGATGTAATGGATCAAGGTGATGTGGATGAAAAGTATTTTATTCCTGAAGAAAAGCTTTATTATACATATCCGGATATTACACATAGTGATGAGTCTATGGGAAAATTGCCTAAGGAACAACGTCAGACCTGGCAGTACTTAAAGGGTGCAAAAAAATTGCCGAGAAAGGCAAAAAATGGGCATGAGTATGTTTTTTCCGAAGGTGCTATTCCTATGATAGATGCTGAGGATAAGCCGGCAAGAACAATGCTTACTTCTGAGGGATCTTTTAGTAGAACCACGCATATTGTTAAAGATAAGAAAACAGGAAGAATACGTTTGCTTACTCCAACAGAGGCAGAACGTATTCAAGGGTTTCCAACAAATCATACAAAATACGCTCTTGTAAGCGGTGAAAAAATAGAAATGCCGGTGAATAAGAGGCGGTTTATGATGGGGAATGCCTTGGTCGTTAATCTTATTGAACAGATGGAACCACTTCTTGATGAGATAGTATGTAGAGAGTAAAAGTAGTAACTATAATAAGTATAAAAACTAAAGAAAAAGTAAGGGGAAATAAATGGACGTTTTATTTAAATCATATCAAGGAATAGATGTACTTGGAAACAGAATTACCGATAGAGATATAAACGAGGAATTTGATCAAGTTATTTCTGAGATGTTAGAAAAAATCCTTGGGAATAAATCTGAAAAAAGATATGAAATAGAGCATGCTGGAGCAGAGGTTGCTGGTCATGTTGAAAATATCGCTAAAATTGTGAATGCTGATGAGAATGCAGAAGAACAGTATAAAGAATATGCTGTATTAATTGCGAATAGACTTTTGCGTGAAGAACGAAGAGTTCAGGAACGTATGGAGCATTTGAACGGAGTTCAGAAAGGAAGTTTAATACAAGCCTTATTAAGGAGTGATGGTGGGAAGACTAGATATCTTATTGCAAAAGTCGAACATCTGAAATATGTTGATGAAAACGATTTAGTTTTAAAAGCAGGTTTTAATCCAGAGGAAAACAAGATTTGGAAGACTGCCATTTTTGATGTAGACATATTTGATGATGAAATAGAAGTTACAAGGGCGAAAATCTATTTAGATCATAAAGCGGTGTATTGGACGGATCAGTTTCTTGAATTGACTCAGATTTTAAATGATGAAGTAAATACAAGAAGAGCATGGAAAGCAATAGAAGGAGCATTAAAATCTAACTTGCAAAAAACGAAGCCGAGCGATTATTTCGCTTTACGTAATGCTGTAATTACGTACTTCAGAAGACCTAGAGTTATAGATTATAATAATATGTTGGATGATATATTCAATCATTATGAGCCGATAGATGCATCAGAAGACGATATAAAATCTATTACAGAATTATTATTAGAGTTGCCAGAGAAGAAAAATTTTGATACTAATTTTACAAGTAAACCAGCAGAAATTAAGGCAAAGATAAAAAGTGTATTTAAGGTTAATAGTGATGTTGAATTGGTTATCAAGGCAGGGGTGAATGTTGAAGATAATAATATTAGTTCAATGATTAGTACGAATGTTACCCCAGAGGGAAAGCGACAAATTGTGATAACTACAACAGATGATGATACGTTTAATACGTTCAGACGTCTTCATTAGGAGGGGAAAGTATGAGTGATATATTAGGAAATCTTTTGTTATCACTTGGGTTTGGCAATGATGCTGAGAAAATAAATGAAATCAATAAAACAGTTAATGTCTCTTTTAGTGTATTAAAAAAAGATATTCAGTTTGATAACATAGATGATTTAATTAAAGCATTTCCATCACGAGATTTGTTGAAGATTGAGATAAGAGATGAAATTGACAATGTTATTTGCCTAGATAATAAAGAAAGAAATTCTGTCCAACAGTGGAAAGAGCAATGGGATGATTTTGATTCAGATGATAAACTGAATGTTCAGGTGCTAATTGAAAAGACGATAATAGACAATAAATTATCTGTCTATAAATTAGAGGCTTTCAATAAACACTTTCTTGGTCTGGATATTATTAATATGATTAAGTTCATAGAAGATGATATTAATAATGGTAATCAGTTAGTGTTTGAATTATATGACTCGGATATGCTGCTTGCAACTAAAACATTGGCATTTAAGCCAGTTAGTAATACTTCTGAGTTTCAAAAGATAGATAGAAAAGAGAAAATTAAAGAGGTACAAAAAAACAGTTTTGCGTTTTGGAAGGGGGAATATCTTCCGTTGCCGGATGATTTTCACTTTATTATAGATAATCAAAACAATCCATATAAAGAAAAATTTGGGATAATTGAAACTCTGTTAGCAATTGTGTGTATTGCTGATAATGTACATTTTTTTGACGATAAAATAACTTGTCAGATTTATGGAAAAAGGATGAGTGTCATAGATGTAAGATTCAGTGAACTAAAGTATAATGAAACTTTATTTGATATATATACTTGGATATTTACAGAGGGCAATATTGTAGATAAAATTTCGTTGGCAAGAAACCTTTTAAGCTTGCATTGTAGATTGATATTGCTACAAAATATTGATGAACAAACTTTTTTGTCAATCAAAGCAAATTTTGCTATATACCAAAAAGAGAATGTTGATAAGTATATAGAAATAAAGAATAAATTAACGGAGTTTTTGGCTAAATTAGTTGATGATTCTAAAGAGGTGATACTTGGAATAGTTAGCGATATCGGAAAAAACATGGTTGCTTTTTTTTCATTTGTTTTGACGGTGTTTGTAACTAGTATTATGTCGGAGAAAGGATTGGAGAATATTTTTACAAAAGAGGTTACGGCTTTTAGTGATTTCTTTATTGTTTGTTCATTTGTTTATATTGGGGTAACATGGTGGATTACAAATTTTAAAATTCAAAAATTAAGAGATTCATATGAAACGATGAAGGAAAACAATTCTTTCTTTAAAGGAACAAAAGAGTTTGATGAGATTTTTGATGATAGCAAAGTGGATAATACTATACTGGAAATTAGAAGATACAGACGAGTGTTATTCTTAATATGGTTTCTCGTTGTTATATCCGTTTTGGTAATTGTAGAAATATTGAGCGAATATGGGGTTTGTAAGTTTATAGGTTCTAGTATAATTGAATTGATAAGGACTATATTATCAATAATTGGGAAAATAAATATATGTAAATAAAAAATGGCCTGGGCGATTAAGCCCAAGCCACTTTTTTATCTTCTGCGATTGCGTTTTACAATGTTGTGTTCAATCGGCTGACAGCCATGAGATTCTTCCAAGGATTTCATTGTGGAAGGTACATTGTTAAGCATACTGTCAGCAGCGGCGAGTGCGCTTGTAAAGCTTCTTGCTACTGTTTCTTTTGTTAACTCAAATTCATTTGAGGTTAAGGCTCTTAGCATATCGGCTTCTTTCTCTGGGCGGAAAATATTCCGCTTAGACTGTGCTAATGCAAGAATCATAGGCGAAGTTGATTTGATTAACTCAGAAAGCTCATCTAATAACTGGTATTCTTCTCTGTATTCAAGAGCTATTTGCTCATCAATCCAAGAATCCTTTCCCTGAGATGGAAGGTACTGGGTTCTAAGCGTGTGATCGATTGCGGCAATTCTAGCTCGGATATCTTCGATGTGCTCTGCTACCCTATCTGCTTCTGTTTCAAGGGTATTGCTCTTTAGTCCATTTCCGAAACCGAAAGCCCTAAGCTGTTCAAGGCAGTGACTAAAGGCCTCGCGGAGCTTTTTACTCCAGTCAACGATTCCTCTAGTTCGTTTCGCTGTTTCATCAACTCTTCGGTCAAGTTTCTCAACTGGCAATTCTCTGAAAGTGCCGTTGACAGGCTTTCCTCCAACTGTGCTATTCTTTTCTGCTGGCGTTCTATGATCTGCATCTGGGTTAGCGTATTCTTCTGTAGCTTCTCGTACTGACTTTTCCAATATTTTGCGTTCTCTGCTTCCTTCGTCTGCGATAGCAGTCCGCTCTGCTTGAACTGTTCTGTTTCTGTTAAAAGCATTTTCTAAAACCTCCTTTGATAATTCGATACTATATGTTTCTGCTAAGTTCTTATCTCGAAATGACTTGCCGGATTCAATGTGTGTAAAGGTAATGTATTTTCTGTTATCTTCCCACTTCACTTCGTATCCGAGCTCTTCCATCTGTGAGATAAATTCTTCTTTGTTTGTGGCAGTGGTCATACAAGCAAGTATGGCGCTGATGCAATCTGTCTTTAAACTCTTCTTTCCATTTGTAGTCATAAGACGATAATCTCTCTTATCGTAGGAACGGATAGTTCCTTCCTCGATATCAGATCCATCAAAGTGTTTTCCTTTTACACAAACAGACAAACCGTGAGCTTCACAGATTTCATCATTTATCTTTTTCATTTGTTTAAAGTCCGCTTTGGACAGATGGACTTTACTTCCATCAATACTATTTACGGAATTTACTACTACGTGGCAGTGACAATGATCGGAGTCGATGTGGCTCGCAAGAGCGCAGGTAAACCCGGGAAAGCATCGTTCAGCCCATTCTTTACCAACAAGTAAAGTCTCTTCTGGAGTTATCTTTTCATCTGGATGAAAGGATATGACGAAGTGCTTATACTGTCTTCCACCAGTCTTATTCCAAAACTTCTTTGTTTCTTTGAACTGCTGATACACAAGATTGGCAGTAACCTTTTCTTCAAAATAATCTCCGGTTACAAGCTTAAGCTCTTCAGTGACTTTCTTATCTTTGTAGATATAGTCAAGGGTGTTACTTAATGCTGCTGAAGATTTAGCTCTCGTATTAATAGCTTTAACGACTGACATAGTGGCAATACCTCCTTTCCGGTTTCATGTACATCGTTTGCAAGTTCTTTAAGTTCATTTTCATTTGCTGGCTGATTATATGTGTTTGCAATCTTGGCCATCTGGTTACAATTGATGCCAATACCTTTGAACTGATTTAAAAGTTCCGTAAGCTCAGACAAGAGCTTCGGGATATCTTTTAAAGCTTCAGGATTGGCAAGTGTTGCTCCTAGTGTTGCGTTGATAAGGTAGGTCTGTTTATTCAGACCGGATTCTGTTACTAGTTTGGTTAACTTTCGATACTCTTCATCGTTCATATAGAAGTTAACCTGATGATTTCTAGTTCTGTGTTTCTTTGTTGCTTTTGTTCCCATGCGTATCATCTCCTTTCAAAATTGTGCGGAACAAATCGATTACAAATGATTGGATTGATAGGATGGAAACATTCCATTTGTGAGCGACCGGGTTATCCAAAAGGGGCGGAGCTCCTTTGGTGGGATGCAAGGGCAGAGCCCTTAATTCTCTTAGTAGGGAATGGGATAAAACCGATGGGACAGTTTTCTGACTGTTATTAGGTCGGTTTTTCGTCCATTACCGGATAAGAGGATGTGCTCTAGGGGACGGGGGAATGAAAGTCTCCAGTGGGTTCCAAGGGCTAGCCCTGGCAAGCTACCGAAGTGAAACGAGGGTACCACGCGACTAGGAACGATAGTGACTAGTCAAAGTGGGTAGCTTGCCTATTATTCTGAAAATATAAACAGGGCTGCAGATAATCTGCTGTAGATATGCCCTGTGAGTAACAAATCAGAATAATGGTGGTTTGGTAGGCCGCTGTATTCGTTGAATAAGTGGAATTGGCACACGGATGTGTAGTCAAATTCCGCTGATAATTTCATTAAGCGGACTACATGCCGTAATCTCCAGTTGGATGAATATGATTATTAGAAAGACCAAAGTAGCTGATATCAGTTAGATATCTATAGGTGATATCACTTGGATATCAGTAGAGCTTCTTTGGCTTGAACAGAGTTCTTAAATAGATATTTGATATACACTGTAGAATCTGTGCGAGTGCTTTTCTTTCTTTACTTCCCTGGGGGACAGGGTAATTAATGGTCATGCTTATTGGGCTTGTGGTTATTTTTAAGAATTCTCTTACAAAGTTGATGAATTCTATATTTAAGACCATTACAACAAGAGCAGGAAAAATCTGATTTATGAGGAAAAAAGGATCAATTACCGTTTTTCTTAGCCTTTTACTGGCAGCAGTTTTGGGGGCTTCGGCCTCCATCTGCGAATTAATAAGAATAAAATGTATTGAAACAAGATATGAGGAAGTTATTCAAAATGCCGGAAATTCCTTACTGGCTTGTTTTTGCCCACTGCTTTTAAAAGATTATGACCTCTTTTTTTTAGATGGTGGATTTGGAAAAAATACCGTTGATTTAAATTTAATGAAAAAAGAGTACAAGGCTTATATTGATGAAAATATTTTTCCTTTTGAGGGTATGGGTCTTTCAAAGGGAGGAAATCTTTTGCAGTTTAAAGTTAAAAATATAGAAATTAAGGGCTGTGAAATGGCAGTTGATAATAAAGGAGAAATTTTTAGAAAAGAAGCAGTGGAATATATGAAGGAAAGCAAAAAAATAAACTTGATTAAGGATATTTTAAATTTGTCTGATAAGAAAGAAAAATATGGGAATTTTGATGCTTCCAAAGAAAATGCAGATAAAACTCTGTCCTTAATAAGTGATAATGAGCTTCTTTCAAAAGTAATGGATATTATTGGGGATTTTAAACTTATAGATACAGTTGATATGGTTTTAAAATCAAAAAGAATTTCTGAAAAAAGCATTGATAATACAAAACTTCCTTCTTTGGATAAAGCTTTAAACAATGAAGAAGATATAAATAATGGTGATAAATCTCTAATTTCCACGGTTTTATTTGATGAATACATATTAGAACATTTTGGAAATTATACAAATAAAAAAGAAAAAAATCTTGATTATGAAGTTGAATATATATTGGCAGGAAATATGGAAGACAAAGAAAATTTAAGAGAGGTAATTAACAGGCTTTTAGTTTTAAGACAGCCTTTTAATTATGCCTATCTAAATGGTGATGTAAAAAAAAGAGAAGAAGCAGCAAAAAAAGCTGCCCTTATTGCCACATTAACCATGCTTCCCGAGTATGAAGAAGCTTTTAAGCAGGTAATATTATTTTACTGGTCAATGAAGGAAAGTGTGGATGATGTAAAAAAACTTCTTGATGGAAAAGAAGTTCCACTTATTAAAAAAAGTGAAAATAAAAATGCAAAAGAAGACATAAATGGAAAAATCAATCTGGAAAAAGATAAAGAAAAGAAAGAAAAAGATAATGGTCTAAAAATGGATTATAAGGCATATTTACATCTTCTTTTGTTATTGACGGATGAAGAAACGAAAACCTTAAGAACCATGGATTTAATTGAAAAAAATATTAGTTCCAATGATGAATACAAAAATTTTAAAATAAAAAATTGCATTTATTCCTTTGAAATATCTCAGGATATTGTAACGAAAGGAAGATTTATGCCCTTATCAATGTTAGATAATGCTTATTTTGGAAGAATTAATTCTTCTTTAGGAAGAGCATTTTCTTATAAATCCCAGGGAGGTTACTAGGTGCTTATTAACATAATAAATAAAAATAAACAGATTTCTCCACATTTTAAAAGAAAAGCATCCTTAACTGTGGAAAGTTCGCTGGTGATGCCTTTGTTTTTATTTACAATTCTTTTGTTTATTTACATAGGAGAATATGTATCTTTGCAATCAGAGGTAACATCGGCGGCTTATGGGGTTGCCACGGAAATTTCAGAGTATTCTTCGTTATTAAAAAAAGCCAATGTTTCCCATGATAAAATCCCTGCAGGAATTTTAACTACAGCTTATGCAAAAAACAAAATTATAAAAGCCGTAGGGGAAAACAGAATAAAATATTTTGTTAAAAACGAAAAAAATGGTATGAAATGTCAGATGAATATTAGTGATGATATTGATATAAAAGTAAATTTTTATTTTAAAACCGGGGTCTATAATTTTTTTGGTTTAAATAATATGAAGGTAAGCTGTCGGGCCAAAAGCAAGGCCTGGACCGGAAAAATTTACAGGATAAAAGATGATGATGAACTGGTTTATGTAGCTGAAAACGGTGTGGTATATCACCGCCTGCTTTCTTGTACTTTTATAAAACTTTCCGTAAGACCTGTTTTGTTTTCAGATATATCAAATGCAAGAAACAGAGCAGGAGGAAAATACTACCCTTGCGAAAAATGCAAAATGAAAAAAATAGAAAATGGAATTGTTTTTATAACAAATGATGGAAGCAGATATCATACTTTTGTTAATTGTAGCGAAATAAAAAGGACTATACACAGCGTACCACTGGGAAAAGTACAGGGTAAAGGTATATGTTCAAGATGTGGTATGGAATAAAAAAGGAAAAAACAGAAAGGAAAAAAGAATGTTAAAGCTAATCAGTTTACTGATAATGTTTATAATTTTAGGACTTACAGATATAAAAACGAAAAAAATAAATATTATCTGGCTTGCTTTTTTCGGGATTTTAGGTATTTCTGAAAAAATATATCTGGGAGAAAATATAGCTGAAGCCTTATTAGCCGGGGTTTTAACTTGGATTATACTTTATATTATTTCTATTATTACCAGAGAAAAAATTGGCAAAGGGGATGCCCTACTTTTTGGGATAACCGGTATATATCTAAACATTTTCGATAATATTTCCCTGTTATTTTATTCCTTTTTGTTGGTTGGAGTCTTTTCTTTAATAATGCTGGTTTTAAAAAAAGCAGATAGAAAAACTGAAATTCCCTTCCTGCCTTTTGTAGGTATTTCTTATTTACTCATGCAGTTAAACATAGTGTAAAAAAGGGGAAAAGAGGTTTTTATATGAAAAAAATAAAAGAAAAAACAAAAAAATACGAAAAGGGAAGTGTAATAATCGAGGCGGTATTTTTAATACCACTTATTCTTATTGCAATTATTTCCATGCTTTATTTATCTTTTTTTGTATATAACAGAGCTGTTACCAAAGCAGTTTTAAGTGAAAAACTGGTTTTGTGTAATTACGGTCTTGATCTGAATTCTTCTAAATTAAAAAATGAAATAGAAGAAGAGCTGACAAACAAGCTTGTATTTATGGATAACTATGAGCTTAACACAAAAGTTGGCAAATTGTCTGCCAATGTTGAATTTAGTGGAAGTATGAAGATTCCTTTCCGTAAAATTCAAGGACTTCAAATGGAATTTTTGAAATATAAATGCCAAAGAAAAATCGTTATTTTAAGACCAGTAAAATTTATATGGGCTATCAGTTAATAGTAGTTACATAAGTGTCTTAAGAATAAATATTATCAGGAGAGAAGAAAATGGATTTTGAAACAGAAATAAAAGAAGATCTTAATTATCGATATTTAATAATAAGTGATAAAACAGATAATAAGAAGGATTATCAAAGAGGAATGATTTTAAACAACGATATTCCAGGATTTTTGAAATGCAGCCTGCAAATTACAAACGGGCAGGAAAAATTTTATTTTGACATAAGTAAAAAAGAAACCCTGGAAAAAAAGCTAAAAGGCAGAGACTTATATGAAGGTGAATTGGGAAAAATATTAAGTCAGATGGTTGACTTGATAAAAAATGCTAGGGAATATCTTCTAAATGAGGATAATTTTATTTTTCGTCCGGAATACATATTTTTTCAGGAAGAAAAAATGTATTTTTGTTTTATGCCGGGGCTGAGACTTGATATTAAAAAAGATTTACATGATTTGTCAGAGTTTTTTATGAAAAAGATAAATCACGATTTAAAAAATGATACCTTTTTAGCATATGAGTTTTTTAGTATTACAATGAAAGAGGACTTTAAATTATCGGAAATCGAAAAAATAATAAAAAACGTAAATGAAGAAAGGGGGTTTTCCACATTTAATAGTATAAAATGTAAGGATATGTGGACAAAAAAACAGGGCAATGTGAATAACTTGGGGGAAAATGTGGATAACTTAGTGGAAGAAGAGAGGGAAAATTGTAAAAATCTTAAAAAATCGAAAAATTTATTAAATAAAAAGAAAATAATTAAAGGAAAGCGAGCTGTTGAAAAAATAACCGGTATTTTAGCAGCTTTGGCTTTTTTAAGTCTCCTATATTTTTTAATAAATGATGAACTGAAAGATTTTATAGGAAAAAACAAAATCTTTATAGCAGCCGGAACAGCTTTTTTAATTGTTTCATTAATTATAAAAATGGTAATTGGAATAATAAAGAACAAAACGAAAAAAAACAAATCAGATTTAAATAATCCTGATAAAAATGAAAATAAAAAGAAAGAGGAAAATATTATTGAACCTGAAGAAGACTACGGGGATTTAAATTCCAGAACAATCTATAGCGAAACCATAGAAATACCCTATCCGGAAAGTAATAATCAAAACATCGAGGCCGATTTTACAGACCTAGAGGATGAAGATACCAACGAAACAATTGCACTTTTTTCCTTAGAGCAAGATAAATTTCTTACCTTACATTCAAAAAATCCAAAAGATTATCCGGATATTACATTAAAATATTTTCCTTTCATTATAGGGAAAAATAAAGATAAGGCTGACGGATTAATTGACAAAAAATTTATCAGTCGTTTTCATGTTAAATTTGACAAAGATGATGAAAATATTTATATAACGGATTTAAATTCCTTAAATGGAGTAATGGTAAACGGAAATAAACTTGAAGAAAATGAAACCTTAAAAATTCATAAAGGAGATGATATTTCCATAGCAAGTTTGGAATATATTTTGGAATAAATTCTTTATATATGGATTAAAGTTTTTATTAAAATATAAGAGTTTTAAAGCCCCTTATTTCTATAAAGAATAATAAATTTGTCGATAGTATATGTGAGTAATAAATGTACAATATGAAATCAGGCTCACACTTAATTAATGCAGGAAGCTAAGTGGTGAGTAGTAAACTAGTATTAATTAGAGCCTGAATTTTCTTAAATAATCCATTTATGTTTCCACCAATAAAATGCTATAATAAAGCAGTTGGTGATTTTATTTTTTTTATACACCATCGAAAGTCAGCTTATTTTTCAGAAAAAGAAAAATTTCATAGTGGCATTGATAAATATTGGAGGAATTTATGCTTTCAAAAGATGAAAGATTTATGAAAGAGGCACTAAAGCAGGCAAAAAAAGCCTATGAGCTGGAGGAAGTGCCTATAGGTTGTGTCATTGTAATGGATGATAAAATAATAGCCAGAGGCTATAACAGAAGAAATACCGATAAAACAACATTGGCCCATGCTGAGATAAGAGCCATAAAAAAAGCCTGTAAGAAGTTGGGGGACTGGAGGCTGGAAGGCTGTAAGATGTATGTGACCTTAGAACCCTGTCAAATGTGTGCCGGAGCTATTGTACAGTCCAGACTTGATGAGATAGTAATAGGCTGTATGAGCAAAAAATCAGGCTGCGCAGGTTCTATTATAAATCTTCTTGATATGAAAGAATTTAATCATCAGGTTGAAATAAAAAAAGGTGTTTTAGAGGAAGAGTGTTCTACAATGATTTCGGAATTCTTTGCCGGATTGAGGGAGAAAAAACGGGTTAAGAAATAAAGGAAAATTAATATGCATGATTTAGTTGAAACAGACAGATTGATACTGAAAACTCTTGGTGGGGAGTATAGTGACAAAGTATTGGAATTTTATTTAAATAATAAACTTTTATTTGAAAAATATGAGGCAGAACGGCCTGTGAATTTTTATACCATAACCTATTTTCGGTCTTTATTAGAGTATGAAATTGCCTGTGCCAAAAAGAAGTCTGCCCTTCGTTACTGGGTATTTGAAAAAGAAAATCCGGATTTGATAATTGGTACGGTTTCTTTTCAGAATTTTCAAAGAAGGGACGGGTCTTGTTGTCAGGTAGGATATAAATTTGATGCAAAATACCATGGAATGAGATACGCAAGAGAAGCCTTGAACATGGGGAGTAATGTAGTATTTTCAGAATTTAATGTTACAAGAATCGAGGCATTTATTATGCCGGACAATATTGCTTCAAAAAAAATGATTGTCCATTGTGGCTACCAATATGAAGGAACTCTTAGAAAGAAATTTAAGATTAACGGAAAATTAGAAGACCATGAGGTTTATAGTAAACTCAGAAATGAATAAAAAAACCCCGACTACCTGATGGCCGGTACCCGGGGAAAAATAGGGGAGTTTATGAAAAAGTATCTCTCTTAGACTGTGTCATATCTAAGGGATATATTTATACTATATTTGAAATGTGTCTAATATATGTCTAATTTCTGTATTATTTTTTAAAAGTGTTTTATGAAAAATAAAAGACAGCCTCTTAGAGGCTGTCTTTTTAAAGAACTAAAAAAGAAATAATTATGACTAAACTACGCCTTGAGCAATCATAGCATCAGCGACTTTTAAGAAGCCTGCAATATTAGCTCCGGCTGCGTAATCACCATCTTTACCGTATTCTTTAGCGGCTGCATCGATATTGTGAACGATGTTAACCATGATTCCTTTAAGTTTTGAGTCAACTTCTTCAAATGTCCAGGATAAACGCTCGCTGTTTTGTGACATTTCAAGAGCTGAAGTTGCAACACCACCTGCGTTAGCAGCTTTAGCTGGTCCAAAGTAAACTCCTTTTTCCTTAAAGTATTCTGTAGCTTCAAGTGTGGAAGGCATGTTAGCTCCTTCACAAACTGCAACAACACCGTTAGCAACAAGTGTTTTAGCATCTTCAAGATCAAGCTCGTTTTGTGTAGCACATGGAAGAGCAAGGTCTGCCTTAACTGTCCATACACCGCGTCCTTCATGATATTCACTGTTTGGACGATAGTTCTTGTATTCAGTAAGACGAGCTCTCTTAACTTCTTTGATTTCTTTTAATGCTTCAAGGTCAATTCCATCCGGATCATAAACCCAGCCTGTAGAATCTGAGCAGGTAAGAACTTTAACACCAAGTTCGTAAGCTTTTTCAATTGCATAAATAGCAACATTTCCTGCTCCGGATACAACTGCTGTCATACCTTTGATGTCTTTATTGTTAATTTTAAGAAGTTCTTCTGTGAAATAGAGAAGACCATATCCTGTAGCCTGTGTTCTTGCAAGAGAACCACCATAGGTAAGACCTTTTCCTGTAAGTACTCCTTCATAAAGACCTGTGATTTTTTTGTATTGTCCATATAAGAAACCGATTTCACGGGCACCTACACCGATATCTCCGGCAGGTACATCAGTATCAGCTCCTATATGACGATAAAGCTCTGACATAAAGCTCTGGCAAAAACGCATAATTTCGTTATCTGATTTTCCTTTTGGATCGAAGTCAGAACCACCTTTACCACCGCCGATTGGAAGCCCTGTAAGAGAGTTTTTGAATATCTGCTCAAATCCAAGGAATTTAATGATTCCAAGATATACTGACGGATGAAGACGAAGTCCACCCTTATATGGTCCAATGGCACTGTTAAACTGAACACGGTATCCTGTGTTTACCTGAACCTGTCCGTTATCATCTACCCATGGTACTCTAAAAGTAATAATACGCTCCGGAATTGTAAGTCTTTCCAAAAGAGCAAGTTTTTTATATTTTTCTTCATTTTTTTCAATAACCGGGCGAACGGTATCAAGAAATTCTTTTACAGCCTGAAGAAATTCCGGTTGTGCAGCGTTCTTTTCGGCTACTTTTTTGTAGACATCATCTACATAAGACATTTTTTGTTCCTCCTTACAACATAAGTAAAAGTAATTGTCTGAATTTTAATTTAACAATTTACTTTACTAAACTTTTTTTGAATTATATCATTATCATTTTTATACTGCAATATTTTTAAAATATAATTTGTGAAACTTATAAATATAAATAATTCATATTCTGGCTTTAATTAATAAAAAAAGCTTGAAATTGAAGGATTAAAGCCGTTAAATAGTCATTTTTTATTTTATAAAAATAATGAGGATTTTAATCAAAAAATTTATTATAATACTTTGGTGTCAAAGCTTATGGATTAATAATATCAGCAAAAAAAGGCGATATAAAAAATAAAAGATTAGTAGAAAACTGCGAGGAAACAGATAAAATGAAGAGAATAAAAACAATAACAGCCATAATGATTGCATCTGTTATTATGGCATTAAATATTAATATTTTTGTTCATACAGGAGGACTGTATCCGGGCGGTGTGAACGGTCTTACGGTACTTATTCAAAGAATAGGTCAGATGTATTTAAATATTAATATTCCATATACAGTGGTAAACCTTATATTAAACGGAATTCCTATTTATGTAGGTTTTCGTTTTATAGGAAAGAAGTTTACCTTTTATTCGTGTATGACTATTGTTCTTACAAATATTCTAATAGATTTACTTCCAACTTATGTCATTACCTACGACACGCTTTTGATAAGTATATTCGGAGGTATATTAAACGGATTTTCCATAGGAATCTGCTTAAGAGCCAATGCAACTTCAGGTGGAACGGATTTTATTGCAATTTACTTCTCGGAGAAAAAAGGAGTAGACACCTGGAATTATGTTTTGGTCTTTAATGTATGTATACTTGCGGCAGCAGGTTGTATTTTTGGATGGGAAAAAGCCTTGTATTCTATTATTTTTCAATTTGTTTCTACACAAATGATGAAGCTGATGTATCACAAATATCAGCAGGAAACCCTATTGGTGGTTACTAACAGGCCTCAGGAGGTTATAGATACAATCTATAACATCTGTCATCATGGAGCAACTTTGTTAGATGGTGAAGGCGGCTATGAAAAGTGTAAAAAACTGGTAGTTTATTCAGTAATCTCCAAAGATAAAAAGCAAAAGACCATTAATGCTATAAAGAAAGTGGACAATAAGGCATTCATAAATGTAATCCGTACGGAGGAAGTAATCGGTCATTTCTATTGTGACCCAAGAGACTAGTCTAAAATATAATATTTTCATTGTTATACATACCCATTAATGATAAAATAATTTGGTGTAGTAAAGTGTTGCTGTAAGTTGTTGACAATTGATAATTTTTATGATTTACTATTATTAATTATTCATATCGATTTACTAGGAAAAAGAAAAATGAAGGGATGATTTACATTGGATTGGAATTTTATCTCTCAATATACACCAATGTATATTGAGGCGGCTAAGCTGACCTTGTGGATAGGAGTTCTGGGTATATTGTCTGCGATTGTAATCGGACTTTTATGTAGTATAGTTCAATACTATAAAATACCTATTTTATCTCAGATTGTGTCGGTATATATAGAGCTTAGCAGAAATACCCCTCTTTTAGTTCAACTGTTTTTTCTTTATTTTGGTTTTCCCAAGATAGGAATAGTATTAAGTGCAGAAGTATGCGGAGTTGTGGGATTGGCCTTTTTAGGCGGAAGTTACATGGCTGAAGGTTTTAGAAGCGGATTGGAATCCGTTGAAACCATACAGTTTGAATCGGCTGAAAGCCTTGGAATGAATCAGTTACAGGTAATGCGTTATGTCGTAATACCACAGGCTTTAGCAGTATCGGTTCCGGCTTTGGTGGCTAATGTAATATTTTTATTAAAGGAAACATCAGTTTTTTCTGCCATTGCCCTTGCAGACTTAATGTATGTGGCAAAGGATTTGATAGGACTTTATTATATGACAACAGAATCATTGTTTATGCTGGTTCTTGCTTATCTTATCATATTGCTACCAATATCATTATTGGCGGTTTATTTAGAGAGGAGGTTAAGATATGCAGGATTTGGCAATTAGTATAATTTTTAAAGGAAATAACCTTTTAAGACTGCTTGATGGGCTTTGGATTACCTTAAGAATCAGTCTTTTGTCAGCAGCATTATCTATTCCTCTTGGAATATTATTTGGAATGTTTCTGACCCTTAAAAATCCTATAAGTAAGTTTATTGGCAGGTTGTACCTGGATTTTATCAGAATAATGCCACAGCTTGTATTATTATTCATTGTTTTTTTTGGCATTACAAGGGCTACAGGTTTAGACCTTTCAGCAGAATTAAGTGCCATAATAGTTTTTGTATTATGGGGAACTTCTGAGATGGGTGACCTGGTAAGAGGTGCCTTAATCAGCATACCAAAGCATCAATACGAAAGCTCGGAGGCTTTGGCACTTACAAAACTGCAGACCTATTGGTATATCATAATACCCCAGACCTTAAGAAGGCTTATACCTTTAACCATAAATCTCGTTACCCGTATGATTAAAACCACATCTTTGGTGGTGCTTATCGGTATAGTAGAGATGCTAAAGGTAGGACAGCAGATAATAGATGCCAACAGATTTGATTATCCTTCAGGAGCCCTGTGGATATATGGAGTGGTATTTTTCATGTACTTCTTTAGCTGCTGGCCTATTTCATGTTTTGCAAAATGGCTTGAAAAGCGTTGGAGTGACAAATAATATTGGTTTTTTAAAGGCTAATGAATATGAGAGGAAAAGATATGAATAAAAATATTCAGTTAAGTATAAAAGATTTGGTTAAAAGCTTTGATGACAACAGAATCTTAAATGGAATATCTACAGATATAAAAAAAGGTGAAGTTGTGGTGGTTTTAGGACCTTCAGGATGTGGAAAATCCACCCTGCTTAGATGTATAAACGGACTGGAAGCCATAAACGGTGGACATGTATTTATAGATGAGGATGAAGTGGTTCATAACAGCAAGGATTTGCCAAAGATTCGTCAGAAAATCGGCATGGTATTTCAAAGTTATGATTTGTTTCCTCACAAAACCATAATAGATAATATAACTTTAGCACCAATAAAGGTTCAGCACAGAAACAAGGCCGAAGTGACAGAAGAAGCAGAGCAGTTACTTGAAAGGGTTAATCTTTTAGATAAGGCAAAAGCTTATCCGCGTCAGCTTTCCGGCGGACAAAAACAAAGGGTTGCCATAGTAAGGGCACTTTGCATGCATCCGGAAATAATGCTTTTTGATGAAGTTACTGCAGCCCTGGACCCGGAAATGGTAAGAGAAGTTTTGGATGTTATTTTAGAATTGGCAAATCAGGGAATGACCATGATTATTGTTACCCATGAAATGCAGTTTGCAAGAGCCGTGGCAGACAGAATAATCTTTTTGGATGGTGGAAAAATCGTAGAAGAAGCAAGACCTGATGAATTTTTCACAGCACCTAAAACAGCAAGAGCAAAGGCATTTTTAAAGACCTTTGAGTTTGATGCTAAAAAAAAAGAAATGAGTAGGGAAGCAGTATAAAAAATCGGAAGATTTTAAATAAATAATCAATCGTTAATTTGATTGAACAAAATAGGAGGAATTAAAATGAAAAGAAGAATTTTGGCATTATTAACAGCAATTACATGTGTATTTGGTCTGGCAGCATGCTCAAATACATCTGGAGATAATGCAGCAAAATCAACCAAAGAAGAAACAAATGAAACGAAAGATTCAAATGGTGCTAATGCCCGTACTTTAGACGAAATTAAAGACAGTGGAGTGGTAAAAATCGGTGTATTTTCAGACAAAGCCCCGTTTGGTTATGTGGATGAAAAAGGTGATTACCAGGGATATGATGTATACTTTGCAGAAAGAATTGCAAAAGATTTAGGTGTAAAAGTTGAATATACATCATTAGATCCTGCAAGCCGTGTTGAATATGCTCAGACAGGAAAAGTAGATATTGTACTGGCAAACTTTACAGTAACAGATGAAAGAGCTGAGCAGGTAGACTTCGCCCTTCCTTATATGAAGGTTGCTCTTGGGGTTGTTTCACCTGAAAACGCTCTTATTAAAGATGTTGATGAATTAAAGGATAAAACTTTAATCGTTGCAAAAGGAACAACTGCCGAGACTTATTTTGAAGCTAATTATCCTGATGTAGAATTACAAAAATATGATGCTTATGCAGATGCTTACAATGCTTTATTAGATGGTAGAGGAGATGCCTTTTCTACAGATAATACAGAAGTTTTGGCATGGGCTATGTCAAATAAGGGATTCAAAGTTGGAATTACCTCATTAGGTAGCATTGATACTATTGCACCGGCAGTACAAAAGGGAAATGATACTTTACTTAACTGGTTAAATGATGAAATAAAAACTCTTGGCAAGGAAGAATTTTTCCATGCAGATTATGAAGAAACTCTTGCTCCTGTTTACGGTGACGCTGCAAGCGCAGACGAGATTGTAGTAGAAGGCGGAGAAGTAGAGAAATAATTTGATTGTAGTATTAACTTTCTACTAAAAATGATTTGAACGCAGTGTAAGCAATCCCCCGCTTCAAAAGCGTAAGCTTTAAGCGGGGGTATAAGCTTACTAGTGTCAGAAGGGGTTAAAGCCCCTTCTGACAGGTGGCACAAAGTGCCACTGCGTTCATGAGGAAGTAGCGAAGCGGATTCCGAATGTCCGCTTTACCAGTGTAAGCAATCCCCCGCTTCAAAAGCGTAAGCTTTAAGCGGGGGTATAAGCTTACTAGTGTTAGAAGGGGTTAAAGCCCCTTCTGACAGGAGGCACAAAGTGCCACTGCGTTCATGAGGAAGTAGCGAAGCGGATTGCGAATGTCCGCTTTACCATATCTCCCATCTAAGGTCAGACCCGGATGGGAGATATATTTAATGATTGTTTAAGATAAGTTTACATTAATATATATAATTATGGTATTATAGAGTTCTCGGAATGATTTTACAAAAAATCTGTGTAAAGTTATGTTAAACAATAAAAGGTTTATTTAAGCCTAAAAGAAGAGGAAAGTTATATGAATAAAATTATCCGTGTTGTAAATGTTTCAAAAAAGTTTAAGGGCAAAGAAGGGGAATTTATTGCTCTTAATAATATTAATCTAGAGATAGGGGAAGGGGACATTTACGGTATCATTGGAATGAGTGGTGCCGGAAAAAGTACTCTTGTAAGATGTCTTAATTTTCTTGAAGTACCTACACAAGGTACTGTTTATATCCAGGATAAAGATCTTCGAAGCATGAAAGAAAAAGAATTACTGGAAATGAGAAAAGGGGTATCTATGATATTCCAGCATTTTAATCTTTTAATGCAGAAAAATGTTGTAGATAATATTTGTTTTCCACTTTTAATTTCCGGTTACAGTAAAAAAGATGCGAAAAAAAGAGCTTACGAGCTATTAAAAATTGTAGATTTAGACGAAAAAGCCACTTCCTATCCGGCACAATTATCCGGTGGACAAAAACAAAGGGTGGCAATAGCAAGGGCTCTGGCTTCAAATCCAAAGATTCTTCTTTGCGATGAAGCTACCAGTGCTTTAGATCCTCAGACAACCCAGTCTATTTTGGCTTTACTTAAGCAGATAAACAAGGAATATGGTATTACTATTGTAATTATAACCCATGAGATGGATGTTATTCAGCAGATTTGTTCTCATGTTGCAATATTAGATCATGGTAATCTGGTGGAGACAGGAAGTGTCACTGAAATATTCACATCTCCAAAGACTAAAGAGGCGAAAAGACTTATTTATAACGGGGATACCAGAGTCGAGGAAATGAAGGGAAAGAGATGTATAAGAATCGTCTTTTCTGAAAATTCTTCATTTGAGCCGGTTATAGCCAATATGATTTTAGAATGTAAGGCTCCGGTAAATATCCTTCTTGCAGATACAAGAGATATAGGTGGAAGGGCAGCAGGAGAAATGATTCTTCAATTGCCTCAGGATGAGGAAACTGCCAATAAAATGATTGAATATCTAAAATCCAGAAAGCTTGCTGTGGAGGAGGTAAAAGATTATGTTTGATAGTACAACTATATCTATGATAGGACAGGGTACTTTAGATACCTTATATATGACAATTGTATCTACCGTGATGGGTTATGTTTTGGGAATTCCCTTAGGAATTGCCCTGACAGTTACAGATTCTACAGGTTTAAGGCCTAATTCGGTAATATATAAAATTTTAGATCTTATAACAAATATATTAAGAAGTGTGCCGTTTCTGATTTTATTGGTGCTGGTATCACCTCTTACAAAACTTATTGTGGGAAAAAGTTATGGTTCTTCAGCAACTATAGTTCCCCTGGTGATTTCAGCAGCACCTTTTATAGGAAGAATGGTGGAATCTTCTCTTAAGGAAGTAGATAATGGAGTAATAGAAGCTGCAAAAAGCATGGGGGCTTCTACGGTTACCATTATAAGAAGAGTGCTTTTGGTAGAAGCAAGAACTTCTCTTTTAATAGGAATGACCATTGCTTTTGGAACCATTCTTGGTTATTCAGCCATGGCAGGAACCCTTGGAGGTGGTGGACTTGGAGATATTGCCATAAGATACGGCTATTACAGATATGAAGCGGATATTATGGTAGTGACCACTTTCCTTTTGGTAATTCTTGTAATGGTTATGCAGAATTTGGGAATGAAATTATCTAAGGTTATTGATAAAAGGTTAATTAATTAGAAAATTACACCGGAAAAGTGTATTTATAAAAAAGGAAGGAGACTTTATTATGAAAAAAAGATTTTTTGCCTTAATTGCAATAGCTGCAATGGCAATAGGAGTAACCACTGCTTGTGGAGCAGGAAATGATGCTAAAAATCAGACATCCACAAATGAAAAAAGTGAATCGGATGAAAAGAAAGCTATAACTGTGGCAGCTTCCGAAACACCACATGCAGAAATTCTTGAACAGGCTAAAGAAATTTTAGCAAAGGATGGCTGGGATCTTCAGGTAACCGTATTTTCTGATTATGTTCAGCCAAACATGGTAGTTGACAGTGGAGAATTTGATGCAAATTATTTCCAGCACCAGCCATATCTTGATTCATTTAATGAAGAAAAGAATACAAAACTTGTTAGTGTAGGAAAGATACACTATGAGCCTTTTGGTATCTATGGCGGAACCAAGAAAAGCCTTGATGAAATAGCTGACGGAGACAGCATCGCAGTTCCAAACGATACCACAAATGAAGCAAGAGCACTTCTTTTGTTACAGGATAACGGAATCATTGAATTGGCAGAAGATGCAGGATTAAATGCTACAAAAAGTGATATCACAAAGTACAATTATGATGTTGAAATTGTAGAATTAGAGGCAGCGCAGGTACCTAAGGTTATTGATGAAACCGCTTATGTGGTATTAAATGGAAACTATGCTCTTGAAGCAGGACTTTCAGTGGCTAAAGATGCACTGGCTTATGAATCAGCAGAGTCAGATGCAGCTGAAACCTATGCAAATATCATTACCGTAAAAAAAGGTAACGAAGACAACGAAGGAGTAAAAGCTCTTGTAGATGTTTTAAAATCAGAAGAAATTCAGTCATGGATTGAAAAAAATTATGACGGAGCAGTTCTTCCATATACTGCAGATAAATAATTATTAATAACAGTTAATGCAATACCCCATAGCCCAATAGCGGGTTTTTGGGGTATTTTTATCGATAAAAAAGCCCTGGTTAAAGTCGCTTTACAAAGAGATAAAAGAAAACTATTATAGTAGGTAGAAGAAAAATATATCAAAAGAGGAAAAGAATATGTATAACTATTGTCCAAATTGTGGAAGAAAAATTATAGCAGGAGAGCCGTGTGTTTGCACATTGCCAAATTACTCTGAAAATGAAAGCACACCGGATAATGAAACATTAACAAATAACAGTAATGTTGAAAATAATGTTAATACTTATGTCGATAATATAAACACGAATGTGAACTCCGGTGTTTTTGTGGAAAATACTCAGGAAACTGTTAATTCAGAACCGGAAAAACTGACAGGATATGATAATTTAGTAAATCTTGAAAAAAGCACTACCGGCTATGAAAATGCATCAAATGTGATGCCGGATTCAAATGCGGTAAACCAGGAAAACTTTTTTATCAATAATAATGAAGTAAATGCACAAAATGTTCGTCAGGACAATGCCTTTACCAGAATGCTTAAAATATTTATAGAAGTTTTAAAGGCGCCTGTTTCCGAAGGAAAAACCTTCACTGCTTTTGGTGGAAATTTACAGGCTTTGGGATTTATTCTCTTTCAGGCGATTTTAACTGGAATATTTGCTGTAGTTGTGGAATACAAGGTTGGAACAGTGTTAAAAAGCTTTTTTGGTAGCTATTTAAACTATACCAATATAAATATTCCATTTGTCAGGGTATTTTTTATTACTGTCTTAATGTCAGTGTTATTTACACTTTTACTGGCAGGATTGATATTAATAGCATCTCTTCTTACGGGGAACAATGGAAATTACAGGATGATGCTTTGTATTCTGGCTACAAAAAGTATAGTGGTTACACCTCTTATATTATTTGCAACCCTGGTAGCAATATTTAACATTAACTTTGGAATGGGATTATTTTATGTGGGAAATTTACTGACTATTATGTTAATAGCAATGCTGATGCCGGTTAAAGACAGTAAATCATCCAACTTTTTACCCCTTGTACTCACTATAGCCTTTATATTATATTCCATCATTACATCTGTTATCTCAATATCCCTGATAAGTGCCTACAGTCCGGTAGACTTTAATGATATTTATAATATATTAAGCGATTTCTTAAGTGAATACATGTACGGAGGATATGAAGATTTCATTTATTGATAAAAAGTCTGTTTGGAGGAATGAAGTATGAACAAAGATAGACTTATACAAAATGTAATTGATCAGATTAAAGAAGGCCAGTTAAAACTGGGATATGCAAGAGAAACGGTAAGACTATATTACCCTTTAAGTTCTCTAAATGCCATTCTTGGCACAGATTTTAAAGATATATCCCAGGCTTTGGATGCCTTAAAAGAAATTAATGTAGGATATGTGGAAGTGGGAAAATTAGGCTTTTCACAACATGAAGACAGAATAGAGATAAGTGTTTCTCCGGAAGGCGTGGAATATGTACACGAAGAAGTGGGAGAGCCTGCCTTTTTAGCTGACATGATAAAACTTTTTTCCACTAAACATGCCTGTACAATAGAGGATGTAAAAGAAATTTTTAAAAGATACAGTAAGAATTTTACCTGTAAAAAGATGACTGGTGAGGATTTTGATTATGTACTGTATTTTGATGACCCATCAATAGATGAGTATTATTATTGCATTAAATCAGAGATGGGACACAGCATATATCACAGATTTTCAAAAGAAGATTATAAATTATTGTGGGCATAAAATGAAAAGCCCCCGGTTATAGGAGGACCGGGGGTTTTCTAATATAATAAGTAAAAGTAAAAAAGTTTAGCAAATTCAAAGCGTCAGAAGAAGGTCACAATACTGTGGTACCATCTTCCTAGAACCTAAGTATATTGTCATACATAAATGTGAGAGAAATATGATAAAGGCTGATATTTAAGCCTTTTTTTTTGTGGCTTTAATATTAAATTTATATAATTTTAAATTGATAATTGTGTAAAGATATTATTAAGAAGCAACTTAATAAATTTAGAAAAAAATTATTTTTGATAAAAAATGAAACTTATTTCCTATTTTGACCTAAAAGTATATTTGCAGGGAAATACCTCCAAAAGTACAACGAAAAATGGAGTGACAGTACTCTTGGAGGTATTGGATAAAAAAGTTAATTGTTCAAAAAGGTGCAATATTAATATTTTAAATGAATATATTATTCACCTAATTCCAGCATTTTATTTATGCATCCCAAGGCTTTAACACGAACATCCTCTGAAATATCTATTTCTTCACCGCTGTTTCTTTTTACGCAGTTATAGACATCGGCTAAAGTTGTAAGTTTCATATTGTGACAGACGCAGTCTTTGGAAAGAGGATAAAACATTTTGTCCGGACATTGAAACTGAAGATGTTGTATTATACTGTTTTCCGTACCAATGATAAACTCTTTAGCATCAGAATTGATAGCATAAGACATTATGCCGGTAGTACTTCCAACATAGTCAGCTTCATTTGAAACTTCAGGGAGACACTCGGGATGCACTAAAAGCAAGGCATCTGGATGAAGATTTCTTGCCTTTTTAACATTTTTAAGAGACATTCTAAGGTGAGTAGGACATCCGCCATGAACAAATTTAAAATCTTTTTCAGGAACTTCTTTCGCTACCCAGGCGCCCAGATTACAATCAGGGACAAATAAAATTTTGTCATTATCTATATTTTTAATGATTTTAACTGCAGAAGATGAAGTTACACAAACATCACATAAGGTCTTTAAGGCTGCTGTGGTATTTATATAACAGACTGTAGTAAAATCAGGATTATTGGCCTGTAAAGATTCAAGTAATTCTGTATCCAACTGTTCCGCCATAGGACAACCGGCCTGAGGATGGGATAAAAACACCCTTTTTTCAGGAGATAGCATCTTAACGGTTTCTGCCATAAAACGCACTCCGCACATAAGAACATTTTTTTGAGGAGCTTTGGCAGCTTGTAAACTTAATCCGTAGGAATCACCGGTGTAATCAGCTACTTCAAGTATATCCTGACTCTGATAGGCATGTGCCAGAATACAGAAGTCATTTTCTTTTTTTAATCGCAGAATTTCCTTCTGCATTTCCCCTATGGTCATCATAAAATACAAAATCCTTTCTCGTAAAAAATGTTGGAAAACAGCTTATTTCCAACTGTTGAGCACAATTATAGCTTAAGAAACTTTACATGTCAAGACAATAATGTTTACAGGTGTCTTGTCAGGTGCAATTTATTATGTTATAGTTAGCACAAATAAAAAACCGAATAATTTAGCGGGAAAGAAGGGATATTGTGAAAACAGATGTATTAATTGTGGGAGCAGGCTGTGCAGGATTGTATTGTGCCTTAAAAATTTCAAAAGACAAACACATAACGGTTATCACAAAATCAGATGTTGAAGAAAGCGATTCTTTTCTTGCACAGGGGGGTATGTGCATGTTAAGAGGAGAATATGATTTTGAAAGTTACTTTGAAGATACCATGAGAGCCGGACACTACGAAAATGATGAGGAATCTGTAAAAATAATGATTCGTTCATCCCAGTCCATAGTAAGGGATTTATTGGAATTTGGGGTTGATTTCAATAAAGATAAATCAGGAAAACTAGCCTTTACAAAAGAAGGAGCCCATAGAGAAAAAAGAATTTTATATCACAAAGACATTACCGGAAAGGAAATTACCGGCAGGCTTTATGAAGAAGCAAAAAAAAGGGGAAATATAGAAATTCTTACCCATACAACTATGGTGGATCTTATTTCAAAAAATAATGAATGTTTCGGTGCAATAGTAAAAAAAGCTGATGGCCATACAGAGGAAATTCTGGCAGGATGTAGTGTACTTGCCTGTGGAGGAATAGGGGGACTTTTTGATCACTCCACCAATTACAGACATCTTACGGGAGACGGGCTTGCAGCAGCCATTGAACACGGCATAGAATTAAAAGATGTTAATTATATTCAAATTCATCCAACTACCCTTTATACAAAGGATAATAAGGACAGAAGTTTTCTTATTTCTGAATCTGTAAGGGGTGAGGGGGCAAAACTTTACGATAAAAATATGAACAGATTTGTAGATGAACTGTTGCCAAGAGACTTGCTGACAAAGGCCATTTATGAGCAGATGAAAAAAGACGGCACAGAATTTGTATGGGAAGATTTAAGGACAATTCCAAGGGAAGAACTTATAAATCATTTTCCTAATATAGTAGCAAAATGTCAGGAAATGGGTTATGACGTATTTAATGAATGTATTCCGGTGGTTCCGGCACAGCATTATTTTATGGGAGGAATAAAGGTAGACCACCAAAGTAAGACCTCCATGGAAAAACTTTATGCCATAGGGGAAACTGCCTGTAATGGTGTACATGGCAAAAACCGTCTTGCCAGTAATTCTCTTCTTGAAAGCCTTGTTTTTGCGGCAAGAGCAGCAGCTGAAATAAGTCTTTTTTACGAAAATGAAAAGGCTGAAGAGAATTTTATTAAAAATATTAATCTTTCAATGTATGAAGACTATGACAGCATTTCAAAGAAAAATGCCAGACTTGTACTGGAAGAAATCAGAAAAGAAGACATAAAAGCAGAAATTGTGAGAATGAAGCATAAAACAACGGCTTAAAAACACATGTCTTTACTAATTATTACATAACAATTATAATAGACGGGAGAGAAAATTATGTATGATGAAGTAACCTTAAAACTTAATGCAGATCCATTGATTTTAAGTGCTTTAAGAGAGGATATCAGTAGTGAGGATGTATCTACAAACTGTGTTATGCCTCAAAAAAAACAGGGTGAAGTGGAGCTTATCTGCAAAGAAGATGGAATCATTTGCGGTCTTGGTGTTTTTAAAAGAGTTTTTGAACTTTTAGATGAAAATACGGAATTTGAATTTTATGTAAATGATGGCGATAAGGTTAAAAAAGGCCAGCTTATGGCTAAGATAAGGGGAGACATAAAGGTTTTATTAAGTGGTGAAAGAACAGCGCTTAATTATCTTCAAAGAATGAGCGGTATCGCTACATATACCAATGAAACGGCATCTATACTTAAAGACAGTAAATTAAAGCTTTTAGATACGAGAAAAACCACTCCTAACAACAGGCTGTTTGAAAAATATGCCGTTAGAATCGGAGGAGGAAATAATCACCGTTACAACCTTTCGGATGGAGTTATGTTAAAAGACAATCACATCGCGGCAGCAGGCGGAGTAAAAAAAGCCATAGAAATGGCAAGGGAATATGCTCCTTTTGTCAGAAAAATCGAGGTGGAAGTTGAAAACCTTGACATGGTAAAAGAGGCGGTTTTGGCAGGGGCTGACATTATAATGCTGGATAATATGTCTCATGAACAAATGAAAGAGGCTATAAATATTATCGATAAAAAGGCCGAGATAGAAGTTTCAGGTAATGTAACAAGAGAAAATATTAAAAAACTAATAGATCTGGGAGTTGACTATGTTTCCAGCGGAGCCTTGACACATTCGGCACCTATACTGGATATATCATTAAAAAATCTTCACCAGATTTAGGGAGTAATATTGAAGATGAAGGGAAAAGAAAGAAGAAATCAGATATTAAAAAAGTTATCAGATTCGTCAAAACCGGTTTCAGGTACTGAGTTAGCCAGGGAGTTTGGCGTAAGCAGACAGGTTATTGTGCAGGATATTGCACTTTTGCGGGCAAATGGATGCGAAATCTTTTCCACAAATTTAGGATATGTATTAAATGCTTTCACAGGTACACAAAGAGTATTTAAGGTCCATCATACAGAAGAAGAAACAGAAGAAGAGCTTAATCTCATAGTGGATTATGGTGGTATAGTAAAAGATGTTTTTGTATATCACAAGGCATATGGGGTTATTCGTGGTGAATTAAATATAAAGTCAAGAGCAGATGTACAGGCATATATAGAAACCATGAAATCAGGAAGGTCTTCTTTACTTATGAATGTAACAGATGGTTATCACTATCATACGGTAAGCGCTGAAAATGAAGGAATACTTGAACATATTTTTCAGGCTCTTGGAAAAAGAAATTTTCTTGCGGATTTACAGGATTATGAACCTGTAGAATTTTGATGGTGAAATAAAAAATACAGCTTTATAAGCATTTGTGAGAGGAAAACAATGAAAACAAAGGGCAGAATTTTATATTTTTTTACCGCTATAGCAGGTATAATAATGGTCTTGTTGATAGGTGCTATGGCATTTTGTCTTGTGACAAAAGGTGACAGCGTTGATAAAATCAGGGATAATTTTTTATCGCAGTTTTCTTTCATAGGGGAGATTCAGGCCAAAGAAGAAGGAGAAACTGTAAAAACAGATGAAATTATCAATGAAGAAAAAATAGATTCCTGGATAAAAGGTCATTCAATAGAAGACAAGGTTGCCCAGCTATTGCTAGTTACTCCGGCAGCACTTACGGGAAATGCTAATCTTGTAACTGCTGACAATACTGTGGAGCTGGCTTTAAGACAATATCCTGTAGGAGGCTTTGTTTTCACAAAGGAAAATATTCCTGATGAAGAGACCACAAAACAGTTCTTTTCAAGTATGTATGAATATTCAAGCACAATTTCCGGAGTAGCACCCTTTATGGCTCTTTCAAACATGGATGATATAAAGGTTTTGGCAGCAGATACACTTACCCTTGACAATATCCATGACATGCCTACTTCACAAAATCAGGCTATGGCTTTAGGTGGACGCCTTAAGGAATTTGGCATTAACTTAAATACTTCCTTAGTTGCCAATGAAGAAAGCCAAGAGATGACAGAGGGCTTTGCGGGAGATTTAAACCAGATAACAGACCTTACAAAAACTTACTTTGAAGGCTTGAAGAGTCAAAATGTAATAACTTCAGTAAAATATTTTCCGGTTTCCGGAGATTTTTGTGATATGGATGAAGCAACCCTTCTTGGAAATGCCGTAGTCTTTAAAAGTCTTATTGACTCCGGCATAGAGTTGGTGCAAATGTCTGATACCAGACTCAATCTCTTATCAAAGGGAATGCCTGCTACTCTTTCCAATAAGGCTGTCACAGAAATTTTAAGGAAAAAACTTGGATTTAACGGAATAATTGTAAGCGGAGACCTTAGTGATGAAAGAATAACTACCGTTATGGATTCCAAGGAAGCTGCCGTAACAGCTATAAGTGCCGGTTGCGATATGATATATTGTTCATTGGACTTTAGAGAAGCTTATGAGGCAATTGTTCAGGCTGTATGGAGCAAAGATTTGGATGAAGACAGAATAAATGAATCAGTAAAACGGGTTCTGAAGGTAAAATATCAAAATTCTATCTAAATTTAATAAATATAAATTATAATGAGGAACAGTATTTTTTTCTAATGCTGTTCTTATTTTTGCATGATTGGAATTATAATTTGCATTTTAAGAAATAATATACAAAAAATTTTAAGTTTATTTTATAATAGTTTATAGATGGTTTATTCCTGTTATAAGGGATTAGAAAGGGAGAATATGGGAATACTTATGCAAGGAGACAGAGTTGGAGTACTGGCTGCTTCAAATGCTGTTTTACCTGAGAGGAAAACTGAAACAGATGCCCTTTTTGAGGCACTTACAGATATGGGATTAAATCCGGTTTTAGGAGACTTTGTTTATGGGGATATTTTTAGCGGAAGCCCTGAGGATAAGGCGGATGTCTTAAATGATTTCTATAGGGATTCCTCTATTAAGGCGATTTTTGACATTTCGGGAGGAGACTTGTCTAACTCCCTGTTACCTTATCTGGATTATCGTATTATCAAAAAAAGAAAAACTCCTTTTTTCGGATATAGTGATCTTACCACCCTGATAAACGGTATATATGCTAAAACTGGAAATGCGGCATTTCTTTATCAGGTGGCAAATATTGTTAGAGATGGAAGTGGTGTACAAAAGATAAGATTTAAGGAGAGTATTCTTGGAAGAGACAATTCATTATTTGATTTAAATGATTGTCGATACTTGCAGGGGACATCTATGAACGGCGAAGTTATCGGGGGAAATATACGCTGTTTTTTAAAACTTGCGGGAACAGAATATATGCCGGATTTTAACAGAAAAATATTATTTCTAGAGGCCAACAGCGGTGATGAAGCAAGGATTTTTTCGTATTTGAACCAGTTAAAACAATTGGGTGTATTTGAGAAAATTAAAGGGGTTTTGCTGGGAAATTTTACGGAGATGGAAGATAATAATAAAAATATTGGAAGATTGCTTCTTCAAGTTATGGACAATAAAAAGATTCCCGTTGCAAAAACCGACCAGGTGGGGCACGGTTTGCTTTCAAGGTGTATAGTTATAGGCAGAGAATATGTAATGCTTAGACAATAAACCATACAGATAAAAATGAAATATATGATGAAAAAATACCAAAATATATATTGAAAGGGAATAAAAATACTATTTGTAGGTAAGAGATGTATTATGTTAGAATTTAAGTACGATACTCAACTTTTAATTGAGGGGAAAGATTTAGACGAGGACAGGATATATGATTATATTTTAAATAATTTCAAAGGTGACTGTCTGCTGGCAGTGGGAGATGAAGAGTTTATAAAAATTCATTTCCACACAAATGAACCCTGGAGAATATTGGAATACTGTGCAGGATTGGGAGAAATCTATGATATTGTTGTAGAGGACATGGACAGACAAAGCAGAGGATTACAGGGGTAAAAGATATGAAAAAGAGACCTTTAATCAGTTTATTATTAATATTAACAATTTTAATTACCGGGTGTGAAAATACATCCGGTAATTCTTATGGCGAAAAAGAAATAGTATCCACCTATGATTACAGTGAAAATGAAAAAGAAGTAGTATCTTCTTATGATTATAGTGAAAATGAAAAAATAGGAAATCTTGATTTAGAGGTGCATTTTATTGATGTAGGTCAGGGAGATGCCATTTTAATTGAAAGCAATGATAAGGCAATGATGGTGGATTTTGGAAATAATGATAAGGGTAGTGCCCTATATGCATATCTGAAAAAAGAGGGAATAGATGAGTTGGAATATGCAATCGGTACCCATCCTGATGCGGATCACATAGGAGGAATGGATGTAATTCTTTATAAAACAGGCAGTAAGAGGGTATTTATGCCTGATGTGACCAATGATACCGCAACCTATAGAGATGTGGTAGATGAATGTAAAAGGCAGGGAAAAAAGATAGAAAATCCTAAATTAGGAGAAAGCTTTTCCTTAGGAGATGTCACTTTTACCATAATTTCCCCGGTAAAAGGAGGATATGAGGACAAAAACAGCTATTCCATAGGTATAAAACTGGTTTGTAAAAACACAAGCTTTGTAATGTGTGGCGATGAAACCATAGAGTCGGAAAAAGAGATGCTGGCAAATAATATTGACTTACAGGCGGATGTTTTAAAACTGGGACATCATGGCAGCTCTGGGAGTACTTGTGATTCCTTTTTGACAGCAGTTAATCCGAAATATGCAATAATAAGCTGTGGATTTAACAATTCCTACGGACATCCCCACAAAGAAGTGGTAAATGCACTAAAAAACCGGGGTATTTCCTTGTTTAGAACAGACCTTCAAGGAAGCATTATAGCTAAAAGTGACGGTGAAAATATCACTTTTAATACACAAGCCACAACAGATTATCGCTGTGGAAATGAAATTTCTCAAACTGAAAAAGAACTAAATGAGAAGGACGACGAAAAGCAGATAAAAGAAAATGATGATGTTGCTTTAACTTCAGAGAATACCACATATATCATAAATGAAAATACAAAGAAATTTCACTTATCAGATTGTCCTTCGGTTTCAAAAATGAAAGAAAAAAATAAAAAAGAAACTAATAAAACAAAAGATGAACTGGAAAAAGAAGGGTACCAACCCTGCCAAAACTGTTTGGGCTGATTTTTTGTACACAATAAAAACATAAAATAAACATGGTATGACAATATTTTTGCTGTAACCTTAAGACAGTTTAATGTGAAATATTATATTTACTTAACAAGAAAATCCTGATGCTAAAGAGCCTGTTTATGTCTTTAGCCGGCACTTAATTCTGCCGAAAAAATCTTTGTGGATTAATAAAGAAAAATATTGATTTGACAGTTCTTTTGCAAATTTTACAGGATAAAGCAGAGGGGGAATAAATATGGAAACATTAACAGAAAGCATATATGGAAGCTATGAAAATGCTCTTAGGGCTACCATGGAGGACATGAAGGCAAAATTTAATGAAATAAGGGATAAGATAAGAGATACCAAAGGCGAAAAACCGGTGGATCATATATTATCAAGGCTTAAAGGCGAAGAAAGTATGCGAGAAAAATGTTTCCGTAAAGATTATCCCGTATCCACGGAATCCGCCATTACCCGTGTTAAAGATGCCATTGGAATCAGAGTTGTCTGCAGTTTCATAGATGATGTTTACAAAGTAGTAGATGAAATAAAAAAGACACCCGGATGGAAAGTGGACGTTGAGAAAGATTATATAAGACATGCCAAGGCAAACGGCTATAGAAGCTATCATATTATTTTAAAAGTTCCAAATAAATACGGAGGCGGGGATATTGACAGCTTTTATGCTGAAATACAAATTAGAACCATATCCATGGACACATGGGCAAGCCTTGAACATCAGATGCGTTATAAGAGAAATATAAAAAATCAACAACTTATAGAAGTGGAATTAAAACGCTGTGCTGATGAACTTGCTTCTACAGATGTGTCTCTTCAGACAATCCGGGATATGATAACAGGAGATAATGAAAAATGAGGATTTTGTTGGCAGAAGATACCAGAGATTTGTCAAAAGTAATTGTAACAGTATTAGAACACCAGGAATATGAAGTAGATGCTGCATATGATGGGGAAGAAGCAATTGAATACATTAAAAAAAGTAATTATGATGCCATAATTTTAGATATAATGATGCCAAAAAAGAATGGTATTGAAGTTGTTAAAGAATGTAGAAAACTAGGCGTTATGACCCCTGTTTTGTTTTTAACCGCAAAGGCAGAAACTAACGATAAAGTCGTTGGACTTGATGCCGGAGGGGATGATTATCTTACAAAACCCTTCTCCATGGAAGAACTTATGGCAAGGATTCGTTCCATGACCAGAAGAAAAAATGTCTATAGTCAAAAGGTGTTAAAGCTTGGAAATTTAAGCCTTGACGCAGAAAATTTTGAACTGTCAGCGGAAAATTCCGTAAGGTTAAGCAACAAGGAATTTGAACTTATATATGTATTTTTAGTATCAGCAAATGAACAACTTGAAGAAAATTTCCTGTTAAACAGGGTATGGAGCGAGGATGAAAGGGCAGAAGGAGAACTTTTGTGGATGTATATTTCCTACCTGAAAAAGAAACTGGAATCCATTGCTGCAAATGTAAAAATAGAAGGGGAAAAAGGCGGCCCATACCGTCTTATATGTCAGTAAAAAACTCCTATTTAGTCTTTAAGGAATGAGAAAATGGTAAAAAGATTACAAAAACAGTTTATATGCGTTGCATCAGCCAGCATACTTATTGTTATGCTGGTGGTAGTTGGGATGATATATTTTTTAAGCTTATATGCCATGAACGAGGAAATTCATTCTCTTTTGGATATAATTGCGGAAAATGACGGTGCAATGCCAAAGTATGGTCAAAAAGATAATAACAATGAAATTTCTTCTAAAACTTTTGAATTTGTCATAACAGAAGAGTCCATGTATGAAGTAAGGTACTTTTCTGTGATATTTGACGAAAACGAAAACATTTTATCCGCAAATTATAACAATATTGCCGCGATAAAAGACAGTACCTGTGAAGAATATGCAAGAAAAGCCTTTAAGAGTGATACAGACTTTAAAAGGATAGATAAATATTATTACTTAAAAAAGAGACTGGATAATGGTAATTATATGGTGGTCTTTGTAGATTCCACCTTAAGATTAGAAAATTTAGAAAGGCTTATGTACACTTCTTTATGGATAACCTTAGCTTGCTTTATTTTGTTTTTTATGCTGGTGTCGGCACTTTCAAAAAGGGCTTTAAAAACCACAATTCAAAGTATAGAAAAACAAAAAGAATTTATTACAAATGCAAGTCATGAATTAAAAACCCCCTTGGCTGTAATTTCAGCAAACACAGAATTAATGGTTATGTTAAACGGTGCCAACGAATGGACTGACAGCACCCTAAACCAGGTAAAGCGCCTTGACGAGCTTATAAAAAATCTTGTGGCAATGTCAAGGATGGAGGAAAGAAAAGAGCAGTTTAAAATTGAAGAAGTAAATGCAACTTGTCTAGTGGAAGAAATAGTAGATTCCTATGAGCATCTTATTGTGCAAAAAGAATATAAGATAGAAAAGGATATTGCGCAAAATGTAGTGATAAAATCCGATTCTGAATTAATTAAACAGCTTTTAACTATTTTTTTGGACAATGCAATAAAATATACAGATGAAAAAGGTACTATAAAAGTGGCATTAAAGGAGAAAACCAGAAGTGTAAAAATGACTGTGTCAAACACCTATGCCCAGGGTGCAAATGTGGATTATCAACGCTTTACGGACAGATTTTACAGAGAGGACAGTTCTCACAATATAGAAAAGGGCGGCTATGGAATCGGACTTTCAATGGCAAAGGAATTAGTGGAAAGTAATAGAGGAAAATTTAAGATAAATTGGAAGAATGGTGAAATCTTCTTCACAGTAATATTAAACAAATAAGGGGTAAATAGGGTATTTTCATCAATATATTCCGTTATAAAAACGCTTCTAAAGGTTATTTGAGGCGTTTTTTTATTTAAAAATAGAGATATTTACAAAAAATTACATAGAAAATTGTAAATTTTTAGTGAAAAATGCAAGATAATATTTGCGAATTACTGACAAATTTTGTGAAATAATACAAGGATAATTTTCTTTAATATAGTGTAAAAATCTAATAATTATGATATAATAACGGTATAGCAATAGGAAAGCTAATTATTAATTACTATCATTATTCAGGAGGTACATATGATGAAAGAGCAAGGAGTCTACAATGGTCAGGCAAATATAACTGTTGAGATGAAAGAAAAAGGCGGAAAAATCGTTGGAGAAATCCATGTTGATCAGCTTTTACTTGGCACATTAGAAGAAAATGTTGCTAATAGTCTCATCGATGAGTTAGAACTGACAATATTTGGAGAATAATTAAACCATGCTGCGTCGAAATTTTGGGTTTATCAACCTTGCGTAAATAAAAGAAGTTACCAAACTGGAGGAAAAACTGCTTCACGACCATCTCAAGGGCTTTGAGATGTAGCGCGAGGCGGTTTTTCTTTTTATGGAAAGTGGCGTAAAAAGGAGAAAATAACATTAGATTAAAAAGATTAAGAAAAAATTAAAAAATAATGTTGACTTTATAAAAAATCCATGCTATTATGTTCTAGCAGTCGCAAAGAGAAGCGAAGGTCGCGCGGGTGTAGTTCAATGGTAGAACACTAGCCTTCCAAGCTAGATACGTGGGTTCGATTCCCATCACCCGCTTTCTAAGAAATCTCTTTGTAATATAAATTAGCGCGAGTGGCTCAGCGGTGGAGCACCTCCTTGCCAAGGAGGGGGTCGCGGGTTCGATCCCCGTCTCGCGCTCTTCCTTATAAAGTAGCGGGGACGTCTGAATACAGCGGTTCCGCTATTTTGTTTCTTAAAATCAAAAATTGACTTGATTCCTGTTTCGTTGCGTTCCCATTCTAAAAAGTAAAAATTAGAAATTTTTGTCATAAATGTTGCACAAAAAATCATGCAGTTTTAAGCTTAAATCTTAAAATGACAGACAATTCCTTTCGTGGTAAAATAGTTAATGTGACTGTACTATTATTTGTGTTATCAATAAACAATAGTTTCATAAAAGTATTTCATGTGTGTTAAAGGAAGGAAAAAATGCATACTAAAAACGATAAAGTACCAAAGAAGAATATAATATTAGCCCTTTTGGCATTTGGGATGGGGGTTCTTTTAATAGCATTGGCATATTGCTTCACCAGCCCGATAATATTTTTTACTTTAGGCATTTTAGGGGTTTTGTGGTCTATACTGCTTCATTTTATAAGCCCAAGATGTTTATACGGTATCAAAAAAATCCTTATTGATTTTACAACTATAGGGATTGTTTTTTCCTTTGCGATGATGACGACTATATCAGCAAGGTCTTACAACATTTTATTTACTACAGATTCCTTTAAATTATTGCAGGTGGGGATTGCAATATTAATGGGAATAGCAGCAGCGGTGATTTTTGGAAAAAATATTTTCCCTGCTACTGATAATGAAATGAAGTTCATTTTTAAAAATGCTCTCTTTGGCATAGCGGTGGCTTTTGTAATTTATATTTGCGTTATGGAAGCCGGGGTTATTTATGATTTTTCATCCCCTTCCCGCTATGAAGTGAAAGTTAATGACTTAGAAAAGGAACAGAATCTCATTTTTACAGAATATAATATTTATATTAAGGATGAGAGCATTCCTTATCTTATTGAAAAGGTAAGACTTACTGGAAGCCAGTACAAAAAACTGAAAACGGGAGATAAGGTGAAGTTGCTTTTTTATGACAGTGCTTTAGGGATAACATGGTTAAAGGCAGTAGTAGAGTGACAGGCAAAGAGGAATATAAAACATATTTACAGAAAGGAAGGGAAGTTGCATTAAGATATTTGCTTTACAATATAATTTTTAAATATTGGCAACGCAAGAATTATGGGAGAAACTAAAGAAAAAGATAATACCTTTGCAGTACTTATTGACTCCGATAATATTTCAGCAAAATATATTTCTTATATATTGGCTGAAATGACGAAATATGGAGATGTTACTTACAAGAGAATATACGGGGACTGGACAAGCAGCCAGATGACCAAGTGGAAAAAACAGATTCTGGAAAATTCCATTCAACCTATACAGCAGTTTTCCAATACCGCAGGTAAAAATTCCACTGATTCGGCACTTATCATAGATGCCATGGATATTCTTTATACAGATAATGTTGACGGATTTTGTATCGTTTCCAGCGACAGCGATTTTACAAGGCTGGCCGGAAGGCTTAGAGAATCCGGAAAAATAGTCATAGGAATGGGCGAAGAAAAGACACCAAGGGCCTTTAGGGCTGCCTGTACCGTATTTACAAATCTTGAAATTCTTTTAGATCAGGATTTGGGTATGGAAACAGCTGATAACGGTGGAAATATCATTAAAAATATTGGAGATTCCTTTAGAAGAGGTAAAAACGGAGAAAGCCAGACAAATGGTGATAAAAACACAGGTCTTATAAGTAAAAAAGTCATAGAGAGCGATATAGCAGGTATTATTTCGGAAAATGATGATAAAGACAAAGCTACGGGCTTAGGAGAAATTGGTAGTCGACTTCTTAAAAAATATTCGGATTTTGATGTGAGAAATTACGGATATTCCAGCCTTTCAAAATTTTTGGAAGAAATGCATGTTTTTGAAATGGTTAAGGAAAACAATCTGGTTTACATCAGACTTAAGAAAAAAACTGATAAAGAAGAAATTGATAATTATATAATCAGTCTTGTTAAAAGAAGCGGCTTAAGAGGCTTTGAATTAGCGGATCTTGGAAATAAAATTCACCACAAATTTGAAGACTTTAATGTTAAGGACTATGGATATTCTACATTCCTTAAGCTTTTACAGGGGATTGAAGGAATTGATGTAAGAGAAAAAAATGCAAATACAAAGCATGTTTACTATGAGGAATTTGAACGCTCTATTGATTTATAAGCAGATTTACTGGCTTTGAAATTAATATTTTGGAGATGAAAATGAAAAAAACAAGTAATTGTGAAAGCTGTATTTACTATGTCTATGATGAGGAATATGAAAGCTATTCCTGTGAGATAAATCTGGATGAAGATGAAATGTACAGGTTTTTATCAGGAACTAATTCTAACTGTTCCTATTATAGAAATAATGATGATTACAGAATTGCCAGAAAGCAATAGATAAGAATGGCGATTGTGCTAATAGCACAATAAACGAAAATAAAAGCGATTAAACAATTAGATACTTTTAACAGAGGAAAAGGAGTGCATATTTAGAGTGAATATGCACTTTTTTTACATTTTAGTTGATTTTTTTTGAAATATAATTCATAATAGAGGGTAATACTACTTTATCGTAGAGAAGTTTTAATGTGATAAAGTGAAATGAAAAAGTGAAAAAACGTTAGAAAAATTGTAAATATACAGATGATAAGATGAGAAGTCTATATATTTAATAGTGCGAAAGTCACAAAATGAGAAAAATAATCACTATATGACTTTTGTCCTAAGACAATTACACAAAGGGGATTTTAGAAAATAGCATATTTTGGAATATATGCTAAATGTACAAAAGCAAAAAATGAACTTAAATATTTCAACGGTATTTACTTAGGAGGAGGAAATATTTTATGGCACAGCGATTAAAAGACTATAGCAAAGACAAGGCAGGCTGGATGCTTTCAAAATTTAAAAACCGGATAAATGCCTATCCTGTCGGTCAATGTCCATTAGAAACTCAATTGTCATTACTTCATCTTTCGGCCTGTTCTACATGTGGTAAATGTGTTCCTTGCAGAGACGGACTGTTACAGCTTGAAAAGATGCTAAAATCAATACTTGACGGTGTAGCAAAAAAAGAAGTTTTAGATGAAATGAAAGCCCTGGCAACGATTATAAAAGATACTGCAGATTGCGCCATTGGTTATGAGGCTGCGGCTGATGTTTTACAGGGGCTTGATTCTTTTAAAGATGAATATGAAAGCCATATTACTTTAAATCATTGTAAAGATGACAACAGACAAAAAGTTCCATGTATAGCCTTTTGTCCTGCAAATGTCAATGTTCCTGCTTATATTTCCCTTATTGGAGAAGAAAAATACGCAGATGCTGTTAATGTAATAAGGATGGATAATCCTTTTCCAACAGCATGTGCCATGGTTTGTGAGCACCCTTGCGAGTTAAGATGCCGCAGGCAGTTATTTGATGCATCCCTTAATATCAGAGCTTTAAAAAGATTTGCTGTGGATAATGCCGCAGCAGATACAGTTAAGGTATTTGAAAAAAATGTTGATACCGGGAAAAAAGTGGCTATTGTGGGAGCAGGACCTTCAGGACTTTCCGCTGCTTATTTTCTGGCCCTTATGGGACATGAGATTGTTGTATATGAGGAAAAGGAAAAAGCCGGAGGAATGCTTCGTTACGGTATTCCAAACTATAGATTTCCAAAGGAAAGACTTGATGAAGATATAAGAGCCATATTATCTGTGGGAAATATCGAGATTAAATATAATGTAACCATTGGAAAAGACATTACCATAGAAGAGCTTGATAAAAATTATGATGCAGTATATTTTGCCATAGGTGCTCAAACCGGAAAGAAGCTTAAAATGGATGGGGCAGATGGAGAAAATGTTCTTTCTGCCGTGGAATTATTAGATGAAGTAGGACATGGTAAATATCGTGATTTTAAAGGAAAAACCGTCTGTGTAATCGGCGGAGGAAATGTAGCCATGGACGCTTCAAGAACTGCTTTAAGATTGGGAGCAGAAAATGTAAATATTGTATACAGAAGAAGAAAAGAAGACATGACAGCGCTTATGGAGGAGATAGAGTCTGCCGTTGCTGAAGGCATAGAACTTTTTACCCTGGAAGCACCAGACCATATAGTTTTGGATGAAGCAGGCAAATGCAAGGCTTTGGTAACAAGACCCCAGATGTCAGGAAGCTATGACAGGGGAAGGCCAAGTCCTGTAGATGCCAATAAACCACCAATTACCCATGAGACAGATATCGTGCTCATTGCCGTGGGACAGGATATTGTTATAAAACCTTTTGAGGATGCGGGATTTGAAACAAAAAGAAACTGCTTTGTGACAAACCCTTACGGAGCATGCTTGGACAAAGAAAAATTCTTTGCAGGAGGAGATTGCGTGACAGGCCCTGCGACAGTAATAAAAGCAATCGCAGCAGGAAAAAATGCCGCTACAAATATAGATGAATTTCTGGGATATCATCATAAAATAGATGCTCACATAGACATTCCACAGGCTACTTTTAATAATAAAACCCAGACTGGAAGAGCAGTGCCTATTCTTAGACCGGCAAGCCAGAGAAAACATGATTTTGAGCATGATGAATACGGGCTTTCCTATGAAGAGGCTATGCAGGAAGCAGGAAGATGCTTAAGATGTGATCATTTTGGATGCGGAAATATGGAAGGGGGCTGTGTTTAATATGGTAAATCTAGTTATAAATGGAAAAAGTATTCAGGTTGAAGAAAATACAACTATTTTAAATGCAGCAAAAGCATTAAAAATAAAAATACCTACTCTTTGCTATTTAGAGGGGGTAAATGATATTGGCTCTTGTAGGATGTGTATGGTGGAAGTAGAGGGTTATCCTTCTTTGGTGGCTGCCTGTAATACAAAAGTAAGAGAAGGAATGGTTATTTTCACTGAAAGTGATGAAATTTCAAAATCAAGACAGATGATGTTAAAACTCATTCTGGCAAAACACCGTATTCATTGCTTTTCCTGTGAGAAAAACGGTTCCTGTGAATTGATAAACCTTTGCAGAGACTATGGAGTGGATACCACACCTTTTGAAGAAGAAAACAAGGGCAAGGAAGGGGTAATAATAGATTCCAATCCGTTTTTACAATATGATGAAACATTATGTATTCATTGTCAAAGATGCGTGGGAGCCTGTGCCAACCGTGCCGGAAGATATGCCATAGTTACGGTTAGAAACGGAAGGGAAAATGCCATAGCAGCACCTTTTGGAAAAGACTGGAAGGAAAGCCTTTGTGAATCCTGCGGAAATTGTGCAAATGCTTGTCCTACAGGGGCTCTTATTTCTAAAAACCGCAGTAAATACAGAATATGGCAGACGAAAAAAGTCCTTACCACCTGTCCGCACTGTGCTACGGGATGTCAATATTATCTTATTGTAAAAGATAATGAAATTGTTGATGTTGAGCCTTTTGATGGCCCATCAAATCATAACAGATTATGTGTTAAAGGAAGATTTGGAAGTTTTGATTTTGTTCATTCTTCGGAAAGATTAAAATATCCTCTTATAAAAAACAAGGAAACAGGTGAATTTGAAAGAGCAAGCTGGGATGAAGCATTGGATCTTGTGGCTTCAAAATTCATGGAATTAAAGAAAAAATACGGCTCGGAGTCTTTGGCTGGTTTTGCCTGCTCCCGTTCACCAAATGAAGATATTTATATGCTTCAAAAGATGGTAAGAACCTGTTTTGAGACCAATAATGTGGACAACTGTGCCCGTGTTTGTCATTCTGCCTCTGTTGCAGGTCTGGCCATGACTTTGGGATCAGGGGCAATGACCAATCCGATTTATGATATTACAAATGATGTGGATTGTATTATGCTGGTGGGATCTAATCCTGAGGAAGCTCATCCGGTAGTTGGTATGCAAATCAGGAAGGCTGTTGACAGGGGAACAAGGCTTATAGTAGTTGACCCGAGAGATATAGGGCTTAGTAAAAAAGCGGATATTCATCTTAAAATAAAGCCGGGAACCAATGTGGCTTTTGCCAATGGTATGATGCATGTAATTATAAAAGAAGGCCTGGCTGATGAAGAATTTATAAAAACAAGGACCGAAGGCTTTGAAAAACTTAGGGAAATTGTCGAAGAATATACACCACAAAAGGTGTCGCAAATATGTCATATTAAAGAAGATATGCTTATTGAAGCGGCTAAAATGTATGCAAAAGCAAAAAAAGCACCTATCATTTACTGCCTTGGAGTAACTGAACATTCCACTGGAACAGAAGGCGTAATGTCCATGTCAAATATGGCAATGATGGTGGGTAAACTTGGTAAAGAAGGCTGCGGTGTAAATCCTTTAAGAGGACAAAACAATGTACAGGGAGCCTGTGATATGGGGGCGCTTCCTGGTGATTTTCCGGGTTATCAGAAGCTTAAAAACAAGGAAGTACTTGAAAAATTTGAAAAAGCTTGGAATAAAAAATTAAATCCAAATGAGGGACTCCATGCAACAGAAGTATTTCCGGCTTCCATAGAAGGGAAGATAAAGGGACTTTTCATATTTGGAGAAGATCCGGTAGTTACTGATCCTGATACAAATCATGTTATAAAAGCCCTGGAAAGTCTTGAATTTTTAGTTGTGGATGATTTATTTATGACAGAAACTGCAAAATACGCAGATGTTATACTTCCGGGAGTCAGCTATGCAGAAAAAGAAGGTACTTTTTCAAATACCGAGCGTAGGGTTCAAAGAGTTAGAAAAGCCGTTACCTTAGAAGGAGAGATGCGCCTTGATACGGATATATTTATAGATCTTATGAATAGAATGGGCTATGAACAGCCATATTTGACTTCGGCTGAAATTATGGATGAAATAGCTTCTCTCACCCCGAGCTTTGCGGGAATCAGTCATGAAAGACTGGATAAGACAGAGGGCATTCAATGGCCATGTACTTCAAAAGAACATCCGGGAACACCTATTATGCATGTGGGCAAATTCACCAGGGGACTTGGATGGTTTTATCCTGCAAAATATGTTGAGTCCTCAGAACTTCCTGATGAAGATTATCCGATTTTAATGATGACAGGAAGGGTGTTATATCACTACAATACAAGAGCGATGACAGGAAAAACTCCGGGACTTATGGAAATTAGCGGTTCTTCCTTTATTGAAATGAATACGCAAGATGCCGCAGAATTAGGAGTAAAAGATGGTGATAAAGTAAAAGTATCCTCAAGAAGGGGAGAAATTATTACCACTGCAAGAGTAAGCGAGAAAGTATCAAAAGGTGAAAGCTGGATGCCTTTCCACTTCCCTGATGGAAATGCCAACTGGCTTACAAATGCGGCACTGGATGAATATGCAAAAATACCGGAATACAAGGTATGCGCAGTAAAAATTAATTCATATAAAGAATAAAAAGATTCTTAAAGGTCTGCCCTTTAATTTAACAGTTTAAAATAATTATTTTACAATAACCTGACAGCTGCATTTGCTGCCATCTTCTGAAACGGTAATAGTTGCTTTACCTTTCTTGATGGCAGTCAGCTGTCCTTTTTGATTTACAATACAAACTGACGGGTTACTGGATTTCCATAGGGGTTCGTTGCCGGAACTGACTGTAGCAGAAAGAATTGCCCTTTTACCGGCTTTAAGAGTAAGACAAGAACGGTTCATTGTAATCTCGGGACTTTTAACCTTTACATGGCAAAGTCTTGTTACACCGTCTAAAGAAACGATAATATCAGCCTCCCCATGCTTGATGCCAAATACACTTCCACTTTCATTAACAATGGCAATGCTGGTTTTGTTGCTTTTAAATTCAGGGGTAAGATTTGAGGAAGTGGTAAAAGGAAGGGTGAATTCCTGATTTCTGTAGATTTCAATGTTCTTATAAGTAAGATTAATCTTAGGCTTTTTTACCGTGACTTTACACATAACCGTGGTCTTGTCGGCTTTTGCGTAAATAACGGCATTCCCCGGTTTATGTGCCTCAATGACTCCCATATCACTGACGGTTGCGATACTTTTTTTGCTACTGGAGTAGGTAATTGCAGAGCCATTGGAGGTTCTGCCGTTTAAATAATAAACAGAACCGTTTTCCATAGAAACTTTTTTTGAATCCAGATAGATTTTTGTTTTAACAACCTGAATGTAACAGGATGCTTCGGCATTTTTAATTTTAGCGGTAATTTTACATTTTCCCGCTTTTTTAGCTGTAATGGTGCCGTAGGTATTTACGCTGGCTACAGATGAGTCTGAACTTTTAAAAGTTGGCATTTTGCCGTTTGAAGTAAAAGTAATAAGTGTGTACTCATCTTTTATGTTTAAAACCTTTTTATAGCAGTTTAAAATAACATAAGAAGCTGTTTGAGAGCTATCTGCAAAAGTATTAATGGTAGGTGTTAAACACAATATCAACGCTGTTACAATAATCAGGAATTTATTAATAGATTTTTTCTTCATTTGACCTCCAAAATGTGATTTAGAAGGGCAAACTCTTTAAGAATCTTTAAGACATGTGGAAGAACCACAACGGAAATAATATCATAGATGTTTAAAAAAGAAAATTGTAAAATACATAAAAATGTAAGGGAAAAAAGGAGAATATTTCGTCAATTTTTATGATATGGAATGATTTTTGGCTCTTTCAAATACAAAACAGACAATCTAAATGTCAAAAAAATCAAAAATCATCAAGAAAATAAATAAAAATGATAGTATAATAGCACAGTTTGAAGCATATACAGACTTTGCTTTAATTCTCTATTCTCACACCGCAGGTAGCACGTTCGTGTTGCTGCGGTTTTTCCTTTTTATTTTCAATTTTTCCATTAATTCCTAAAAAACAACAAAAAATTTCCTTCTACAATTTGACTTAGTTATTTGGGAAAGAATATAGGGAATTCTATTTAATAAAAGCTGATTTTACGCCATACATAAATTATTGAGGATTTTTTGAAGAATATTCTTACATAAATATAAAAAAGATGATAGAATGTGTAATTAATCCACAACTGTTTTACTCCTACAATATGTAGTATAGATACCCAAAGAAACTAAACCTAGTGTTGTATTAAAAAATTATAAAAGGGTTGTTAAAATAAGAATTGGGGAATTATGACCCGTAAGGGTTCATTTTAAATTTTAAGCAAGTATTTTTTGAACGCAGTGTAAGCAATCCCCCGCTTCAAAAGCGTAAGCTTTAAGCGGGGGTATAAGCTTACTAGTGTCAGAAGGGGTTAAAGCCCCTTCTGACAGGTGGCACAAAGTGCCACTGCGTTCATGAGGAAGTAGCGAAGCGGATTCCGAATGTCCGCTTTACGAAGAGATTTTTGAGACAGGGGGAAATATTATGCCAACAGATAAAAAAATCGGATTTAAACTTAATATGCAGATATTTGTTGATGAATTTAATGAAAGAAAATATAATTTTAAATTTATCAATAAGGGAAAAGACCCCGGAAATATCGTAGGAGCAAGACTTTATAAGCCGGATAACACTTCTTTTTTGGACTCAGTGGTTTATATTGCCAGAAACAAGGATTTAAGCTGCTATGAAACATTTTCCAAGGGGTCTTTTATTATTATAGGAGAGCCTGAGGATGATACGGTTTATTACAGCAATGCCAGATGCATTATAATGAGCGAAGAACATGACCTCTTTGATGTGTTTAATATAGCGGCAGAGACACTGGATAAGGGCTTTACTTGGGATCGGTCATTGCAATCTGCTCTTGGAAATTTTGAAGGAGTGGATTCCCTTTGTAAATTAAGTATGGAATATTTTGGAAATAATCCCCTTTTTGTTCATGATGCCCAGTTTTTTAAGCTATCTTGCCCTATTTATCACCCGGCTATGCTTACCTGGGTGAAAGATGATCAAACCGGTCAGGAAATGATACCGATTTCAACGGTAAACGAATTTAAAATAGACCCTGAATATCTCAATACCCTGGAAACAAGAGGTGCGCATATTTTTTCTGAACATATAAGAGGTTACAGGATTTTATATGTAAATATATGGGCTGATAACGGTAAATGGCTGGGAAGATTATGTATAGATGAACTGATTACCTCCATAAAACCGGGACAGTATCTGGCAGCTGAATATCTTACCAATATGATAAAGGTGGCCTTTGAAAGAAGAAATATAAAGGCCGGAACCTATATGAGACCATTTGATAAATTAATGTGTGCAGTTGTGGAAGGAAAAGAAGACGCCAGAAATGTACTCAATGACATTATGAGATTTAACGGCTGGAAATTAGAGGATGAATATCTTTGCATAAAAATAGGAATAAGATCCCAAAAAGAGCAGGATGACCAGATAGGAATTGTAAGTACCTGCTCCAGCATTGAGGCAGGGATAAAAGGCTCCCATGCTTTTACTTTAAAAGACAGTATGGTTGTTGTAGTCGATCTTACGATGTTTGGAAAATCAGTATATGATTTTCAGCAGGAATTTGCCCTGATTATCAGGGAAGGGCTTTTTAAAGCAGGAGTAAGTGAAACTTTTCGTGGTTTTGATAAAACCGGATATTATTATAAACAGGCCTGCATTGCCTATGAATACGGGGTTTCCTCCAACAGCATGGAGTGGTGCTTTAAATATAGAGAATACGCTTTGGATTATATTCTTGATAAAATGGTTGAAGATATTCCATATTATGTTGTTTGTTCTCCGGCACTGGAAAAACTGGAAAGATATGACAAAGATAATGAAACGGAATTATTCAAGACCCTTGAAACATATCTTGAAAATGAAAGAAATGCAGTTCACACTGCCAAGGCACTTTTTATTCATAGAAGCACATTGTTTTACCGCCTTGACAGAATAAAGGAAATTACAGGGGCATCTCTTGAAGATGCAGATACAAGGCTTTATTTAATGCAGTCTTTTAAGATATATAAAAGAAAACGGAAAAATGAGGAAGTTTTGGTAACTGTAAAACACAATAAGAAAGCTTCTAAGAAGCAAAAAAAGATTAATTAAAAATTTTTACAATGCCTGTGATAATGATGTTTTACAATTTATGTAAAAGGTTATATAATGATTTTTACGGTAAAAACAGAAAAGGTAAAGAGAATAAGGCTAAAAAGTGTATTTACATAAGGAGAAAAAAATGAATATTGTTGTTTTAGCAGGCGGAATCAGTACAGAAAGAGATGTTTCTTTCAGTTCAGGAAAAATGGTTACAAAAGCTCTTAGAAATAAGGGACATAATGTAATAATGATAGATGTTTTTTTAGGATTGAAAAACGGTAATGAAAATCTTGAGGATGCATTTGAAAGATGTGAAAGTCTTAGTGTAAATGTAAAAGAAATAACAGATAAAGCTCCGGACATCGAAGCCATTAAGGCCTTAAGAAAGGGAGATTCAAAAGATTTTTTCGGGCCTGGGGTAATAATGCTTTGTAAAATGGCAGATGTAGTATTTCTTGCACTTCACGGAGAAAACGGAGAAAATGGAAAAGTTCAGGCTGCCCTTGATTTGTTTGGCATAAAATATACCGGTACAGATTATTTAAGCAGTGCAATCGCCATGAATAAATCCATGGCAAAAAAATTCTTTGAAATGAATAATGTTCCTACACCAAAGGGAACTACAGTATATAAAAATGAAGATGCTTATGAAAATGCTCTTAAAATAGGCTTCCCATGTGTTGTTAAGCCTTGCAGCGGAGGTTCCAGCATCGGTGTTTATATTATAAATAATGAAAAAGAATTAAAAGAAGGTCTTGAAGCTTCTTTTAAATATGATGATGTTGCCATTGTGGAAGAATATGTCAAGGGAAGAGAATTTTCCGTTGGTGTTATAGGAAGAAGAGTTCTTCCTGTTATAGAAATGGCACCAATAGAAGGTTTTTATGATTATAAAAATAAATATAAAGCAGGAAGTACCATTGAAACCTGCCCTGCTAATTTAAGTGATGAGATTACAAAACAGATGCAGGATTATACACTTAAGGCTTTTGATGCTTTAGGGCTTACGGCTTATGCAAGAATGGACTTTTTGATGGATGCAAATAATAATATGTATTGTTTAGAGGCAAATACACTCCCGGGAATGACACCTACAAGTTTACTTCCACAGGAGGCACAAGCCGTAGGAATATCTTTTGACGATTTATGTCAGATGCTTATAGATATATCTTTAAATGCCTGATAATATATATGAAGCCTTAAATAAAGGTATTAGCAGTAGAAAACGAGGAAATAAAAAATGAAAGGAATGACTCTAGAAAATATAGCTCTTGCCTGCAAGGGAGAGTATATAGGAGATCCTGAGCTTAAAAACAAAGAAGTTGAGGGCATAGTTATTGACAGTCGAAAAGTTGAAAAAGACTTTTTGTTTATTGCGGTAAAGGGAGCCAGAGTTGATGGGCATGACTTTGCAAAGGCTGTTTATGAAAAAGGAGCTGCCTGTGTTTTGGTGGAAAAAGAGATTGACAATGACGGAAAACCATACATACTTGTAAAATCAACTCTTGTTGCTATCCAGATTTTAGCAGCATATTACAGAAGAATACTTGGAATCAGAGTAGTTGGCATTACCGGAAGCGTTGGAAAAACCAGTACCAAAGAAATGATTGCAGCAGTATTATCCACAAAATACAAGGTGTTAAAAACTGAGGGAAATTACAATAATGGAATCGGTCTTCCTCTTACCATTTTCAACTTGAGACAGGAGCATCAAATAGCTGTTTTGGAAATGGGCATTAGTGAATTTGGAGAAATGCATGTTCTTGCGGAAATAGCAAGACCTGATATTTGCGTTATTACAAATATAGGACAGGCTCATTTGGAAACTCTTAAATCAAGAGATGGGATTTTAAAGGCCAAATCCGAAATATTTGATTTCATAAATCATAATGGCAGAATTATTCTAAACGGTGATGATGACAAACTTTCAACCATTGAAAAGATAAAGGATATTAAGCCGATTTTCTTTGGAAGAGGGGAAAATAATAATGTTTATGCCAGCAATGTTGAAAGCAAAGGTTTAGAGGGAATGCAGTGCGTTATCCATGTAAACGGCACAAGATTTCCGGTGATTATTCCTATTCCGGGTGAGCATATGGTAAACAATGCTCTTGCGGCTACCTGTGTTGGAAAATGCTTTGGACTTTCCAATGAGCTTATTGCCCAGGGAATCATGAAATCCCGTACAATAAGCGGCAGAAGTAATGTTATACAAAAAGAAAAATACACCATAATAGATGATTGCTATAATGCAAATCCTGTTTCCATGCATAAGGCCATAGACCTTTTAGCCCTGGCAAAAGGTCGTAAAATTGCTATATTGGGAGATATGATGGAGCTTGGAACTGACGAGGCAGAACTTCACTATGAAGTGGGAAAATATGCAGTAGAAAAGGAAATTGATTATCTTATCTGCATAGGAAAAAGAGCCCAGTATATTCAAAAGGGAGCCATGGATGCTTCAAATGGAAAGATTCATATTGTTTCAAGACCTGATAAATCAGGCATAGAAGAAATGCTTAACCGAATGTTAGAAGAAGGGGATACCATCCTTATAAAGGCATCACATTCCATGGAATTTGAAAGCATAGTTAAATTCATCGAAGAAAAATAAAACAGGGTTTAATATAAGAAAAAGTACGAAAGAATTAATCCTTCGTACTTTTTTTACATATTATCAGGAAGCATATCTGCAACTTTTTGCTGAACATAGGCTCCTAAAAATTTCTGTTCATCTTTATTAAGTTCTTTTGGATAAATTGCTTTTCCATATTCTATGGTTATTTTTCCACCTTTAATAAAAGGAATATGATCCTCAAATATGGCAGGAGTTCCGGTACAGGCTACCGGGATAATAGGGCATCCTCCTTTGGTTGCAATCTTCATACTTCCTTCTTTAAAAGGCAAAAGCTTATCATGGGTTTTATTTCTGGTGCCTTCCGGATAAATGAAAATGGAATTTCCAGCTTTAATTTCCTTTATAGCGTCTAATATAACATTTAAAGACTGTCTTATATCATCTCTGTCCATGAATTTGCAATGTAGCAGTTTCATCCACCAGCTTAAAAACGGGAATTTTTCAAATTCCTTTTTGGAAATATATCCGGTTACATTTTTACATTGAGGATAACTTGCTATTACATCGTAAAAACCTCTGTGATTTCCTACATACAAAACAGGGGTATCTTTTGGAATATTTTCCTTTCCAATGACCTCTAATTTTACGCCGGATAAGAATAAAATTATATTAAGCTCAGCCTGAACTATTTTTAAACAACTTATGTCTTTGGCGTAGGGATTGAACTTACCTATTATCCATTCAATAAGATAAATGGGGATAGATAATATAAAAAATAATGAAAAACTAATTACCACCAGAATTAATCTAATCATATAACAACCGGTAAAACCGTCCTCCTTTTTAATATTTGATAAACATCAAAATATGATAACATTTTACAGGATATATTACAATAAATTAGCTGTTTTTGGTAATAATCCTTGAAAAATGTGCAACCATATACGCTTCTTTCTTTAGATTAAGTTTAAGGAATTGACGCAAAATTTATGGATGTGTATGAATACATAAAGTGATTTATGGAATTTTTAGTATTTGTTTATGAAAAATTGACAAATAACAATTATTTTGATACACTAGAGGTAGCACATTGAAAGAGGTGAAACTAAATGGTCATGAAACAGGAAGACATTGCAAAGGTCAGAAATTCAGTTGGACAGCAGTTGGGTTCAAAGGTAATGATAAAACTAGATAAAGGCAGGCATCGCGTAGATGTACAAACGGGAGTGATAAAAGCTGCATATCCTAATATATTCACCATTGAGGTTGAATCAGGACCAGATAACGAAGCTCCTAGGGTCTTGTCATTTAGTTACAAGGACGTCATTACAAGAGATGTTCGAATGATGCTTTGCTAATTTTGGAGAGTATATATTAAATATTTGAAAAAAGAGAAATTTTCCCCTTCGTAAATCCGAAGGGGTATTTTTATGGCAAAAAAATGCAGATACCCTTTGGATACCTGCATTTATTATCATATTAGTCAGTTTACTAGGTTGTTGTTTCAAGTCCGGCATCAACGGAAGCGGTCTTTTCACTTTCTTTGGAAACATCATCTTTATTTCCATTTTTCCAGTCATCAAAGCCTTTTTCAACAGCTTCATAAGTTTTTTTAGAAATGTCAGGAAGGTCTTTACCCCATATGGAGGTAGCCTGATTAAATCCCTTTTGGAAAGCCTTAAATAGCATATCTGCCTTTGAAGAATCATCTCCTGCCAAAGCCTTTGCAAAATTAATAATTCTTTCGCTGGTTTGCTTTACGCCCCAGTAACCGTCTTCAGAAATGGCTTCTTCGGCTTTTTTTCTTGCAGCTTCATCAATAGTGTAATCTCCACTTGCTAAAAAAGCCCAGATGTCATCATCATTTACCTTTCCTAAATTAAAATTGTCTTTTCCGAAAAATGATAACTTGTCATCCTTATTGTTGGCGATGCTAAAAGCATTACTTTGCTTTGACATCAAATCCAATGCCATATCCTTAAGGGATTGAACATGAGCCTCTAAATCGGATTTTAACATGTTTATCATTTCTGCTCTTGAGTTATAGACAGAGCCGTTAGCCTGAAGGTTTGAAGAACTCTTTTCGTAAACTACACTGGTTTCTTCTGACGAAGTCTTGTCTGAAACCTTATCAGAAGTTTTAGAAGCAGATTCGGTATTTGTTTTGTTTATGGTTGAATTATAGTTGTTTCTTGTCTGGTTTACTGATTCCATTCCATTAATAATGCTCATACTATACCTCCTTGTACTATATTAATTTTTTTCGTTTTCTAATTCCTATTTGTCCTAATGATATAATGACACCTCTCGATATTTATATCGACAAAAATAGACTTTTTCATTATAATATAGCAACAAGCAAAAATGAAAAATTGCAAAATTCAATAAAAAACCTGAAAAATAAGAAAAATATATTTTATAAAAATTAATTATGACAGAATATAATGCAGAGAAATTGAAAGTATGAAAAACGATGGGAGAAAGAAATGTTGGATAACCTGAAAGAATTTTTTGATAAAGATGAGAATTTACTGCCCTACAGTATAGGTGCATTGCTATATACACCGGCAGATAATGAAAAATTATCAAATTATATTTTAGAAGAAAGATTTGGAAAAAACTATACCCAGGCTTTGTGTTTAGAGGATACCATACCGGACAAAGAACTGGAAAAAGCAGAGGATATTTTAGTAAATACCATTAAAGAACTGGCAAGAAAAGCCAAAGAAAGTTATGCTTATTATCCTAAAATTTTTGCCAGGGTCAGAGATGGCAAAAGCATGAAAAGAATACATGAAAGATTAAAAGAAGCAGAAACAGAATTTAAGAAAAGCGGTTACATTGAAAGAAACAGAAAAAAATCATTACAGGATTATGAAGAGGGAAAGTTTTCCATTACTACAAATCGACTTTTGACAGGATACATATTTCCCAAATTTTCTCTGGAAACAGCCGGGGATTTTCTTCAGGCTCTTATGGAGATAAATAAAGACTCTGACGAAAAAATTTATGGTATGCCTATACTAGAAAGCAAAGACCTGTTAGATATTTCCCAAAGGGGAGAAAGACTAAACGGCATAAAAAACCAACTTGATTCCGTAAAAGAATATATCTTAAATGTAAGGGTGGGAGGTAATGATCTTTGCAACTATTTTGGCATAAGAAGAACCTTAAAAAACACCATTTACGATATAAGATGTGTCAGCAATATTCTTGGAGATATTGTTACACAATTCACTCCTGATTATGTGGTTTCCGGCCCGGTCTGGGAATATTTTGGGGGAGAAGGCTATAAAGAAGCCATGAAAAAAGAGGTGGAGCTTGATATTTTAAACGGCTTTATAGGGAAAACCGTAATACATCCAAACCAGATAGAGGTTGTTACAGATACCCTGAAAATAAGCCGGGAAGATTATCTGGATGCCTTAAATATCCTTGAGATTGCCCTGGAAAAAGGAGGAGGAGTAGGAAGGAGTCTTAACAGAGTCAGAATGGATGAATATAAGACACATTACAATTGGGCGTTGAAATGTCTAATAATTTCAAAAATTTATGGAAAAAAATATTAAATTGCTTTATAGTTAAAGATGAAGTTGTTGTGAATTTATAAGGTAATGTATGAAGAAAGGGGATTTAGAATATGCATTTTAACATGCATTTCTAAATGTATTTAGAGGGTGGAATATGAGTAGAAAATATAGTGAAGAGGATTTCATTAGAATTGCCAAAAGAGAGAATAACAATAAAAGAAGTTTTCTGATTTTAAATCCTTTACAGGGAAAGCATTTGCCTGTGAGACCAAAGAAAGCAATGGAGGCCTTTGACGCCCTTGGACAGTATATTTTTAAAGAGGTATTAAAGGGCGAGGAGGTTAAAAATGTTTTAGTTATAGGCTTTGCGGAAACTGCTACAGCCATAGGCGTAGAGGTGTCCGGATGCATTGAAAAACTGCTTAATATGAATGAGGATTTTGGCCTGCATACGGTTTATTATATACATTCTACAAGGGAAACTGTAAAGGATGCAAATTACCTTTTCTTTACAGAAGATCATAGTCATGCCATCAGACAAAAACTTGTGGTAAACGGTTTTGAAGATGCTTTAAAACTGGTATCACATATTATTTTGATAGATGATGAGATTTCCACCGGAAATACAATGAAAAACCTGATTGGTATTTTGAAAGAAAATTACAGTCTTGATGACAGAAAATTCATAGTTGCAAGCCTTATAAACGGCATGAGCCCGGAAAATGCAGCTTCCTTTAAGGAAATGAATATACCGGTTGTAAGTATAATAAATAAGGAAAATGATTATGAAAAACTGGTGGCTTCTTATAAAGGAGAGGGCGAATACATAGAGAAAAAAGAATTTACCGGCGAAGCCAGATACGAGAGAGTAGATGGATATTTAAGCACCAGAAGACTGGTGGATATAGCAGAATATAAAGAAGGCTGCGTAAATCTTGCAAATGAGGTTATGAATTATATACATCTTGAAGATGGTCAAAGAATCCTGGTTTTAGGAACTGAGGAATTCATGTATCCGGCACTTTATACGGCCTATGCCATAGAAAAATGTCAGGAATATGTTAATGTATCCTTAGATGTGAAATTTCATGCCACCACGAGAAGCCCTATCTGCCCCGGAAATGAAGAAGATTATCCTTTAAAAAAGAGATATGAACTTGTTAGTTTAAAGGAGGCCAGACGAAAGAACTTTGTTTATAATCTTGAAAAATATGACCAGTGCATCGTTTTCACAGAGTCTGGATTAAAGTTAAACAAAGGTCTGGAATCATTACTGGGAGCTTTAGAGTCTGCCGGAAATGATGATATTTTGGTGATTAAATGGAAGAGAAAGAGTTAATAAAAAGTACATATAAAAAAGAGGATGTAACCCTTTTACTTAAGGATGTTACAGGAAAGGTTAAACCCCTGGATACAGCTTCCAGAGAACAGTTTATACAGTCTGGAAGACACTATTGCGAAATGCTTCCCATAGAGTATGTTCCTACTGCCGAATACATGGAAGCCTACCGGGAAGCCCTTTTAAAATACGGGAAAAGCGTGGCAGATGCCACAGGGGTTTTATCAAAAAAGATAATTGAAAATAAAGGAAAAAAAGTGGTATTAGTATCTCTTGCCAGAGCAGGAATTCCGGCAGGGATACTTTTAAAACATTATATCCAAAAAAAATATGGCGTAGATGTACCCCATTACGGAATTTCCATAATTAGAGGCAGAGGCATTGACAAAAATGCCATAAATTACATTTTAAAAAATCATGATGTAAAAGACCTCTTATTTGTAGATGGATGGACAGGAAAGGGAGCCATACTTACGGAACTTAAAAAGGCAGTAGCTGATTTTAAGGGACTTTCAGGAGAACTTGCCGTTCTTGCAGACCCGGCAGGTATAACGAAAATGTGTGGTACCTACGAAGATTTACTTATACCAAGTTCCTGCCTTAATTCTACGGTTTCAGGCCTTATAAGCCGTACATTTTTAAGAGATGATATTATAAAAAAAGATGATTATCATGGAGCGGTTTTTTATGGAGAGTTAAAGGAAAAAGACCTTTCCTATGACTTTATAAATGCAATAGAGTCCCATTTTGATTTTAATGTTGTATTAAAAGAAGAGGAATTTGCTTTTAATGACACCGGAAAAGATGAGGTGGCTGAGATAGCAGCCCATTTTGAAATCTCAGATATTAATCTTGTAAAACCGGGAATAGGCGAGGCTACAAGAGTGCTTTTAAGAAGAGTTCCCTGGAAGGTGCTTGTTAAAGAAGGCAGTGAAAAAGATGATAAAATTGCACATCTTCTAAAACTTGCAAAAGAAAAGGATGTTGAGGTAATATCATATCCTCTCAGACATTATATTGCATGTGGATTAATCAGACAGCTGTCGGATATTTAGAATATTCAAAGCTTTATTAATGAAATCTTAAATTTACAAAATTTTTTTTGCGATATATAATCGAAAGAGTAAAAGGTAAGGTGAGTGGATGGAAAGAGAAAAAATTTCTATTGGAAAAATATCTATTAATTCCCCAGTTATATTGGGGTTTACTTTTTTATGCTTTCTGGCAATGATAATTGATCAGTTGTCAAGGGGCATGGCAAATCAGTTTCTTTTTTCTGTTTACAGGTCGTCTTTAACAGATCCGCTTGCATACATCAGAATATTTTTGCATGTCATTGGTCATTCCGGTTGGGATCATTTTTCCGGAAACATCACTTTGATTCTTTTAATCGGGCCTCTTTTAGAGGAAAAATATGGGGCTTTAAATCTGGTTTTGGTAATGATTTTAACAGCTTTATTAACGGGTATTATTAACATTTTGATATTTCCAAATGTTGCATTAATTGGAGCCAGTGGCATAGTTTATGCATTAATAGTATTGTCATCCTTTACCGGTGAAAAAGACAGGATACCTCTTACCTTTATACTTGTATTTGTAATATATATCGGTGCCCAGGTTTATGACGGTATTTTTATACAGGATAATATATCCAATCTTACCCATATTGTGGGAGGTTTGATTGGAGGAGGATTTGGATTCTTATTTAATAAAAAGATGAATTAGATTTTGAGGAAGATATGTATAAGAGAACACTTTTAAATAATTTAGATGATATATTTTTACCTCTTGGCCAAAGGGTCGGGAAGGGAATATTTTTTATAAGAATTGAAAATACAAATGACAAAATTCTGGAATTTTTAGGGAAATATCTGGATAAGGCTGCAAAATGCGGAGTGGTATTAGAGCCAGGACTTCCAAACCCGGATAATAACCAGTTATCTTATTATAATGAGATAATGGGTGGGGATTTTGAAATGAATCCTATATTCCTTGATAATTCCCTAAAGAAATGGTTGCCGCGTTTGACTCCGGCTTCCAGGAATATTGTGGCAAAGTCCATGTATAATACCCTGTCCAATATGCAAAAGTCAGGTAAAAATGAAAATATTTTAAAAAATGCCTACATAAAATTTATGTGCTGGCTTTATTATAAGCTGGAAAGAATAGTAAAAGACCTGGGAAATGAAGACCTTCCAAAGCTTTTATATATTGGTACAGCTTCCAATTACGAGCTTAAAATGCTTGAAATCATGGCAGATGCCGGATGTGATATAGCCATGGTTTTAAAAGACGGAGGAGTATCCTACAAAAAAGCGGATTCTACGGGAAATATTGCCCAAAATATTAATGTGGATAATCCAAAGGCCTTTGACGGGGATTTTTCCGTAAAAACTCTTTCAAAAGCCCTTGCCGAAAAAAAGGCGGTTTCTTTTGCTTACGATGAAAGTCTTGTAAAAATTCCGGCTACAAATACCTGGATAAGCGGAGAATTTATAAAGGATAGTCTTATTGCTCCTGACAAACGAGGAGATAGGGAGGATGCCTTTTATAATCTCTTTATCAGGGTTTATGGTGTTAACGACAAGGCATCCTATGCAAGCGATTTGTTTAAATGGAAAAGCGATTTAAAAAACAGGGGACGCCAGATTTTAATCCTGGAAAACACCATACCCATTCCAAATCAGACAGAGATAAATGCCATTCCAAGAAAGGATTACTCTTCTGTTGCTCTGATGATTGCAGACCTTTTAACCCAGATAAAAGCGCCGGCAGACAAAGGCCTTGAAAATCAGGTAAAAAAGGCATTTTCTGATGTATTGACAGAGGAATCCAAAAAAGAAGGGGAGAATTTAAACAGGCTTAAAAATAAAGCCATATATATTATCAGCTGGTACAAGAGATATTATAATTCATTATTTTCAAATTATAAGCCGGGAGATATGTCTGTTTTTATATACTTGGGAATATGTCATAATCATTTTGAAGAGCTGTTTTTGAAGTTCTTATCAAGAATTTATGTAGATGTTGTGATATTGCTTCCGGATTTATCCTTAAAAGATGAGCTTAGTGATGAACGATTATTTGAAAAGAAATACGAATATTCCCTTGAGCTTACAAAATTCCCGGTTAAAGCAAATGATATAAAATATGGTACGGCAGCCTTTCATGCTGAAAGAGAGCTAAATGAAACCCTTTATACTTCAGATTCAGGCCTGTATAGAAACAGGCAGTATAAATCCGCTACCGCCATTACCTTAGAGACGATTTTAGAGGAAATCAATATTCTTTGGGAGGAGGAGCTTACCTTCAGGCCAAACTTTGAAGTGGTAAATGACAATGTAATAATGCCAACTATCGCGGCTTTGGTTTATGGTGTAAAGGATGGAAATGTCAGTGAATACTGGAGTGGAATTTCAAAACTTGTAACGGAGGATACATATTTTTTAAACAAAGTACCACTTTTTTCAAAAGGTCCTTTAAACAATGCCTATCAAAATGCAGTACAAAATAAAAAAATGACTGCCAGCGAAGTTACAAAGTTTTATATAAACAAAAAAATAGACAGAAGAGCTTTAAAAGCACACAATTCATATCAATATGGTATTTTTAGGGAGGAAACTCAGGATTTTATCCTTGATAAAATTGAGCAGCTCATTGATTCACAGCTGATTGCAGGTACATTTCAAAATGGAACCGAATATACCATAATATCTTTGGGATTATCCCTGGATAAAGAATTGATGCGAATGTTACAAAATTTTGATTTTACAAAGAAATCCCCTAAGATAGTCGCTCTTTGTACAAGTGAGCAGGTTTGTACTTTAGAAGACAGTATTATACTTGCATTGGCGCATTATCTTGGATTTGATATAGTAATTTTTGTGCCTACCGGTTATCAGGTCATTGGAAAGTTTTTCAATAAGCCATTATTTATGGAGCATCAAACAGGAGAATATGTTTACGACCTTGTAGCACCGGATTTCAGGCCAAATTCAAAGCAGCATAGAGGAAGTTTTATAGATAAAATATTTAAGAGAGGACGGTAAGAAATGGGATTAAATTTTGAAAAACCAGAAGAAACAACACAAACTACCCAGAACACACCACATGTTCTGGAAAAAGATGAATACGAGGTAATGCCTTTTAGTATTCAGGAGGATAAAAAAGAGCTGGTGTCGAAATATGAAGGGTCACCGGAAGTTGATGCCCTCATCAGTCAGGTTTCAGTAAATGACCTTGACAGTATCGTTTCATTTGGAGCAGATGTGGCAGAAAATATCGGAAGATGCTCAGATGCAGTTTTAAACAGTATGAGCATGAGCAAAATCGATGATACCTCCGAGATGTTAAAAACTCTTGGAAAAATCATGGATAAATTTGATATTAATGAAATTAAAGAAGACAAGGGCTTGTTAAGCAAAATTTTTGGAAATGCTAAAAAGCAGATTGAAAAAATTCTTGATAAGTACCGTACAATGGGTGATGAGGTTGACAAAATCTATGTACAGTTAAAACAATATGAATCTGAAATTAAAGATTCCAACAAAAAACTGGACAGTATGTTTGAAACAAACCTTGAATATTATCATTCCCTGGAAAAATATATTCTTGCAGGTGAGCAGGGAGTAAAAGAGATTGAAGCTTATATAGCTCAAAGAAGAGCAGAATTTGAAGCTACAGGTGATGCCACAATCCAGATGGAGCTTTCAGGCTTAGAGCAGGCACAGCTTTTATTAGAGCAAAGAGTTCAAGACCTTAGAATTGCTGAAAATGTGGCTATGCAGTCTATTCCAATGCTTAAAACCATGCAGTTTAGCAATATGAATCTGGTTAGAAAGATAAATTCAGCATTTATCATAACCCTTCCTGTATTTAAACAGGCTCTTTCCCAGGCTATTTTGCTTAAAAGACAGAAAGTTCAGGCAGAGGCTATGTCAGCACTGGATGAAAGAACAAATGAAATGCTTCTTAAAAATGCTCAAAATACAGTTGCCATGTCAAAAATGACCACACAGCTTGCATCAGGAAGCTCAATAAAGGCTGACACACTTGAAAAGACCTGGCAAACCATTGTTTCAGGTATTAATGAAACACAGCAGATTCAAGAAAATGCAAAACGCCAGCGTATAGAAGATCAGGCAAAACTTAACCGAATTAAAGAAGAGTTTAACCAGATGGCGCAGGGCAGAAAAGTGCAGTAAAATCGGACTTACAAATTAAAAAATTGTTTTTATATATGTATAAATTTATTACTTAAGATATTGTTAAGTAAGAAGGGAGAAATAACTATGCCAATCAGTTTACAAAAAGGACAAAAAGTAGATTTAACTAAAGGAAATCCAAGCCTTTCCAAGATTTTAGTAGGACTTGGCTGGGATGTAAATCAATATGATGGTGGATTTGACTTTGACCTGGATGCAAGTGCGTTTTTAGTAGGTGCAGATGGAAAAGCTCAGCCACAGGATTTTATTTTCTACAGCAACTTAAAGCATACAAGCGGTGCCGTAGAGCATATGGGAGATAACCTTACCGGTGAAGGCGAGGGAGATGATGAGCAGATTAAAGTAGACCTTTCTTTGATTCCTTCAAACATTGAAAAAGTAGCTTTTACAGTTACTATTTATGATGCAGATAAAAGAAAACAAAATTTCGGACAGGTAAACAATGCTTATATCAGAATAGTTGATGAAACTACTGATACAGAACTTATCCGTTATGATTTAGGTGAGGACTTTTCCATTGAAACAGCAGTGGTTGTAGGAGAAATCTACAAACATAATGGAGAGTGGAAATTTAACGCCATTGGAAGCGGATTCCAGGGTGGACTTGCTGCACTTTGTGCAAATTACGGAATTGAAACATGTTAAGGTAATCAATCAGAAAGGAGAGCTGCCTAGTTTTTATTCAGGCAGTTAATGTATGTATGGCAATTAGTTTACAAAAGGGACAAAAAATATCACTTTCAAAAGAAGCAGCGGGACTTGACCAGGTATTAGTTGGTTTAGGTTGGGATGAAGTTGAAAAGAAATTCAGCTTATTCAGAAAACAGGCAGATATTGATTGTGATGCATCTGCATTTTTATTAAAAAATAACCAATTAAAAGGCACAGATGATGTGGTTTATTTTGGAAATCTTAAACATTTTTCAGGTGCGGTTTCTCACATGGGAGATAACCTGACGGGAGCTGGCGAAGGAGATGACGAACAGTTAGTTGTTGAATTACAAAAGCTGCCAAATGAATACAATAAAGTAATATTTGTAGTTAATATTTATAAGGCTTATCAGAGAAAACAGTCCTTTGGCAATGTCAAAAACTGTTTTATACATTTGATTGACCAAAGAAACAATCAGGAAATCTGCCGTTATGACATTTCCGGAAATTATGATGACTGTACTGCAATGATTGTGGGAGAGCTCGAAAAAACCGGAAATGAGTGGCACTTTAATGCCATTGGCGAAGGAACCCAAGACGGTAGCTTAGATGAATTAACAAGACGCTACAGATAGACAGGAGGATTTAAGTGCAAAAAAAATTTGAGGGATTAAATGATGCCCAGGTTGAGGAAAGTAGAAAAAAATATGGCTCTAATGCCATAAAAGAAGCCGAACCGGTTACATTCTGGCAATTATTTAAAGAAGGATTTGAAGACCCTATGATTCGAATTCTTTGTGTAATTGCAGTAATTATGATAGCAATGTTCTTATTAGGACAAAGCGAATGGTATGATCCGGTTGGAACAATAGCAGCTATTCTTATCGTAAATATTGTTTCCGCTTCTACAGGAGTTTCAAATGATGATGCTTTTAGAAAATTAAAGGCATCCCAGAAAAAGGATACTGCAAAAGTTATCAGAAACGGTAAGATTGCAGTTGTTGAAGTGGATGATATCGTTGTAGGTGATGTTATCGTTTTACAAGCCGGTGACAAGGTGTTAGCTGACGGTATATTAGCTGACGGAGAAATCGATGTTGATAACAGCGTGTTAAATGGAGAAGCAGAAGAATGTAATAAAAAAGCTGCTCCTGATGATTTTAAAATGCCGGAAAACATTACCGGTGATACTTTTGTTGATAAACATAGTCTTTTCAGAGGTGCTACAGTTCTTGATGGACAGGGTTATATGGTAGTCTGTCGTGTCGGTGAAGCAACCATGATGGGACAGATGGCAAAAGACATGGAAGATAAAGAGCCAGATTCACCACTTAAGGTTAAGCTTGGAAAACTTGCAAACCAGATTTCTGCATTTGGTTATGCAGGAGGAATAATTATTTCCGTGGCTTATTTTATCCACTATGTTGTATTAGCCGGAGGAATTTCAGAATATTTCGCGCAAGGCTGGGGACCGGTTCTTTCAGGACTTATGTCAGCAGTATCAGTTGCCATAACTATCATAGTCTGTGCAGTACCGGAAGGACTTCCTTTAGTTATCGCCCTGGTGCTTATGCAAAATACAGGAAAGCTTTATAAGGTAAATGTACTTGTTAGAAAATCCATCGGTATAGAAACAGCCGGTTCATTAAATATTCTCTTTTCAGATAAAACAGGTACCATTACAAAAGGCGAATTGGAAGTTGTTGAGTTTTTCACAGGAAACGGAGAAACTATTGACGCAGAAAAATTACCTGGAAACATTTCAGAAAATTTAAATCTTTGTATTGGAAAAAATACAGGTGCTATGTTTGATAACAAACATGAAGTTGTAGGTGGAAATATGACTGACAAGGCTCTTCTTAAATTCCTTGGAGAAGATAAATTTAATGCCCTTGTTAAAGATACAGGCCTTGAAGTAACAGCCAGCCAGGAATTTAACAGTGCCAACAAATTCAGCCAGTCATATATTGACTTTAAGGGAAATACCTACTATAAAGGTGCTCCTGAAAAAATACTTGTTAAAACTAAAAATTATATAGATGCCAACGGAGAAATTAAACCGATAAATCAGGCACTTTTAGATGAAAAAATCAATGATTTAAGTAACAGGGCAATGAGAATTCTTGCATTTGCCTACAGCCCGTCAAAAATGGTTAAAAATGAAATCAATGATGATGCGGTATTAGTGGGGCTTGTAGGTATCAGAGATGATGTTCGTCCTGAAGCCATCGAAGCTATTAAAGAAGTTCAAAAAGCCGGAATTCAGGTAGTTATGATTACCGGAGACAGAAAAGAAACTGCTATTGCAATAGCAAAAGAAGCTGGATTATTTAAGGGCGGCAGTGACCTGGCTGTTACCTCAGCAGAGCTTAATGAAATGAGTGACGAAGAAGTAAAAGCCATTATTAAAGACATCAGAGTTATTTCAAGAGCACTTCCTACTGACAAGAGCCGTATGGTAAAACTTTGTCAGGAAATGAATCTTGTTGTAGGTATGACCGGTGACGGTGTAAATGACTCACCTGCCCTTAAGAGAGCAGATGTGGGATTTGCCATGGGTAGTGGTACAGAAGTTGCAAAAGAAGCAGGAAAACTTGTTATATTAGATGACAACTTCAACTCCATAAAAAATGCCATTTGGTACGGTAGAACACTTTATATAAATATTTTGAAGTTTTGTAAAATGCAGCTGGTTATCAATGTGGGAGCTGTACTTGTATCAGCCATCAGCCCGTTTTTGGGAATTGATGAACCCCTTAAAGTAACCCATCTTTTGTGGATAAACTTGTGTATGGACTCATTGGCTTCAATAATGTTTGCAGGTGAACCGGCTCTTGAAAAATATATGAATGACAAGCCTAGAAGGCGTGATGAAAACATTATTTCAAAACCTATGGCGGTTCAGATACTTGTAATGAGTCTTTATCTTACAGCAATCAGTTTACTTTGGTTTAAGCTGCCTGCTGTTAGAACCTTCTTTGGAAGTGGCGATGATAAGCAGTTTTACAGTGCCTTCTTTACAATGTTCGTATTTGCATTTATGGTAAATGCCTTTAATGTAAGAAGTGACGGATTAAATGTATTTGAACATCTTAGAGAAAACCCAACATTTTCAAGAGTATGGGGAATAATTATACTGGTACAGGTGTTACTTGCCTGCATAGGTGGTGTAATAGGAGAAGTGTTCCACTGTGAACGCTTTGGATTAAACGGATGGATACTTGTTATCGTATTTGCCCTTTCCATGTACCCAGTAGATGTTATCAGAAAAATTATTACAAAAATAGCTACAGGAAAGTAAAAATATGAAAGCATTTTTATCAGATTTGGATAATACATTAATATATTCATACAAACATGATATTGGTGCTGATAAATGCCTGGTAGAAAACTATAACGGAATGGGGATATCCTTTATGACAGGGTATTCCCATTCTTTGCTTACAAAAATAAGAAAAGAAATAGAATTTGTGCCGGTAACTACCAGAAGTATCAGCCAATATGAAAGAATCTTCTTTGGAGGGGAAGAAGTGAAATATGCCCTTACAGATAATGGCGGAAACCTCTTAATTAATGGTAAAATAGATGAAAAGTGGCATAAGGAGTCAATGACATACTTTAAAAAAGCCGAAAAAGAAATAGACAAAGCCAGAGAAATTTTAGAAAAAGACAAAAACAGGAGCATGGAGGTAAGACTAGTTGACGGATTCTTTGCCTTTACCAAAAGTGATGATGAAGAAAAGACTAAAAAAACACTCCATGAAGCTTTGGATAATACAAAAGTCAATATATTTAATAATGGAGTAAAAGTATATGTATTCCCCAAGGAATTGGATAAGGGGCTGGCTGTAAAAAGGTTTAGAAAACGATTTGAGATAGAAAAAATAATCACTGCCGGAGACAGCCTTTTTGATGTTCCCATGCTTTTAAATGGGGATATATCCATAATTCCTCCACAACTAAAGGAATACTTTGAAGAAAAAAACGAAAAAGGTTATATTTATGCCAAAGAAGACAGGATATTTTCAGATATTGTACTAGAGAGTGTTTTAAAGAATATCTAAAAATATTTCCATATAAGAGGTGAAATAATTGAACATCAAACAAATAGAATTTGCCATTGCCTTAGCGGATAACAAAAGTTTTACAAAAGCCGCAAAAAGCGTCTATGTTGCCCAGTCCGCCCTAAGCCGACAGATTGCAAAATTAGAATCTGAGGTAGGTATACAGCTTTTTGTAAGAGGAACTGCCGAAGTAAAGCTTACCAAAGAGGGGCAGGTAATGATTGATGCCTTTAAAAGAATAAATAAAATTTTAAATCAGTCCATTATAAGTGTGCGTAAAAGCTCAGATAAGACAATGCAGCTTAGAGTGGGAATTTTAGGGGAGTTTGAAAGTATTCCCGAATTAAACAAGGACTTTATTAGAATAAAGGAAAAATACCCTGATGCGGATATAACGGTTAGTTCGTATTCGGAAGATGAATTGTATGAAAATTATGAAAATAAAAAACTGGACTTGATTTTTACGGACTACAATGAGGTATATGGAGAAGACAACAGAAGTATAGAATTATGGAGAGAAGGTTATTATCTTCTTCTTCCACGGGAACATGCCATAGAAAAAGAAGAAGATATTGGAAAATATGATTTTACAAAAGAAAAATGTGTTCTTTACAAAAGAAAAGAAAATGCTTTAACCAGTGAATTTAAAGATGCGGTAAAGAAAAGATTTAAGATTACAGATGAAAATTTTATATATGCAAGGAGCATGGATTCCATGATTGCCTGCAATGAAATGGGAATCGGCTTTGCAGTAGTTCCACCTTTAATTCGTTTTAAAAAGAATAAAAAAGTCAAACTGATTCCCCTAAAGGATTTTCCTTTGAGACAGATGACCATGTCCGCAGTCTGGAAGAAAAAGGACAAAAACCTATTACTGGCGGAATTTATAACAAACCTGTTCAGACAGGGATTTTAGGAAAGTGAATTTATGACAAATACGCAGATAAAATGTTTTTTAATGCTGGCGGATTGCCTTAATTTTTCCCTTGCAGCACAAAATATGGAAATAAGCCAGCCTACTTTAAGCAAACATATAAAACTTTTAGAAGATGAATTAAAATTAAAGCTTTTTGATAGAAATAACAGAAAAGTCATCCTTACAAGAGATGGGGAAATAATGTATGAGGCCTTTAGAAGTATGGCAAAAACCCTGAAAGAAGCCCAATACAAATGCAAAAATAAAAATGAGCCTGCAAAAAAACTGTCTGTAGGCATATGTCAGGGTTGGAGTGTGGATATTATTCCTGGAATTACGAAAAAATTCAGAGAGCACATAAAAGAAGTGGTCAGAGGGACTGCAAATGAAATAGTGGATTTACTTTACAAAGAAGAAATTGACCTGATACTTATTCCGGAATATCTTGTAGGTAGCCCAAAACTTGAAAAAATGGAAAAATACCTTTTTTCAAATACAAAAGCAAATATCTATATAAGCCGATATAAAGATGTTGATAATAAAAGTATAGAAGAAATTGTTTCCGGGGAAGACTTATTCATACCGGAATACAAGGATGACGATATGTTTTGCATTTTCGCAGACGACATAATCGCCAGAAACTCACTTATGCCAAAATCTTTTAAATTTGTGGATTCCCTTAATACTATGCTTAATTCCGTACGGTTTGGACTGGGATGCGCAATATTTTTTGAAGTAGGTTATAATAGTGTTGAAGAAGAAATAATTCCTTTGCCTTTAGAAAAATCCAATATGGAAATATACGCAGCAGGCAGAAAGAAAATTATTGATATTTTTAAAAATCTAGAGGTTTAAAGGATAAAATTTAGCCAATATTAATTTTATATAAATATTTACAAAAATATGAGATTATTTACAATAAATATGGTAATATTATACAAGAAGATTGGATTTTGGACGAAGTATATGTTTATTTAACGAAAAAACGGGAATACCCGGAAAAGACAATGAAGGGGAAAATATAATGGGAATATCAATAAAACTATATGATGATGTAGATACGTGGAAAACTGTTTCATTTCTTTATAATTCTGCTTTGAAAGAAGTGAACACCAAATTAGAGATACTTAATGACGAATTTCAGCATGTTCACAGATATAATCCGATTGAACATATAAAATCTAGGATTAAATCTCCTGAAAGTATAGTCAAAAAATTAAAGAAATATGGTTATGAAGTTAATATTGAAAATATGGTAAATTATGTAAAGGATATTGCAGGAATAAGAGTTATATGTTCCTTCACCTCGGACATTTACCGCATCGCCGAGATGATTGCAAGTCAGGGGGATTTAGAGGTGCTTTCCATAAAGGACTACATAAAAAACCCAAAAGAAAGCGGTTATAAAAGTTACCATATGATAATTTCAGTTCCCATTTATCTGTCAGACAGCGTGGTAGATACTAATGTGGAGATACAGATACGAACCATAGCCATGGACTTTTGGGCCAGCCTTGAACATAAAATATATTATAAGTTTGAGGGAAATGCCCCGGCTTATATAAGCAGAGAGCTTAGGGAATGTGCCAATATGGTATCGAAACTGGATGCTAAAATGCTATCCTTAAATGAAACAATTCAACAATTTTCGCTTTCCAATGAGAAAGAAGAAGAAACTCCTAAAGACAAGGTATTATAAATAATAATAAACCCTCTGAAAATTGACTTTTCAGGGGGTTTTGTTGTATGATGAATTGGAGTATATTCTCAGACAATTTTTAAGAAAGGAAAAGCTAATTTTTAGCAGCATAGTATAGATGGCGGGGATTAAAGATAAATTATCAGACGCATTACAAAAAACAGGAATAAGCGTAGAAGCAGTGGCTCAAAACAATGAAAGAGCCAAACTTAATCGTATGAAAGAGGTTTTAGGGGGTAAAATCACCGAGATAAACAAACAACAGGCTGATTTTGCAGAAAAACTTAATGCAAAAGACAAAAGAATGGAAGAACTTCTTAATGAATTAAGTGACTATATTGAAAAACTTAGTCTTGTTATGGTGAATTATGATCAAAAAATCAAATCCTATAATGATAATTATATGGCGTTAGAAAGAAAGCTTGACCAGGTTAACGGCTCCATTGGCGGGATAAACCTAAACGGAGGTCCGACAGTAGCCGTAGATGAAATTCTTGATGAAACCAAGAAGGCCATCACAGAATTAAGAGAAGATATTCGAATTTTACAAAGAAGTGATGAAGAACAATTTACTACTCTTTTGGAAAAGACAGATGCCAGACTTGATGAATTTTCCAATAAGCTTCTTGCCATCAGTAGCATGAGTGATTCAAAATCCGAAAAAGAAAAAGATGAAATAGTAGAAAAAATTGATAGCTTAAGAGCTGAAATTCTTGATATGAGAGAGGCCAGCAAGCTTATTCCCTTAAATGAGATAAATGAGCAGTTAACCAGCATAGACGATTTTGGCAAAAAGCTTGATGATTTGCAAGAAGAGATAAAAGAGGCTGTTCACATTGAAAGTGCCAAAGGCTATAGAAGCATAGAAGATTTAATCACTTTATCCCAGACGGCTCAAAGAGAGGAAAAAGAAGAGGAAGAAGAAACCTTAGAAGAGCTAATGTACTCCGTAAAGAGAATGCAAACAGCCAATTTGGTTTTCTCTGTTATAAATTTTCTGGGATTTGCAGCCATAATCGGCTTTATAATATATGAAGTTTTTAAACCTACGTTATTTTAGCGGGGATTTATTATAAAAAATATGATAAAAAAAGGAGAGGCAAATGAGCGAAGAAATCAAAGAAGAAGAAGTAGATACTGTAAAGGAAGCTATTCAAAACGAAGCTGCCTGGAAAAAAGTTACTGAGTATATGGAGTCACAGGAGGTATTGCATTTAACAGTTGACGGAATTATCAATAAAGGTGTAATTGCACATGTGGAGGGGCTTAGAGGTTTTATTCCGGCTTCAAAACTTTCTCTTTCCTATGTGGATGATTTAAATCTGTGGCTTAGCAAAGAAGTTGATGTAAGAGTAATTGATGTTGACCCGGAAAACAAAAAACTGGTTTTATCAGCAAAAGAAATACTGTTTGAAAAAAGAGCGCGGGAGAAAGCACAAAAAATAGCAAATATCGAAATCGGCTCTGTTATAGAAGGCAAGGTTGAATCTCTCCAGCCTTACGGTGCATTTGTTGATATAGGTGACGGTATTTCAGGTCTGGTTCATGTTTCTGCAATCTGTCACAAAAGAATAAAAACCCCGGCAGAGGTTTTAAAAGTCGGAGATACCGTTAAGGTAAAAGTATCCGGCGTTAAAGACGGAAAAGTCAGTCTGAACATGAAAGAATTAGAAGAGAAAGAACAACAAGAAGAAGAAACAAAAGAATTTGCGGATTTCAAGAAATTCGCTGACAAGGATAGCGTTTCTACAAACCTTGGAGATTTACTTAAGAACATTAAACTGGATTAATTATAGAGGTATGATATATGGCAAAACAGTTCTGGAAACCGGGAAATATGTTATATCCCTTACCGGCAGTGATGGTCAGCTGTCAAAGAAAGAATGAACGCCCTAATATTATCACCATAGCCTGGATTGGTGTGGTTTGCACCAATCCGGCTATGGTTTCTATTTCTGTTCGTCCCCAAAGACATTCCTACAATATTATAAAAGAAACAAAGGAATTCGTAATAAACCTTGTAAATGCCGAACTTACAAGGGCGATGGACTATTGCGGCGTAAAATCAGGAAGGGATATTGATAAATTCAAAGCGACACACCTTACTCCCATGGAGTCTTTACATGTGTCGGCACCGGGTATAAAAGAAAGCCCGGTAAATCTTGAATGTAAAGTTACTAAAGAAATAGAGCTGGGAAGCCATGTTTTATTTTTGGCAGAAGTAAAGGGTGTTACTGTAGAAGGGGAGCTTTTGGATAACAAAGGCAGATTAAACCTGTCAAAAGCCGGACTTGTGGCATATTCTCACGGAGAATACTGCAAGCTGGGTGCAAAAGTTGGAAAATATGGATATTCAGTTAGAAAAAAGGGTAAAAAAAGATGAGTAATATAGTTCTTATAGGAATGCCCGGAGTGGGTAAAAGTACAGCAGGTGTCGTACTTGCAAAGCTAATCGGTTACAATTTCATAGATACAGATCTTTTAATTCAGGAAAGAGAACATCGTCTCCTTTCAGAAATCATAGCCAATGATGGAATTGATGCCTTCTTAAGGATAGAGGGGGAAGTAAACAGTGCCATTGAAACAGATAATAGCATTATTTCCACCGGAGGAAGTGTTGTTTATGTTGAAAAAGCTATGGAACATCTTAGAAAAATCGGTAAGATTGTATATCTTAAGCTTTCCTACGAAACTTTAGAATCAAGACTTTCCAATATAGAAGGAAGAGGAGTTGTTCTAAGAAAAGGGCAGACTCTAAGGGACTTATATGAGGAAAGAACTAAACTATACGAAAAATATGCTCATTATATTGTAGATGAAGAAGGTTTGGATGTTGAAGAAACAATAAAAAAAATAGAAGAGGTATTGGGACTTAATAATACCTGATGGAGAGTGAAATTGAATTCAGATAAATTAATTACCTGGATAAAGGAAAAATATAAACTGTTAAAAGACTATGGAAAAAGAGAAAGCAGAGCCTGTATGGAGGCAGCAGGAGTATTATTATTTGGCTTATTAATTTTTTTATTGATAAAAAATATTAATGAAGATACAACAGTTAAAGCCATGAACATAAGTCCTGATGAAACAATTACAGCAAAGCTTGAAACTAATAAAAACGAAGAATTAACCAACGCAATAAAAGTTTTTTCAGATAAGTTTGAAATTTATGTAAAAGATATTTCTGAAGCTGAAAATTCCCTGAACCTACTTAAAGCCGGTTGGGATAAAGAAGGAATATACAATATAAATATTAAAGCTGAAAACAAAGAAAATTACCGGATTATTTTTATAAATACAAAGGATGAAAATGCCAATAAGCAAATCATTGCACAAGAGGAATATAAAAACATCCTTGGTGAAAAGTTTGACCAGCTAAGAAATGTATATACCGGAATGTGGTTTCTTGAAAATATAAATATTGAAGAAGCAAAAATAGAAAAAGGTAAAATCATTTCTGCTGAAAAAGCCTTTGAAATAATGTCGGGAAATGATGTGGAAAAGGTGAAATACACAGTAGTAGAAGGAGATTGTCTTTCAATTATTTCCGATAAAACAGGCACTAGCGTAGCGGATATTATGAAGCTAAACGGCCTTGGAGGAGATAATACCCTTATCAAACCGGGAGATTTACTGGATGTTACAGTGATTGTTCCAAAGGTATCCGTTCAATTGCAATGTACTGAGGAATATCTTGAAGATTATCAGGATATAAGCTATGTAGATAATGATACCTGGTATACTACCAGAGAGGAAGTCCTTGAGGAAGGAAGTGTAGGTCAAAAGAAAGTATTGGCAGCTGTTATTTATACCAATGGCGAGGAAACATCAAGAATACCCCTAAAAAGCACCATTGTAAATCCTTCAACTCTTAGAGTTGTGGAAAAAGGCACTATAGAGCCGCCTACCTACATAAGACCTATAAATGCCGGCTATATATCCTCAGGCTTTGGAGCCAGATGGGGAAGGATGCACAAGGGAATTGACTATGCTTGCAGTCAGGGAAATGCCGTAATGGCCTCCTGTGACGGACAGGTTGTAAGGGCAGAATATTCCAACAGTTATGGATATGTTGTCTACATAAACCATGCCGATGGAAACCAGACAAGATATGCCCACTGTAGCGAACTGCTGGTAAATTACGGAGATATGGTAAGCCAGGGACAAAAAATTGCCCTAAGTGGAAATACAGGAGACAGCACCGGACCACATTTACATTTTGAAATTCTTGTAAATGGAAGTCAGGTCAATCCATTGGACATTTTAAAATAAAAACTTGTACAAAATAGCTACAATTTAGGGAAATCGTGTTTTCGAGATTTACATTTTAGAATATTGTGTTATAATACCTTTGGTTTGTTTTATTGTTCCTTGGAAGAGGAAGATAGAAATGTGAATGAAAGAAGCTGTTTGTAATGAGGTGGAGGTTGCAAATGGCGTTGTGTTGTGTCAAAAAAAGATTTTGTGTTTAGTGAGAATAAATTTTGAGGTGTAATATGGAACAATATATTATTAAAGGTGGCAACCCTTTAGTGGGTGAGGTAGAAATCGGAGGAGCAAAAAATGCAGCTCTGGCAATTATTGCAGCCAGTATCATGACAGATGAAACCGTTACTATCGATAATCTGCCTTATGTAAGGGATATAAATGTACTTCTTAATGCCATAGAAGGCATTGGAGGAAAAGTAGATAGAATAAACAGACATAAAGTAAATATTACAGGAGCCGGCATCGGAAACTTCTGTATAGACTATGATTACATCAAAAAAATCAGAGCATCCTACTATATCATAGGAGCAATGCTTGGAAAATATAAAAAAGCAAGAGTTCCTCTTCCTGGTGGATGTAATATTGGAACCAGACCTATAGATCAGCATATTAAGGGATTTAAGGCTTTGGGAGCAGATGTTGAGATTGAGCATGGAATGATAGTTGCTACTTCTGAAAGACTTGTAGGAAGTCATATCTACATGGATGTTGTTTCAGTTGGTGCTACCATAAATATTATGATGGCAGCCTCAATGGCAGAAGGAAATACTGTTATTGAAAATGCTGCAAAGGAGCCACATGTGGTTGACACTGCAAACTTCTTAAACAGCATGGGAGCTAATATAAAAGGTGCAGGAACAGATGTTATAAAAATCAAAGGAGTTTCAAAACTTCATAAAACAGATTATTCAATAATTCCTGACCAGATTGAAGCAGGAACTTTTATGTTTGCTGCAGCAGCTACTAAGGGTGATGTTACAGTTAAAAATGTAATTCCAAAGCACTTAGAGGCCACAACCGCAAAACTTTTGGAAATGGGTTGCGAAGTTGAAGAGTTTGATGACAGCGTAAGAGTTGTAGCATCAAAAAAACTTAAACATACACAGGTTAAAACACTTCCATATCCAGGATTCCCAACAGATATGCAGCCACAGGTGGCAGTCGTTTTGGGACTTGCAGAAGGAACAAGTATTGTTACCGAAAGCATATTTGAGAACAGATTTAAATATGTTGATGAGCTTACTAGAATGGGAGCCGACATAAAAGTCGAAGGAAATACCGCCATCATAAACGGAGTTTCCAAATATACAGGTGCCGGTGTAAGTGCTCCGGATTTGCGTGCAGGTGCAGCTTTGGTAATAGCCGGACTGGCAGCAGAAGAGATTACAACAGTAGATGATATTGTTTATATACAAAGAGGATATGAAGATTTTGAAAAGAAACTTCAGTCTTTAGGTGCATTGATAGAATGTGTTAATTCAGAAAAAGAAATGCAGAAATTCAAATTAAGCCTTATGGTTTCATAGACAATTAAATTTTGACAGAGTAATAGCAGGAGATACAAAGGGTAGAGCGTATCATCCTGCTATTTTTGTTATTGCAAAGGACATATTTATAGAATATATATCCTTGAAAAGCAACATTATTTTCCAAAATATCTGTCATAAAGTCCTTTAAAGGCTTTGCCATGACGGGCTTCATCTCTTGCCATTTCATGAACAGAGTCATGTATAGCATCTAATCCGGCTTTCTTTGCTCTGGTTGCAAGATCAGTTTTTCCTGTAGTAGCACCGTTTTCAGCATCGATTCTAAGTTCAAGATTCTTCTTTGTGCTGTCAGTGATAACTTCCCCAAGAAGCTCTGCAAATTTAGCAGCGTGTTCAGCTTCTTCATAGGCAGCTTTTTCATAATAAAGACCTACCTCAGGATAACCCTCTCTAAAAGCAACTCTGGCCATAGCTAAATACATACCAACCTCAGAACATTCTCCGTTAAAATTAGATCTTAAATCCTCCATAATATCATCGCTTGAGCCCTGTGCAACTCCTACAACGTGTTCTGATGCCCAGGTCATATCACCGCTTTGCTCTTTAAATTTGCTGGCAGGTGCATTACATTGAGGACATCTTTCAGGAGGTTGATCTCCTTCATGTACATAACCACAGACACTACAAACAAATTTTTTCATAATATAATCTCCTTTCGTTAATTAAACCAGAATTTAATTTAAAAACTTTACGACAAAATCCCGTAAAAAGCAGAGAGTTTTTAAAATTAAATAAATAGTTTAATATAATGTATCAATAAGTGAAATTATAGCATACAATTACAGGCTATACATGTAAAAAATGTGAAAAATACTATAAAATAAATTAATTAAATAAAAATATTATTAAAGGTGAATTTGAAGAAAAAAGTTTACAAAAAGAGGAGACTATTAAAGAAAAAGAAACTGTACAAAAGTTGATAATGTACAGTTTCCGTTAAATATAAATAATTTATCTTGGATTTGGATTAGCAGGTTCGATATTAATGGATTTTCCTTTGATTTTACAACGGCTCATTGCCGCTAATACTTCTTTTGCATATTCCCTTGGAACCTCAACAAAAGTATATTTATCATACATATCTATGGTTCCCACTAATTTTCCCGGCATACCGGATTCTCCGGCGATAGCTCCTAATATATCCTTAGGACGGGCGTTTTTCTTTCCAATGTTAATAAACAGTCTGACCATACCTGCTTCTGCACCGGTATCGCCAAAATCAGTATATTCATCACTTTCGTTATTGTTTAAAGAGCCCATGGCAAGTTTTAAGAAGGCAGCCGCAATATCCATTGCTGTAAAATCTTCTTCATTAATTCTGTTACTGATAAGTTCAATGGTAGAAGTAAGATCTTCTTCCTCAATGATACGACTTACCTGGTCTAAAATCTTCTCAACTTTTATTTCAGTAACATCATCCATGGAAGGAATAGGCTGAGCAAGAATTTTAGTTTTGCAATAACGCTGAATATCTTTAAGTTTATAAATTTCTTTTCCACTTACAAAAGAAAAAGATTTACCGGTGCGTCCGGCTCTTCCGGTACGACCGATTCTATGTACATAATATTCATCATCCTGTGGTAAATCATAGTTAAATACAGCCTCAACATCATCTACATCAATTCCCCTGGCAGCCACATCTGTAGCTACAAGAATATCAGTATTTCCCTTTCTGAAACTGTTCATAACACGGTCTCGCTGAGATTGCTTAAGATCACCGTGGATACCTTCCGCAAAATATCCCCTGTTTTTAAGAGCGGTTACAAGCTCGTCAACCTGTCGTTTTGTATTACAAAATACAAGGGAAAGTTTTGGTGAATATATATCAAGAAGTCTTGAAAGAACTTCTTCCTTATTTTTCCTTTTAACTTCGTAATAATATTGATCTATATTTGGAACAGTAAGCTCTTTTTTAACCACCTTAACAAGCTTTGCATTTTTTTGATATTTTTTTGCAATGGCCATAATCTCTTTTGGCATGGTGGCAGAGAATAAAAGAGTCTGACGGCTTTCAGGAGTTTCTTCAAGGATAGTTTCAATATCCTCTCTAAATCCCATATCAAGCATTTCATCTGCCTCATCTAAAACTACAGTATGAACATGCTCGGTTTTTATTGTATGTCTTCTCATGTGGTCCATTACACGACCCGGAGTACCGATAACTATTTGGATTCCACCTTTTAGGGAGCGAATCTGTTTAACGATATCCTGACCTCCATATACAGGAAGAAGTTTAATACCGTGGGTATAACGACATAATTTACGGATTTCATCGGCTACCTGGATAGCAAGTTCTCTTGTGGGACAAAGAACGATAGCCTGGATGTGTTTATTAGAAGGGTCTATTTTTTGTAAAACAGGTATACCGAAAGCGGCAGTTTTTCCTGTTCCGGTTTGTGCCTGACCTATAATATCTATACCTGTCAAAGCAGCAGGAATAGCCTGAGCCTGGATAGGAGAAGCTTCTTCAAAGCCCATTTCTGTAACAGCACGAACGATTTCACTTCTTAATCCAAGTTCGTCAAATTTTATAGATTCCATATTGTATCCTTTCTGAATTTTTATCATATGAATCGGGCTGTTGCCAAATGAAAAAAACGGCAACAGACATAAAAAAAACGCAACTACTTGCGTTTACAGGGACAAATTAGCTATAACTATACCAAGATAAAGGGTTTTTGTCAAGAATAATGGCTTTAAGAAACGGAGATGGTGGGATTCGAACCCACGTGCCTCAAAGAGGCAAACGCATTTCGAGTGCGCCCCGTTATGACCACTTCGATACATCTCCGTATTAACAATTTATGTTTAAATTGCGAAAAACCACTACTGTATTATAACATTACAATAAAAAAACGCAAGTAAAAGATTTGATTTTAAGCAATATTACCACTGATATTGCCTATATTGGCTCTTTCGTGTTATAATAAATTCTGTATGCACAAAAAATGAATCTTTTGGATTGAAAGGATACCTTGAAAATGTCATATGTTGCTTTATACAGAAAATTCCGTCCTAAGGTATTTGAGGATGTCAAAGGTCAGGAACATATAGTAAGAACTCTTAAAAATCAACTAAAGACAGACAGGATTGGCCATGCATATCTTTTTTGCGGCACCAGGGGAACCGGAAAGACAACTATAGCAAAGATTTTTGCCAGACTTGTCAATTGCGAAAATCCGGTGGATGCAAGTCCCTGTAATCAGTGTCCTTCCTGTAAAGCGGCACTTTCAGGTTCATCCATGAATATTATAGAAATAGATGCTGCTTCCAACAACGGAGTTGAAAATATCCGAAGCATCAAAGAAGAGATTGCTTATGCACCAACCCAGGGAAAATACAGAGTTTACATAATTGACGAGGTGCATATGCTATCCACAGGGGCTTTTAATGCTCTTTTAAAAACTTTGGAGGAGCCGCCATCCTATGTAATATTTATTCTGGCAACTACAGAATCCCAAAAGATTCCGGCTACCATTCTTTCAAGATGTCAAAGATACGATTTTAAAAGAATTGACATAGCTACCATAGCCGCAAGACTACTTGAACTTTGCAACAGTGAAGGGGTAGAGATAGAAGAAAGGGCAGTAAATTACATTGCAAGAAAAGCAGATGGTTCAATGCGTGATGCCATAAGCCTTTTGGATCAGTGTACTTCCTTTTACATGGGGCAGCTTATTACATATGATGATGCCTTAGAGGTTTTAGGCGCGGTAGATACGGAAGTTTATTCAAGACTGTTAAATGCCATTTTAAAAGAAGAAGTATCCATTTCCATGGAGATAGTAAATGAAATTGTTTTAAAGGGCAAAGAGATATTACAGTTTGTCAATGAATTCACCTGGTATCTGAGAAACCTGATGTTAATAAAGACTGCACCCGGAATTGAAGATGTTATAGATGTGTCAACAGAAAATCTTCAGTCCCTTAAGCAGGAATCCGAATTTATTAAATATGATAAATTAATGGAATTAATTACAGAATTTTCCCGTGTAGCTTCAAATTTAAAGAATACAACTCAAAAAAGGATAATTCTTGAGATGACTATCATAAAGGTAAGCGTTCCTTTTATGAGAACAGATAGTCTTGCTGCCTTAAATGACCGAATTCAAAAGCTTGAGGAGGATATTAAAAACGGTAAAATATCCATTGGCGCACAAGCCCCTCCCATTCAGCCTGTTGAAAAAAAACTGGAAGAAAGTATTCATAAGCAGGAAGATTCATTAGAAGAGACTTTAGATGAAAGCAAAGCAGACCATGATTTTGTTAAAACAAAAGTCTCTCTTGATTCAGTGATAAATAATATTTATCAAAACTGGGAACAGATAACCAGAAAAATAAACAGTCCTACCGTCAGAGGTCATCTTAGAAATGCAAATTTAGGTACTGATGATATGGAAAGATTGGTTTTATATTATAATGATGATTATAATTATGGTTTTATCAATCGTTCAGAACCAAAGGAAATGCTAAAAAATGCCCTAAAAGACTTTTGCGGGCAGGATATAGAAATTGTTGTAAAAAAAGCAAATGTTCAACAAAGCGACCTTTTGGAGGAACGAATTGAACAATTAATAAATGAAACAATCCAATATGATGATTAAAACATCTTTTTGAAAGGAGATATAAAAAATGGCAAAAAGAGGTGGATTTCCAGGTGGAATGCCAGGAAACATGAATAATTTAATGAAACAGGCTCAAAAGATGCAAAAGCAGATGGAAGAAGCTGCTAAAGAGCTTGAAAGTAAAGAAGTTTCAGCAACAGCAGGCGGTGGTGCTGTAGAGGTGACAGTTTCCGGTAAAAAAGAAGTTACAAAAATTAAAATAGATCCGGATGCCGTAGATCCTGATGATGTTGAAATGTTAGAAGATATGATTATGGCTGCTACAAACGAAGCCCTTAGAAAGATTGATGAGCTTTCAAATAAATCCATGTCAGGACTTACAGCAGGCTTAGGTGGCGGCTTTAAGTTTTAATGGTAATATAAATGGAATATTATAGTAAACATATCGCAAAATTGATAGATCAATTATCCTTACTTCCCGGCATTGGCACAAAAACAGCTGCAAGGCTGGCATTTCACATATTAGACATGCCAAAAGAACAGGTGAAGACACTTTCTGCCTCTATTATAGATGCAAAAGAAAATGTCAGATATTGCAAAGAATGCGGGACATTAACAGACAGTGAGCTTTGTCCCATATGTTCAAATTCAGATAGAGACCACCAAACCATAATGGTGGTTGAAAATACCCGTGATCTGGCAGCCTATGAAAAGACAGGAAGATTTGAAGGAGTTTATCATGTTTTACACGGTGCCATTTCCCCTATGTTAGGGATTGGACCTGAGGATATCCGCTTAAAAGAATTAATTGCAAGGATATCAAAAGACAATATAAAAGAAGTAATAATCGCAACAAACTCAAGTCTTGAAGGAGAAACCACGGCGATGTACATAAGCAAGCTGTTAAAACCGGCAGGTGTGACGGTAAGCAGGATTGCCAGCGGAGTGCCTGTAGGCGGAGATTTGGAATACATTGATGAAGTAACGCTTTTAAGAGCGTTAGAAGGACGTACCATACTTTAAGGAGGAAAGGTAACATATGCATATTAAAGAACTTAAAAAAGTGGCTCTTGAGGTCAGAAAAGGAATAATTGAATCTGTCCACGCTGCTAAATGCGGACACCCGGGCGGATCTCTTTCAGCAGCAGATATTTTTACATATTTATATTTTGAAGAAATGAATATTGATCCTAAAAATCCTAAAAAAGCAGACAGAGACAGGTTTGTTCTTTCAAAAGGACATACTGCTCCGGGATTATATGCCACATTGGCACAAAGAGGATTTTTCCCTGTAGAGGATTTAAAGACTCTTAGAAAAGTAGGTTCATATCTTCAGGGACATCCGGATATGAAACACATCCCTGGAATTGACATGTCCAGCGGTTCATTGGGACAGGGAGTTTCCGCAGCAGTGGGAATGGCTCTTTCAGCTAAAATGAGCAATGAAAATTACAGAGTATATTCACTTTTGGGAGACGGAGAAATTCAGGAAGGTCAGGTTTGGGAAGCAGCCATGTTTGCAGGCTCCAGAAAACTTGATAACCTTGTTCTTATAGTTGATAACAACGGCCTTCAGATAGATGGAAATATTGCAGATGTATGTTCACCATATCCTATTGATGAGAAATTCAAGGCCTTTGGATTTAATGTAATAAATGTATCTGCTCATGATTTTGCAGAACTTAGAGGTGCTTTTGCTCAGGCTAGAAGAACAAAAAATAAGCCAAGTGTTATTATTGCAGAAAGTATAAAAGGAAAAGGCGTATCCTTTATGGAAAATAATGCAGGATGGCATGGAAAAGCTCCTAATGATGAAGAATTTAAGATAGCTATGGAAGATTTAAAAAAGGCAGGTGAAGCATTATGTCAGAAATAAAGAAAATTGCAACAAGAGAAAGCTATGGAAATGCTTTAGTTGAACTTGGAAAAGAACATGATAATTTAGTAGTGCTTGATGCAGACCTTGCTGGTGCTACAAAAACAAGTATATTTAAAAATGAATTTCCGGACAGACATATAGATTGTGGTATTGCCGAGGCAAATATGATGGGAATAGCAGCTGGTCTTGCTGCTACGGGAAAAGTTCCTTTTGCCAGCTCCTTTGCCATGTTCGCAGCGGGAAGAGCCTATGAGCAGGTTAGAAACTCCATTGGATATCCTCATTTAAATGTGAAGATTGGAGCTACCCATGCAGGTATTTCTGTTGGTGAAGATGGAGCTACCCATCAATGTAATGAAGACATTGCCCTTATGCGTACCATTCCGGGAATGGTAGTAATAAATCCTGCCGATGACATAGAGGCAAGAGCAGCAGTAAAGGCAGCTTTTGAATATGACGGTCCTGTATATTTGCGTTTTGGTCGTCTTGCTATTCCTGTTATTAATGATAATCCTGATTACAAATTTGAAATCGGAAAAGGAGTTTCATTAAAAGAAGGAACAGATGTTACTATCGTAGCTACAGGTTTATGTGTAAATGAAAGCCTTGAAGCTGCCAAAATCCTTGAAACTCAGGGAATAAATGCAGCTGTAATAAATATACACACTATTAAACCAATAGATAAAGACATTATTGTAGATGCAGTTAAAAAGACAGGAAAAATAGTTACTGTTGAAGAACATTCAGTAGTAGGCGGTCTTGGAAGTGCAGTATGTGATGTACTTTGCGAGAACATGCCGGCACCGGTACTTAAAATAGGTGTAAATGATGTTTTTGGAGAATCAGGCCCGGCTTTAGAACTTATCAAAAAATACGGATTAGATTCAGAAAGCATTGCTAAAAAAGTAAAAGAATGGTTAAATAAATAACATATTTAAAAATATTAAGCAGGTATTTTTATATATCTGCTTAATATCAAATATAGAGGGATATAAAGGGCTATAAAATGACAGAAACAGAAGATTATGAAAACCGACTTAATCAATTAAGAATGGAAAGAAAAAGAAAAAATCTCAGGCTGGCAATAATAATACCGGCTATTCTTTTGTTATGTCTTTTTGTCGCATGTCTAATTTATCTTTCAAAAGTATCCTACAAGGGCTATAGCGTAATCAAAACCTTTGATGATGAAAGCGTATCCTCCACTGACAAATATCAGATGTTTGGAAATGACCTGATAATGTATAACAATGACGGAATACAGGGCATTGGTTCTGACGGAAACAGTCTTTGGTCCCAGGCTTATGATATGCAATCACCCATGCTTGATATCTGTGGCGGATATTTATGCATTGCAGATTCTCAGGGAAAAGAAATTTTTGTCATAGATTCCTCAGGAAACATTAATACCATAAAGGTTTCCATGGAAATAGAACAGCTTAAAGTAAGTTCCGTAGGAACAGTAATTGCTGTTTTAGATGATGGAAATAAAAAATATCTTACCTATTATGATAAAGAGGGAACTCTTCTTGCCCAGGGAACCGTACAAATGAAAAAAAGCGGATTTCCAATGGATATAGATTTGTCCTATGATGGAAAAATGCTGGCGGTTTCATATCTTTATATAACTACCGGACAGATGCAGACAAATGTGGCATTTTACAATTTTGATTCCGTAGGAAAAAGCGAAATTGATAACATTGTAAGCTCCTATTCCTATCGGGGGATAATGATTCCTGATATAGAATTTATGTCCAATGGCAATGCAGTAATGTTCGGGGATGACAGGATAATAATATATAACAATTCTGAAAAACCTACGGAACTGTTGAAAATAGACCTGGATAAAGAAGTAAGCAGTATTTTTTATTCAGACAAGAATTTTGGAATCGCAACAAAGAACCATGAAAATGGTGGCACTATAGTCATTTATAATGCAGATGGTAAAGAAAAATCAAAGTTTAATACAGATTTAAACTTTGACGCCATAGAATTTGACAAAAATACAATTATTGCCAAAAATTCGACATCTGTAAGAATATACAGAAACAACGGAAAATTAAAATTCTCATATGATTTTGAGGATAATTTATATAACATTCTCTCAGTTAAAACCTTGTTACCGGTATCAAATTATCTGCTGGTGACCCGGGACAGTATTCAAAAGATTTCGTTAAGGTAGACAGGAGGTTGTTTTGAACTTATTTTTTATGATAATAATGGGGATAATTGTGCTGTCAGGACTTATAGGCCTTAGTCGAGGCCTGATTCTGACAGTTTTTAAATTTGCCTCATTATTTATAACAATAGCATTATCCACGGTGCTTTCACCTTATATCAGCAATCTGCTTCTTGAAAATACACCTTTATATTCTGAAGTTTATGAATTAAGTTATAAATATTTAGATAAAGAGACGGCTTTAACGCCTATAGGTGATGAAGAATCAGCAGCAAGATATATTTTGGAAAATCAGGACTGGATTCCGGATAATATAGTGGAAGGACTTCTGGATAATATAAAAAATACAAAAGATATTGATAAATACGCAAAAACACAAATAGAAAACAAAGAAGACCAAATAAAGGCATCTCTGGCAAAAAGTATTTCACAAACCATAGTAAATATAATATCATTCTTTTTGACAATGATAATAATAGGAATTGTTTTGTCTATTATGGTAAATGCCTTGGATTTGATTGCAAAACTTCCGGTTATAAATACCTTTAACCGCTTGGGAGGAGCCCTGGTAGGTTTGATATTTGGTGTAATAATTGTATGGATAATATTTTTAGTAATATACCTAACTTACAAAACGTCATTTAGTCACATGCTGCTAAATCAAATCAGCGAAAATGAAATTTTGAAATTTTTGTATGAAAATAATATAATATTAAAATCACTGGTGGAGTTTTTGTAAAACTCCTTTAGGGATAATAAGAAAAATTCCAAATTCAAAAATAGGAGGAGAAAAAATGTTACGAATTGAAGGCGTTACAAAAAAATACGGTGATAAAAAAGCGATTGATAATATCAGTCTCCACATTCACCCGGGAGAAATCTACGGTTTTATTGGACACAATGGAGCCGGAAAAACAACAACGATAAAATCCTGTTGTGGTATTTTACAGTTTGAAGAAGGAGAAATTTACATTAATGGGATGTCAGTAAAAGAAAATCCAACACAATGTAAGTCCATTCTTGCCTATATTCCGGATAATCCGGATTTATATGAATTTATGACTGGTACACAATACCTTAATTTTGTTGCAGATATTTTTAAAGTAGATGTAAACGAAAGAAAAGAAAGAATTAAAGAATATGCAGATATATTTGAAATAACAGGAGACCTTGGTTCCGCAATCAGTTCCTATTCTCATGGTATGAAACAAAAACTGGCATTGATTTCAGCTCTTATTCATCAGCCAAAACTCATAATAATGGATGAGCCGTTTGTAGGACTTGACCCAAAAGCCGCTCATCTTTTAAAAGAAATAATGAGAAAAGTCTGTGATAAAGGGGCAGCTATCTTCTTTTCCACCCATGTTCTTGAAGTGGCAGAAAAACTTTGTGACAAAGTTGCAATAATTAATCACGGAAAGCTTATCATGTCAGGAACAATGGAGGAAGTAAAAGGAAATACTTCTTTGGAAGATGTATTCTTAGAGATAGCACAAGATAAGACAACCGGACAACAGGAGGTTGTATAAATTGATAAGAGTATTAGTAAAAAAACAAATGATGGAGGTGTGGGCATCCCTATACCAAAATCAGAAAAACGGTAAAAGACGAAGTGTTGTTGGAATAATCGGATATGGCTTATTTATGCTTTTTATAACATTATTTTTAGCGGCAATGTTCTTTAGATTAGGAACTTTTTGTGCAGGAGTATTCTCATATATTGACATGGGCTGGTTTTATTATTTGTTAATGGGAATGCTTTCAATAATACTTAGTGTATTCGGAAGTGTCTTTAATACCTATTCAACAGTATACCTGGCAAAAGATAATGAATTATTATTATCAATGCCTTTAAAACCACAGGAAATCATGACTGCAAGACTTGGAGGAGTCTATTTAACTGCTCTTTATTATGAATTATTATCCTTTATTCCGGCTGCAGTAGCTTATATGATAGCAGACGGATTTACAGCTTCCAACATCATAGGTGCAATAGCGGCTTTAATTGCAATATCAATATTCGTATTAATATTATCCTGTATTTTGGGATATGGAGTAGCCGTTATCAGCCAGAAACTTAAGAGCAAAGCGATAATTACAGTAATAATAGCTTTAGTATTTTTTGCAGCTTATTATTATGTATATTTTAAGGCAGCAGCCTACCTTAATGACTTTTTGAAAAATGCAGCAGCAATCGGTGCCGAAATTAAAGAAAAAGCAGAAGTGTTGTATGTAATTGGAAGCTGTGCCACAGGAAATGTTTCATCTATGTGTCTTGTACTTGGTGTTACCATTGTAATAATGCTTGTGGTTTATAAGATAATGGTAAATAATTACACAAAAATAATGACAACAAATAAAGGTGAAAAGAAAGTTGCCTATAATGAAAAAACAGTTAAAAGCTCATCAGTAGCCACAGCTTTATACAAAAAAGAGTTAGCAAGATTTACAAGAAGTGCTTCTTATATGTTAAACTGCGGATTAGGAGTATTATTCCTTGTTGTGGTAGGGGCAACAGCCATAATAAAACCGGATATAATAAGAGAATTTACCTCTTTGACAGGTGGAAGTGAAGAAGGAAAACAGATGATAAGTCTGATAATGACTTCAGTACTTTGCTTTTTTGTTTCAATGAGTGATATAGCAGCTCCTTCCGTTTCCATGGAGGGAAAATGCTTTTGGATATTACGCTCATTACCGGTAAGCACCTGGCAAATCATAAAAGCAAAATGTTCAGTACAAATTAGACTTACCCTTGTAGCAGGTTTATTTGCTTCTGTATTTCTTGGAAGAGAAGCCGGATTAGAAGGTTTTAATTATGCATTTATGATTTTGGCCACAGCTTTCTTTGCCATATTGATAACCTTTTTTGGAATGACCTTTGGAATATTATTGCCTAATTTCAACTGGACTTCAGAGCAGGCAGCCCTGAAACAAAGTGCCAACGCATTTATTGCTCTCTTTGGAGGAATGGCTTTTGTGGCAGCTTTTGGAGGTATCATTTACTTTTTAAATAAGGTAATTGAAATGAAAATGGTAATGGTAGCCTGCCTCGTACTGGAAGTGGTCGTAGCAGCTGGTTTTTATTGCTGGTTAAAAACAATCGGTGTAAAAAAACTCGAAAATCTGGGTTAAAAAAGAATATTTAAATATTTATGAGAAGCCGTCTGACTTGTAATTTTATTTATGAGTCAGACGGCTTCTTGACTTATGGTTTAAATTGTCATTTTTATTGCTTTTTATATCCCCCCCGGTAGCTTGTTTGTGGAGCATTAAGATATTAAGATATAGTAGGGAAGGTTAATGAGAAGCAACATATTAGACACGGAGGATTTATTTAATGGAAAGTTTAATGAACAGCATACATGATTATTGGAGTGATAGGGCAAAAGGGTATTCGGAATACAACAGGGACGAATTAAACGATTCAAGATATATAAGTTGGAAAGAAACTCTTAAAAATGCCATATCAGAGAACTTTCCAAATAAAACACCTGAAGAAATACAGATTTTGGATGCCGGTTCAGGTCCTGGATTTTTTACAAAACTTCTTAGTGAATGTGGATATAAGGTTACGGCACTTGACTGTACGGAAGCTATGATTGAAGAAGCAAAAATAAATGTGGGAGAATACGCGGAATCAGTAAATTGGGTTCTGGGAAATGTAGAAGAAACAGAGTTTGAAGACATGTACTTTGATGTTGTAGTATCAAGAAATGTCACCTGGAATCTTCGCCATCCTGAAAAAGCATATCGTGAGTGGTTTAGGATTCTTGAACAGGATGGAATGTTACTTAACTTCGACGCCAATTGGTATACCTACCTTTACGATGAAGAAAAAAGACAGGAATTTGAAGAAGACAGAAACCGCTCCTGTGAAGAGGGAATATATGACTGTAATGTAGGAGAAAACTTCCTGAAAATGGAAGAAATCGCCAGGGAAGTGCCTTTAACAAAGGTACTAAGACCAGCCTGGGACAGCTATATTTTAGAAATCATAGGCTTTAGCCAGGTTGAAACAGATGCAAATATCTGGCAGGTGGTATGGTCAGAAGAAGAAAAGATAAGCTGTGCTTCTACCCCAATGTTCATGATAAAAGCCAAAAAAGGCGACATAAAAAACAGAGTAGTAAATTATTGGACAAAGCGTAGCGAAAGTTTTCTGGAACAACGAAGAAAGGAATTGCATGACGATATCGCAAAGCGTTGGATTAATGAAATAAATAAGAACATTGATGGGGATAAACCTTTAAAAATTCTTGATATAGGATGTGGAGCAGGATTTTTCACAATTTTGCTCTCCAAAGAAGGACACAACTGTACAGGTATTGACTTAACACCGGAAATGTTAAATAATGCCAGATTGCTTGCAGCAGAGGAAAAGCAAAATTGTGAATTTAAGTTGATGGATGCAGAAAATCTGGACTTTGCAGATGAAAGCTTTGATGTGGTAATCTCAAGAAACCTCACCTGGACCCTGCCACACACTCAAAAAGCCTACCAGGAATGGATTCGTGTACTGAAAAAAGACGGCATTCTTTTAAATTTTGATGCAAACTATGGCGTTGATAGAACCGAGAAATCGAAAGAACTTCCACACGATCATGCACACAACACAGTGACCCGGGAAATGGCAGTAGAAAACGAAGCCATAACAAAGTTACTGCCTATCAGTTTTCACTCAAGACCTGCCTGGGATATAAGTATATTACAGGAATGTGGAGTAAGTTCAGTTTCCGTGGATTTTAAAATAAGCTCCAAAATATATCTTACAAAAGATATTTTTTATAACCCTACCCCAATATTTTACATTGCGGCAAGGAAATAGAAAGTTATTAAGTTAATATGGAAATAGGAAAGAGACTGTTTTTGTGGACAGTCTCTTTTTGTGTTTTAGAAGTAAGCTAAAAAAGGGCTTATAGCTTCAGAATAAACCAATGGCTAAGTCGGTGGTAATGATTAACCCTTAAATCAGTATATATACAAACCAAATACAAATTGGATTTTGTAATATATTGTTGTAAAATAATTATTGTAACTATAGCTAAGAATTATTATGGGGAGAATAAATGATGAACTACAAGGTGATAAATAAGGAAACCTATTATCGGAAAGGTGTATTTAGACATTTCACACAAGATTGCAAATGTTCAACCTCTATAACTGCAAGAATTGATGTCACAAACCTTGCTCGTTATTCAAAGGAAAATGGAAGTAAGTTTTACATCAATTTCTTATATATTCTTTCTAAGGTATTAAACTCTCGTGATGACTATAAAATGGCTTATTTGTGGCAGACGGACGAATTGATTTGCTATGACAGGATAAATCCGACCCATTATATTTTTCACGATGATACCGAGACTTGTACTCCGGTTTATTCAAGTTTTTATCCGGATTATAAGACATTTTACAAAAAAGCAGCTGAAGACATTGAAAAAGCAAAACATAGCAAAGAGTACTGTTTGGATATGGAAAGCCATCCTAACTGGTTTGATGCATCATACATATCCTGGTTATCCTATGATTCCTTGAACATAGAGCTTCCGGACGGTTATTTGTATTTCATGCCAATAATAAACTGGGGCAAATATCGTAACGAAAACGGGTGCCTGATGATGCCGGTATCGGTCCGATTAAATCATGCAATAGCGGACGGATACCTGGTTGCCAATGTTTTTCGCTTACTTGAAATTGAAATAGAAAAATTTTAGTCTACTTTGAATCCTGTGTATTAACCATCTCATGTGCCAAGAATACACAAACCTTCAAATAGATATCATAATCAGGATAATCTTTGCCACCTAAAAATCTACCAAATATATTCCAACAGAAATTTGCTTAAAGCTGCCCTTGTGGACAATCTTTGTAATTTTGGTCTTAAGAAGTTTTCCGGCATCCATAAGCCTTGCAAAAATATTATTGTCCTTCTCAGGAACGTAGCCCAGTTTCTTCTTTTCATCATTAAGAATAAGAATTGCATTGTTGTCGAGCTTATTATTTTCACGCTGCAAGGCGAGCGTATCCCCTGTTTTAATCTGCTCTAAAACAGTTTTATCATCCAGGTGTGTTGTACCTGCAATATAAGAATCAAACAAATGTATTTCCTTTATCAATGGCTTTATGATATTGCCAAGTTCGTTTCCCTTCACAAGAGAAACCATCGTTTCTTCCTTCTTTGTTAGTTCATTCGCCATGTAAAGCTCACTTCTTTCTCTAGCAATCCATTGAGGATTTCATCTAACTGATTTGCATATTCTTCGTAGGATTCCATCTCTTCCTTCAAAGAATTCTTTTTTTCTTCAACTGCCTCTGGATCCTCTAACAGGAACTTATACTGATATGGATCAGTTTCTCTGATTTTAATAATTTCAGCTTCAAGCTCCTTAATTTTTTCATCAATATTAGGAATTTCAATTTCAATAGTTTCATTTCCTGTTTGCTCCAAGGCTTTTGCTATGAGAATTTCTGTTTCCTGCATCAACTTAAGGTCATTGCAGTTGTAAGCTACAATAACGCGTTGCCATAACTCCTTAAGTGTTTCAGACTTCTCAACCATTGGATTGATTGATATCTGGATGTATCTGTTTCACAATCTTGTGATAGATTTTTTTAATCTTAAGCAGATCAACCTCTGTAATCCGGCTGGTATTTTTTGCAGCTTCGGCATCCTTTATCATTTCATTTAGTTGAGCTTTAAATGCTGCAAGTTCCTTTTGCAAATATTCCTGCAACTGATTCTGCTCCACTGATTGTCCATGATTGGTCGCAGCTTGGCAAAACTCAATTGTCTTTTTCTTTCTAATACACTCAAGTTTCATCTGGAAGATTTCAAGAATCAAATCTCCAAACTCGCGTACATAAGCACGCTCATACTGGAAGGCCTCCTTTTTAATAACATCCCTGCGAATAAGAAGTTCTTCATATCTGTCATATGAAATATTTTTTACTCTAATTATATCGTTCATTACGCAATTACCTCAAAACCATAAAGGTCATCATAGATAGTTGTAAGTTTATCATCACCAATTAAAGCATCTTTGAAAAATTCTCAAAAGCCTTTTTGTAATCACGCTCACCGATACGACCGTAATACCAGATATATCCAAGGCATTCATAAGCTTCGTCATAATCATAGGTCGAAGCCATATCATAATATTTCAGCGTCAGGTCGAATCGCTTCATCTCATAATAAACTCCGCCCAAGTACATCATGTCCTGAGGTCTGTGTTCTTCGTTAATTAGAAAATCCATTGCCTCTACAAACATGAAGAAATCCTCATCTGTGACTATCTTAGTATTATCTGAGAACTCTTGTACAATTTTTCTTGCTTCTTTTACTGTCATCTCGTCACCTCCAGGCCGTTGCTGTTTTCTTTCTCAAATGAAAAACTCATTGTAAAACAGAAGGTATTTCTAATACATTAAAGATTGTATTTTCAATTTTTGTGGTATTTTATGTGATATAAACCGATTAAAACTGTTGAAAAAGGCTTAATTGTTTGTATACCAAAATAGCGGCTTGCATTTCCTTCTGCAAAAGTTAATGCAATCCACTTAGTACTACTTATGGATGATTAACTATCTGCTTTTCCTTCCTATTTTCTAAGTAATTTTGGACTTAAACAAACCTCGTCTGCGGCGACTGGTGACATGTTAAGTACTTCCAACAGTTTTTTCATATCTTCAGTTTCCACTAAATCATATGGACTTTTATAGTTAAGTCCTGCTCTAATAGTACTGTTGATATGATTTGTGATTAGCGTCATGTCTTCCTGTGTATAACCTTTGAAGGTCTTACCTCTAGGAATAACATAGCGTATATACTCATGATTTTTTTCAATGTGAGGTTTCTGCCATGAGGCTTGTGGATCACAATAAAAGATCTTTGTCCTTGGAGAACCGTTCTTTGTATACTCAAGCTCTAAAGCGTTTTTAAAACATTTGCCATTATCAGTAAGTATCACTGGAAAAAAGCTTTCTAAAACGTCTAATGCTAAGGGCTTTCGTTAACGTATCAAAGACAGCGATAACTTCATCCGTTTTTTCATCGTAAAGCGGACATTCGGAATCCGCTTCGCTACTTCCTCATGAACGCAGTGGCACTTTGTGCTACCTGTCAGAAGGGGCTTTAACCCCTTCTGACACTAGTAAGCTTATACCCCCGCTTAAAGCTTACGCTTTTGAAGCGGGGGATTGCTTACACTGCGTTCAAGTAGTATCATTAGCATTACTGAATTCGCGTTGAACATGATGGTCAAAAGTACCTGCTCCTTCGTTCTTAAACCTCGAACTGTGTCCATCTCAACTACAGGTGTATCCGGATGTTCTTCCATATACATTTTAAAATCTTCAAAGGTTCTGCCTTTCCGATAATTAAACTTATTGCATTTAATTTCAGTATGTTTCTTACGGCGTTTTTTGTACTTCACCTTACGACGTAAATCAAGATTGCATACTGTCAGCTCTCCGGCTTCTATGTAATTATAGATGCCTCTTTCAGAAACTTTTATCTCATCCGCATGTGTATTACATATGTGAGATAATGGCTGCCCTTGACGTATTAATGGTGACAAAATTTCATCCAAGGTCTGTAGTTCCTCTTGTGTAAGTCTTATTCCCTCTCTAGACTCTGATTGCGTTGCTTTAGCTTTCGCATCAGCTTTCTCTGCAATGTAATAATACTTGTCATAAATACATTTTTTCTTATTCTTTTCACTACAAGTACTACATACAAAAGGTGATTTAAGATATTTAGGATATTCATGGTTCTTGACCCTGTCACATATCTTCGTGCAATCGACCTTCATACAAAGTCTGCATTTACGGTTACAAAACTCTTCATCGCACATATTTTTCTTGGCACAAGTTGATGTATAAATGCAATCTCTGCCCATAGTGTAAGGCATTTTCACTTTGATGCGATTTTGTTTTACTTCTCTTGTGATACTTGATGTACTACGTCCTAAATCTTCCCTAAAATGAATTTTTAAACGCTTGATTTTGCTTGTAACTACGATTGTAAACTAGCATTTACTTTTTCACTTAAGGTATAGATATTATCCGATTTAAATAATCAAGCGCAGCATTTTTATTATCCTGATATTCAACCACTATTCCAAATATCGAATCCCACTGGTAAATAAGCTTTAATGGATCATTATTAAAAGTATATCTATTCATTCCCAAATCTTTTAAATCACCCTTCAGATCAGCTCTAACCAACTTTAGCAACTCGATAAATGAATCCGATTCCTCTACATCCCATTCATCGTAACACAGAAATATCCACCGGGATTCTTCACTCACACTGGTAATTTTGAAAGTTTTATCACTCATATTCCTCGTCCTCAAAAAATATTTTTTTGTATAAAAGTAATTTCGTTCTCTTGTGGCTGCTACATTCATTCTCATCGTCTACAATATCGGAATTAATGTATAAAAATCCAGACTAATCTTAATAAGGGGAAGCTTGTTATTCTAAACCTAAGCCTTTAACTCATTTAATACTCCGGTTCTATTTCTACTGACTGCTCTCACGGCCAGCCCGTGGAGTTCTGATTGCCAAGCGTAGCCTGTAATCGTACATCATTTTTGGATTTTGGAGTTACAGGTGTAAATGTGTTTGAATCAGGAGTTTCATTACCTAGCAATCAACGACCACATTAATGGTAAATTTCTGCTTTTCAGCAAGGAAGTGCAGTCAATCTCTCTTATTATTAAGCTTCTTTAATTTCGCTGTTTAATACTTTGATTATGTGAGCCTTAATCCATGCAATTAGAGTTTTTCTTTTGCATAGCAAATGTTAAATTCAGTAATACTTTCGCTTTATCTATACCTTGTGCGTTAAAATCATGGTCTTAAGTCAATAGAAACGCACTTTCGGGGTCCACTTTACTGACTTAATACCATAAGATTGTGACATCTAATAGTAAATATAGAAGAGGTGCTAATTTGTGCCTGTTCAACAAAATCACCCTTCAGATCAGCTCTAACCAACTTTAACAACTCGATAAATGAATCCGATTCCTCTACATCCCATTCATCGTAACACAGAAATATTCACCGGGATTCTTCACTCACACTGGTAATTTTGAAAGTTTTATCACTCATATTCCTCGTCCTCAAAAAATATTTTTCTGTATAAAAGTAATTCCATTCTCTTGTGGCTGCTCTATTCGCTCTCATCGTCTACAATATCGGAATTCAATTTATCCCTTTGGTGAAGGAAATAAAAGGAATGGTTGATGTAGAAAAACAGAGATATATTTATATCCACGCGGAGAAAGAAATAAAGGGAAAAGGTGATGCAGAAAAAACAAACATATAACCTTATCCAACCGTTGAAGGGAATATTGGGAGTATAGTAGTCTGCTGAAAGTTCACACATAGAACAATCCTATCCTAAATAGACTCTAACTACTTTGATTTTGAAATCTTTATTGCAACATGTGGCTATAGTTGGCCTTTTCTATATATAATTGATATTATGTATTATCCGAACAGGATGTTACAAATTAAGTTTACCAGTACAAGTTCACTTGCAGCAACACCTATGGAAAATGCTAAATTTATATTTAAAATAATTAAAGAAAAAAGTCTTGACATCAAACAGATATCGCGATACAATAGCAAAGCTGTTTGAGAGAAAAAACAGTTAGATAAAAAGTGCTTGACAAATTCGAAAAGGCACTATATAATATTTAAACTATCTGCGAAAGATAGAATAAGCAATAGTTGAGATAATAATTATTGAGACAGTTGCAGAAAAAAAGTTAAAAAAATCCTTGACAAATGAAAGCTAATGAGATATAATTTTAGAGCTGTCGCAAGAACGATAAAAAATAAAATAAAAAAGTTCTTGACAATACAAAAACAGCATGATAGTATATACAAGCTGTCCTTTGAGATAGGAAAAAACAACACGGACATTGATAACTAAACAGTACGAAGAAAACCTTGAAAACCAATCAAGAATAGGGAAACCTAAATTCAAAAGGACTAAAGAGTCCGGTAAAAAACGGAAACAAATTTTAAACAAGAGAGTTCGATCCTGGCTCAGGATGAACGCTGGCGGCATGCCTAACACATGCAAGTCGAACGGAGTGCTTGTAGAAGCTT
>NZ_FOJY01000043.1 GCF_900112085.1 Acetitomaculum ruminis DSM 5522
GTCAACATCTTTTTCTTGGTCAGACCCTCGACCTATTAGTGGCAGTCAGCTCCACACATTACTGTGCTTCCACCTCTGTCCTATCTACCTCGTGTTCTCCAAGGGGTCTTACCTGCTTCGCAGGGGATATCTCATCTTAAGGCGGGCTTCACGCTTAGATGCCTTCAGCGTTTATCCCTTCCGGGCTTGGCTACCCTGTTGTGCCATTGGCATGACAGCAGGTGCACCAGCGGCCCGTCCATCCCGGTCCTCTCGTACTAGGGACAGCCCCCTTCAAATATCCTGCGCCCGCGCCGGATAGGGACCGAACTGTCTCACGACGTTCTGAACCCAGCTCGCGTACCGCTTTAATGGGCGAACAGCCCAACCCTTGGGACCTGCTACAGCCCCAGGATGCGATGAGCCGACATCGAGGTGCCAAACCACTCCGTCGATGTGAACTCTTGGGAGTGATAAGCCTGTTATCCCCAGGGTAGCTTTTATCCGTTGAGCGATGGCAATCCCACTTTCTGCCACCGGATCACTAAGTCCTACTTTCGTACCTGCTCCACCCGTCGGTGTCGCAGTCAGGCTCCCTTCTGCCTTTGCACTCTTCAGATGGTTTCCGTCCATCCTGAGGGAACCTTTGAGCGCCTCCGATACCCTTTCGGAGGCGACCGCCCCAGTCAAACTCCCCGCCTGGCATTGTCCCGCACCCGGTTTCACGGGCTGCGGTTAGAAATCCAGCAGCACAGGGGTGGTATCCCAACAGCGGCTCCTCACATGCTGGCGCACATGTCTCTTTGCCTCCCACCTATCCTGTACGTGCACTGCCGAATCCCAGTGCCAAACTGGAGTAAAGCTCCATGGGGTCTTTCCGTCCTGGCGCGGGTAACCAGCATCTTCACTGGTACTTCAATTTCACCGGGTGTATTGTCGAGACAGCGCCCAAATCATTACGCCTTTCGTGCGGGTCGGAACTTACCCGACAAGGAATTTCGCTACCTTAGGACCGTTATAGTTACGGCCGCCGTTTACTGGGGCTTCGGCTCGAAGCTTCGGATTTCTCCTAACCCCTCCCCTTAACCTTCCAGCACCGGGCAGGCGTCAGCCCATATACTTCACCTTTCGGTTTCGCATAGACCTGTGTTTTTGCTAAACAGTTGCTTGGGCCTTTTCTCTGCGGCCTGGTCGCCCAGGCTCCCCTTATCCCGAAGTTACGGGGACATTTTGCCGAGTTCCTTGACAATACTTCTCCCGCCGGCCTTGGAATTCTCTTCCTGTCTACCTGTGTCGGTTTTCGGTACGGGCACCACATGAGCCATAGCGGCTTTTCCCGGCGGGCATTCCCCACGCTTCGCTACTTCTTGTTCGCTCCGCTTAACGACTACCCCTTACAGCCAGGTTTCTTCATCCCTGACCAGGGTCTTCGCTTGCCCCGGGCTTTCCATTCCCGGGTCGTGGCTCTTTCCCGCGTCCCCGCAGTTCTGTCATGCGGTGGTGCAGTAATCTCAAACTGCTATCCATCGGCTACGCCTTTCGGCCTCGCCTTAGGCCCCGACTTACCCAGGGAAGATCAGCTTTACCCTGGAAACCTCGGACATCCGGCCGTGAGGATTCTCACCTCACTCTCGCTACTCATTCCGGCATTCTCCCTTCCCTGCACTCCACTGCCCCTTTCGGTACAGCTTCTTCATCCAGGGAATGCTCCCCTACCAATGTATTTACATACATTCCGCAGCTTCGGTACAGTGTTTTAGCCCCGGACATTTTCGGCGCAGGGCCTCTCGGCTAGTGAGCTGTTACGCACTCTTTTAATGTATGGCTGCTTCTGAGCCAACATCCTAGCTGTCTTTGAAACCCCACATCCTTTTCCACTTAACACTGATTTTGGGACCTTAGCTGGCGGTCTGGGCTCTTTCCCTTTCGGCCGTCCAACTTATCTCGTACGGCCTGACTCCGTAGGATCATCTTTATGGCATTCGGAGTTTGATATTCCTCAGTAAGCTTTGACGCCCCCTTGGAAATTCAGTGCTCTACCTCCACAAGACTGCCTACAGGCTAGCCCTAAAGCTATTTCGGGGAGAACCAGCTATCTCCGAGTTCGATTGGAATTTCTCCGCTATCCACACCTCATCCCCACCCTTTTCAACGGATGTGGGTTCGGTCCTCCAATGCCTTTTACGGCATCTTCAACCTGGACATGGATAGGTCACCCGGTTTCGGGTCTGCCCATACCGACCTTCGCCCTATTAAGGCTTGGTTTCCCTACGGCTCCACACTTTGCTGTGCTTAACCTCGCCGGCATGGACAACTCGCCGGACCGTTCTACAAAAAGTACGCGGTTCTGCTTTTGAAACAGTTCCACAGCTTGTAGACACAGGGTTTCAGGTTCTCTTTCACTCCCCTCCCGGGGTTCTTTTCACCTTTCCCTCACGGTACTGTGCTCTATCGGTCACTGGGTAGTATTTAGCCTTGGGGGGTGGTCCCCCCGTCTTCCTGCAGGGTTTCACGTGTCCCGCAGTACTCTGGATCCCGCCGCTAAGTGTGGATATATGCTACGGGGCTATCACCCTCTTTGGCCGGCTTTCCCAAAGCCGTTCCCATACATCTTAACTTAGTTTATGCGGTCCTAAACCCCGGATTGCATGCAATCCGGTTTGGGCTCTTTCCC
>NZ_FOJY01000008.1:0-5213 GCF_900112085.1 Acetitomaculum ruminis DSM 5522
CCCCTTCTGACACTAGTAAGCTTATACCCCCGCTTAAAGCTTACGCTTTTGAAGCGGGGGATTGCTTACACTGCGTTCAAATTCACAAAGCTTAAATTTAAAAGAAAGAAGAAAGCCATGAAATTAAAAGTAAGTTCGATAAAAAATAATTCAAGTGTACAGGCGTTTTTGAATGGCAGCAGGCTGTCGGATTCAGGGAAGATACGCGACATTGTTACGCAATATGACTATGTTGATGAGCTTCATGTAAAGGCCATGATTGACGGTAGAAATGGGAACAGCTACAGGACACATGTTTATATTAATGAAACAGATGGTACTATTTTGGATTATCAATGTAATTGCAAGGGCTCTTTTTATCAGGAGGGAATGTGCAAGCATTGTGTGGCGTTGGCCATGGAATTTACTGATAAGGAAAAGCTTAATGATGAACTGCCTTGGCAGGTGGGGGTAAAAACAAAGGACATTGAGGTGGAATCTGAAAAGGAGATTTCAAACCTGATTTATAGAGAAACCATTGGAAAAAGGGCGGCATTTTTACAACCGGCTATTGAGAAAAATGTGGAATTAGAGGCTACAGTTTCTATAAATAAAATCTTTTGGTATGACGAGGTGGAGTATGCCCTGGAATTTAAAATAGGTGTTGGAAATAAAAAATATGTGTTGAAAAACATACCGGAATTTATTGAAAATGTGAAAAACTCTGCCAAATTTGCATATGGGGCAAAACTGGACTTTATTCATAATAAAAGTGCATTTACGGATGAAGCTTTGAAAATAATTGATTTTATTATGGATAATGAAAAATTTTTGACCACGGATAATGTAAAATATCGATATTCATATGGTAAAAAGCTGACAAGTAAACGGTATATGGTAATCACCAAGGAAAAACTTGGACATTTTTTTGCTGTGTTAAAAGAAGGGCATATAGCAGTTTCCGAAAATGAAAATAAACCTGTTGATTGTTATGTCGTAAATGAAAATCCAAGACTGGAAATATCCATAGAAAAGATTGAAAACCAAAGAGGATTTTATATTACTTTTCCTTATGGAGAGGTTTTTGGAGATGAAAAGCAGCTGACTGTATTAAGTGAGGATACATTTTTTGTTTGTGACAAAGAATATTCTGAAAATATGAGTCAGATTCTTAAGCTTATGAAAAGGGATGACAAGGGCAGTTATGTTATTGGAGAGAAGGATATGCCTGCTTTTGTTAAAAATATTATTCCTAAATTGGATAAATATACCCTTTTGGACAGGGAAGAAGATTTAGGGGAATATGTTGAACTGGAGGCAGAACTTAAGACTTATCTCGACATTGATGATGAAAAAATCAGTTGTGAATTAAAGGCTTTTTACGGTGAAAATGAATATAATATTTTGCCAAATATGAACTTAAACCAGCAAATTTCCAGAGATATGGAAAAGGAGCAAACCATCCTAAAAGAGGCTTTAAACTACTTTGAAGGGGATTTGGATAATAAGTTAAAAATTGATATTGAAGACGAGGATGCCATTTATTCTTTACTGACGGAGGGCATTGATAAACTGGAAAAAATCAGTGAAGTTTATATTTCTGAAGCATTAAAGAAAATCAAGGTGGCAGACAGTCCTAAGGTTAAGCTTGGGGTTTCAATAAATGCAGGATTGCTGGATTTAAAACTTGATTTGGGGGATTTTCCAGTAGATGAATTAGAGGGAATGCTTAGCTATTATAAAAAGAAGAAAAAATATTACAGGCTTAAAAACGGTGATTTTTTAAGTATTGAAAATAATGCGCTGGCCAGACTTTCAGATATTTCAGAAACATTTGCCATTAAAGACAAGGATTTAAAGAAGGGAAATTTTGAAATTCCAAGATACAGGGCTTTATATCTTGAGCAATTATCAAATACTGATGCCTTTGACTACATTGATTTAGAATCAGATAAAAATTACAAGGCTCTTATAAGGGATATCAGGACTTTTAATGATAGTGACTTTGAAATCCCTAAAGGACTGAAGGATACTCTTAGAAATTATCAAAAAACAGGCTACAGATGGCTTAGAACTCTTGATAAGCTTGGCTTTGGAGGAATTTTGGCAGATGATATGGGACTTGGAAAAAGTCTTCAGGTTATTTCTTATATTTCAGGTCTTAAGGAAGAAAGTGGGGAGACTAAAAATTTTATTATAGTATGTCCTGCGTCACTGGTTTATAACTGGGAAAAAGAGGTTTTGAAGTTTGCAAAAGGATTAAAAACCGCCATGCTTGTGGGAAATGGAAGGCAAAGACTGGAAATTCTTAAAAATTATAAGGATTATGATATTTTGATTACTTCTTATGATCTGTTAAAAAGAGACATTGAATATTATGACATGGAATTTTACGGAGTAATTATTGATGAGGCACAAAATATTAAAAATCACAATACAAAGGCTGCCAGAGCAGTGAAAACGCTTAAAGCTGCCAATCGCTTCGCCCTTACGGGAACACCTATTGAAAACAGATTAAGCGAGCTTTGGAGCATATTTGATTTTCTTATGCCTGGATTTTTGTATTCTTATACAAAATTTAAAAAGGAATATGAAACACCTATTGTTACAAACGGTGATATTGATATGTCAGACAGGTTGAAGCATCTTATAAAACCCTTTATTTTAAGGCGTTTGAAGGAGGATGTGTTAAAAGAGCTTCCTTCTAAAACAGAAGAAATTATTTATATTAATCTGGAAGGGGAGCAAAAAAAGCTTTATCTGGCAAATGCAAAGCATTTAAAGGAAAGGCTGGGACAAAAATCCAAAAAGGACTTTAACGAAAGCAAGCTGGAAATTTTGGCTGAAATTACAAAACTTAGACAGATTTGCTGTGCTCCGGAAATATTATTTGATAATTATTCTAAGGAGAGCACAAAAGTTGATGCCTGTCTGGAGTTAATACAGGCAGCTATTGACAATGGGCAAAAAGTTTTATTATTTTCACAGTTTACAAGCATATTTAACCTGTTGGAGGGTAGGCTTAAATCCTTGAAAATAGACTATTTCAGGCTTGATGGTCAGACTTCAAAAAAGGATAGAATTATGCTTGTGGATAAATTTAATGAGGATAATACACCTTTATTTTTAATATCCTTAAAGGCCGGTGGAACAGGACTTAATCTGACGGGAGCAGGTATAGTTATTCATTTTGACCCATGGTGGAATCTGGCAGCACAAAATCAGGCCACAGACAGGGCTCACCGTATAGGACAGACAAAGCCTGTTACGGTTTATAAGCTGATTGCAAAAAATACCATTGAAGAAAAAATAATAAAATTACAAAATTCCAAAAAGGAACTTTCAGACCAGATAATTGCTGAAGGTGGAAGCATTGTTTCTGGACTTGATAAAGAGGACTTTGAGGAATTGCTGGAGGTAAGTGAACTGTGAAAGAAACAACTTTATGTTATATAGAATGTGATGGAAAATATCTTATGCTTCACAGGGTTAAAAAGGAAAATGACCAAAGTCACGGAAAATGGCTTGGAGTAGGGGGACATGTGGAAAAAGGGGAAACACCAAAGGAATGTATAATCAGAGAAACGCTGGAGGAAACCGGATTAACCCTGGACGAATGCAGATACAGGGGTAAAGTGGAGTTTTTCAGTGATATTTATGAAGATGAAATTATGTATATATATACTTCAAGTGAATTTCATGGAGAGCTTATCCAATGTAATGAGGGGGATTTGAAATGGATTCCCAAAGAGGACATTATGAACTTAAATCTTTGGGAAGGCGACAGAATTTTTTTGAAATATCTTTTGGAGGATCAAGAGGAATTTCATTTGAAAGTAATTTATGAAGGAGATAATTTAACGGGATACGAAAAATTATCATAAAAAAACACCTGAATTTCTATTTTTATATATGTAATTTGTTGTCTAAACAAGCAGTTTTAAAGAAATTTTACAAAACAGACAATCAAATATAACAAAATTATATTAATAATTATCCTTTAATTACCTGTTTAAGCTGTGCTAATATTTACAGGATGTGTATTTTGAACGCAGTGTAAGCAATCCCCCGCTTCAAAAGCGTAAGCTTTAAGCGGGGGTATAAGCTTACTAGTGTCACTGTATTCATGAAAAATTAGCGAAGGGGATCTAATTAAAATCATGTTTTTGTGGAAAAATTGAGGGAATACAAAATAGAAAGAAGGAAGAAAGATGTCATTTATGCCAATTTTTGAGAAAATGGTGGAATTATTTATTGTACTCATAATTGGTTACATTGGAAACAAAACAAATGTTATTACACCTCAGATTAAACAGGGATTAACAAAGGTAGTATTAAATATTACTCTTCCCTGCACGGCACTTTCGGCAGTTATGAATTCTACTGTTTTACCGGGACCTGCAGAGATTATTGAGGTGTGTCTGATTGCATTTTTGACCTATATACCTTTGTATATTTTGGAAATAATTGTTCCAAAAACCATTGGATTAGAGGGGAAGACAAAAGATGCAGGAAAATTTGCACTTATGTATAAAAATGTGGGATTTATAGGATTTCCTGTTACTCAGGCTATATTCGGAACGGATGCCTTGCTATACACCAGTATCTTCAATATGCCATTTAATCTTTTGTGCTATTCAGCCGGAATATCTCTTATAAGGCAGGAAGAAAAAACAAAGGAAGAAAAAAATCTGTTTGATATGATAAAGCCTTTTTTGACTCCTACAATGATTGCATCATTTCTATCTGTAATTATGGCGCTTTGCCAATACAAGGGACCGATAATACTTGCCCAAACCTGCGAAATGGTTGGCAATGTTACTACTCCGGCGGCACTTTTAATAATTGGTGCTTCACTGGGAGAGATGCCTGTAAAAGAAATGTTTAACAATTATAAGGCTTATATCATTACTTTTTTCAGTGTTGTAGTATCCCCGATTATCACATGGGGAATGCTTCATTTCTTCGTTTCAAATGAGCTTACCTTAAATATTGCGGTAGTTTTATCAGCTATGCCGGTGGCTACATCAGGAACTATGCTTTGTGTGGAGTATGGAGGAGATGAAAAATTTATGGCGCAGGTAACATTTTTGACTACATTGGTGACGGTGGTGACAATACCTGCAGTGGCGATGTTTCTTTGAACGCAGTGTAAGCAATCCCCCGCTTCAAAAGCGTAAGCTTTAAGCGGGGGTATAAGCTTACTAGTGTCAGAAGGGGTTAAAGCCCCTTCT
>NZ_FOJY01000008.1:6118-141703 GCF_900112085.1 Acetitomaculum ruminis DSM 5522
TCCCCCGCTTCAAAAGCGTAAGCTTTAAGCGGGGGTATAAGCTTACTAGTGTCAGAAGGGGTTAAAGCCCCTTCTGACAGGTGGCACAAAGTGCCGCTGCGTTCATGAGGAAGTAGCGAAGCGGATTTAAGAATGTCCGCTTTACAAAACGTCTGGAAACTTAAATATCAAAACCACTTCCTTTAGGTGGTGGATAGTTTACAAAAGATGTATTAAGATAAATAGTTTATAGGAAATAATCTGTAAAGGTATAAAAAGAGATTTAAGGGGATTTATTGGAAAAATCTAAAAGACTTACAAAAATATTATTAATAATTACAGAGAAATAAAAGGTGAATGCATTGAATAATAAGGACAAGAAAAGAAATAAAAATTCAAAAAGAAGAAATTTTAAAGAAGAAGTAGTATATGTAGAGGATTTTGAGGATATGGATGATGAGTGGTATTTGGAAAGGGAGAAAAAGAAAAATAAAAGACCTTCAAATGCTACAAATTTAAAAAAACGTCCAAATTCAGGAATTGCATCTTTGGGATTTGGGAAAAAAACTTTAAAATCAAGGGATAAAGCTCCCAAATTTACAAAAGAAAAAAGCAATTTTCCAATGGAAATGCTTCTTGAGAGAAAAGATATATGTCCTGTTGCAAAAAAATGTGGATGTTGTAGTTTTATAAATTTAACTAATGAGGAACAGCTTAAATTTAAGCAAAAACAGTTGGAAAAACTGCTGTCTCCTTTTGGAAAGGTGCATATGATAAAGGGTATGAAAGAGCCTTATCATTACAGAAACAAAGTTCACGCGGTTTTTGACAGGGATGCCAAGGGAAGAATTATATCCGGAACCTATAAGAAGGGAAGTCATGATGTTGTGGCTGTAAAAAACTGCCTTATTGAAGATAAAGTAAGCAGTTTAATTATAAAAGATATTAAGGATATGCTAAAATCCTTTAAAATCAAGACTTATGACGAAGATACGGGATATGGGTTACTGCGTCATGTATTGGTTAGAAGAGGATTTGCCACGGGGGAAGTTATGGTGGTTTTGGTACTGGCAGACCCTATTATGCCTTCAAAAAATAATTTTGTAAAAGCATTACTAAAAAAACATCCGGAGATTACCACTATTGTTCTTAATGTAAACGGTGACAGAACCAGCATGATTCTGGGCGAAAAGGAGCATACCCTTTACGGAAAAGGCTATATTGAGGATGTTCTTTGTGGCATGAGATTTAAAATATCTCCAAAATCTTTTTATCAGGTAAATTCAGTTCAGGCAGAAATGTTATATAAAAAAGCCATTGATTTAGCCTGTATAGAGGGAGAAGAAACAGTTATTGATGCATATTGTGGCACAGGAACAATAGGAATAATCGCGGCACCATTTGCCAAAAGGGTAATCGGTGTGGAATTAAACAGGGATGCCTATAAAGATGCCATAAAAAATGCAAAGGTTAATGGCATAAAAAATATAGATTTTTATAATGAAGATGCCGGAGAGTTTATGCTCCAGGTGGCAGCCAGCAAAGACAGGGTTGATGTGGTAATTATGGATCCTCCTAGAAGTGGCAGCAGTGAATTGTTTATAGAACAGCTTTCTGTTCTTTCACCAAAGCGTGTAGTTTATATCTCCTGCAATCCTGAGACCTTAGCAAGGGACCTAAAACTCCTTAAGAAAAAGGGGTATAAGGCGAGGGAGTTCTGGCCTTATGACATGTTCCCGTTTACCGAGCATGTGGAGACCGCAGTTTTGCTGTCAAAGGTGAACCCACTTGAGAAGAAAATCGCAGATGAGTAAAGCGGACATTCGGAATCCGCTTTACTAAACGAATAAGGACGCGTAAACATATTAAATAAAAAAAGTATCATTTGCTATTCGAAATAGTAATCTAGATATTCTGAAAAGGAATGATAAAATATCCCCTGTGGGGGGTTACATGAAAAGTAATTAGTCTGTATGATGATTGTTGTGTAGAAGATGTGACTATAGTGGTGAAGTCATGTCTTTTTATTTTTGCAACCGGAGCGGATTTTTAATCCGCTTTAATTTAACTTGATGGATGGGAAAATATAATGAAATATGCGTTAAAAAGAATTCTACAATTAATCCCCATATTGTTTGCCATAACTTTTTTGTCTTTTGGCATGATGAGGCTGGCAGGCAGTGATGTGGTAGAACAAAAAATGTTAAACACAGGAGCGGCTGTCTCGCAGCAAGTCGTAGAAAATGCCAAAAAGGAACTGGGACTTGATAAACCCTTCCTTGTGCAGTATTTTACATGGCTTTCAAATCTCCTTAAAGGAGATATGGGAAACAGCTATCTGTCAGGAAAGAGTGTTTTTGACACTTTTATATCTAAACTTCCGGCCACTTTGTTATTGGCTTTGGTTTCAATTGTTTTGACAATTATTATTTCTATACCTTTGGGTATTGTATCTGCGGTATATCAAAATAAGGTAGTGGACTATATAATACGATTTTTTAGTTTCTTAGGAAACAGTATGCCAAACTTTTTCGTATCTCTGGTTTTGATATACATATTGGCAATAAAACTTAAACTTTTTCCGGTTTTATCAAATAGCATAAGTGTAAAAACTGTTGTCTTACCGGCTTTGACTTTGGCAATTGCCATGAGTGCCAAGTATTTAAGACAGGTAAGGGCTACGGTTTTGGATGAACTTAGCAAGGATTACATATTGGGAGCAAAGGCTAGAGGTGTTAAATATTCAACCACACTTTTTAAAAGTGTTTTAAGAGCCTGTATGGTGACGATTATTACACTTTTAGCTATTTCCATCGGAAGTCTTTTAGGTGGAACTGCCATTGTTGAGTCCATTTTTATATGGGACGGAGTTGGAAAATTGGCGGTAGATTCCATAAATATGAGGGACTATCCTATGATTCAGGCCTATGTAATGTGGATGGCTATTATATATGTTTTGGTGAATTTAATAGCGGATCTTTCCTACAGATTCTTAGATCCCCGTATCAGATTGGGAGTTAAATGATAAAGCAGACATGGGTAAACTTTGTAACAAATATAAAGAATTGGTTTAAATGAGAGGATAATAAATATGGATCTTAGTAACGAAAATACTGAAGAGTTATTGATTTCGTCTTCAGATATTAAAAAGAAGAAAAGAGAAATTTCCATTAGGATACAAAAGGTTAAGAAAAGTCATATAAAACTGCGTTTGGTCTTTTTTGCAAGCCTGGCAGTACTTTTAATAGTAATGACTGTTTTTGCTGCACAGATTTGTCCCCACGATCCATATAAACAGGATTTAAGTGTAGCTTTAAATGCACCAAGTGCAAGCCACCTTATGGGGACGGATACCTATGGAAGGGACATGCTTTCAAGGGTGATAATAGGGGCAAGAGCAAGTATATTATCCACCTTTGCTTTAGTAGCTATTATAACAGTATTTGGAACCGCTGTTGGTGTATTATGCGGTTACATTGGAGGAAAGTTTGATGGGATAGTAATGCGAATTTCCGACTTTTTCCTTGCTTTTCCGGGGCTGGTATTTGCTCTTGCGGTAGCAGCTTTATTAGGAGGAGGAATCTGGAATGCGGTTATTGCCCTGGCAGTTATAAGCTGGCCAAAATATTCCAGGGTGGCAAGAAGTCAGACCTTGTCAATTAGAAATTCAGAATTTATCAATGCTTCAATAATGGCAGGTGATAATGCATTACAGATTATCGTAAGACACATACTTCCTAACATTTTAGGTCCGATACTGGTTACTTCAGTATTGGATATAGGTACCATGATGATGGAATTAGCCGGTCTTTCATTTTTAGGACTGGGGGCTCAGCCACCTGTCGCTGAATGGGGAAGCATGATGAGTACTGGAAGAAGTATGCTTCAGACTTATCCATGGATTGTACTATCTCCGGGATTTGCTATTTTTATCTCGGTTGTAGTGTTTAACTTGCTTGGGGATACAGTAAGGGATTATCTGGACCCACGCAGGCAAAGTAAAACCATATAAATTAATTATTTTTTAGAAAGGGAACAATGATATGAGAAATTTTAAGAAAGGTCTAGCGGTTTTATTAACCCTATCAATCACAGCTATGACACTTATGACAGGCTGTGGTTCTAATGATTCTGGCAAGAAAGATGTCAGTACAAAAACCGAAACAAAGTCAGAAGATGATTCAACAGCAAGCACAGGCACAAAGGTTTTAACTTTTGGTGATACTACATTTAATTCAGAAAATGAAGAAGCTAACATTGACCCACATAATACTTATGCAGGATGGCCATGTGTTAGATATGGTGTTGGTGAAACTTTATTCAAGTTCAATGAAAGCATGGAACTTGAGCCATGGGTTGCATCAGAATATAAAAATGTAGATGAACTTACCTGGAAAATTACCATTAAAGACGGTGTAACTTTCTCTAACGGTAAAGCAGTAGATGCTGAGGCAGTTAAAGCATGTTTTGAAGACCTTGTAAAGGTTCATGAAAGAGCAGCAGGAGATCTTGCTATTGATACAATGGAGGCTGACGGACAGGTTCTTACCATTAAAACAACAGAGGCGAAACCTACTCTTATTAATTACCTTTGCGACCCTTATGGAGCAATCATTGATGTTTCAGAAGGAAATGCAGATGGAATAGTTGTTGGTACAGGTCCGTTTGTAGCAAAAGAACTTATTACAGATGATCATATTAATCTTGTTAAGAATGAAAATTACTGGGATGGCGATGTAAAACTTGATGAAGTAAAAGTTATTACAATTTCAGATGGTGATGCATTGGCTATGTCACTTCAAAATGGAGATATTGATGCTGCTTACGGTATGGCTTATGCAAGTTATCCATTATTTGAAAATGATGATTATACCTTCTCAAGTACAGCTACAAGCCGTGCATTCTACTGTCAGATGAATTACGAATCAAGCGTTATCAAAGATGATGCCGTAAGAAAAGCTATCGCTATGGGAATTGACAAAGAAAGCTTTGTAAATACACTTCTTTCCGGTTATGGATATACAGCAGTTGGAGCTTTCCCTGAAGGATTCAGCTTTGGTGGAGATAAAGTCAAAGCAGAAAAATTTGATGCTGAAGGCGCAAAGAAAGTTCTTGAGGAAGCAGGCTGGAAAGATTCAGATGGAGATGGAATCCGTGAAAAAGACGGAGAAAAATTAACAATTAAATGGCTTAGTTATCCAAGCCGTCAGGAATTACCATTACTTGCAGAGTCTGTTCAGGCTTCACTCAAAGAAATCGGTATTGATGTACAGCTTAATGTAACAGCTGACCACGGAACAGTTCTTGAAGATAAAACTGCATGGGATGTATATGCAGCAGCATTTGTTACCTGTGGTATCGGTGACCCAATGTACTTCTTCTCAACACATTGCTTACCAAGCTCAAGCAAAAACAGAGGAGCTTATAATAATGATGAATTAAATAAACTGGCTGAAAAGATGAATCAGACCTTTGATATTGATGAAAGAAGTGCAATTGCAGTAGACATGCAGCAAAAGATTTTAGATGACAATGCATTCGTATTTTGTTCATTCCTTAAAATGAGCATTATCAGCAAGTCTAATGTAAAAGGTCTTGAAGCTCATGCAAGTGATTACTATGAATTTACAGCAGATGTAGATATAGAGTAATAATTATAAAAAATCGAAAATTAGTAATTTAAAATTAAGAAATTTTAGAGGAAAAATCATGGAATTTAATGAAGCTATTTTAAGTTACGATTCGGTTGATATTTCATACAATGGGCAAAAAGTAGTTAAAGATGTTAGTTTTCAACTACATAAAGGAGAAATCCTTGGTCTTGTAGGAGAATCCGGTAGTGGAAAGAGTACTTTGATAAAAGCCTGCATGGGTATATTGGGAGATGGCGGAATGGTTACCAGAGGTGATATACATTTTGGCCAGAAGAATCTCATAGATTTACCTGAAAAAGAGCTTCGTCAAATAAGAGGCGCAGACATAGGTATGATTTTCCAGGATGCCGGAGCATCCCTTAGCCCAATCAGAACAGTTGGAGATCAAATTATAGAAAGCCAGATGGCTCACGGAAAAATCAGTAGAGAAAAGGCAAAAGAAAATGCCTTTTCTCTTTTTGAAAAACTGAACTTCAGAGAAGTGGATAGAGTCTGGAACAGTTATCCTTTTGAACTTTCAGGAGGAATGAACCAGAGAGTGGGAATTGCAATAGCACTTTTAATGAATCCACCTATACTGTTAGCTGATGAGCCTACCAGTGCACTTGATGTGTCGGTTCAAAGGCAGGTAGTTGAAGAAATGATCCGTTGTAGAGAATTGTTTGGAACATCAATCATTATTGTAACACATGATATAGGCGTGGTGTCAGCCATGGCTGATACAGTTTTGGTACTTAAAAACGGTGAAATGATGGAATACGGAAAAGCCAGCGAGGTTTTAAATAATCCTCAGAATGATTATACAAAACTTTTATTGTCCGCAGTTCCAAAATTAGTAAGAAAATAAAGATAGTAGAGACATTGGTTTAATTAATAAATCAAAAAAGACTATTGGATAGCAATATAAATTCAAGCTGACAGGTAAGAGGAGTGAATATGGATACTATCTTAAAAGCAGAACATGTTGTTAAAATATTTGATACTCAAAAAAAGAGTAGCACAAAAGCGGTAGATGATGTAAGCTTTGAATTAAGGAAAGGCGAAGTATTAGGAATTGTAGGTGAGTCCGGAAGTGGAAAAAGTACAATTGCCAGAATGATTACAGGGCTTATACCTATAACTTCCGGGGAAATAAGCGTTAAAGACGTTCAAAAAAAGAATAAGCGACAGTTATACGATAAAGTACAAATGGTTTTTCAAAATCCTGTAGGTTCTTTTAATCCAAGAAAAACTTTGGGTTATGGTATAGGAGAAAGCCTTAAGAACAAGGGTATAAATAAAGATGTTATTGACAAGCGTGTAGGTGAGTTGCTTAATCTTTGTGGACTTGAAAAGGAATACGCAAAAAAATACCCCCATGAAGTAAGTGGCGGACAATGTCAAAGAGCTGCCATAGCAAGAGCACTTGCAATAGAACCGGAAATCCTCATTTGTGATGAGGCTACCAGTGCTTTAGATGTTACTGTGCAAAAGCAGATTATGGAATTATTGATTAAATTAAAAAAAGAAAAAGAACTATCGGTAATTTTTATTTGTCATAATCTTGCTCTGGTACAAATGTTTTGTGACAGGGTAATAGTAATGTGTAATGGAAAAATGGTAGAAAGCGGAACTGCGGATGAAGTAATAAATAATCCTAAGGATGATTACACTAAGAATCTGATAGATTCCGTTTATTGCTAATACTTGTCCCCAAAAAATAAATAAGAAAAGGATAGGAACAATGTTAGAAACAAAACAACTGAAATACTTTGTGGTTTCTGCTGATTGTGAATCATTTAGTGAAGCTTCAAAGGTCTTGTATACAACTCAGTCTAATGTAAGTAAGGTTATAGCAGGTCTTGAAAAGCAGCTTGGTTATCAGCTGTTTCAAAGGGAAAAAAATGGAATAACCCTTACTTCAAGGGGTGCATCCTTTTATAATCATGCATCAGCTTTAGTATCACAATTAGAAGAATTGGAAGCAGAATCTGTAGATAATAAAAAAGGTGTAGTTAAAATATCCATAAACCCAAGTTCATGGTTTGCCAGACATTTCTCGGATTATTATGCAAAAAATGCAAAGTCAGGCATTTGTTATAATATTCATACAGATACAACGGAAAACATTGTTCAAAGATTGAGAAAGATGGAAGATGAAGTTGGTTTTATATATGTTTTTCCGGAAAGAAAGCTACAATTTGAGTATGCATTAAAAAGCTACCAATTGGAGTTTGAAAAGTTAGGAAGCGTATCCGGTATGCTGTATTTTGACATAGAGGATGATTATCCTTTCAAAAGGCCGGATATGGAAAAAATTCTTTCTTCAAACCTGGTTCAGGGAGAGCATGATGAATATATGGAATGCTCTAACTGGACATTAAATGGTAAGCTATTAAGCGACTATCCTTTAGAAGTGGCAGTTACCACCAATAGCGATTATATTATGAATATAATGATAAAAAATAATGGTTTAGGTAATATTACATCAGAAACTTTTACAGCCTATGAGGAAGGCAAAGGACCGGGGATAAAGCTTAAGAAAAGAGATGGAGACATTACCTACGGTATTATTTATAACAAAAATGAGACTATGAGCAAAGAGGCTAAAAAAATAGTAGCTTATATAAGAGATATAATAAATTCATAAATCAAATACCCTTACTTTAAGATATAAAAAGTAAGGGTTTTTTATTCTTTCTCATAAGCAAATAAGACATACTGCTTTTACCTGTAAGAAAAAGAAAGTCAGGGAATTTTCTTTACATTATACATATAAATGGTAAAATTTAAACATATCACAGCGATAACTTGATTATAAAAAAAGAGGAGAAATGAAAAACATTGAAGGTAATAGAAATCAATAATCTTGTAAAAAAATACAGGGGAAACCTTGCGGTGGATGATATTTCCTTTTCAGTAAATGAAGGTGAATTATTTGCATTTTTAGGGGAAAACGGTGCCGGAAAATCCACCACAATAAATATGCTTTGTACGATTTTGGAAAAAACCTCCGGGGAGGCAAAAATCTGTGGTCATGTTCTAGGAAAAGAAGATGATGAAATAAGAAAGAAAATCGGGATAGTTTTCCAAAATTCGGTTTTAGATAAAAAATTAACCGTAAGGGAAAATCTTTATACCAGGGGGTCTTACTATTCTTTAAGTAAAAAAGAAATAAAAGAAAGATTGGAAAAAATCTCAAATTTTTTTAAACTGGAGGAAATCGCAAAGCAAAAATACGGCACACTTTCCGGAGGACAAAGGCGAAGAGTGGATATAGCAAGAGCTCTTATAAATAATCCTAAAATATTATTTTTAGACGAGCCTACCACAGGTCTTGATCCAAAATCCAGAAGAATGGTCTGGGATTTTATTGATTATCTTAGAAAAGAAAAATCCATGACTATATTTTTAACAACCCACTACATGGAAGAAACCAGAAATGCAGATAAAGTCCTTATCCTTGACAAAGGAAAGGTAATGTGTCAGGGAACTCCTGCCGAGCTTAAAACAAAATATACCTCATCAAGACTTATTTGGTATGTTGAAAAGTCAGAGGAAAATAAAAAAATCCTTTCTAAAACTCCTGACAATTTAGAAATAGCTACAGGCAAAATTTCTTATGATGTGGATCACTATATAATTCCTTTTAAAGGCATAATTACCGATTTTTTGTATGAAAACAAAGAAGTTTTTACTGATTATGAAATAATTAAGGGAAGTATGGATGATGTATTTTTAAACATCACAGGAAAGGAGTTTATACAATGAGAGGATTTTTAGGATTAACAAAAAGAAATATATTAGTATATTTCAAGGACTTTCAGGCAGTGATATTTTCTCTTATGACATCTATCATAGTATTTGCCCTTTATTTACTCTTTTTAAAGGACAGCTATGTGGAATCCATAGAAAATTCCATGAAGGGACTTGAAGATTATATAACCTCGGGAAATGTTGAAATGCTGGTAAATCTAATACTCCTTACGGGAATTTTAGGTTCTGCCCTTATAACAGTTCCTTATAACTGTCTTACAACCATAGTATCAGATAAGGAAAAGAAGATAGATTATGATATATTGGCAACTCCTATAAAAAGGTGGAAAATCATAGTTTCTTATTTTTTATCAGCCACTATATCAGCTATTATAATGTCCTCAATAATTCTTACCACAGGTTTATTAATTCTTAAATCCATGGGAGATTTATATATTTCATCTCAGAGTGTGGCATATGCATATTTATTGATTGTGGTGGGAGCCTGTTCAACCACGGCACTTTTTATGATAGTAATAATGTTTTTCAAGACCGTATCCTCTGCAGGAGCCTTCTCTGGGTTATTGTCTGCGGCCAGTGGATTTGTAATCGGAGCATATATACCAACAAGCGAATTTTCCGAAGAGGTTCAGACTTTTTGTAATATTTTTCCTGGTACCCATACTACAGTAGTTTTTAGAAATCTGCTTATTAAGGGACTTTTAAAGCACATTGATAATGAAATTGGTGGAATTGATAAGGGGAATTTTGTAAAAGGAATGAAGGAGACCTTTGCCTTTAATATAAGCTTTTTGGGGGATAAGATAAAATTATCAGACTCTGTATTGTATGTGATTATAATGACCTTTGTCAGCGTTTTGGTGATGATATTTGTCTATAATAAAACCTATAAGAGAAAATCGTAAAAAATCATTCCTGATTAACAAGATAAGCTTGTTACAAGAAAATAGTTAGCTGACGATATGATTAGTAAGAAGGAAGTTGACATTATTTTTAAATTTGATGTCATGTTGGTTAAGATTAAATAAGCACTTTTAAGCTTTTTAAAAACGGGAATTACCATGGCATATTTAGTATAATACGAGGAGTGAGAAGTTTGAAAAAAGCTATCAGCATAATTGCCTCTTTTCTGGCCTTACTGCTTGTTTTGGCCGGTATGGCATATTATTCTTTTAATACTTCAAAATCAGAAATTGAAAAAGCGCTGGATTTAAACTTAAGTTCTGCCACGGAAAAATCCTATGTGGATAATCATGGTGGTTTTATGGGGGATGGTGTAAGCGTTGGCATTATTGATTGCGAGTCCACCAATGTAAAGAAACAGATTACAAATGCCAAACATTGGAAAAAGCTTCCGGCAGTTGAAGAATTTAATTCCCTTGTTTTTGGGAAAGCTTCGGATAGTTCCTATGAAAGCCCTATGATTGCAGATGAAGACGGATATGCTTATATTCCAACGGTTAAAAACGGTTATTATTATTTTAAAGACAGAAATTCAGATGCCAGGGATATTTACAATATAAGTGCAGCCTGTAAAAGGGCATCTTTTAATTTTGATATTGCTGTATATGACTGTGATACAAATACCTTATATTTTTTGTCATTAGATACATAAATAAAAAAGGGGCTCTTATGAGATAATCTCGTAAGAGCCGCCTTTTTTGCAAATTAATATATCTTAAGATAAAGACTAACTTATTTAACTACTTTTACGGTAATAACTTTTTGAACACCTGCTATGGTGACTGTAATCTTAACAGTACCAACCTTGCGGGCCTTTATTACACCGTTTGTTGTTACGGTAGCTATGGCTTTATTTTTTGAAGCCCATTTAAAACTTCCCTTGAAGTTGGAGGTAACAGTTATTTTAGCTGTTTTTCCAACTTTTAATTTTATGGTAGTTTTTGAAGGTTTAACAGTTACCTTTTTAACAGTAATAGTTGCTGTTTTTGTATAAGCTCCAACAGATGCTGTTATTTTTACTTTTCCAGCAGATTTTGCAACTACCACACCTTCACTTGATACGGTAGCAACCTTAGGATTTGAAGATTTCCAGGTTACTTTTTCGTCTGTTCCTTTTACAGTGGCTTTAAGAGTAATAGTCTTTTGAGTCGTAGTGTAAAGGGTTGCAGATTGTTTGTTAAGAGTAATAGCTATACCGTCTACATTACCTGAAACAAGTACGTTATATTTAAGTTTTGCAACATTAAGGCTGGTGTACTTAGTTACATAGGTCTTTGCCTCATCACTAAGGGCGTCATAAGCTTTAAATGCCTCATTTATTGCATTTTCGCTCTTAAGACTTACAGTTCCTATTGCCAAGATAAGGTCATCAACTTTTTTAGCCTCTTCCTTTAAGCCTGCAATTCTTTCTGCTTCCTTTTTAGCAGCCTCTTGAAGCTCTTTTTCTTTAGCGGCAGCTTCTTCATCTTCTTTGGCTTTCTTAGAAAGATAGCTTTCAGCATTAAGAAGTGAATTGTAGTTAACAACTAAAGCTTTAACCTCTGAAGAAACGGCATCATAAGCCTTTCTAGCAGCAGTAACGGAATCTGCATTTGTGTAATCAATAGTAGAAATAAGATTAATAATAACTTTAGCAGCTTCGTTAAGTTCTTTTTCCTTAGCAGCAGCCTCTTGTGCTTCTTTTTCCTTAGCGGCAGCTTCTTCATCTTCTTTGGCTTTTTTAGCAAGATAGCTTTCAGCATTAAGAAGAGTATTGTAGTTAATAACTAAGGCCTTAACCTCTGAAGAAGCGGCATCATAAGCCTTTCTAGCAGCAGTAACGGAATCTGCATTTGTGTAATCAATAGCAGAAATAAGATTAATAATAACTTTAGCAGCCTCGTTAAGTTCTTTTTCCTTTTTAGCAGCTTCCAAAGCCTCTTTTTCTTTAGCGGCAGCTTCTTCATCTTCTTTAGCTTTTTTAGCAAGATAGCTTTCAGCATTAACAAGAGTATTGTAGTTAACAACTAACTCCTTAACCTCTGAAGAAGCAGCATCATAAGCCTTTCTAGCAGCAGTAACGGAATCTGCATCTGTATAATCAATAGCGGAAATAAGTTTAATTATTTCCTTAGCAGCCTCGTTAAGCTCTTTTTCTTTAGTAAGTTTGGCAAATTCTTCCTCTGCCTCTTTTAAGATATCAAGTTTTTCTACGAATTCTTTAGCTGCCTCTGATAATTTTTCGTAAGCCTCTTTAGCAGCGTTAATCTTTTTCTCGCTCTTTAAGCTTACATCACCGATTTTTTCGATTAAGGCATCTACTTCTTTTGCTTCTTTAACAAGAAGTTCCTTATAATCTTCTTTTGCCTTAGAAAGCTTGGTCTCATTGGTAACTAAAGCTTTTTCATCTTCCGTAAGGGCATCATAAGCTGTCTGGGCTTTGTCAATGGCATCTTTTGATTCTAAGCTAACCTCACCGATTGCATCAATTAAGGTGGTTACATTTTGAACTGCCTTTAATGAATTATATTTGGCAAGTTTTTCCTCTAAGGAAGCCAGATTTTTAACTAAAGCTTTTGCATCGTCAGATAAATTATCATAGGCTTCTTTAACAGCTAAAACATCACTATCAAGGTTTATTTCATCCCCAAGTTTTGCGATTGCTTCATCTACCAGGGCAGCCTCTTCATTGTCTGAATATTTTTCAATGGTAAGAATAGGATAAATGTTATCGTAAATTATTGAGCCCTTTGTAAAGGAAGCACTTATGCTATTTGCACTTGCTTTAAGTTCATCACTTGAAAGAACTGTAGCAGAAACATAACTATAATTATTTCCGCTTACTCTTGATGCACAACCCTTAAGTACATAGGAATTAGAAATAAGTCCTTTTACAATATCCATATTAGTCTGGGCATTTTTGACAATAGGATCTCCATTAAATCTACCTACTACTGAACCAACATAACTACCTGATGTGGCAGTAACTTGTCCGCTGTTATAGGAATTGGATATTTTACCGATTACTCCAAGGAAGTTACCGTAAAATTTACCAACAAGCCCACCAACTTCTTCGGCACCTTTTATGGCACCTGTATTATAGCAGCTGTCAATATGTGGCATTCCTTCACCCATGATACCGCCGCATCCACCTTTTGAGCTGTGGGTACAGGTAATATTACCTTTGTTAAAGCAGTTTTTAATTTTAATACCAATATCAGTAGCTTTTCTTTCAATAAACTGTCCGTTTCCGATAATTCCACCGGCTGTGTAATTTGTGGTTGTAATATTTCCGTAGTTTCCACAGTTTTCTATAAGTAAATCTTTACTTGTGGTTTCTGTATCAAAAATAGTATGGGAAATAATACCTGCAAGAATTGAACCACCGGATACATTACCATAGTTAAAGCAGTTTTTAATTTCCTTAAGACATTTTGAGTCGCCTACGATACCTGCTGAATAAGAATTCTGGGCAGTTGATTCAATATTTCCGTAGTTTTTACAATTTCTAATGTAAACATTTGGATTAGTTATACTACCTACAATACCGGCATTATTTGCCTTTGATGAAGTAATATCAACTTTATTTACAAGATTTTCAAGATAAACAACGGAATCCTCCTCAGGGATGCACCCAACAATACCAGCTATGAAAAAGCCGGAGGTATGTGTACCTTTTCCTTCTACAGTTAAGTTTGAAATGGTAATTGGAAGTGATTTTTTCACATCTTTATCATCGATTTTTATAGTTGTCTTTGTGCCACGAACATAGCCAAAAAGACCGTCTGCATAATTATCAATGGTTAGGGAAATGTTTTTAATTGTATGTCCCTGACCGTCAAAGATACCGGCATATGAGAGATCATAGTCTGAACCGATGGGAGTCCATGGTTTATCTCCAAGGTCAATATCTGCATCTAAAACAATTTTTGCATTAGATGGAAATTCACCAGCATTAATTTTTGTAGCTATCCAGTATAACTGGCTTGGATAGGAAACAGTGTAAAGTTTGTAATCAACTTCATAGCTTGTTCCATCAATTGTCACCGGAACTTTAATATCACTTGGAGTAACAGGGGTTGCAGTCTGGCCATCCCAGATTAAATCCGGTAATTTAACCAGGTTAATATCAATAGTTCTTTCCACATTTTCTTTATCTACTTCAAAGCTTCCTTCTAAATCCTCGTAGCCTTCTTTGGTAGCCTTGTAGCTGTAGCTTCCGCAAGGAAGAGTATAGGTATTAGTTGTACCTTCCTTAGGCTCAATTACTGTACCTTCAGAGTTTTTAACAGTAATTAAAGCACCTTCAACAGTAGGATTTAAGGTAATATCATAGGATTTTTCCACACCTACTTCAAAACTTACATCAGGAAGCTGTCCGAAAAAGGCAGTTCTTACACCGGCTGTGAAATTAGGATTTTTACCTACAGTGTAGGAAATACCTCTGTGATCTCCATAAGGTGAACCAAAGCCGGATTCTAATATATAACCATTGGAAAGGGTAATGGTTCCGTCTTCTATATCTTCAGCAAGAGCTACCTCTACATAAGAATACTTTGAAGCAAAGGTATATTGATTTCCTTTACTTTTAACACTTGCCTTTTCATTAGAGGAAGTATATTTGACAGTTCCTGACATGTTATAAACCCCTGCAAGTTTGTTACAAGGTATATAATAGGTATCAAAATTAATTCTAAGAGTATCTCCGCCCTTAGGTCTTTCTCCCGGATGAGTTTCATTTTCAATGGTATAACTTACTTCTTTGGCAGAAAGAACCTGATAGGTGCTTTTTCCATCTTTGGTAAGTTTTACAATGTTTCTTCCCTTGGTAAGGTTAAGAGTGTAAGTTCCGTTATCATTTGTTACACCCTTTGTGGAAAATCCACCATTGTAGCTAAGAGCAGTGTCAGTAAGAGTAGGATTTAAAAGTTCTACTGTAGTTCCTTCACTTGGAGTAAAGCTGTATTTTGCCCCTTCCTCACCTTTAAGGTAATAAAATACATCTAATTCTGCGTCTACATTTACTCCGGCAAGTTTCATTGTAGTATTTTGGTTATTGGCATTATTTTCGTGAATTTTCATTCCGGTATCAATGTCTGCTTTTTCTGCACCAACTGTAACTACAAATACACCGGTATTTTCAGGCCAGATAGCGCCATATAAATCCTCAAAGCATTTAAAGGCGTCATAGGTAACCTTAACAATAGCTGTTCCATTTCCTACTGCTGTAATAAGTCCGTTTTCATCGACTTTTACAACGTTTGTGGAGGTATCACCATTTTCATCTATTACTTCATAATGATAATCAGGCTCCATGAAATAGTTGTTTGCCCATCCATCAATAGCTTCCCAGTTTCTGAGATTTACTATCTGGAAGGTATCACCAACCTTGTCCAGAGAAAGGTAGTTTTTCTCATTTATATTTAAAAACACATCTGCTACATTTGAGTTACTGTTATGAGTAAGATCTCTATCGATGGTTTTTGGATCTCCTGATAACATATCTTCTGTAACATTTAAAGGTTCAAGAGTATTACTCATTTTAAAATAATCACAATAAGTAAGTGCTCCTTTTTTACTTAATCTGTAATTATATTGAGTTGCATCTGCTAATTTAAAGATATATGTAGTAGTTCCATCACTTGTTGATTTAGAAACAGGTAAAATCTCTGTGAAATATTGATAATGATTAATTTTCTGACCAACAAAGACAGTGATATCTTCCGGAGCAGTGATTTTATAATCATATCCTTGTGGGATTTTTCCTGAGATAGATTGTGCAGCAGAAGAATAAGTTACTGTCACACTTGAAGTAAATGATAAATATCCTTCATCAGATAAAGTAGCGTTTGGGGCTAATTCATAAAAGAAAGTCTCCCCGCAAAGTCCCAGGCCATGGGCATAGCCGTCATTTGCAGCTGTGGAAAGATTCATGTAGTTGGTTTTTGAGGACATGCCAACCTTAACATTATACTCATTTCCTACAGTCCATCCGGAGTTTGTAGCTTTAAATTTCAGTTCTTTAAACTGATAGGTTTTTCCTTCGGATTTTTCGTCTACGGTAATGCTTGCACCACCTATGCTTTGTCCATCCTTGTTAAAACCTTCATAAGTGTAGGTTCCCTCTTTAAGACTTACATCATATGTGTTGATGTTGGAAGCAATCGTAGGCTCTGACAGTGTAACCTCCTTGTTTTTCGAGTCAAAAAGTTTAATAGTTGTGTTTGCCGGAGCTATCTGCAGTTTTACTGCATGGTTTTCTTCGGCATTTGTGTTTTGTAAAGCCGAGGCTTCACTTTGACCTGGAAGGGCTGATGTTTGAGAGTTAGCCTCATCCATTGTAACAATGCTTTCGTTTTCTTTAGCCAGTGCATTCAAGGTAGTAGTTGGTGCCATTGATGCAGCCATTACAGAAGCTAAAAAAAGCGATGTTAGTCGTTTTGTTACGTTCTTTTTCATTAATATCACTCCTATACATAAAAATTATATTCTTTTTTAAGCAAAAAACCCCCTTGAGTTGACCGGGGAAAGAGATTTTTCCCCGGTAGGTGAGATAAAACTCAAGATTTAATAAAATTTCGACATTCATAAAATAATTAAAGCTTTTTACTCAAAATCGAATACTTTTTAAATATATAATTTTTAAATGCCTGTGTCAATGGACTATATCTACTATTTTTAAGTGCAAAATATGGTAAAATTGACAAAAACCTTAGAAATAAAGCAAATAAAAGCCGATAAACAAAGGAGCAGTAAAGCTGATTTGTCCTAACAGGATTTTTTTTGTATAATATTTATTATTATTTTTAAAGTGGATTTGCACTGGCCGCCATACAAATCACCTTAAGGAGGAAAAATTGAGTTTAAGTTGGAGTAAAATAAGAAATATTTTGGAAAAAGATTTGCTTTGTGAAAAGCTTAGGGGTAGGGTTAAGTATTTTTTTACCATTTACAGAAAAGCAGATGATCAATACGGAAGATTTGCCCTGGAATTAGATGGAAAAGAGATATATAGGGGGAATCCCTATAATGAAGACCATTACCTGTATCCTAAATACTATGAGTTAAAAGAAGCGGAAGACAGGGAAAAAAATATTACAAATGAGGATGATTTCTACTGTGAGTGGGATGAAGAATGCGATATACGATATGAAAAAGCTAATCTTATAAGCATTGCAGAAGGTCATGGAGATTCCATGCTTATAATAAGAGACATTAAAGAATACATAAATATGCCTGTAAAAGAAGCATTGTACTCTGAAAATTATATTTATAAAATGATGGCCATGCTTGACCGTCGGGTGGGAAAACGAACCTTAGAAAACAGGGTAAAGGAATATCCCGGGTTACCTGACTGGCTTAAAAAGATATACCAGGCAAGATTTGAAGTGGAGGGAATAAAATATGAGAACTAAAAAAACTTGTTTATTGTTAGCATTTTTGCTGCTTTTTGTGAATATTTTTTCATTTAAAAATGTTATTACTACTGAGGCAGCCACCACAAAACCAAAACTTACGGGAAAAATTGTATTTCATAATTACAGTGACTATTATAAAGGTGACAGCAAGATGTATATCTACGATTTTGCTAAAAATAAGTTGTCTTGCATTAGTAAAAATTGGACAAATGTAATTAATCCAATGAATGCAATGTTTAGAAAAGACGGAAAAGCCATTGTATTTATGGGAGAGACCAAAGACGGTGAGTGGGATATTTTTGAATATAAATTTAATGGAAAAAATCCTACCAATCTGACTAAAGGAAACGGTTTGGATGATGAAGATCCGAAATATTCCCCAAATGGGAAAAGCATTGTTTATAAAAGGTCAAATTCTTCCGGAAAGGGAACCAGCATCATAGAATACAATACCGTTAGTAAAAAAAGAACTGTTCTTATTAAAGGAAATACAGAAAAGTCAATGCCTTATTACAGTGGGGACGGGAAGAAGCTTTTTTACATTGAAGGAAGCGAAAGTAATATGTATGTGAGGGTGGCAGACATTTCCAACAGGAAAAATATTAAAACAAAAAAATTATACAAAAAAAGCGGATGCCATTCCTATTATCCTATTGCTGATAAAAGCGGAAGATATGTATATTTTTCAAGAGCCTACAGTAAAGATAATGACTCAGACCAGATAGTAAGATATGACTTAAAAAATAATAAGGCAAAGATGATGCCTTTTAACAAAAAAGACAGCGACTTTTCAGATACCTGCATTGTTTCTTCAAAATATCTTATAGTCAGCAGCACTGTGGGAGGCCATGGAGCATATGACTTGTATTTGGTGGACACCAGTGGAAAAGTAAGAATTAATTTAGATAAATATAATAAAAAGATTAATACAAAAATGAACGAGTTAGGTTGCGATTATTACCCTGACTAGAAAACATTTAGCCAAAGATTCCCAAAAATTCAAGGGATTTTTGGCTAATTTTTTTTGAGGCAGCTATCGATATATAGATTAGGACGATTGTAGCTAAATTGACCTAAGAAAGTGAGGTGAAAGAAGATATGATAGGAAATATTAATGCCAATACTAAAAACATTTATTATTTAAATCAGCATAATAAGTCCGATACATGTAGCGAAGAAGGCAATGATATTAAGATGTCAAAATCAGCCATAAAAACGGAAAAAGAGGCAAAGGATGCTGATTTGTCAGATAGCCAGATAAGGGGGCTTAAGCGTTCCGGTCAGATTGAATGCGAGACCTGTAAAAACAGGAAGTACCAGGACGGCTCTGATGAGAATGTTTCTTTTAAAGCAGCGGCACATATTTCTCCAAATGCCTCGGCAAGTGCTGTCCGTGCCCATGAACAAGAGCATGTGGCAAATGCCTATGAAAAGGCAAAACAGCATGAAAATGCCAAGGTTATTTCCGCAAATGTAAAAATAATTACTTCGGTTTGTCCTGAGTGTGGACGCACCTATGTATCCGGAGGAGAAACTACCACCCAGATAAAATACAATGAGGATAATCCTTATTCAAAAGCTGCAAAGACTCAGGATTATATTAATTATGGCGGCTCGGTGGTTGATATGGCGGTTTGATTTTTAAAAGGGAGTTATTGATGTATATTTATTTGAATATGAAAAATAAAAGGATATACAAGGCATTTTGATAAGAAAATGGTTGGTATATCCTTTTTAATTTAATTATCTTTAATACTCAAAGCCTTTACCGGGCAGGCTTTTATACAATATTGATTTTTACATCCTTTACAATTACTTTTTAGAATAAAAGTAAGGCTAATTTTCCCGGAAATTTCTTCTTCTTCTTCTGTTATTTTAAGCCTGGATTTTTGAAGGGGGAGATTATAGGCATCCATACAGGCTATCTGGCAGCATTTACATCCCAAGCATAAATCTTTATTATGAATAAGCAAGAAAAATCAGCTCCTTTATAAATATTATATTAATGTTACCTCTACCAGGCAGGAATGTTGGGAATTTCCCTTGGCAAGGGGAGTGGCCTCGTGGGTGGTAAGAGTATTTACACAACCTCTTGTATCAATGCCTTTTTCATCAGGGTTAAACCAGGCACCCTGGGGAATACAAACCACACCCTCCATGATTTTTTTTGTAAGGTGGGCTTTCATACAAACTTTTCCTCTGTCATTATAAATCAGGGCAAAATCTCCTTCCTTAATGGCTCTTTTTTTGGCATCTTTTTCATTAATCCAAAGTCTGTGGGGCTCAATTTCTTCCATCCATTCATTGTTATCGTGAATGGAATGACACCGTCTTTTAGTGTGCCATCCAATAAGTTGTAAAGGATATTGTTTGATTTTTTCATCCAAAACCCCTTCAAAATCAGACTGGAATTTTGGAATTGCCGGAATTTTCGGGTCATTAAAATTATGTAATGCCAAAGAAAAAAGCTCTATTTTTCCGCTGGGAGTGGGGAATTTATTATTTTCAAAATCTTCTATAATTTCTTTAAAGGCAACTTTAGAAGGATTATTCTTATACTTGTAACCTCCGTTTTTCTTAAAGGTATCAAAATCCGGAAGTTCAGCTTCTGTTTTTCTTAAGTTCTCATAAATATCTTTATTCCAGTCATTTTCATTATCAAAACCACAGGCGAATTCCTTTTGAATGCCAAATCTTTTTGCCAGTTCATAAAGCCAGTCAAATTCAAAACGGCATTCAAAAAGCGGGTCAATGCACTTATTTCCATAAAGGAGAAAGTTTCCAAAATGCCAGGGAGCGGTTATAAATTCCCTTTCAAAAAGAGAAGGTGCGGGCAGGAGTAAATCAGCATATTTGGCAGAAGAGGTCATAAATAAATCAGAGCAGACTATAAATTCGCAAAGGCTTTCATCTGCAAGGATTTCTCTGGTTCTATTGACATTTCCATGTTGATTAATAAGGGTATTTCCTGCAAGGTTAAAAAGAATTTTTATATTACTTTCTAATACTTCGCCTCCTTTTATGTGGTCTTTTTTACTTGTCATTTCCTTTCCCCTAAAGACTGCATCAGTCCATAAAAAGCTGGGGATGGATAGGCCGTAAGGGTTTTTAACCATTGGAAAGGAGGGAGTTTTATGTCCGGCACCGTAGCCTCTTGTGGCAGCAGAGCCCCCTCTTATACCTATATTTCCTGTCATGGCAGAAAGAGCTTGTATGCATCTTAAGGAGGACTCTCCGTTGGAGGTTCTTTGAAGGCCGTTTCCCGGAAGAATGGCACAAGGCTTTGCTTTAGCTATTTTTAAAGCAAGGTCATAAATATCCTCAGGGGAAATTCCCGTAAGTTTAGAAGCCCAGGCAGGATTTTTTTCTATGCCGTCACGAATTCCCATTACATATTCTTCAAAGCTTTCTTCGTTTTCAAATCCTTTTGGCATTAAAGTTTTATCAAAACCTTGGCAGTATTTGGTAAGAAAAGCCTTATTATAAAGCTTTTTGCTTATTAAAACATAGGCTATGGAAAGGGCTAAAGCGGCATCAGTTCCCGGTTTTATGGGAATCCATTTAGCGGCAAAGACGGCAGCAGTATCTGAAAACTGGGGGTCAATTACCACAATTGGAATATTTTTTTCTTTTATTTTTTTTAGGGAGCTTAAATATTCACTTCCCCACATGGTAACTAAAGGATTATGCCCCCATAAAACCAGTAATTTTGTATCCAGGTAGGTATCGGGAGAAGATTCGCTTTGATCAGTTCCATAGATAAAAGGGGTGGTATATTCAAAACATGCCCCGCTGTAGGAGTTAAAATAGTCTAGATAACCACCCGTCAGGGCGAAAAATCTTTTGGCAAGCCTGTCTCCTCGTATTTTTGAAGTGACTCCCGTGGAATAGTTGACATATCTGCATCCGTAGCCGTATTTTGCAGTGATACTTTTTATTTTTTCTTCCATTATGTCAAGAGCCTCTTCCCAGCTTATTCGTTCAAAAAGTCCCTGACCTCTTTTTCCAACTCTTTTTAAAGGGTATCTTAGTCTTTGAGAAGATAAAAAGGTTCTTCTATAGCCTCGACCTCTGACACAAGCTTTAATATTACCCCTTTCATCCTCTAAATCAGTGGAAAGTTTTGTAATGCAGCCGGAAGTAACCCTTGCATTAATACGGCATTTTCCGCCACAATTATTTATTCCACAGGTGATTACTTCTTTTTCCTCTAATTCCCTTTCAATATCTTTTAGACTTATTTTTTCAAAATGAGAGGCTTTAAAGGACTTAATTTTATCCATTAAAAGCTCATTACTTTTATTTTCCATGGAAAAATCTAAGAGAAGGTCATTATCTAAAATTTTTTTTGTGTTTAATTGTGAAAATTCTGTCTGAAAGTCTTGATTATAAAGAATTTCAAGAAACTCTTTGGATTTTTTTTCGTAATGGCTCTCTAAAGGGTAAAATTCCAGGATTTTTTTAAGAAAAGCAGCTAAAAAATCTCTATAATGCCTGTTAAAAAAGCTTATAAAAAGTTCCCAATCCCTTGATTTTAAAGAAAGATAGAGTAGAAATTCGGTTTCCTTAAAAATATCATCACAGGGATTATTTTTATCCTTTGGGCAAAGACCTGCTTTGAAATAGGCTTTCTTTACTGATAAGCTTGTAGAATCTAGAATAATATTCATATTGTTTTTGTAGGCAGACTCCCAAAGAGGGATATTTATATTGGCATTTGTGCCTTCAAAAATAGCAGAAAATGCCCTTGGGTCACTTTCACAATCCTGTAAAAAATCATATATATCAAATAAAAACTTTATTGTTTTTTCCATTGTTTTATCTTTCCTTATGTTAAAGTATTACATCCCGAAGAAAAAGCCTTTTTAGCCTTATCACAGGGATTTCTTAAATTGGGTAAAATCTTTTTTAATTATAAAACGCTAAAAAATTCCTGTAAAGAGGATTTGTTATTAAGGGAAAAGTCGGAAATAGCCAAACAGTCAGCATTTACATCATAAGAATTAAAGCAGTTTAAAAATTTTTTTCGGACAGTCTTGTAAAATAAGAAAATATGGATATAATTAAGAATAATTCGCTAAAATAAGGACGAAAAAGATGGTTTGTTTTATGTATCAGTAAAAATCTTCCGATATCATTTAAGAAGGAAATAAACAAACCTGAAACAATAAAAGCATAAGAAGCTTTTATAAAATGGCGATGGTGAGAATCCTCTGACTTTAGTGTGGGGAGTGTCAAGAAGGATCTTTATATCTTTATACTAAAAAATGCGGTAATTCAGGAGGAAATTTAAGATGGCAGTTAGTTTACAAAAGGGACAAAAAATAAGTCTGTCAAAAGATCATCCAGGTTTGTCCAAGGTAATAGTTGGATTAGGCTGGGATGCGGCAACTACAACCCATAAGGGCTTGTTTTTCAAAAAGAATGAAACAATAGATTGTGATGCGTCTGCAATCTTATTGCAAAACGGTAAAATGACTCAGGGACACGACCTTGTTTATTATGGAAATCTTAAACATAAGTCGGGGGCAGTGGTACATCTTGGTGATAACCTTACAGGAGCCGGTGAAGGCGATGATGAACAAATAGTTGTGGAACTTTCAAAAATACCAGCAGAATACGACAGAATAGTTATAGTCGTTAATATTTATAAGGCACAGAAAAAAGACCAGCACTTTGGTATGATTCAAAATGCTTTTATAAGACTTGTTGATGCCAGAAATAATAATGAAATGTGCAAATACAATCTAACAGATGATTATTCAAACATGACTGCAATGATTTTTGGAGAACTTTATAAACATAACGGTGAATGGAAATTCTCTGCTGTAGGCCAGGGAACTACTGACGCTTCCATAAAGGATTTGTGTGGCAGATACATTTAAAAATTATTAATAAAAAATATCGGGGAATCCGCTTTAATAGTTGATTCCCTTTTTTCATGTTGATAAAATTCGTAAAAAACCTTATAATTGTCGGGTAAAAAACTTTTTTTTCAGAATAACATGTAAATAACAAAAACAGGGATAAGAGGTGGAAAAATGAAAAAAATGAAACAATTTATGGTTATGGCACTTGCAGTGTCCATGATGGTTTCACAGCCTGCTACAGCAGTATTGGCAGCATCTGTGGATTGTACAAATGAAGTGTTGTCGGAAAATGAAAATGAAGAGACAAAAGCTTCGGAAGTTACAGAGTCAGATGAATATGAATTATTAAATGACGAAGCAAATAAAACTGATTCTGATTCTGACATTAAAGAAGGCAGTGACGATGTGGCCGTGGTAGAAGTTGAAGATACGGATTCTACTGAGGATACAGATGTCACTCCTGCAAAAGAAGTGCCTTCTACACAAGATGAGGAAAATGTTGAAGATAAAAAAGAAACAGAGATTTATGATGAAGATGTAAATCCTGTCAGCCAGGATGAAGATGAGGATAAGGATAAAGAAAAAGAAGCTGATTTGGATAACGAAACCTCAGTCGTTAATGATATTATTATTTCTAATGAAGAAGAGGAAGTTATATCTGCTAAGGCTTCTAAAATATCGGGTACCAATGTATCCTGGAAGGTAAGTGGAAGTACACTGGTTCTTTCAGGAAAAGGTGCAATACCTGATTATTGGTGGTCTGGTGGTGTTCCATGGTATTCTCGAAAGGATAATATTACATCTATTTCCATAGGAAGTGGTATTACAAAAATAGGAAGTGGTGCTTTTAAAGACTTTTCTAATCTTGTATCAGTTAGAATTCCTAAAAATATTACAGCTATTGGTGATAATGCTTTTAATAATTGTCCAAATCTTATTACTGTAACCTTTAATTCAGGAAGCAGACTTAAGACCATAGGTAGCGGTGCATTTAGATATTGTGTAAATATTCTTTCAATATCTATTCCAAATAGCGTTGTTTCTTTAGATACCAGTTGCTTTGATGGATGTATAAATTTAACAAAAGTAGTTATTGGAAAGAAAGTTAAATCAATTCCATACTGTGCATTTGATGGCTGTACAAACCTTACAAAACTGACTTTGGGAGCATCTGTTACATCTATTGAAGCATATGCTTTTCGTGGAAATGGAAATTTAACAGGAGTAACCATTCCTGCCAAATGTACTAAAATTGAAGATGGTGCATTTGTAAATGACAGATCCTTAAGAAGTCTTGTTTTTGCAAAAGGAAGCAAATTAACATATATTGGAACAAACGCTTTTTATAATTGCACAGCTCTTAAAACAGTTACATTTCCTGCAAGACTTTCAAAAATTGACGGAAATGCATTTAGAGAGTGTACAGCCTTAAAAAACATTAGTTTTCAAAGTGGAAGCAAACTTACGGAAATGGGAGGCTATGTATTTGCATATTGTAACAGTCTTGTTTCTATAAATCTTCCTGCAAAGTTGTCAGCAGTTTCATATGCATGTTTTTACAATTGTAAAAACTTAAAGAAAGTAACCCTTGGAAAAAGAATTACTTCGATTGACAGCAATGCATTTGAAGAATGCCCAAGCTTAACTGGCATTACTATACCGGCTTCATGTACCGTTATCGGATATGAGGCATTTAAAGATGATACATCTTTAACTACATTAAAATTTGCAGGTGGAAGTAAGCTTACCAAAATTGATACCAGAGCATTTCAATATACTGCCCTTACCGGAAAGCTGGCTTTACCTTCAAAAGTTGTATCTGTGGAAGATGGCGCTTTTTACAAAACAAATCTTAGTGGAGTAACTTTTAATAAAAACTGTAACACTATTGGAAGCTATGCATTTGCTGATTGTTTAAATCTTAGTTATGTAAAATTTGGAAGTAGCTTAAATAAAATAGAAGCTTATGCTTTTGAAAATACTTCACTGACAAGCCTTGTTATTCCAAATTCTGTATTGACAATAGGAAGTGGAGCATTTAACAATATCAAATCACTGTATACAGTAAAAATTGGTACAGGAGTACAATATATTAATTATCATGCATTTGGTAACTGTACAGGTCTTAATAAAGTATATATTTATAGCAGAACAGTAAGTTTTGATAACGCGGCATTTTACGATGTTCCGGGATTTACCTTATATGGATTTTCCGGTTCAACAGTACAAAAATTTGCTAATAACAATGGAATCAGTTTTGTTGCCATAACACAAAAGAATATTTCTAAAACAGGATTTTCTCTTGTAAAAACAAGCTATACTTTCAGTGGTAGAAGCTTTGCGCCGGAGGTTAGAAATACTAAAGGTCTTGTAGAGGGACTTGATTATACAGTAATTTATGATTCTTCTTCAAGGACAGGAAAACATACAGTTAGTATATATGGTAGAAGTGGTTATAAGGGAGCTTTTACATTAAGCTATAATGTTTCCGCCAGAAATATTAAAGATACAAAAGTATCACTTTCATATTCTAAAAAAACCTATACCGGAAAAGCCTTGAAACCTTCAGTTATTATTAAAGTAGGTTCAAGAAGAATCTCCTCTTATAACTATACTGTTAAATATTCAAACAATGTAAAGGTTGGTAAAGCTACAGTTACCATAACCGGAAGAAGAGGATTAAAGGGAACAATAAAAAAGACATTTGATATTGTCAAGAAGAAATAGAAATAGTATAATTAAAATTGGTTAGTAAGTTTTCTTTTCATAAGCCCCTTAAGTAAGGAAGTCGACACCTTAGTTAAGGGGCTCCCTTAATGTCCAAATTAAAATGTTAACTGATATGTTAACTAAAAGATAACAAATAGGTTGACAATAATATTTATATTTGCTATGGTAATATTAGAAAATGATTATGCATAATCCAATAATTCTGGAGGAAAAAAATTTATTATGGAAAAGAAAAAAATATCAACTCAGTCATTGGTCATTATGGCAATGTTTGCCGCTGTTTTGGCAGTTTCAGCTTATTTAAGCATACCTTTGCCATTTCCGGGAGCCCCACATATCACCATGCAAAACTTTATGATAATTCTTATTGCACTGCTGTTTCCTATAGAGCAGTCTGTGATGATAGTTGCAGTCTGGATGCTTCTTGGAATTTGCGGTGTACCTGTTTTTATCGGGGGAAAGGCCGGACTTGCATACCTCTTACAGCCTTGGGGCGGATATACCATAGTTTACATTTTAACAGCAGCTTTGATTCCGCTTATAAAGGGAAAAAGCTACAATCGTATCAGATATACACTTTCAGCAGTTTTTGGAGCAATTTTTATTGATATAATAGGAATGTTATATCTTCATTTTTATCCGGGTTCAGGCTATGAAAACTGGACTTTGGCTATAACAGCCGGCTTTTTGGCATTTATTCCTTTGGATATGTGTAAATGTGTAGTCGCTGCTCAAATTGTTCCGGCTTTTACAAGGGTAATGAAAATGAATGATAATATTAGAGAAAGTAAAAGTCAAACCGTTAACTAAAATTCCTGTAAAAACAGACATTTTTTTAGAGGAAATGTCATGGAAAAAATCTTATTTATGAAAAAATGCACAAATTTATGGTTTACAAATAAATTTTTTTGTGTTAGAGTAATAACAACTTAATAAATTATTTATATTTTCTTCGGGGCAGGGTGCGATTCCCTACCGGCGGTTATAGCCCGCGAATGTCTGATTTTATCAGATACCGATTTGGTGAAATTCCAAAGCCGACAGTATAGTCTGGATGAGAGAAGAATGGCAGATTTGTAAATTACCTGTTGTTTGTTCATGAAGAAGAAACAACAGGTTTCTTTTTGTGAATATGTATAAAATATCATTTTAAGCCCCCGTAAAAAACGGAGGCTTATTTTTGTATAGGAGGATAGATTAATTGGATGAAAAATATATGAAAAAAGCTTTAGAGCTGGCTCTTTTGGGGGAAGGCCACACATCTCCCAATCCCTTGGTGGGGGCGGTTATTGTTAAGGATGGAAAGATAATAGCACAAGGTTATCATGAAAAATACGGTAGGGAACATGCAGAAAGAAATGCTTTAAAAAACTGCCTGGAAGACCCTGAGGGAGCTGAAATGTATGTTACTTTGGAGCCTTGTTGTCATTATGGAAAACAGCCTCCTTGCACAGATGCTATTATTCGGGCCGGGATTAAAAAAGTTTATGTAGGCAGTGATGATCCAAATCCCAAAGTTTCGGGAGGGGGAATTAAAATCCTGAAAAATCATGGGATAAGTGTAGAAACCGGGGTTTTAAAAGATGAATGTGACAAAATAAATGAAATATTTATGCATTATATCAAAGAAAAGCAGCCCTTTATAGCATTAAAGTATGCTATGACTCTGGATGGAAAAATATCTACAAAAAGTGGTGATTCCAAGTGGATAAGTAATGAAAAATCAAGGGAGCATGTGCATAAGTTAAGAAAAAAATATTCTTCGATTTTAGTGGGAATAAATACGGTAATTGCTGATGATCCCATGTTAAACTGCCGCATTGAAAAGGGAGTTGACCCGGTAAGGATAATTTGTGACAGCAGTTTAAAAATATCTCCCTATACAAATATTGTTAAAAGTGCAAAAGATATTCCCACAATTATTGCTTATTGCAATGAAAATGAAGAAAAAGCAAATCTTCTTAAAGAATCAGGTATAGAGCTTATAAAGGTTGGAAAAACAAAAAATGGTATAGATTTAAAGGAACTTTTTACTGAAATAGGACAAACAGGTATCGATTCGGTTTTGGTGGAAGGGGGAGCTATGATACACGCCAGCCTTTTGGAAGGAAATCTTGTGGACAGGGTTTATGCCTACATTGCACCCAAAATTATAGGTGGCAGAAAGGCAGCAGGGCCAATAGGAGGAAGTGGCATTGAAAAAATGTCCCGGGCTCTTGTTTTATCCGACACGGAAAGAAAAGAATTTGATGGAGATATTTTTATCAGCGGAAGGGTAAAAAGAAAGGAATAGAAATGTTTACAGGAATTGTTGAAGAAATGGGAACTTATCTTAAAAAAACATCAACGGGGGAGGATTACACCATAAGAATCGGGGCAAAGCTGGTGCTTGAAGGAAGTAAAATAGGCGACAGCATTGCTGTAAACGGCATCTGTCTTACGGTTGTAAATATGGGAAATGATTATTTTGAAGCAGATGTAATGCCTGAAACCTTACAAAAAAGTTCTTTAGGTCAGTTGTCTGTTGGAGATAAGGTAAATCTTGAAAGGGCAATGCCTTTAAATGGCAGATTTGGAGGACATATTGTTTCGGGACATATTGATTCCACCGGAAATATATTATCCATAAAAGAAGATAAAAACGCCGTCTGGTTTGAAATTGGATGTGAAAAGAAAGTTCTTAAATACATTGTTGAAAAGGGAAGCGTAACCTTAGACGGGATTAGCCTTACCGTTGCCAAAGTATTAGATGACAGTTTCAAGGTTTCCATTATTCCTCACACTCTTTCTCAAACAGTTTTGGGTGAGAAAAAAAGGGGAAGCTTAATAAATATAGAAAATGATATTTTAGGAAAATATGTGGAAAGACTTATTAATTTAAAAAATGATGATGAAAGAGAAAGTAAAAGCACATTAAGCGAAAGTTTTCTTTTGGAAAACGGTTTTTTATAAAAGGAAAGGAGGATTCTGGTTTAGTATTTATAATCAGAAAGAGAAAAATGAATAATTTTAACACTGTTGAAGAAGCCTTAGAGGACATGAAAAAGGGCAAAATAATTATGGTAATTGATGATCCTGACAGGGAAAATGAAGGAGATTTGATTTGTGCATCACAATTTGCCACAACAGAAAATGTAAATTTCATGGCAAAGTACGGAAGAGGACTGATTTGCATGCCAATGAGTGGCAAGCTGATTGACAGATTGGAATTAGGCCAAATGGTAAAAAATAATACCGATAATCACGAAACAGCATTTACGGTTTCAATAGACTATATTGATACCACTACAGGTATATCAGCTGTGGAAAGAGGCCTTACAGCCAGAATGACCATTGATGAAAATGTGAGTCCAAAGGACTTTAGACAACCGGGGCACATGTTTCCTTTAAGAGCTAAAGAGGGTGGAATTTTAGTAAGAAACGGCCATACTGAAGCCACAGTGGATCTTTGCAGACTGGCTGGGTTAAAAGAAAGCGGACTTTGTTGTGAAATAATGGATGATGATGGAGAAATGATGAGAACAACTAAGCTTATTGCCTTTGCAAAAAAGCACGGTTTAAGCATTATTACCATAGCAGATTTAATTGAATATCGTCTTAAAAAAGAAAGCCTTGTTAAGTGTGCCGCAAAGACCACCCTACCTACAAAATATGGTGATTTTACCATTCGTGGTTATATTAATAAAGTAAATGGAGAGCATCATGTGGTCCTTACCATGGGGGATATTTCCGATGGAAAACCTGTTCTTTGCAGAGTACATTCAGAGTGCCTTACCGGGGATACATTAGGCTCCCTTCGCTGTGACTGCGGCGAGCAATATGAAGCTGCAATGAAGGCTATTGCAAAAGAAGGCCGGGGAGTAATGGTTTATATGAGACAGGAAGGCAGAGGAATCGGACTTATTAATAAGTTAAAAGCCTATGAATTACAGGAAAAAGGCTATGACACAGTACAGGCCAATGAAATGCTGGGATTTGCTCCGGATTTAAGAAATTATGGAATCGGTGCTCAGATTTTAAGAGATTTAGGGGTGCAAAAATTAAGATTATTAACCAATAATCCTACTAAAATCACCGGACTTAGCGGATATGGAATAGAAATAGTAGAAAGAGTTCCTATCCAGATGCCAATGAATAAAATTGATGCTTTTTATCTTTTAACCAAACAAAAAAAGATGGAGCATATGACACAATATCAGTAGAAATTATAATAAAAAGGAAGGAGAAGCTTCTAAAGAATAATTTAAAGGAGCGATAATAAAAATGAAAACATTTGAAGGAAATTTAATTGCAAAGGGATTAAAAGTAGCAGTAATTGCAGCAAGATTTAATGAATTTATAGTTTCAAAACTGATTTCCGGCTGTGAGGACGGACTTTTAAGACATGGAATGGAGCCTGATGACATGGAACTCTACTGGGTTCCAGGAGCTTTTGAGATACCGATACTTGCTAAAAAACTTGCAGATACAAAAAAATATGATGCCGTAATCTGCCTTGGAGCAGTAATTAAGGGAAGCACAGACCATTATACCTTTGTGGCATCTGAAGTATCTAAAGGAATTGCCTCCGCAGGAATGTCCAGCGGGGTTCCGGTTATTTTCGGGGTACTTACCACAGATAATATCGAACAGGCTATAGAAAGAGCTGGTACAAAGGCTGGAAATAAGGGATATGAGTGTGCTTGCACTGCAATAGAAATGGGAAATCTTTATAAACAATTACACTAAAAAAGCCCGGGGATTTGGGTAGGGATTTTGCCTATACCAAATCCCCGGCAAAATTTTCATAAAATGAAAAAATGTTTTTTATGACAGGCGTTATTTATTTTTAAGAATAGTCATCTTTAGGCGGGCTCCACATATCTGCCTCATTTTTATAAAAGTCGGATAAGTCTTCGTTATTTAAGGCTTCATAGCATTTAGAAAGTCCCAAAAGTCCCGCTTTTCCACCAGTTAATGCGTTTAGTATGGCTTTGGTTTCATATACAGCATTATAAAACCAGATGGCGGCTTCATTATAATCATTAATGGAGAAAAAATATTCTCCCAGTTCATAACAAACCTCGGAACAGCCATTAGCTGTTATGCTTTTTAGGGCATATTTAAAAAAGTTTGAAATATCATTTTTTAGCCTGAAATATCTGCTTAAAATACAGGCACATTGCATAATTTCATCTTCCCCTCTGCCTGTATCATTAATCATTTCTATAAAATAAGGGGCAACTTCAAACAATTCCTCAGTACCGGCAGATATTAAAAGTTCCCTGGAAAACATGGACAAAAGCCTTGGGGAAAGCCTTTTATTTTTTTTACATAAATTAATAAAAATACCAATATCCCGCCTTGAATGAAGACCGGAGGGCAGATGCAAAATTTCTATATCACTGTTAAAAACCAGGGGTTCAAGTCGAACGGTTTCATGGATTTCGTCTATCCAGGTAAAGGTGCGAAGCCTTTTAAAAAGTTTAGGACGAAGTTCAGAATTGAAATTCTGGGTAGTATTAAAATCTTCGGATATTTTATAGGACATTTGAACAATGTCAATTTCTTTAAGTAAAACCTTCTTTAAATCAAGGAATTTTTTTTGGTTTATTTCATCTAAAACCTCATCAGCATCAGCGGAATAAATATAATCCATAGTTGCCTTGGAAAATGCGAAATTTCTGGCAGCGCTAAAGTCATCACACCAGTCAAAATCATAGATTTTTTCTGTGTAATTTTTTGCAATTTCTTTTGTTTTATCTGTAGAACCGGTATCTACGATAATAATTTCCTCGCAAAGCCCATAAAGGCTATCAAGGCAGCGTTTCAGGTTTATTTCTTCATTTTTAACAATCATACACAAACTTATACTTATCATAAACTTCACTCCTGTAGAATTAATTAGCCCAGCTAATATTTATTTAAAGACATATAAAGGAAGATTTTTACTTATACAAATAATTATACATATCTTTTATCGGAAAATATCTCCTAAAAAGAATAAACATGCCCCCAAAAATATAATTATTTTATCAAGTTTGCCATAAATTTTCAAAAAAACATTTATAAAGTAGAAACACCCCGAAAGTATTTTCAGGGTTTCTCTTATAAAGATTTGTAAAAAATAGGGTATATGGGTAGGCTTTTTAATAAAACAGGAAGAATTAGAGTTCTTCTCTGATATCGAAATCCTTTTTACCGCATATTACGGTGAGATTTCCGTTTCTACAGCGGATTTCATCAATAAATTCTTTTGTTTTACTTAAATCATTAAGGGCAATATCGTAATATAATTCATACATACTACCCAAATTTGTGGTTTTTACTCTGGTTAAATTACTGCTTTTTAAATACTTTTCAAATACATCATCGAAAATATTACTATAATCAAGATTTTCCGGGATTGTAATTCTCAGCTCGTTATAAAGGGTTTTGGCATTTCCAAAACGGATAAAATAAAGTATGAAGTAAACTGCAGCTACAAAAAGTACAAATACAAAACCGAAGGCTACATAGCCCATGCTAGCTGTAAGACCAGAAGCCATGGCAAAAAATATATAGGCTATATCTCTGGAATTTCCCTGAAGACTTCTGAAGCGAATAAGGCTGAAGGCTCCAAGAATCGCTACTGAGGTTCCAAGATTTCCGTTTACTAAAGTCACTACCACACAGACAATTATAGGCAGTACCACCAAAGTATTAACGAAATTTTTTGTATATTTTCCTGTGAAAATGTAGGTTAATGATATTATAAGGCCGTATGCCAGGGCACATGCCAGACAAATTAAAGTAATATTTATATTAAAAGTAGTTGATAAGATTGAATCAAACATCATATTCCTCCTATTATCAGATTAAAGAGTATTTTTTCGACCGGATGCGTATTTTTCTTATTATGTATATTAATAAAATATATGAACAAGCCCCAGGCTTATTACCTATATCTTATTCCTTAAGCTGTAAGAGTATTTTCTTTGTCAGAATATCTGTTAAAGGAATCATAGAATAAATAATCCTGATAAACTCTTCCGTATTTTGAAAAGGAAGTGGGATAAATTTCATATTCATTAAGAAGTTGCACAAACCACAAAGGTATACTTTGGTTTATTTTGATTTCCATTAATTTTTCCTCGTTTTTAAGGATAGTTTTTCCATAATCCCCTTTATCAAGACAAAGGTCATAATTTCTAAAACGGATATTTGAATCAAAGGTTACTCTAAACTTTGAATCTTCTTTTCCTGCAAATGCTAGTCTGTCATATGCCAGAAATGTTTTTGCTTCAAGTTTGTCAAATCTGTTTAGAAAATAATCTATTTCCTTTAAAATCTGAGGTGATACATTCTCAGGTCTGCCCCCCTGACTTAAATAGGAACAGGCATCTTTGTAGGGAAGAACAATTCTTCTTTTATTAACAACTTTTTTGTATTTTTTCTTTATTTCAAGAAATACATTATCAGTATTATTGATGGTTTTATAGCTTCTAAGTCTTAATTTTTCCTTATAAACCGGCTTTTCCAGGGAATTTCTTATTAAATCGAAATTGTCTGTATCATAATATAAGTTACATACTGTGTATTTGCCAAATTTATCAGGAACCATATATTTATCTAAATCTTCCAATAAAGCCTTGTATTGACATAGGCTTATTTTGTATTTTTTTTCATATCTGTTAAAAACCAAATCTGCCATAATTTCTACCTCCGGTAATACTGTTATTTCATAAAGCAATATTTCAAACTGTTTATGAAAGAGGGGTTTTGTTTAAAAGTAACTTTTGACTTATTGTACATACCCTTTTTGTGATGTAAATGGAAGTAAAAAAAAGAATGTCTGAATTAAATGTGATAAGTGGGTGAAATGGAAAAGCAAAAATTTTAGAAAGAAAAAGGATGAACTTTCCGTAAGTTCATCCATAGGGGGGTTAAATTAAAAGCAAAAAAATCGGTACGTAAATACCAGGGGTCGATTCTTTTGCACACCATATGTATAAATATGGTTAGATAAAAAATATGATGAAAGAGTTACCAAATACTCTCAAGTAGTATTATATGTTGTTTTTTTTATATCGTAAACCATTGAAATAATTGACTTTTGTATTGCCAAAATATACAATGTGTAGTGTGTTGTTTTATGGTTTATAAAATGGAGAATAAAAATGGATTTAAGTTTGGGAATTATCTATGAAAAATTAAAAGACGAATTTGAATGCAGAAATATTATGGAATTTTCGGATCGGATTTATAAGCCACCGAGATATTTTAATTCCAAAAATTATTCAGATAGTAATCTTTTAATTGCAGATAGTGAATCAGTGCAGGAAGAAAAGGAAATTTTAAAACATAGCGGTGCACTGATTTTTATCGGGGAGATAGATGATGAGATTATGAAAAAATACGGGAAAGACATTTTTACAATAAGGGGGGGAGATAAGGTAGATGCCCGTATCATATTCAACAAAGTGTTGGATATATATGAACACTTTGACCGCTGGTATGTGGAGACGGAAAATATTATTCATGAAAACAAGGGATTGCGCCAGCTTTTAGAGGCTTCGTCAGAATATCTGGATAATCCTTTTGTAATTGTGGACTCGGAATTTACTTATGTGGCGGTAAATGATATTTATTCACGAGCACACTTTAATGACGAAGATGAAAAGGATCCTCATACAAAAGTTCCATATAATGAAGTAAATGAACTTATAACTGATCCGGAGTTTACAAGAGCCGAAAAGAAAATGGATATTTTCAGTTATGCCACCAGTGTGGATTTGTTGTGTTACAACATATGGAAACAAGGTAAATTTACCGGACGAGTGATTATGTCTAATGAAAAGCGCCCCTTTAATTATACGGATAGATTTGTTTTGCGCTATTTAGGACAGTGCACCCAGAGAATTTTTAATATAATGAATGGATTTTATTTCTATGTAAGGGAATATAATGACCTTCGTTCTCTGGTTAGTAAATATCTGGAATCCGGTTATGTGGTATTTGATTCCACGGAAAGAGTTTTAAATGAAATCGGCTGGAGAAGAGACGACCCTTATATGGTTATAAATTTAAGATTTATGACTCCTGAAGGCAATACCCTTCACGCCAGATATCTTTGCAGTGAATTAGAGAAGAAATGTAAAGGTTCTTGCGCATTAAAACATTTAAACGGAGTGGTATGGCTTATTAATTGCAATATCTGTAAAAAGGCTTTGAGTACGGAGTTTTACAGTGAAATAGCCCTAGTTTTAAGGGAAGGACTTTTAAAAGCCGGAATCAGCCGGGTTTATAATGACTTTACCAGTTTAAAATCACTATATGAACAGGCAGTCGGGGCTTTTGATATCGGCTTTGAAGAAGACGAAATGTTTTGGTATTACAAATATGAAACTTACGCTCTAGATTATTTTATGAAATTTGGAACCAGCAGACTTGCAAAAGAGTTTGTGGTTTCTCCTAAATTGGAAATTTTAAAGGAACATGATAAAAAATCCAACAGTGGATACTATGATACTTTAAAAATGTACTTCGATAAAAAATATAATGCCGCCGCCGCCGCTGCAGCTTTGTTTATTCACAGAAGTACATTTATCAACAGAATGGAGAAAATAAGGGAAATTGCCCAGATTGATCTGGAGGACTGGGGGGAAAGAATTTATCTTGAAATATCTTTCTGGCTTATGAGTAATTGACCGTTTTGTATAATTATGATATATTTATTAAAGCTGTAAAGAGAATATAAACAAAACATTGATTTTTTCTGAAAAAATATACAGCTAAAAATTGTGAATTTTTTTACTTCACAATATTCATATTACTAATTTGAAGGTCTGTGGGATAAAAAGATTTAATTTTGTTTCTATCATTAAAATCAGACCGGTAAAAATGTATTAGACAGGGAGGACAAAAACAGATGAAAAAAAGATTTTTGGCAATAGCAATGGCAGCTGTATTAGCAGTTTCGGCTTTGGGATGTGGTGCACAGGATTCATCCAAAAAAGATACATCCACTAAGGCAAACAAAGAAGAAACAACTTCCACCAATGAAACAGATACAAAGGATGGTTCGAAGGTTTACACTATCGCAACAGATACAACTTTTGCACCTTTTGAATTCCAGAACGCAGACGGAGATTATGTTGGAATAGACATGGACATCCTTGAAGCAGTTGCAAAAGATCAGGGATTTGAATATGAAGTAAATGCAGTTGGATTTGATGCAGCTTTACTTGCAGTAGAAGTTGGACAGGCTGATGGTGTAATTGCCGGAATGAGTATTACAGAAGAAAGAAAAAATAAATTTGATTTCTCGGATTCCTATTACAGTGCAGATGTATGTATGGCTGTAGCCGAGGATTCGGATATTACAAAATATGAAGACCTTAAAGGTAAAAATGTAGCTATTAAGACAGGTACAAACGGAGCTGACTTCGCTAATTCAATTAAAGATGAATATGGATTTACTACAACAGAGTTTGCTGATTCTTCCAATATGTATCAGGATGTACAAGTTGGAAATTCAGTAGCATGCTTTGAAGATTATCCGGTTATGGCTTATGCTGTACAGCAGGGACTTAATATTAAGATTACAGACTACAGAGAAGCAGGAAGTGATTATGGATTTGCTGTAAGCAAGGGTGAAAATGCTGAACTTCTTAAGATGTTCAACGAAGGACTTGCTAACATAAAAGCCAACGGAAAATTTGATGAAATTGTTGATAAATACACTAAGAAATAGATTAAAATGACCTCATAAGGGTTAAATGTATTTATTCTCAGATATTTAACCGCATGCGAAAGTACTGCATGCGGTTTTATAGTATAAGCGGTTTTTACAAATATTTCAAAAAAAAGAAAGGAGAAACGGTAATTTCCCCTATGAGGGTCATACCTAAATAATAAGATGAAAATTTTGAGCTTATTACAGGAAAATTATCTAGTGTTACTGATTGCCATGGGACGAACCCTGGAGCTAACCTTTTTATCACTTTTCTTTGCAACAGTAATTGGTCTGATCTTTGGATTATTTAATGTTTCAAGGATAAAATTTCTTCATGCAATAGCATATATCTATATTGATATTGCAAGAGGTGTACCACTTATTGTATTGGGATTTTTTACTTATTTCGGTATCCCGGGAATTACCGGTGTAAAACTGAGCGCTTTGGTAGCCGGTATGATAGCCTTAAGTTTAAATGCCGGAGCCTACATGGCAGAAATCATAAGAGCAGGTATTCAGTCTGTTGATAAGGGACAGATGGAGGCCGCAAGAAGTCTGGGACTGCCTTACAGGAAAGCCATGAGCAAGGTTGTTATGCCTCAGGCCATAAAAACCATGGTGCCTTCTATTATTAACCAATATATAATTACCTTAAAAGATACATCTATTCTTTCTGTTATAGGTTTTCCGGAACTGGTAAAGACAGGTCAGATAATTATAGCAAGAACCTATGAAACTGCACTTATGTGGGTTATTGTGGGTGTTATGTATCTTATAGTAATAACGATTCTTTCAGCAATCGCAAAACGCCTTGAAAGGAGAGTATCATATGCAGGTTAGTAGCGAAACAGCAATTAAAATAAAGGGACTGAAAAAATCCTTTGGCAGTCTTGAAGTTCTTAAGGGAATGGATCTTGAAATTAAAAAAGGTGAAGTGGTATGTCTTATAGGCCCTTCAGGCTCAGGAAAAAGTACCTTCCTTAGATGTATGAACCGATTAGAGGAAATAACTGCAGGTCAGATACTGGTAAACGGAAATGATATCACTGCCTCAGGAACTAATATAAATAAGGTCAGGGAAAATATTGGAATGGTATTTCAGCATTTTAATCTTTTCCCTCATCTTACGGTAAAGAAAAACATAACCCTTGCTCCTGTAGAGCTTAAACTTATGAGCAAGGAGGAGGCTGATAAAAAAGCCATAGAATTATTGAAAATGGTGGGACTTGAGCAAAAGGCAAATGTTCATCCGGCACAGCTTTCCGGTGGTCAAAAACAGCGTGTAGCTATTGCCAGAGCCCTTGCCATGAATCCGGATATTATGCTTTTTGATGAGCCAACCAGTGCCCTTGACCCGGAAATGGTAGGAGAAGTTTTAAATGTTATGAAGGAGCTTGCCAAAAAGGGAATGACCATGGTGGTTGTAACCCATGAAATGGGATTTGCCAGAGAAGTATCAGACAGGGTACTTTTCTTAGATGGCGGTTACATTTTAGAAGAGGGAAGTCCGGAAGAACTTTTATCAAATCCTAAAAATCCAAGAACCATAGATTTCTTAAATAAAGTGCTATAAAATTTTACATAAAGATAGCCAGGGAATTATTTTCCCTGGCTTATTTAATTCTTATTTATTTTCCATATAATTAATGGAAGCTTGAACAAATCCTTTAAATAACGGATGCGGTCTGTTTGGACGGGATTTTAATTCCGGATGAGCCTGTGTGGCTACAAACCAAGGATGTTGTGTGATTTCAATCATTTCAACGATTCGTCCGTCCGGTGAAATACCTGAAAGAGTCATACCTGCATCTGTAAGAGCTTTTCTGTAGTCATTATTAACCTCGTAACGGTGACGATGGCGTTCATGAATAGTTTTTTCTCCATAAGCTTCGTAAGCTTTTGTGCCCTCTTTAAGATTACAAGGATAAGAACCAAGTCTTAAAGTTCCACCAATATTTTCGATATCCTCCTGTTCCGGCATAAGGGAAATTACAGGATGGGTAGTATTTGGAGCAAGCTCAATACTTTGGGCATCCTTATAGCCTACAACATTTCTTGCAAATTCTACTATGGCAAGCTGCATTCCAAGGCAGAGTCCCAAAAACGGAACATTGTTTTCACGGGCATATTGTATAGCAGTAATCTTTCCTTCGATACCACGGCTTCCAAAACCTCCAGGAACCAGGATTCCGCTTACATCACCTAAAATTTCTTTGACATTTTCAGGTGTGACAGTTTCTGAATCAACCCATTTTATGCTAACGGTGGAAGCTGAGGAGATACCTCCGTGTTTAAGGGCTTCCACAACACTAATATAGGCATCGTGTAATGAGATGTATTTTCCAACAAGGGCAATCTTTACATCCTTTACTGGATTTCTAAGCTGATTTACCATGGCTGTCCATTCTTCAAGGTCAGGCTTAGGACAATCAAGTTTTAAACATTCACAGGCAACCTGAGCCAGATGCTCTTTTTCCATGGCAAGAGGTGCCTCGTAAAGATATTCAACATCAAGATTTTGTAATACATTTGAGCTTGGAATATTACAAAACAGAGAAATTTTATCTTTAATAGAATCATCAAGAGGATGCTCTGTACGACAAACAATAATATCAGGCTGGATACCCATTCCCTGGAGTTCTTTTACGCTAGCCTGGGTAGGCTTTGTTTTCATCTCTCCTGATGCTTTTAAATATGGAATAAGTGTTACATGAATAAGGATGGCATTGTCGTGTCCTACATCATGCTGGAATTGTCTGATGGCTTCAAGGAAAGGCTGGCTTTCCATATCACCTACGGTTCCTCCTACTTCTATGATGGCAATGCTTACATCATCTGAGGAATAGTCCCTGTAAAAACGGCTTTTAATTTCGTTGGTGATGTGAGGGATAACCTGTACTGTTCCTCCGCCAAAATCTCCACGGCGTTCCTTTTGAAGAACTGACCAGTAGATTTTCCCGGTGGTAACATTTGAGTTTTTATTAAGACTTTCGTCAATGAAACGCTCATAGTGACCAAGGTCAAGGTCGGTTTCGGCACCGTCATCAGTAACGAAAACTTCACCGTGTTGGATCGGGTTCATGGTACCCGGGTCAATATTTATATATGGATCAAATTTCTGCATAGTTACTCTGTAGCCTCTGGCTTTTAACAGACGGCCAAGAGAAGCTGCAGTGATTCCTTTTCCTAATCCTGACACAACTCCGCCAGTGACAAATACATATTTTACAGCCATAGAATAATCCTCCTAATATAATGTAAGCTTTATATCTTCTTTTAGAAATTGCTGATTTTTTAAGACATTAAAATGTTACATAGATATAACCAAAACAGTATACTCTAATTATCGGAATAATTCTAGTTTTTTTTTCAAAAAAATAATAAAGAAATAATGGGCAAATAATTCTAAAATTTATAAATTTTTTATAAATTGGTCAAAAAAAGTTCATGTGTAAAATGTTGATTTATGAATACATAAAAATTATAATTAGAATTGACTATCTGTAACAATAGGAAAATGTACCAATCAGGTATTTAAGGAGGTTAATAAATGGCAGGGAACGATGGAAACAAAAACGGAAAGAATTCTCAAAACGGCCAGATGATAATGATGCTGGTGATTTTGGGACTGATTTCTCTTCTTATAGTGACGTTCTTTATGAATAGAATGACAGACATGTCAAGCCAGGAGATTTCATACACCAAATTCTTGGAAATGGTTGAAAAAGGTGAAGTTGAAAGCGTAACAATAGAGAGCAGTCAGATTAATATTACACCGGTAAAATCATCCAACACTCTTGTGGAGATGAACTACTATACAGGTCTTATTAATGACCCGGATCTTATCGGGATATTAAAAAAGGCCGGAGTTGAAATAACCGGAAAGGTGCCTGATAACAGTGCAGCACTTATTTACAACATATTAAGTATTATTCTTCCTGTTGTACTTATCTGGGTTCTTTTGGGATATCTCATGAGGCGTATGCAGGGTGGAAATGGAATGATGGGCGTTGGAAAAAGCAATGCCAAAGTATATGTACAAAAAGAGACAGGTGTTACCTTTAAAGATGTTGCCGGACAGGATGAAGCTAAAGAATCTCTTCAGGAGGTTGTGGATTTCCTACATAATCCGGGAAAATATACCCGAATCGGAGCAAAGCTTCCTAAAGGAGCCTTATTGGTAGGACCTCCGGGAACAGGAAAAACCCTTCTTGCAAAGGCAGTTGCAGGAGAGGCCAAGGTGCCGTTTTTCTCCCTTGCAGGTTCGGATTTTGTGGAGATGTTCGTAGGTGTAGGTGCATCAAGGGTAAGAGATTTGTTTAAGGAAGCTCAAAAGGCAGCGCCTTGTATTATCTTTATAGATGAGATTGATGCTATTGGTAAAAGCCGTGACAGTCGTTACGGAAGCGGTGGAAATGATGAGCGTGAGCAGACATTAAACCAGCTTCTTGCGGAAATGGACGGATTTGATACTTCAAAGGGACTTCTTATACTGGCGGCCACCAACAGACCGGAGGTTCTTGATAAAGCCCTTCTTCGTCCGGGTCGTTTTGACAGAAGAATAATTGTAGACAAACCGGATCTTAAAGGAAGGATTGAAACTTTAAAAGTTCATTCCAAAGATGTATTAATGGATGACAGCGTTGATTTGGAAGCCATAGCATTGGCAACCTCTGGTGCCGTAGGTTCAGACCTTGCAAATATGATTAATGAAGCGGCTTTAAATGCTGTTAAAAATGGAAGAAGTGTGGTTTCCCAGGAAGACTTATTTGAATCTGTGGAAGTTGTAATAGCCGGAAAAGAAAAGAAAGACCGTATTCTTGGAAAAGAAGAAAAAAGAATCGTTGCATACCACGAGGTGGGACATGCCTTGGTTACAGCTCTTCAAAAAGATGCAGAGCCTGTACAAAAAATTACAATTGTACCTAGAACCATGGGGGCTTTAGGATATGTAATGCAGGTACCGGAAGAAGAAAAATATCTTATGTCAAAGGACGAATTAATAAGCAGAATTGTTACCTATATGGGTGGAAGAGCTGCCGAGGAAATTGTCTTTGATACAATTACAACCGGTGCTTCAAATGACTTTGAAAATGCAACAAAGACGGCCAGAGCCATGATTACTCAATACGGTATGTCAGAGCGTTTTGGACAGATTACTTTAGAGTCTATTGAATCAAGATATCTTGACGGAAGACCGGTTTTAAATTGTGGAGAAAGAACAGCAGCTTTGATAGATGAAGAAGTAATGGCATTGCTTAAAAATTGTTATGAAAAAGCTAAAAAGATGCTTGAAGAAAATCGCGACATTTTAGATGAGATTGCCAAATTCCTTTTTGAAAAAGAAACAATCACCGGAGCAGAGTTTATGAAGATTTTCAGGGGGCTTAGAGGGGAAGAAGTAGTAGACCTTAAAAAAGAAGATGCTCCTTCAGATGAAAAGACTGATTCGGAAGAAACAAATCTGGGATTTAAAAAGCTTGAACCTATACACATCATAAAAGATGAGGCTGTAAAGGTTGAAAAAAAGGAAAAGACTTTTGAAAATCCGGAGGTTGTTATAACAAAAGATTTTGTGGAAGTTCTTGTAGAAGACTCTGACAAAGATGCTTCTTTAGAAAATACAAAAGATAATAATGAATAATAAAAAATGCAGGTTAAGTGATAGTCTTACCTGCATTTTTTATTAGGTTATCAGTAAGAATATAGGTTTTTTTATGGAATAAAAGCCTTGAAAATGGTATAATTATATAGTGTATCCCCAAAATAAAAGGATAAATCTGATGTTAATAATAGTGTCTTTCGGTCAGGATAAGAGTCCTGATTTATCAGGAAGGCTGTTAAACTAAAGAGTAATAAGAAGAGATGGTTAAATATGTTTAATATAGAATTGGAGTTAAAAAAGCTTCCTTCAAAACCGGGAGTTTATATTATGCATGATTCAAAGGATGCTATTATCTATGTTGGAAAAGCTGTAAACCTTACAAACAGGGTACATCAATACTTTCAAAAGGGATACAAAAAAAGCCCTAAAATAGAGCAGATGGTATCAAAAATCAAAAGATTTGAATACATTGTCACTGATTCCGAACTGGAAGCTCTTGTTTTAGAATGTAACCTTATAAAGGAACACCGTCCAAAATATAACACCATGTTAAAGGACGATAAGACTTATCCCTACATAAAGGTGACTGTCAAAGACGACTTTCCTTTGGTAGTTTTATCCAGAAAAATGAAAAAAGACGGCAGTAAATATTACGGCCCTTACACCAGTGCGGCAGCTGTGAAGGATACCATTGAACTTATCCGGAAATTATATAAAATCAGAAGTTGTAATAAGTCCCTTCCAAAGGACATAGGAAAAAGTAGACCTTGTCTCAACTATCATATAGGACAATGTGACGCTCCCTGCATAGGAAGGATTTCCAAGGAAGAATACGCTAAAAAGATAGAAAAAGCTTTGGATTTCTTAAACGGTGAACATGGAGAGATTATAAAAAGTCTTGAGGAAAAAATGTATGAAGCTTCAGAACGCCTTGAATTTGAAAAGGCAATGGAATACAAGGAACTTTTAAACAGCGTAAAATTCATTGCCCAAAAACAAAGAATAAGCAATCAGGATTTGGATGATAAGGATGTGGTGGCAATGGCATGTGATGACAGAGATGCAGTGGTTCAGGTGTTTTTCATAAGATCCGGAAAGGTCATTGGAAGAGAACATTTTTTTGTGAAAATAAATGCCGATGAAGGAAAGGAAACAATTCTGAATACTTTTGTAAAACAGTTTTACTCCGGAACTCCTTATATTCCAAAGGAATTGATACTGCAATATGAAATCGAGGACAGGGAAGTAATAGAAAAATGGTTGGAAAACCGCAGAAAATCCAAGGTATACATAAAGGTACCAAAAAAAGGAATGAAGGAAAAACTGGTAAGCCTTGCCCAAGAAAATGCCAAAATGGTTCTTTATAATGACAAAGAAAGAATAAAAAGAGAAGAAGGAAGAACCATAGGTGCAATGAAAGATATAGCATCAAGACTTTCCTTAGAGGGCATAAAAAGAGTGGAAGCCTTTGATATTTCCCATATCAGCGGTTTTGAAACTGTAGCTTCCATGGTAGTTTTTGAAAACGGAAAGCCCATGAAAAATGACTATAGAAGGTTTAAAATTCAAAATGTTACTAATGATGATTATGCCAGTATGGAGGAAGTCTTAAATCGAAGATTCAGTCATGGTATTGAGGAAATGAAAGAGCTTGAAGAAAAGAAGCTTGGCAAGGAAGTTGGAAGTTTTACCAGATTCCCGGATCTTATAATGATGGATGGTGGAAAAGGTCAGGTTAATGTGGCTTTAAAAGTATTAGAGGATTTAAAAATGGACATTCCCGTTTGTGGAATGGTAAAGGACGATCATCATAATACCAGAGGACTTCTTTTTAAAAACGAGGAAATCCCTTTGGAAAAAAATACAGAAGCTTTTAAATTAATTACAAGAATTCAGGATGAGGCACACAGATTTGCTATAGAATATCATCGTTTTCTTAGAAGTAAAGAACAGGTTCATTCCATTCTTGACGATATAAAAGGTATAGGACCTACCAGAAGAAAGGCCTTACTCAGGCATTTTAAGTCTACAGATGAAATAGCAAAGGCATCTTTAGAGGAAATAGAGGCAACTGATTCCATGGATGCAAAAAGTGCAAAAGCTGTATATGAATTTTTCCGAAACAAAATAGAGAACAATTGAGAAATGTTAGTAAGTGTGTATTATATTGGAAAAAATGAAGATAAGGGGGAAAACAATGGCGAATACGACAATTTTACTTAAAGAGATAGCAGATAAATTAAAACTTGTAAATCTTACACCGGAGCTGGATCTTACAGAAGTTAAAATCCAGGAAGCAGAGGTAAACAGAACAGCTTTACAGCTTACAGGTTATTTTGGACATTTTGATGCCAATAGATTACAAATTATTGGAAATGTTGAATTTTCATACCTTTCACATCTTACTCAACCGGAAAGACTTGAAACCTATATAAGACTTTTTGAACAGGGAATTCCATGTCTGGTATTTGCCAGAGGCTTAAAACCCTGTGATCCGGTAATCGAAAAAGCTACAGAATTTAAAATTCCTATTTTGCAGTCAAAAAGGGGAACTTCAGAACTTATGGCAGAAGTAATAAGATTTCTGGGAGAGAGGCTTGCCCCTTGTATAACAATACATGGTGTACTTGTGGATGTTTACGGAGTGGGAGTTTTAATAACAGGAGAAAGCGGAGTAGGAAAAAGCGAGGCCGCTTTGGAGTTAATCAGAAGGGGACACAGACTTGTAACGGATGATGTGGTTGAAATAAGAAAGATTTCAGACGATAAACTGGTTGGAAAGTCTCCGGAGATAACCAAAAGTTTTATAGAATTAAGAGGAATCGGAATAATAAATGTTCAAATGCTCTTTGGTGTTGAATGTATAAAACAGACAAAGAACATTGATATGGAGATAAAACTTGTTGAATGGGAAAAGAGACATAACTATGACAGACTTGGTTCAGAAGAAGAATATTCTGAATATCTTGGAAATAAAATACTTTGTCAGTCCATTCCTATTCGTCCGGGGAGAAACCTGGCAGTAATTTGTGAAACGGCAGCAGCAAATTATCGTCAGAAAAAAATGGGTTATAATTCCACAAAGGAGTTTTACAAAAGAGTACAGCAAAGCTTTAAAAACTAAACGGAGGGAGTTAGATGAAATACTATTTTGGCATTGATGTAGGGGGAACCACGGTAAAACAAGGGTTATTTGACGAAGATTACAATCTTTTGGAAAGATGGGAAATACGGACAGATAAGACACGGGGCGGAAGAAATATCATACCCAAAATAGCCGGCTCATTGGAAGATTGTCTTGAAAGAAATAAAATTTCAAAAAAGGATATCATCGCAACCGGAATGGGAGTTCCGGGGCCTGTTACCAAAGATGGATTTATAAATAAGGCTGTTAATCTAGGTTGGGGGCGTTTTAATTTAAAAAAAGAAGCTAAAAAAAGCCTGGGAGTCCCTGTATTTTGTGGGAATGATGCTAATCTTGCAGGCTACGGAGAATTTCATTTTGGAAGCGGAAAGGAATTTGACAATATAATTTTTATAACCATTGGTACCGGAATAGGCGGATGTATCATTAATGAAGGAAAGATTTTGATAGGAACCGATGGTAGTGGTGCCGAAATAGGGCATATTCATGTAAAAGATGATGAAGAAGACAGCTGCGGATGTGGAAATAAGGGGTGTCTTGAACAATATACCTCAGCAAAGGGTATTGGAAGAACAGCAAGAAGGATGCTAGCTACAACAGATGAGCCTTCAGTTTTAAGGGATTCTGTTATAAATGCCAAAATAATATTTGATGCCATTAAAGAAGGTGACAAATTAGCCATAAAAGTGGGAGAAGAATTTGGCAGATATCTGGGATGTGCCATGGCGAATCTGGCCAATATAACCAATCCCCAGGCAATAATATTAGGGGGTGGGGTATCAAAAGCCGGAGATATTTTATTGACATTTTTGGAAGAACCCTTTAAGAAAAATGTATTTCATGCCTGTAAAAATGTAAAGCTTTTATGCGCCAGCATAAAAAATGACGCAGGAATTTACGGAGCTGCAAAACTTGCAGGAGACAGTATAAATAATAAATAAAAAAAGCTCATGTTACGGATTGTATCGACCTTAAATCGTTAGAAATTTGGTCTGACTTTTGGGGGTTACCTCAGATATCAGTCTGTAACATGAACTTTTTTATTATTAAATGAATGAATTAAAGTCATTATTTATTTGGTAAATAGTGACAAGGACAGAATTTACATACGCTGTCTTGACCTTCTTCTCTTGAAGGACAGTAGTATTCGTTGATTTCAGTTATTCTGTTAGTGTTGTTGGAAGGAATTTTCCTTTTTTTGATAACATATCTGACTACCTTTTGCGGATGCATAGGCTGTTCTAAAATAAATGCACGATATGCACAAACTATCCATATAATACTTTTATAATAATCTGTTCCCGGCAAAAACTGATCCAGATAAAGCTTAATGGTATCGGTATATTCCTTGAATAACTTCATTGGAAATTCCGCCTTAAGATCGATACTTCTAAGGACATGGTCAGAAGGAAGATTATCCGGAAAATTTCTATTGATTTCCAATTCTCTAATCTTTACTATATGTTCAAGATTGAAAAACTTAACGCTTTTATTGGCGCTTTCCGTATCCAGTTTTTCGCTTAAATCATAGTATTCACTGACTAATTCCTCGATAGGAAGTTTATCAACATCTGCACGAAGCATGCAAAGAAGTTCTAATTTGGTCATTTTTTTCTCCCTTTAAAAACTTCTAAGAAAATTAAACACACAAATTGTGTAATTCTTAAAATTTATATTTTTGTACGATTATTTATTGGGTAATGATATACACCAGATAATGTTAGTATAACATATTAAGAATGTCCTTTCATTAAAAAAATACAAAATCCCTAACAAAAAAAAAACAGCAACCGACATAAATTAGTGAAAATCATTGATTGCTTTATATTTGGAAAAGTGCTATATTCAAAAAATGAGTTAAAAGACGATCGAAAACGACTAAAAAAGTCCATAAAAGTTCGTTAGAGGACCGCCTGTTATTCAATAGATTTCTGGATTTACAGAATCGAAAAAATGATTTGAGGTGTGCGCTTATGTATAATGTAGGAAAAAGATGGTTAGGAATTTTTACATTCCTTGTTTTTATTATGACCTCACCGGTTAATGTTTATGCAGCACAAAAGATTGATGAGTCCGATTTGGGAAACATTCTTCCCCTTTATAGTTGTGTACCTTTTATAGGAATGCTTCTTAGTCTTGCATTAATTTCTTTAATAGCAGGTGAATGGTGGGAAAAGAACAAACAATATGTGGTTATTTTCTGGTGTCTTTTGTTTATTATTCCATTCGGAATAAAATACGGAGCAGGTCTTGCCATTGAACAGGTTTTGGAAAGTATTATTGGTGATTATATTACCTTTATAGTGCTCTTGTTTGGATTGTTTTGTGTGGCTGGAAACATTGAACTGGCGGGTGATTTAAAGGGAAATCCCAAGATGAATACTTTAATTATATTTCTTGGAGCTGCTCTTTCAAGCTGGATAGGAACTACCGGTTCAAGTATGATTCTTATTCGTCCCCTGATAAAGTCCAACCGTTGGAGGGGAAGAAGAAAGCACATAATAATATTCTTTATATTTTTAGTATCAAATATCGGAGGATGTCTTACCCCGGTTGGAGATCCGCCGCTTTTAATGGGATTTATGAGAGGTGTACCTTTCTTTTGGAGCCTTGAATTATTCCCGGTATGGGCAACAAATGTAGCCTTGTTGTTATTGATATTCTATGTAATAGATTCAATTATGTACAAAAAGGATATGAAGGATGGAATAAAACCTCCCCATGAACAGGGAAAGGTATTTAAACCAATCCGCCTTGTGGGTGCCCATAACATAATCTTTTTGGTAGTAATAGTTACAGCAGTTATTTTAAGCGGCGTACTTCCGTCTCTTCCTGCTTTTATTGATGACCAGGGAGCAGTAAAGGGAATACATATATTTGGAGAGGTGACATTTACCTATCCGGCCATTATTGAAATAGCAATTATCTTAACAGTTGCTTTTCTTTCCTTTAAAACTACAAAGAAAGAAATAAGAGAGGCAAACAACTTTACCTGGGGAGCTATTGAGGAAGTAGCCATATTATTTGTGGGAATATTTATTACCATGATTCCGGCTTTGCTTATTTTAAAATCTCATGGAGCTGCTCTGGGACTTGACAAACCGGCAGAACTGTTTTGGATAACGGGAGCTCTTTCAAGCTTTCTTGATAATACGCCGACATATCTTGTGTTTATGACAGCTGCCAGCACTTTAGGTGCCAAGGTGGGGATAGACACAACTCTTGGAATAATAGCTCAAAAGATGCTTATGGCAGTATCTTGCGGAGCTGTATTTATGGGAGCCAATACCTATATTGGAAATGCACCAAATTTAATGGTGCGTTCCATTGCTGAAGAAAATGGAATAAAAATGCCATCATTTTTCGGATATCTGTTGTGGTCCGTGGCTTGTTTAATACCGGTATTTTTAATAGATATGTTAGTTTTCTTTATGTAATATTAGATAAGATAGAGAATTTTTGAATATAATTCAGATAAAAAATAGACCAAATGACAAAAAAGTCCTTTGGTCTTCCTTTTTTTGTGTTAAACTAAGAGGAAAAGAGAGTCTATATATAAAAAATTTCTTAAATATATATAATTGTAAGAAACTCGGGGGTAAATGTTGATGACTGATGGTATATTAGGGCGTAATGATTATCAGCTATACAAAAAAATGCTCAAATCCATGATTGATGGAAATGGTTTTGTATGTCTTATAGATGTAGAAAACGATAGCTTTATCGTAATGGCAAAAGATGACCAATATAATAATCTGGATTTGACAGTAGATAAAAGTTATGAAAACTATTCAAAAATTAATATTGAAATAAGCAAAAAATATATATCCCAGGACTATGTAGAAGAAAAGATAAAGAAAAGTTCCCTGGATTATTTGAAGTCTGCTCTTAAAGAAAAACCGGAATTTTATCAGGAATATAAAACCGGGAAAAATCAGTGGAAAAGAGAAAAATTCAGCCTTGTTGAATGTGACAGTAATGGGCAGCCCTCTAAAATTCTCTATTATTTAAAGGACATTACTTATGAAAAAAGAGAAGAAGAAAAGCAGATACATGCATCCTTAATTGATGTTTTTTGTGCGGAATACAGCACTATCTTTAAATTTAATGTAGAAGATGATTCTTATGACTGTATAAGAATTAATAACAGGGCAAGATCCTTATTCCCAAAAAGAGTTGAAAATTGCAAAACATGTTCGGAACTTATAGGAAATTTTAATCTTGATATTATTTTTAGGAATGATAAAGAGGAATTTTCGGAATTTCTTAATCCAAAAGGCCTGATAGATAAATTAAAGTATAAGGACTTCATTATTTCCAATTTCAGAATTAAAATCAATGAGGAGCTTATGTTTTATCAGGTGAAGGCAGTTCCTTTAAGGACAAACTGGAATATAAAAGAGGTTATTGTAGGCTTTGCCTGTGTGGATGATTCCGTTAGAAAGGAAGTTTACAACAGAAAAAATGCCGAGGTGATTTTAGCCCATGAAAGGCAGTACAAGCAGGCCATTACCTCAGATGTACTTGGTATGTTTGAATATAATCTTACAAAGGGTGAAGTTTTAAAAGCCAGCTGGGGAAATGCAAAAGACAGTCAGAAGATATTGTTTACGGCTTTAGATATTCATAAAATACATGATTATGATGAATATATGAAAAAATGGACAGATTATTTTGTGGAATCAAAAGTAGCAGTAATCCCTGACAGAAAGGAAATGATAAAGCAATATCACGAAAATACCAGGGAGTTACAATATGAAATCTGGTCCCATGATTCAACCGGCAGAAGAATGTATTTAAGACTGGCATTTTTCCTTACAAAGGATAATTTTACCGAGGATATTATGGCATTGGAAACCTTAAGGGATATTACAAGAGAAAAAGTAGCCAGTGACAGAAACCTTTATCAAATGGACATAATAGAAGGTCTGGCAGATGATTATGACTCTGTTCATATGGTAGATGCAAATACAGACTCCTTTCATACTGTTCGTATGGGAAAAGAAATCAGCGATTTTTTTAAGAAATTTTTGAATCCAAATACTACTTATACACAGGCTATAGGTTATTATACCCAAAACAGAGTACATCCGGAAGACAGGGAGTATTTCAGAAGAAATACCGTTTTGGAACATGTTAAGGAAGAAATGGCAAAGGAGCAGAATTTTAGCTTTAGATACAGAGCCTTAATTAATGGAAATGTACGGTATTTTACGGTAAAAATAGCCAGACTTGGTAAGAATTTTTCCGCTGATAAATTCATAGTGGGCTTTGCCCTTGTGGATGAAAGCGTCAGAAAAGAAATGCAGCAAAAACAGCTTTTAATGGATGCCCTTTCTCAGGCGGAACATGCCAACCGGGCAAAAACTGAATTTTTATCCAATATGTCCCATGACATCAGGACACCTATGAACGCTATTATAGGATTTACCACCATTGCAAGGGATAATATTAAAGATATGGTAAAGGTAAGGGACAGCTTAAACAAGATAAAGGTATCATCGAATCACCTTATGAGTCTGATAAATGATGTCCTTGATATGAGCAGGATTGAAAGCGGAAGGCTTAGAATAGAAGAAAAGGAAAACAGTCTGGTGGATATCGTCGGAGGAGTAATGACGGTATTGAAAAGCCAGATAGAAGACAGACAACATAATTTTCATATAGATATTGATAAAGTTAAGGATGACAGAATTTTATGTGATAAAGTAAGACTAAACCAGGTATTGGTGAATTTACTGGGAAATGCCATAAAATTCACTCCAAAAAATGGAAATATATTATTAAAGGTAGAGCAAAAACCTTCTGAATTAAAGGCCTATGGAAAGTATGAATTTGTGGTAAAAGATGATGGTATAGGCATGAGTCAGAGCTTTGTTGAAAAGATATACACTCCTTTTGAAAGGGAAAATAATACCACCGTAAGTGGAATACCAGGAACGGGTCTTGGGATGTCCATAACCAAAAGTATTGTAGAAACAATGGGAGGAAGTATTGCCGTAAAAAGCAAAAAGGGTGAAGGAACAGAATTTCGTGTCACCCTTGAATTTAAGGTGGCTCAGACTCAGGAAAAAGAAGATTTTTATGCCCAATTAAGGGGTAAAAAAGTTCTTCTTGTGGAAAATAACAAGATTGCCTTGGAAAGACTTGAGGCCATGCTTATAAGTATGAGTTTAAAGGTGGACATTGTGGAAAATTCACAAAACGCATTGGAATATATAGAGCATTCTATTGACATTGATGAGAGTTATTATGCCATTATCTCCGAATATGCTATTGTCAAAGATAATAATTATAAACTTGTGGATGATGTAATAGAAAAGGCCGGGGAGGAAGTAAAGATAATTCTTCTTACGGATTATGAAGTTGATAAAGAAACAATTTCTGCAGTTTTGGATAAGGTAACGGGAGTTTGTTCAAAACCGGTATTTATATCTGATTTGAGAAGCAAGCTATTAAACAGCAAATCCGAAAAGGATGACAAGAAAGGTGTAATGTTCCTTGACGGAAAGAAAATTCTTGTGGTGGAAGATAATGAATTGAATCAGGAAATCGCCTATGAGATTCTTCACAGTGCCGGTGCCAGGGTAGATGTGGCTGAAAACGGTGCTGTGGCAATAAATATGATAAGTCGTAAAGGCTGCAGTTATTATGACATTGTTTTAATGGATATTCAGATGCCGGTAATGGATGGATATGAAGCTACGAGATGTATAAGACAGTTAGAAGGAAGGGCAAAAAGGAAGCTTCCTATTATTGTCATGAGTGCCAATGTTTTCGAAGATGCCAGAATAAAGGCCAGAGAAGCAGGGGTTACGGGATATATTACAAAGCCAATAAATGTAAATAATCTTATCAGGGCTTTACAGCAGGTTAGCTCCTGAAAAAACAGAAAGATTAGATTTAATTTAATGTTATTTTAATGTAAGTCTAATCTTTTTAATATATAATAAACTAAAAATAATTAGCGTGTTGAAAGGATAAAAGGCGGATTTTAGCTTTTTTAATTAAGCTGCAATTAAGAAATTTTATTTAGAAAGACAGGAGAAAAATGGAGAAAAAGAAAAAATCAAAGAAAAAATTTATAGTAATCGGAATAATAATTGTTGTTTTATTGCTGCTTTTTGTAGCACTCCCGAGGATAATGGGATTTGGGAATTTTTCAGGGCCAATGGGAGAAACTACCGAAACCCAGACCTTTGAAAAGCAGGATTTATCCACCAGTATTACTGCCAGTGGAACCGTTGAAAGCCAGAATACAGTATCGGTGACCACAGAGCTTACAAGCAAATGTACTCAGTTAAATGTTTCCCTTGGAGACAGTGTTAAAAAGGGAGATGTCCTTTGCGTATTTGATGATACTGATATTAAATCAGAAATCAGTAACTTAGAGTCTCAGGTATCAAACTCTGAAAAGCTTGCTGCAAAGCAAAATGAAATTGCACAAAGACAATTAAATCAGGCAAAATCAGAAAGGGAAACCTCCCTGGCAAATCAGCAAAATGTTATTAATGATTTAAACGCAAAAATAAGTACAGCTAATAGCACCCTTGAAACTTTAAGGGCTCAGGCGGCTACTGTCGGAAATGATGAAAAGGTACAAAAAGAACTGGAAAGTCAGATTTCAGAGCTTACAAAGGAGATTGCCACTTTGGAATCTTCTTTGGCAGAGGCAAACAATCAGTATTCCTCTCTGGATTCTTCGACACAAAAAGCCATTGAAAGTGCTCAGGATACAGTTGAAACAAATCAGTATTCAAACCAGACTGATTCAAGCATAACTTCACAGCTTTCAAAGCTTTACAGTCAGTTAAATTCCGTTACGGTCACTGCGGAGCAAGACGGTATTATTACCTCTTTGAATATTTCAAAAGGTGGAGTTGCAAACGGAACCTTAATGACTATTTCTGATGATAAAAATCTACAGATAAGCATTTCTTTAAGCGAAAGTGATGTTATAAAGGTTGAAAAGGGTATGACTGCAAGTATCAGTTCAGATGCTATTCATGATGATAGTATTACGGGAACTGTTTCTAGAGTTATTAATTTTACTTCAAAAAGCAGTAGTTCTTCAAGCCTTACAGGGGAAAGCTCAGATAGCGGCTACAGTGCGGACATCAGTGTAAATGGAGAAACCAAGCTTCTTTTGGGAATGAATGCCAAGGTTGAGATAGTAGTTAATGAAGTGGGAGAAAGATGCGCAGTGGCATATGACGCTGTTGCAGAAGATGAAAATGGACAAAAATATGTTTATAAGGTAGAGCAGGGTAAAGATAACACATTTAAAGCCAAAAAAGTGGAAGTAACCACAGGGGAATCGAATGATTATTATGTTGAAATATCTTCGGATTCGTTGTCAGAAGGTGATTTGATAGTAAGTTATCCGGAAAAAGTTCAAGACGGCCAGGAAATATTTGTAGAAGATATGGCAAGTGTTTTTAAAGCTGAATTTAAACCTAATGGTCCCACCTTTTCAAAAGAGATAAATAAGTTATAAGTGGTTAATACAGGAGAAACCAATGGAAAAAAATGTAGTTATTGATATGAGAAATATCATAAAAAAATATTATATTGGCCAGCCTAATGAATTGCAGATATTAAATGGGATTTCCCTTAAAGTAAACGAGGGTGAGTTTGTTTCAATAGTGGGGGAATCCGGCTCGGGAAAAAGTACCCTTATGAATATAATTGGAGCTTTAGACAGACCTACTGAGGGAGAGTACTTTTTAAACGGAAGAGATATCAGTCAGTTGGATGATGAAGAATTAAGCAATATCAGAAATAAAAGTATTGGCTTTGTTTTTCAGAATTTTTGTCTGATTCCAAGAACCAATGCTTTGGAAAATGTAGAACTTCCAATGCTTTATGCAGGAGTTTCCAAAAAACAAAGGCGACAAAAAGCCATGGAACTTCTTAATCTTGTAGGTATGGGAGAGCGTTACACTCACAATCCCAACGAATTATCAGGAGGACAAAAACAGCGTGTGGCAATAGCCAGGGCAATGATTAATGATCCTTCCATAATTCTTGCAGATGAGCCTACAGGAGCATTGGATTCCAAGACGGGACATCTGGTTATGGATATATTTCATAAACTTCATAAAGAACAGAAAAAGACCATTGTTCTTATTACTCACAGCAAGGAACTGGCCAAGGAAACAGAACGAATAATTACCATAAGTGACGGACAGGTCATAGGAGAAAGTGCAGGTGAGATAAATGTCAATTCTTGAATGCATTAAACTTGCCTACAGAAGCATAAAAATAAACAGATTAAGGTCTTTTTTAACAATGCTTGGAATCATAATAGGAATTAGTTCTGTTATAACCATAACAACCATAGGAAATTCCCTTCAGGAGACAATTTCAGCTACTATGAATGACCTGGGAGGAACAAATATTATATATGGAACTGTTTCAATAAAACAAAATGAGGATGAGCAGATAGATAATGGTTTTGTATATCCTGATATGGGAGATAAGGATCTTATTTCAGATTCCATGATAGAAAATCTCAAGACGGATTTGTCAGATACAGTCCAGGGAGTTTCCGTTACAAACTCTCTTGGAAATGCTACGGTTTCAATGAATGATAATAATCTTAATCTTTCAGTAACCGGTGTAACCTCCGGATATATGAAGGCCAATTCAAAAGACATGATGTTGGGAAGAGAGATATCCGAAGAAGATGTTTCCCAGAAAAAGCATACCATAGTGGTTTCTGACAGATTTGTAAAATATGCTTTTAAAGATGGTGTAAATCCCATCGGTAAAAAAATAACGGTTTCCATTACCGGGGGAATGACCTTTAGTGCCTATATTGTAGGTGTTTATGAATACGAAGAGGCAACAGACAGTTTAGCCATGACAAATTCAAGTAAATCCGAAAAGGATTCTACTACCGAGGCTATGATTCCGGTTAGTTACGCAAACCAGATAAATTCCAGCGTATCAAATGGATACAGCTTTATTTCCATAATTACCAAAAACGGTGTAGATGCAACCAAAGCTTCAGAGGAAATAACAAATTATTTTAATGATAATTATTATAAGAATAATAAAAATTTTGAATTTAAATGTTTTGATTTAGCCTCATCTCTTAGTGTTATTGACGGAGTACTTTCTGCAATAACCATTGCGGTTTCCGTCATAGCCGGAATATCCCTTATAGTTGGGGGTGTGGGGGTTATGAACATAATGCTAGTAAGCGTTATGGAAAGAACCAGCGAAATAGGAATAAGAAAGGCTTTAGGAGCCAAAGGAAAGAGTATAAAATTACAGTTTTTGATTGAATCCATAGTGATATGCCTTATTGGGGGTATAATCGGAATAATAATAGGAATTGTAAACGGATTTCTTCTGGCAAAGGTAGCAACCACATTGGTATCCACAATGGAATCTTCCATAGCCGACTATCTTGTGGTGACAGTGAGTCCGTCAATTACAGCTATTATAGTTTCAGTGGTTTTTTCTATGGTCACAGGAATGATTTTTGGATATTATCCTGCTAAAAGGGCTGCCAATATGTCGCCTATTGACGCATTAAGATATGAATAAAATAAAAAACAATCAGGATTTCTCCGGGGAAGGATACTGCCTCGGGGAATCTTTTACTGTAAAAATACGCATATTTTGTGAAAAAAATTCAGATAATAAAAAAAATATTGAAATTTTATTAAAAACTGCCCTGAAAATCTTTTAGTTTTTGTGAAGATATGCTATAATCGGGCATAAATAATGTGAATTGAACTTAAAATCAAAGGAAATTTAAGAATAAATATTTCATATAAAAACAAATATGAAATAAAGAAAGTGAATGAAAAATGAGTAAAAAAATTGCTAAAATGGAAGAAATTTTGGATTATATCCTTAATCATCTGGAAACCAAACTTAGTATAGAAGATATTGCAAAAGAGTTTGGTTATAATCATGTTTATTTGGCCCAGTCCTTCAAGGAATATTTCGAAATGCCCTTCCACAGATTTGTTACAAAGCTGCAGTTGCGCAGGGCAGCCCAGATTGTTTATGACACCAAGAAAACCTCGGAAGTTATAGGAAACAGCCTTTATGTTTATTCTGAAGGTTTTTCTAATGCATTTAAAAAGGAATTTGGAGTATCTTGTAATGCATTTAAGAAAATGAACATACAGGTTCCGGATATGCCTATGAGAAAGAAGATAGACGGCATTCCGGTACATATGGAATACAAGATAATCGAGCCTTTTAAAATAGCAGGATATGCTTTCAGACACAAACAAGGTGACCAGGTTGACATGATGGAAAATGTTGCTTTCCCATTAAAATATAAAAGAATGATGGAAAAGATAGACACCAGCAGAGAGCTTATTGGAGTATGGTGGAATGACAAAGGGGGACATGTTATCTATGTTCTTGGCCATGTTTTAAAGGATGGAGAACTGCCTGAAAAAGATCAGATAGTTATCAATGTTCCTGAAGAAAAATGTGCCATCTTTACTGTAAAAAAACAGGCGGATACTTCAAAAACCGTAAAAGCTCAGGCAAATCTTACCCGTTTTATTTTCAGGGAATGGTTAAAAATGAATGAAAAGGTTACAGATAAGATGGGTATCACCTTTGAATTTTTCAATGATGAAAATATGGGTGTGGTTCTTCCTTTGGTTAAGGGAATGAATGGCTATGAAAGCATCGAAAAAACCGGAAACGGCAGTAATCAATGGATAGATTATATTAATTCTCATATTAAAGACAATATAACCGTTGTGGAGCTTGCAAAATATTTTGGCTATTCTGAAAAAATGCTTGGTGATATATTTAAACTGCGCTATGAAATGAGCCTTGAAGAATATATAAGAAAGCAGCGCCTATACATGGTTGCTCACGAGATTTCTCAAAAAAAGGAAGACGCGGAAAGTGCAGCTACAAAGTATAACTATGCTGATTTTGATGATTATAAGAGATGTTATAAAGAAGAATATGGCACAGATTATGACGAAAATGAAGCTGTGAAATTTAAAGTTGTAAATCTTTCAGAGTATTACAAGGAAAACAAAAAGAAGCTTAAATTAGAATATATGAGGATTCACAATTTTAAAATCGGTTATCATAAAATCGAAAATGAATGTGATCCCCATATTGATAAAAAGAACATTCCTAAAATGGTAAGCGACTGCTTTTCAAAATCAGAGGATTTAGAAGAGTTTTATGAGGATAATTATTATGTTGCCGGAAAAGTTGCCATGTGGATGAATGTCAACAGGAATTCACAAGAAGGTGATGCCTATGAATATGTCATTGGTACTCCGGTTCCTCTTAAATTACCTGTTAATCAAGGAGATGAGGAGGCTTACATTCAAGGTGGCCGTTATGCAGTATTTTCCACAATGGATGACAGCGACTTAGATGAAATTGAAGAGAAGTATCTTATGATGGAAAGAGTCGTTTTTTTTGGATGGATAAGGGAAAACCGTTTAAAATATGACGGCAGCAGAATAACCTTCGTTTCATTTTGCCATAACAAATTATACTTTTTTGTTCCAATCTCAAAATACAGAGGTTAAAAAATCAGATTTATTTGGAAAAATTAATATTAAGAAAAAAAGCCCTGTCGGTACAATCCGGCGGGGCATATTATTTTAGATGTAATCAGAACTGGCATTTTCGTAGTTGCTGTGATTTTCTTTAATGTCGTGGCTTAGATTATACATGTGAAGAATATGTATGGACATTTGTAAAAAAAGCCTGTTATAGGAATCTTCAATGGTATAATCCATTTTTTGAAGCATTTTTTTTATTCTGTAAATCAATGTATTTCTATGGATAAAAAGCTCTTTTGAAGTTTTTAAAATTGAACGCTCATTTTTTAAATAAATAAAAAGAGTTAATAATTCGTCTTCGGTATTATTATTTCTTCTCATTTGCTGTTTTTCCCACATATTTCTGATGTCCGGATGGATACCGAAGTGCTTTTCTTCCAAGGAGGAATCACCCATTAAAAAAGTTACACCATAATCAAAATAATCATAGACATACATATCAGAAGTTCGATTAAGCATTTTCCCTGTTTCAATGGCATACAAAGCCTGTTTGTAATAATGATAAATATTAAAAATATCATTGCAGGATAGACTTTTTCCTAAAGGAATTTTTGTGGATTTGGCATGTCTGTCCAAAAAATCACAGGTCTTTTTATAGGTTTTTGATTTGGTTTTAATTACTGACACTATATTATTATCAATAATATAACTACCAAGGATTGCATTATGCTCATCAAATAATGTGTTTAAAAAAACAAGAGGCTCTGATATATGGAGTCCTGAAAAAACATATACAACAAAAGGACCTTCGTCGTTTAAATGATGAAAGTCCATCCATCCTTTGACTTCTTCTTTTGAAACAGCTTCTTTTTTCAAAAGATTTTCTATGGGATTAGCAATGGAAACACCTATATTTTGGATAATATAGCCATGTATATGGGGAGTTATAAGGCTTATTAGTATAGTTAAAAGCTGGATATCCCCTTCGTTAAATTTTCTCTTTTTTTCAAGCAGGGTAATTCTGCCACAGGTTTCATTATTATAATAAAGCCCTGCAGTAAGTACATTTGTCATATTTTCATTGATTTGAGAAAAATTAATAAATTGAGGGGATTTTTCAATGGATTTGGAGCGTACCATAGGATCGCTTATTATCTTTTGCATGGTCTCATAGGAGCTACATCTGTGAACCTGGAGATAATTCCACTCTTCATTATATTTTATGGGAAATTTTTCACTGGTGATGGCAATTACCTTAAGATTCGGCCCTAAAAGCACCATGGGATTGTGGAATAATTTTTGGGAATTGTTGATAACAGTCTGATAGTCGTTTTGGGTAGCGGCTGTCAGGACACTTGTGTACCAGTCATCATAAAAATCGAAAATATACTGAATCAATTCAAAAGCAGTTTCCACATCAATATCCTTAATAATAATATAGTCATCACCATTTCGGCATATTACATTTTCATCCTGCTGATAAATATGTACGCAGTTAGTGGCATAAACCCTTCGGGCGCTTTTTAGTGAGATTGGAGCGCCTTTTTGAATATGCAGTTCTGTATCAAGATTACCTAAAAGGTTGGCAATCATCCACATACTTAATCTCATATTTTTTACCTCCTTATTCACCTATTCTTAAATAACAAGAATAAATGCCCTGTAATCAGATTTATATTTCTTTGAAAAAGCCCCCACTTCTTCTAAGAAACCCCAAATATGTAAAAAATCACAGGGTATTAGATTAACCGTAAAGCGGACATTCTTAAATCCGCTTCGCTACTTCCTCATGAACGCAGTGGCACTTTGTGCCACCTGTCAGAAGGGGTTTTAACCCCTTCTGACACTAGTAAGCTTATACCCCCGCTTAAAGCTTACGCTTTTGAAGCGGGGGATTGCTTACACTGCGTTCAAAATAAAGTATAGCAAAATTTAAATAATAAAAAAAGAATTGCTACATATTTGACAATAATATGTATTAAGTATACAAATGACGGCTGAGTAAAAATATTTATTGTAAAAAAGAGTGCATATCAGGGATACAGGGTTTTTGGAAAGAAATAATGGTATTGATATTTTAGGGAACTTTTATGCCGTATATAATCTGAAAAGTTCCCTAAAGTACAATTAATTTTTTACATCGGATATTGTATATTTAATTAGAACAATAAATGATGTTTCATTAGAAGAGTATAAAAAACATATCCGGATTTAAAAACTAGCGAAGTATCTAAATATTACAAAACTCTTTCTCACGCACAGGTCTTGTATAAAAGTCAAGAAGAAGGTTTGCATATGGTGCGATGATACCTTGTAAAGCTGTTAAAAAGTTTGTAAAGTCTTCTAACATATGCATAGAAGACTAAAAAATATCCCATGTCTGGAAAAAGATGTTGTATAAAAGAGAAAAAGCCCTGCACGAGGGGTACAAGGCTTTTTTTGGAAGGTTATATATTAATTATATAAGTAAGTATGGTAAAGCGGACATTCTTAAATCCGCTTCGCTACTTCCTCATGAACGCAGTGGCACTTTGTGCCACCTGTCAGAAGGGGCTTTAACCCCTTCTGATACTAGTAAGCTTATACCCCCGCTTAAAGCTTACGCTTTTGAAGCGGGGGATTGCTTACACTGCGTTCAAATAATTCTATCAGCATTAAGCAGGTGCACCGTCAGGAAAATCCACTTCTTCAGGAAGGGAATTAGCGGAAGGCTCCATAAGCTTCTTAGCATTTAGCATTGCATATCTTGCGGCATCTTCATCTGAGATTCTGTAGGCAAAGAGCATAAGAAGTGCGGCAGCAGCGTAGAACAATGCAGGAACTCCTCCTAACAGCCACATAAAGTTTGTTATAAAGCTTTCAGTAACCTGCATTCCTGTGGTGAATCCTATAAAAGCAAGTCCATATCCTGCAATGGCTCCACCAAAGGCCATACCGATTTTCATGGGAACATTCATCATTGACATTGCTACGGCACGGTTATCTTTTCCTGTTTTATAAAGACCGTATTCACCGGCATCAAGCATATAGTTGACTCCAAATCCGGAGAAAATATACATTCCAAGAGAATTTATACAGCCTAATACTATGTAAACTATAAGATTTGTGCGGCAAAGGAAGGTTATAAGAAGACTTCCAATTGCATATACCATAAGTCCCACAACCATAGCATTTTTCTTTCCCAGTTTTGCACCGATTTTTGGCCCGATAACGCTGGCTAAAAGGGCAAATACGGTAGTAGCAGTCATTGCCACGGTCATAAGAAGATAATTTCCTAAAACATACATAAAGTAATATGCCATTACACCACTTGAAATATAAATTCCTATATAAAAGATACTGTATGAAAGTACCACTGTTAAAAGCTGTCCGTTTGTAAGTACTGAACGCACCATATCAGAAACTGTTACACCGTGAACTCCCACCAGCATTTCCTTTGTTTGAGGGTGATCATAAGGTTTGGCAACCTTACATACTATATTACAGCCTATAATGTAAATAAGGCCGAATGCAGTTGCAACAATACAATAACCGTTTGACTGACCAACAAAAGGTGTTAAAAGATTTATGGCTGGTATAGTAACAGCAGAAGTAATAATAGTAGCAGCCGCCATCATCTGGGCATTTCTTACGGCTAAAATATTTCTATCCTCCATTGAAGGCCCTGCCATAACAGCCAGGATACCGTATTGGGCAGTTGCCAGAAAATTCATGGAACAGTTAAGCATACAATAAGCAAGTATACTGATGACAACTCGTCCTGCCATTGGAAGAAAAGTTGTATCAAAGAAATACAGGAATATACCTATAAGAGCAGGCCATTTTAAAATCTTAATCCATGATATATATTTCCCCCATTTCATGGTAGATTTTTCAACGAAGCCCCCTGCGATAAGTCCCACGATAAAGTCAATAGTTCTGGCTATAAGAAGCGTAGAACCCATTAAAGCGGCACTCATCAAAAGATTTTCTGTCATAAAAATTGTAAGATAACTAAGAGGAACCATTACAGCCACGCTACTTCCAAAACCGTAAAAGGCGTAACGGTTAATCTCAGATCTTGTAAGTCTTTTTTTCTCGTCCATAGAGATTACCCCCTCTAATTTTATTAATAGTAAAGATACATTCATTTAGAGTTACACGTGTAAAGTCTATGGCTTAATTATAAAATGTATGACAAAAGCTGGATATATTTTGAAAATATGAAAAACATTTTGCGCAAATATAGAAGTTTGTATTCAAATGACAAAAATGGTCATAAATTACAAAAAATATATATTCTGGAGTTGAAATTTTGTGCTTTTAGCTGAATGCGTAAATAATACCCCTGGGGATATGTGGATAACTCGGTGGATAAGGTCATTTTTTGGTGGAAAAGTATTTTAAGAAGTTATAAGATAGTAATAGTAGTTTATCCCGAGTAGGGGTATAAAAATTTAGTGAAAATGATAGCTTGGAGACTGTAAAAATATGGGAATGAATACATGTTTGTCTGTGGAAAAGGATTGTTTTTTTTTTCCACATTTCCACATTGTAAATGTTAGGGAGTTCTGTTTATAATTTTTTTAAGTACAAGTCAAAAAGCAGAAAGGAAGAAAATATGCGTATCGGGTTTATTGGAACAGGAAATATGGCCTTGGCTATTATAGGAGGAATTATTAAAAACGGACTTGTGAAAGCAGGGGATATTATTGCATTTGACAAGTCGGAAGAAAATTTAAAAAAAGCAGTGGATAATTTTGGTATTGTCGGTACAAGAAATAATATAGAAACAGTAAAAGAAGCTTCTGTTTTATTTTTGGCAGTAAAGCCTCAGTTTTACGAAGAAGTAATAGAAGAAATAAAAGAAGCTGTAAGTGACAGTCAGCTTATTATTACCATTGCTCCGGGAAAGACTTTAAAGTGGCTTGAAGAAAAATTTGCCAGGGAATTAAAAATAATTCGTACAATGCCTAATACTCCGGCTCTTGTAGGAGCAGGAATAACCGCCGTAACCCCAAATAAAAATGTTACCCCAAAAGATCTGGATTTGGCCATGGATATTTTTAATACCTTTGGAAGCGGGGAAGTAATTTCTGAAAATCTTATGGATGCAGTGGTTAGTGTGGCATCAAGCTCACCGGCCTATGTATTTATGATGATTGAGGCAATGGCAGATGCAGCGGTTTTAGATGGCATGCCAAGAGCTCAGGCTTATAAATTTGCAGCAAGTGCAGTTTATGGAAGCGCAAAAATGGTATTAGAAACAGGTAAACACCCTGCCAGCTTAAAAGACATGGTTTGCTCACCGGCAGGAACTACCATAGAAGCGGTAAAAGTTCTGGAAAAAGAAGGCTTTAGAAGCAGCCTTATAGAGGCAATGGCAGCTTGCAGCAAAAAGGCAAGGGAATTATAAAAGAAAAGCCCCTTGGTAAACAGGGGCTTTATAAGCAGTATTTAATTTGCTCTGTATCGGGAAAGACACTCTACAATCTCAATAAGTCTTACCATAACAGGAGAACCGGCAGGGTAGTTTTTAGGAACAACAGCCGAAAACCCTTTATTTTCAATGATTTCCATAACCTCTTTGGCTATTTGCAACGGATTTTTTTTGCCGTCGGCAACTTTTGAAAGAGCGTATTGCATTATATAAGCCAGGGCAGCAGTCTGACCGCTGTCACAGATTTGCTCAATAGACCTAAGGTCAATATCATTTTTATCAAGACTAAGAGTATGTATATCATGGACTTTAGCTTTTTCAATATGTTTTCTGGTAACAGAATTTTTAAAGATATTTCCAAGGCTAACCTTTTTGTTTTCAATAAGATTATTTATTTCTTTGGATATTTCCATGGCCTTTTTTGTAAGGTCTATAGCCTTATAATTATCCATTTGTATAACCGTATCAGAAAGGGGAAGGTAGGAACCGCAGCTTCCGATAACCAGTATTGAAGAAATGCCAAGGTCTTCATACAGACTTCTCATACAGGAAAGAAAAGGGGTAATAGGCTCGTTTTCTTTTGGAACAAGAGAAGCCATTATGGAATCTCTTACCATAAAATTTGTGGCGGAAGTGTCTTCATCTATTAGAAAAAGGTCGCTTCCACAGGCAGCAGCTTCCACGGTATTTGCAGCCTGGGAGGTACTACCGCTGGCATTTTGTGTAGAAAAATTACTTGTATCTGTATCAAAAGGAAGATTGTTTATAAACATTGATATATCAACTTTGTTAACGGGCCTTCCCTCCTCTGCCCTAAGTTTTACAGCATTTTTACGGGTAATGACATATTCTCTTCCGTCCCCTTTTATATGATTATAAATACCGGATTCCAAAGCCTTTAAAAGTGTTGATTTTCCGTGGTATCCGCCACCGGCAATGGTGGTAATTCCGGGTTTAATCCCCATTCCTGTTAGCTGACCCATGTGGGGAAGATTTAAGGTAACTTCTAATGATTTGGGGGATTTAAAAGGAATGGCATTCTTCATAGGTTTGTTGGAAACTCCACTTTCTCTTGGAAGAATGGAGCCGTCAGCCACAAATGCCAAAAGATTTCTTTTTTCCAGTTCTTCTCTGATATAATTTTGATCATCAGCTAAAAAAATGCTTTCCTCTAGTTTATCTTTTGGAGTATTTTCATATAAAAAGACTTCCTTTTCAAGTTTTGGAAAAAGATTAAATAAAACAGGCTCGAATTCTTTGGCTGCAATGCTTCTTCCAAAGGCAGGAAATCCCACTTCAAGTCTTGCTTCAATTTGCTTTTTATTGATAATAACAGCAATTCTCTCTAAAACTTCCTGTTTTACGGGACAGGCTCCTACAAGACCGCTTTTTCCCGAGCCCCGTCTTGAGGTAGAGTTTTCTTTGAGAAATTTATGAAGCCGTCTTAAAAGAAAGTCCTCTAAAGCAATCTTTCTTACCTTGTTTTCAAAATAAGAATCCGGAAAATTGTTTTTATTATCAATAATCAATCTGACTCTTGAAGGTGTGGCAAAGGGGTCTGCCTGCACATGGTCAATACAAAGAATAAAATCCCTGAAATTCCACATCCCTTCAAGACTTTTGTAGAGCTTGTAGCTTTTTTTGTCCATTTTCAAAAGTGCATTTTTTAATTCATCGCTACTTTTCATAAACTAAATCCTTTCGTATGATAGATTGTAATAAATCCCTATATAAGTATTATACTATAATGACTAGAAAAAATGAAAATATTTATGAATTTATCCGATACTAAAAATAATTGTTTTTCTAATTAATCTCTGGCTTAAAAAAATCACAACGTAAAGCGGACATTCGGAATCCGCTTCGCTACTTCCTCATGAACGCAGTGGCACTTTGTGCCACCTGTCAGAAGGGGCTTTAACCCCTTCTGACACTAGTAAGCTTATACCCCCGCTTAAAGCTTACGCTTTTGAAGCGGGGGATGGCTTACACTGCGTTCAAAAAAAATACATAAATCTTAGGCAAATCTACAGAAATTGGACAAAGTTTGGACATAATTAAAGGTTATTATATATACATCTTAGTTGTAGCGAAGTTACTAAGATAGTGATAAAATTTTTTTAAACTTTTTTTTCATAACTAAACTCCCTGTTTTTTTTTTCAGACGTCATTGATATGGCGTCTGTTTTTTGGGGGAAATACTGTTAAGCCATTCGGATTTTACTCAATGAATTTAAAAAATAAGCAGAATATATGTGCGTATTTTTTTTGACATGTTATAATTAGGATAGACTGTTAAAAAATTTTACAGAAAGGAGCTAAGATTTTAAACGAAATCATTTGTTTAAAATTTTATATAGATAATATGGGTAAAGACACAATGGAATTGTTTGAATATATGAGTAAACAGGCAGGGAAAGAAGATGTTCCTTTAGCATCCAGGATGCGCCCTGAAAGCTTAGAGGAAGTGGTGGGGCAAGAGCATATCATTGGAAAAGACAAGTTATTATACCGTGCCATAAAGGCGGATAAGTTAAGCTCCGTAATTTTTTACGGCCCGCCGGGAACCGGAAAAACAACCCTGGCAAAGGTTATTGCAAATACCACAAGTTCCTCTTTTGTCCAGTTAAATGCCACCACCTCAGGAAAAAAGGATATGGAAGAGGTTATTAAAAATGCTAAAACTCTCCGGGGCTTATACAATAAAAAAACTATTCTTTTTATAGATGAGATTCATAGATTCAATAAAAGTCAGCAGGATTATCTGCTACCCCATGTAGAAGATGGAACGGTGGTTTTAATAGGTGCAACCACGGAAAATCCTTATTTTGAGGTAAACGGAGCATTAATATCCCGCTCAATTATTTTTGAATTAAAGTCCCTTACAAAAGATAATATTAAAGATTTGCTTATAAGAGCCCTAAATGATAAAAATAAAGGCCTTGGAAATGTAAATGTAAAAATAGAAGAGGAAGCCATAGAATTTATTGCAGACGTATCAGAAGGTGATGCCAGAGTTGCTTTAAATGCCCTGGAATTAGGAGTTTTGACTACACAAAAGGATGAAAATGAAATAATTCATATTGATTTACAGGTTGCATCTGAATGTATTCAAAAAAGAATTCTTAAATATGATAAAAACGGGGACAATCACTATGATGTTATTTCAGCCTTTATCAAAAGTATGAGAGGTTCAGACCCTGATGCTGCGGTTTATTATCTGGCAAGGATGCTTTATGCCGGAGAAGACATTAAATTTATTGCAAGAAGGATTATGATATGCGCGGCAGAAGATGTGGGAAATGCAGACCCTATGGCTTTATGTGTGGCTGTTAATGCTGCTATGGCAGTAGAAAGAATCGGGATGCCGGAAGCACAAATTATCCTGTCCCAGGCAGTGACCTATGTTGCAGGCGCACCAAAAAGTAATTCCGCCACTAATGCCATATTCGCTGCAATGGATGCCGTAAAAAACACAAGAGTTGAAACCATTCCACTATATTTAAAGGATGCACATTATTCAGGAGCGGAAAAACTTGGAAAGGGTGTGGGGTATAAATATGCTCACGATTATGAAAATCATTATGTCAAGCAACAGTATCTTCCGGATGAATTAAAAGATGAGCGTTTTTATTATCCCGGAGAATTAGGTCATGAAAAAGATATCAGGGAATATCTTGATAATACAAAATTCAAAAAATAAGAGGGATAAATTCCCTCTTAAATCTTTCTATTGTAATAAATGGCTCATTACAAAACCATAAATAGCTGAATTTTCAGATGTCCAATTGGTGCAGATTTTTTCTGCTTCCTCCTGGGTATCTACGGAAAGTTTCAGCTCAAATACTACCTGATTTTTTTCACGATAGGTACAAACGGCTGTATACCCCCCGTAGGTATCTTTATAAAAATCTGACACAATACTGTTGTTATCGATAATTTCTAATTTGTGTTCATACAAAAAGTCATCTATTTCTTTAATAATGGTCGGGGAAATCTTGTTTTTAAAATACATAAGAGTCTCCGAGCCACTTTTTGTTATAATATAAAACTTTTTATTCATGGATTCCTCGGATGTAATTAGTTCCGAGTCAAATAATTCCCCCAAAGCCTGTATTAAAGTAAGATAATCCGTATATTCCTTTTCAAGGATAAAGCCGGTTAAATCCTTGACCTCCATGGGGTAGGAGGAACTATCCAACATATATAAAATAATAAGCTTGTATAAGGTAAGTGGTTGTGACATTTTAAAAACCCTCCCAATTTTAAATCAATTTCCCTTGCCAGGTTTCTCTTTCTTTAAACAGCTGATTAATTCTGTTTAAACACCGCCTTTTATCACTACTCCACATAGGAGCCACTAAAAGATTTTTAGGCGCATCCCCGGTAAGACGGTGTATTACAATGTTTTCGGGAAGCCTTTCAATACAATCCACTACGAGATTGCAGTATTCTTCAAAAGACAGAGTATCAAATTTTTTTGATTCATAATCTATTAAAAGATCCGTGTTTTTTAAAACATGAAGAAGTTGAAGTTTTATACCGGAAACAGGCAATTTTGCAAGATATCCTATGGTGGATAGAACTTCTTTTCTTCCTTCAAAGGGAAGCCCCAATATGGTATGCACTATCGTTTCTATACCAAGTAAATGCAAATCATTTACAGCTTTTTCAAAAGTAGAAAGGGGATAACCTCTTCTTATATAAATGGAAGTTTTCTCGTGTATTGTCTGAAGTCCCAATTCAACAAAAACAGGTTTTATTTTATTTAATCCATCAAGGAGTTCCAATATTTCATCCGACAGACAGTCAGGCCTTGTGGCAATGGACAAAGCAACGATATTTTCATTTTCAATGGCTTCATAAAAAATCTTCCTAAGGTAATCAACAGGTCCGTAAGTATTGGTATAGGCCTGAAAATAAGCGATAAACTTACTGCCCGTATATTTTTTTGAAACCAGTTTAATTCCCATTGTAATCTGATTGGTAATGGAAAGAGCACTGCTTGCTGCAAAGTCTCCTGAGCCACCTTCACTGCAAAAAATACAGCCGTTATTGCCTATAGTGCCATCCCTGTTTGGACAGGTCAGACCTGCATTTAAGGACACTTTATAAACTTTTTCGTGGAAACGCTCTTTTAAATAATAATCAAATGAATAATAGCTTTTTTCATTCCATTTTTTTCTCATAAAACAATAATAACATTAGAGTAAATGTAAATCAAGGCAGTGAAAATGACCCTTGCCTTGGTTGATTTTTTGAAAAAAACATTATATTATTGTAGTTGACTGCACTTTAGTAATGTAAATTACTACATTGTAAAAATTAAAAAAACCCTAGTTTTAAGAAAGGAAAAGCTGTAAGAATACAGCAATGAGTATTATCATGGATTATTCAAAAGAGGCACTTCGTTTACACAAGGAATGGAAGGGAAAAATAGAAGTAATTTCAAGAGCATCGGTGAAAAATAAAGACGATCTTTCCACAGCATATACCCCGGGGGTTGCAGCTCCGTGTCTGGAAATACAAAAAGACCCTAAAAAAAGCTACGAGCTTACAAGAAGAAGAAATATGTGTCTTGTAGCCACAGATGGAACAGCAGTTTTGGGACTTGGTGACATAGGTCCGGAAGCAGCCATGCCGGTTATGGAAGGTAAATGTGTTCTTTTTAAAGAATTTGCAGATGTAGACGCATTTCCTCTTTGTGTAAAAACCAAAGATGTGGATGAATTTGTAAATACTATATATATGATTTCAGGAAGTTTTGGAGGAGTTAACCTTGAAGATATTTCTGCTCCAAGATGTTTTGAAATAGAAAGAAAACTCAAGGAAAAATGTGACATCCCGATTTTCCATGACGATCAGCATGGAACAGCGGTTATCACCCTAGCTGCATTGACAAATGCCTTAAAAATAGTCAATAAAGAAATAGATAAAATAAAAGTTGTTTTTTCCGGAGCAGGAGCAGCAGCAACCGCCATTGCCAAGCTATTAATGGCTAATGGAGTTAAAAATGTGACAATGTGCGATATTGCGGGAGTTGTCTACGATGGAAGAGAAGAATGTATGGACCCGGTAAAGGCACAGATGGCAAAAGTTACAAATCTTGAAGGAAAAAGAGGAAGCCTTATAGATGTTATTGAAGGGGCAGATGTATTTATCGGAGTAAGTGCTCCTGGAGTTCTTACAAAAGATATGGTAAAAATGATGAATAAAGATGCTATAGTATTTGCCTGTGCAAACCCGATACCGGAGATTTTCCCGGAAGAGGCAAAGGAAGCAGGCGCAAGAATTGTTGCCAGTGGAAGAAGTGATTATCCTAACCAGGTAAATAATGTATTGGCATTCCCTGGAATTTTCAGAGGTACATTTGATGCCATGGCATCAGACATAAATGATGAAATGAAAATTGCTGCTGCAAAGGCAATAGCTTCTTTAGTAAGCGATGAGGAACTTAATGAGGATTATATAATCCCTAAAGCATTTGATGAAAGAGTTGGAAAAGCGGTAGCAAAGGCTGTTTATGAGGCTGCTTTTGCCACAGGTGTTGCAAGAGCGCAAAAAGGCGACAAATTCTAGGATATCTAAAACGGGGCTTTTACTATATGTAAAAGTCCTTTTTTAATATATGAAAAATTTTCCGTAAAAAAAACATAGACCCTTTCGAGCCTATGTTTTCAGGAATAATATTAATATTGCACCTTGGATTATATACCTATACCCAAGATAGGTATGATGCTTAGGATAGGTTTATTATACCCCCACGGGGTAAAAATGTAAAGGACTTTTTTTTAATTTGTTGTTTTTTTTACATAAACGGTTTGAAAAAAGTCCATTTTAACCGTATTTGGGGATTATATAAGAATAATTATTCCCTTTACAAGGCAGGTTTTTTATTATATGATGTTTAATGTATTGCTAAGATTTTGTTTTAGAGAGGAGATTTTTAGCATGAAAGACAGTCTTTCAACCCCAGAGATTCACTGGGATAAATATAATTCACGCCGTCCTAATAATACTGACGAAGATAAAGGTTTTGTTGCAGATTTAGTGGTTAGTATTATTTTCTATATATTAATTGCAGCTGTTGTTTTTTGTATAAATTTTTCGGATTTTATAGGTATAGATGCCGGATTAAAATCGGGTCTTAAATTGATTGCAGGTCCCTTATCAGCAGGTTTTCTTACGATTTTTCTTATTTATCTTATGAAGACTGCCAAATTAACTCTTGTATATATATTTGAGGCGCTTTTTGCAGGTATTTTAACTATAGCTTCTCTTGTTATAGAGATAGGTTTTTATGATTATCTGCCTTATGACCTTACAATAGTTGCATGTACCGGAATTGCCGTTTTTATAGTGTCTGTATACGGTTTAATTACAAATTTAATGGTTACTGACTAGAATTTTACGATTATTAGAGGATAGAGATTTTTTTTATTGTTTTCATTTCATGTATGCCAAGAAACTTTATAGAGTTTTTTGGCATATATGTTTTTTAGGACTACAAAAGGAGAATAAAATGAAAAAATCAATTTACGAAACCATCCCGGTGATATTATTATTTGCCGTTATATGCGGGTTATTGTGGGGAAGTGCCTTTCCTTGTATAAAACTTGGCTATAAATTTTTCCACATTGATGCCAAAGATACAGCCGGTCAGATTCTTTTTGCAGGGATTAGATTTAGTCTTGCAGGAATAATGGTTATTATTTTTAATTGCATAAAAAACAAAAAATTTATGTATCCAAAGACTTTTGCCAGTGTAAAAAGAACTCTGTCTTTAAGCCTTTTTCAGACAATTTTGCAATATATTTTCTTTTACATGGGGCTGGCCCATACCAGTGGTGTAAAGGCCTCTATAATAGAAAGTTCCAGCGTATTTTTTATAATAATACTTACCTGTTTTATTTTAAAAATGGAAAATATGGAAATAAACAAGGTTTTAGGAAGTCTTATTGGCTTTGGGGGTATATTGATTTTAAACCTGTCGGGACTGGAATTAAGCATTAATTCAGGAGATTTAATGGTTATGTTTTCGGCTTTTTGTGGAGCAATGTCTTCAGTACTGTTAAGAAAATTTGGAAATGAGGACGATACCGCCTTGTTGTGTGGCTATCAGTTTTTTATAGGGGGGATAATCCTTATTGTTTTAGCTGTTTTTGGAAAAGGAAAAATAGAATATTGGGACACCAAAGGGGTATTTTTGCTTTTATATCTGGCATTTATATCAGCAGCAGCTTATAGCCTTTGGGCATTATTATTAAAGTATAATCAGGCATCAAAAATAGGTGTATTGGGCTTTTTAAACCCCCTGTTTGGAGTGCTTTTATCAGCCCTTCTTTTAGGAGAAGATGCTTTTAATATGAAAAGTCTCATGGCACTTATTCTGGTTTGCCTTGGAATATTTTTAGTATATAGAAAAAAATCTGTTTAAAAAACATAATAGTATCGGGAAGAAGCCGGATAAAAATCCTAAGCTTTTTCCCGATGTTTAAATAATATAGTATAAAAGGATTTATAAAACTAAGCTAATGAAGCACCAAGCTTTCTACAAGCTTCTTTAGCATCATCATCAGGTTCTTCCATACAGGTTACACAATCAGTTGTCAAAACTGCTCCGATTCCCTTGCATTTTTCTTCCCAGTTTTGCATCCATTCACCGTCTCCCCATCCATAGGAGCCAAAAAGGGCAATTTTTTTACCGTTAAGGTCTGGTTCGCAGGCATTAAACATTGGTTCAAATATTTCTTCTTCAAGAACTTCTTCCCCCATAGCAGGACAACCAAAGGCTATACCGTCAAAATCCCCCACTTTTTCTTTGGAGAAATTTTCTGCGGAAATAACTTCTACTTCCGATCCTTTTTCTTTAATACCCTGGGCAACTTCATTTGCCATGATTTCGGTATTTCCTGTTCCACTCCAAAATACAACTGCTATTTTACTCATATCTACTCTCCTTTATAAAATTTATATTTTCATAGTCTTTTTAAAATGGACTATGTAAAAAGCTTCTTTAGACAGCCACTGCAAGATCTGTAATGGACTTTCCTTTTTTCCATTGATTTAAATAAGAATTGGTACAGTTTTTATATTGAGAAAAAGTTTTTCTGGCTTTTTCTTCGTCACCATAAACCTTCCAATATCCGATAAATTTGTAATTAAGGGCATGATTGGTAATGAAGCCTCGTACATCCTCTGGTGGATATCCTAAAAAAAGCCCGATTTCATGAGGAAAATCTTCAAAACTTTGAAGTTTTTTATGTAATAGTTTTAAAGCATGGGCATAATCCACTTCTTCATAGCCATTTGCCTTTAATAATTTTTGAGTGCCTTCAAGGGACAAATCTGACTTAAGCCTGTCAGGACGGTACATATATATTAAAACCCTGGTTTTGGAAAAACGCATGGGGATAACTCTAATTCCCTTGGATTTAAGCTGTTTATTTAGAAAACTAATAGTTCTTTTAACTTCATTTTTATTCTTGTAAACACAACTGAAAAGATTTGCAGTTTTTATTCCCGCAAGTGTTGGGGAACAATGTTTAATAACGAGTCCTTCCGGCATAAAATACCCCTCCTTGTGCCGCTTTTATACTTTTTCCTGACGGTTAGATGTAACTAACTACTTCGCAAAAAATTTGTCAGATAAGACTTATTTTTGATGGAGAAATTATTGGTTAGTCATATCTAACTTACTTAAAGTATATAGTTAATTATCTTTATTGTCAATGTTTTTAGGCATATTCTTATTGATAAAAATTTGGTAATAACAAGACTTTAAAGCAGATATTTGCAAATTGGCCACGATACTTTAATGAATGGGGGTCTGCTTACACAGACCCCATTCCGTAGTAAAGAAGGTTAAAAAAATGAAAAGATATCGAAAAAACAGTCTATAACTGTTATGAACAAGTCAAATTTAATGTTTACTTATATTTTCTAAATAGGATATCGGCTTTTTGTTAATCTATTAAAGAGATATTTGAAAAATTTTTTTATTAAAATTAGTGAATAATAAAAAAATATGATTGAAATATGAAATAAAATAATACATAATAAGAGTGTTGAAATAATAATCTGATAATTCATAAAAGGGTGGATTTGGGCTTTCACAGGGAAAGATGCGGGTCTTAACCGGGGGCTGTTTAATAAACAGAACTTTTTTATGAATGATTTTTTGTATTTTAATAGCAGGAAGGAGAATAAAAATGCAAGAAGTTTATGATTTTATCAAGGACGCGGGAACTTACTATCTTGCTACTGTTGAGGGGGATCAGCCAAGAGTACGTCCATTTGGAACCATTAATGTTTTTGATGGAAAGCTTTATATTCAGACCGGAAAAGTGAAAGAAGTTTCAAAGCAGATTCAGGCAAATCCAAAAGTTGAGGTTTGTGCCTTCAAAGACGGAAAATGGATAAGACTTGCAGGGGAACTTGTCAGAGATGAAAGAAAAGAAGCTAAAGAAGACATGTTAGAACATTATCCGGATCTTAAAAAGATGTATTCAGCAGATGATGATAATACAGAAGTATTATATTTCAAGAATGCTACAGCGACTATTTCATCATTTATGGAAGAGCCAAAGGTAGTAAAATTTTAATGTGAGTTTTTGGGATAAAAAAGATCAGAGAATCCCTGAGGATTCTGATATATATTTTGCTTATGAATAAGGAATGACAGGCTGTGGCTTTTTGTTACAATACACTTAAAAGTGCAATAACAAAAAGTCACGGCCTGTCGGTTTTTGGGGAATTGTAGTATAAATTGTAGTTATATTTGATTAATACACAGAAAAATTGACTTGCCAAATAAAAAAAAATTTTGTACAATATAAATGGTTGTAGGTGGCGAATCTAATATGGTTCGCTTTTTTAGGATAATACATTTAGCACTCAGAATAAGTGAGTGCTAACAACGACAGGAGTTGATACATATGCATGTTAAAATTTTTTACGATATATTGTTAATGCCTACGGTGGGATTTTATTTCAATAAAGAAAACTTTGAGGAAGATCTTGACAAGGTGGTAAAAGAAGGGGACGAATTATTGTTTCTCCTTCAAAAGGAGGATAAAGACAGAAAAAAATTAGTCCCTGAGGATATTTATGATGTGGCTGTTACCGGAGTTGCAGAGAAAATCACCATGGACGGAAATGTTCATATAAAAATTAAAGACAGGGTTAAGGTTAAAAATGTCAAATTTGGAAGAAGCGGAAAATGCACTGCTGAATATGAATTATTGGAAGACATTGATGATATAAGTCAGGAAGAAGAAGATAAGATTTTTAGGGAACTTCATGCTGAGCTTATTAAATTTGTAAAAAAATGCAAGCTTGATATGAGGGTGCTTGGTTATGTGCTTCACATGTCAGATCTTACGGAAATAGTATGCTCCCTGGTTCCATATTTGAATCTTAAAGCAGAAGAAAAATATGAAATAATGTCTCTTAGGTCAAAAAAGGAAAGATTTATAAAATTAAGAGATGTTATTTATGAATTTATGGATGTATATGAAATCGGAGAAGAGGCTACATTAGCCGAAAGAGAAAGACAATCCGGTGATTATCAAAAGCATGTTATAAAAAGACAGATAGATTATTTACAGAAAAAATTAGATGAATTAAATCCGGAAGATGTTTCTGACATAGAAATGTTTGAGAAAAAAATTGCAGAATCGGGAATGAATGATGAGGCAAAAAATGAAGCCACCAAGATTTTAAACCGTATGAAACAAGAAGGTCAGGACGGACACGAATACGGTATTCATTATGACTATCTTGATTTTGTTACCTCCCTTTCCTGGAAGAAAGAGGAAATGAAGGAGATTGATTTAAATGAGGCACAAAAGATTCTTGATTCCGAACATTACGGTTTGAAAAAAGTAAAAGACAGAATTATAGAACAATTAGCTGTTATGGCCTTAAATAAAACCCAGTCCGGCTCAATTCTTTTGTTTGTGGGAGCACCCGGAACAGGTAAAACAAGCCTTGGTCAAAGCATTGCCAAAGCTTTGGGAAGAGAATATGTAAGAATCAGTCTTGGAGGCATCAGAGATGAAGCCGAAATCAGAGGCCACAGAAGAACCTATGTGGGAGCAATGCCTGGAAGAATTATGGAGGGAATTAAAAGAAGTAAATCTTCAAATCCTGTAATGGTTCTTGATGAGGTGGATAAACTTATGAAAGATTATGGCGGCGACCCGGCAAGTGCATTGCTTGAAGTATTAGATCCTGAACAAAACAACACATTTACCGATCATTATATGAATGTGCCTTATGATCTTTCAGATGTATTGTTTATTTGTACGGCAAATTCCACAGATACAATACCAGAGCCTCTTTTAAACAGAATGGAGGTTATACCTTTTACGGGGTATTCACCTACTGAAAAGTTTAATATTGCCAGGGAGCACCTTCTTAAAAGAGCCATGAAGGAAGTAGGTATTAAAAGCTCATATTTTAAGATTACAGATGAGGCTCTAAGAAAAATAATTGAAGGTTATACAGCCGAGTCAGGAGTCAGAGGTCTTAAAAAGCAAATTGACATCATGTGCAGACATGTAGCAGTTAAATATGTAAAAAAAGAGCAAAAAACCTTTACCATTAATGAAAATAAATTAAAGGAATATCTTGGAAAAAATCCTATAGAAAAGGATAAACCTGAAAAAAAGACAAAGGCAGGGATAGTTACAGGTCTTGCCTGGACAAGTGCGGGAGGAGATATATTATTTATAGAAACTGCATTTACAAAGGGAACAGGAAAGGTTATCATTACCGGAAAACTGGGAGATGTTATGAAGGAATCAGTCCAGATTGCCATAAGTCTTGTTAAGATGATTTATCCGTCAAAAGCAGGTATGTTTGAAAAAAATGATTTGCATGTACATGTACCTGCAGGGGCAGTTCCAAAGGACGGACCATCAGCTGGAATTACCCTTGTGAGTGCCCTTTCATCTTTAGTAAATAACAAGGCAGTTGATCCATTTACAGCCATGACAGGAGAGGTATCTTTAAGAGGTGGAGTTATGCCTATAGGAGGACTTCCGGAAAAACTTATGGCTGCTCAAAGAGCAGGTGTAAAAAGGGTATTTATACCTGAAAAGAATTTAAAGGATCTTGAGGAAGTGGCAGAGGAAGTTAAGACAAAACTGGAGATAATTCCTGTAAAAACAGTTAAGGAAGTTGTTAAGAAGGTAGTGATTTAATGGAAACCAGAAAAGTACTTGAAAAACTAAAGGAAGGACTTATTTCCGTAGATGAGGCGGAAAGCTACTTTAAGAAAAAGCCCTATGAAGAAATGGGCTATGCAAAAATAGACAGTAGCAGGGAAATTCGAACCGGATTTCCCGAAGTTGTATTTTGCAGTAGAAAAGCAGATGAGCATCTTTTGGAGATATATAAAAGGCTGTATGAAGCAAATGGCGAAGTTCTTGGAACAAGGGCAAACGCTCACCAGTATGAAGTAATAAAAGATGAACTGCCACAGGTGGTTTATGATGATATTTCTCATATTTTAAAAATTGAAAAAAAGGATAAAAAGCACATTGGAAAAATAGCAGTTTGTACGGCAGGGACTGCAGATATTTCTGTAGCAGAAGAAGCTTCACAGACTGCGGAATTCTTTGGCTCTTATGTGGAAAGAATCTATGATGTGGGAGTTGCGGGAATTCACAGGCTTTTATCTAGGATAGAAGATATTCAGTCTGCCAACTGTATTGTAGCTGTTGCAGGAATGGAAGGAGCATTGGCAAGTGTCCTTGGGGGAATGGTGGAAAATCCGGTTATTGCAGTACCTACCTCCGTGGGTTATGGTGCCAGCTTTAACGGGCTTTCAGCCCTTCTTACCATGATAAATTCCTGTGCCAACGGCATTGCCGTGGTGAATATTGACAGTGGATACAGGGCAGGATATTTATCTACTCAGATAAATCGTCTGGCTCAAAAAGGGAAATGTAATTAAAACCGGTTTTCGGGAGGAGATTTTACATGGAAAAAATATTATATTTTGAATGTTTTAGCGGAATAAGCGGGGATATGAGTGTAGCTGCCATGTTGGATTTGGGGGCAGATTGCAAAGCATTAAAAAAAGCCCTGGATTCTTTGGGGGATAGGGGGTTTCAGGTGAAAATTTCCCGGATTAAAAAGTCGGGCCTTGATGTGTGTGATTTTTTAGTAGAACTTGAAAATGAATATCAAAACATGGATCACGATATGGAATACCTTCACGGTCATGAGCATATACATACTCACCAAGGCGAGCATGCTCATAACCACCATCATGTAGGAATCAAGGAAATAAATGAACTTTTGGATAAGGTGGACATGACTGAAAATGCAAGAAAACTCTCCAAGAAAATATTCGACATTCTTGCAGTTGCAGAGTCTAAAGCCCACGGGATTTCAAAAGAGGAAGTACATTTTCATGAGGTGGGAGCCATTGATTCCATAGTTGATATAGTAGCTTTTAGTGTATGTTTTGACAGCTTAAATATTAAGGAAGTGTGTGTCCCTGTACTTTATGAAGGAAGGGGAAGTATAAGATGTCAGCATGGAATAATTCCCGTACCGGTACCGGCGGTTTTGAACATTTCCCAAAGGGAAGGATTAAAACTTCACATTACAGATGTTGAAGGAGAACTGGTGACTCCTACGGGAGCAGCAATTATAGCTGCAATAAAAACAAGAGATAAGTTACCTGAAAAATTTCTCGTAAAAAAAGCCGGTTTGGGAGCCGGAAAGAGGAAGTATGAAGTTCCCGGCATTCTAAGAGCTATGATTATAGAAGAAAAATAAGTCAAAAATGTTTTCAAAATCAAAAAAAAGTACGATATAGATTATGATTTACAAGGAGAAATATTTTATATCGGAGATAAGGCAAGTATGGAAACAACTTTTTTTTCAATAGGACTTATATTAACATTTTTACAGTTTTTCTGTGGTATAACAGTTTTAGTTTTAGGTATAATGACATTAATTGATAATGAACGCAGCCTGGCAAACCTTCTAATGTTTTGCCTGGCTGTTTGTGTTTTTTTCTGGAATGTAGGATATGGTCTTATGAGTGTAAGCTATAATGAAGATGTAGCTTTAACTTGCAGAAACATGTCCATGACAGCTATTGTGGCTTTTGTTACATTATCAGTTACCTATATGGGAGAACTGGCCGGGACAAACCGTAAACTGCTAATTATAATGGACAGTTTTTATATAATAACGGGAATATTTATCTGGACTTTACTTACTCAAAAGGGAGTGGTTACCTTTGTTTCAACAAATTACGGATATTATTATATTTCAGGTATGAGCATAGGTCGTATATTGCAGGCGATATATTTTTTCAGTGGGATTTTTATCACAGCAATGATACAGAAAAAATGGTATGAAAGGGCTGTGTTTAAAAGAAACAAGGTAGTAATATTATATCTGGTTTTATATGAGGTAGCGGTTTTACTGGGCTCTATATTTGATACGATTGTTCCTGTGTTGTATAGTACGCCGGCAGTTCCATCCAGTGGCTTCGGGGCCACTGTGGCATTTATTGTTGCCTATTCAATTTCTAAAAAATACAAAAGAATGGGTTTTTCTGCTGCGAATTTCGCAAAGTATATAATGGCATATGTTGATACGCCGGTATTAATGTTAGGAAGAGACCTTGTTATTATTTCAGTCAATGAAGCAGGTATCAGATATTTTTCCAAGAGTAAAAAAGAAGATATAATAGGAAAGACGGCTTTTGAATTTCTTGATTTAAACATTGATACAGATGAATTGGAAAACAGAATGAGAGAAATAGTAACCAACAGGGCAAAATCCTACACAGATCAGGCAAAACTTTACGGAATGGACAATATCTGCAAGGCTGTAACAAGCCCTGTTTATGATGAATACAAAGAGCCTGTTTGTGCCATCAGTTTCCTGTATGACATGACCCATGAAGTGGAAATAATGAAGGAATTAAACGATAAAAGGCAGGAGGCGGATGATGCCAATAATGTCAAATCCCAGTTTCTTGCAAATATGAGTCACGAGATAAGAACTCCTATGAATGCCATAATTGGAATGAGTGAACTGGCATTAAGAGGGGATATTCCTGAAAAAGAGGCGGAGTATATCAGACAAATTAGAACAGCCGGAAGAGGACTTCTTACGATTATAAACGATATTTTGGACTTTTCTAAAATTGAATCAGGAAAAATGGAAATTGTTGCCAGGGAGTATTCTTTAAGCAATCTTATCGAGGAAATTGTTGTAATTACATTTAAAAAAATGAAGGATAAAAACCTTGAGTATATTATTAATGTGGATCCTGATATTCCCTCCAAACTTTTTGGAGATGACGGAAGAATAAAACAGGTAATTTTAAATGTAGTAAATAATGCCGCAAAATATACTCAGGAAGGTTCGGTAATTTTATCTATAGGTGCCAAAATGGTGGATCTTAGCGCTGTTTTGGAGATTACCGTAAAAGATACGGGAATGGGTATCAGGGAAGAAGATAAGGAGAAACTTTTCAAATCATTTTCACAATTAGATAAGATAAAAAATAAAAATATTGAGGGAACAGGCCTTGGACTTACAATATCAAAACAGCTTGTTTCACTTATGAATGGTGAAATAATATTTGAAAGTAAGTACGGCGAAGGTTCTGTTTTTGGATTTAGACTTCCACAAGCTGTTGTTGATACGGCAAAAAGCATGCAGCTTAAAGAGGAAGTTATGGCTATTGGTTACTTTTCTTCCCCATTGGAAAGAGATTTTTTTGACAACCTTTTTACAAAATTGGGAGTGGAATTTCAATTTACGGATAATCACGATGAAATGCTTGCTTTATGCGAAGGAGATGCTGATTATGCATTTGTTGATGAAAACAATATGACAGAGGAATTGGCACAACATCTTGAGGAATGGATGATAGAGTCAGTTATTATTACTGATTCCTATAAAGAATATGAAGAAAATGATGAAGATATTCATTTTTTAACAAGGCCTATTATTCCATTTAAGGTTGTGGAAGTATTAAACGGTGAGGATGAATACGAGAAAGTAATTACAGACACTGCTTACACAGTAAACTTTACCGCACCAAAGGCAGAGGTGCTTATTGTAGATGATAATCTGGTGAATCTGACAGTGGCAAAGGGACTTTTAGAGCCATTTAAGATGCATATTGATACTGCAAGAAGTGGTAAAACAGCCATTGAAATGGTTATGAAAAAGGACTACGATATTGTATTTATGGACCATATGATGCCGGAAATGGACGGTATAGAAGCTACTGCAAATATCAGGCAATTACCGGATAAGAAATATTGGAAACTTCCGATTATAGCCCTAAGTGCTAATGCGGTAAACGGAGCCAAGGAACTTTTCCTAAGCAGTAATATGAATGACTTTATAGCAAAACCTATTGCCATGTCCGATATGACCCAGAAACTTTTAAGATGGCTGCCACCTGAAAAGATTATAAAAGATACCGTAAAGAAAGAGGAATTTTACGAAGATTCGGAACAGGCAAGAATTGATGAGCTTCCGATGGATGTTATCAATACTGAAAAGGCAATGTCTTATGTTAAGCATGATGAAGAACAGTACAAAGTTGTTTTAACGGTGTATAAAGAAGAGATTGCCTCTAAAAAAGATGGAATAAGAAATGATATTGCCAATGGCAGGTTAGAAGCCGCAAAATCCAAGCTTCATGTTCTTAGAAACAGCTCCAGAAATATCGGAGCAGATGATCTTGCCGATATAGCCTATCTGATGGAAGAAGCAGCAGGAAAAGAGGATATGGAATTTATTGAAAAGCACCTTGATGAGCTCTTTGAAAATATTGACAGCGTAGAGGAAGTATTAAATTCCTTTAAGGTAAGAAAAGAACATAAGGCCAACAGACACAAAGATTTAGGAAGTGTAAAACTAGACTTTATAGATCTTAAAGATAATCTTATTGAAAAGGAGATTTTTACGGCTACTAAAGTGCTAAAAAGAATCAAGAACAAAGATAATCCTATTGAGGTATTGGATATTATTATTCAAATTCAGGATTATCTTGAAAAAAACAACTTTGAAGAGGCATTGAATTGCACAAAAGATGCAATCAGGACATTGAACAGTTTATAAAAAGGGGTTATAATAGCAGACAAGTGCCTTTTGACGAAGGAGATATATTTAAAGTTTCTAATAACAAAGGAGATTTTGCCTTTTGGGTTATGTAATCTGCTTTGTGTCAGTTTTTAATCAGGAGGATTTAAAATGAGTAAAGAAATGGTAATAGTACTTGACTTTGGTGGTCAGTATAACCAGCTTATCGCAAGAAGAGTAAGGGAATGTAATGTATATTGTGAAGTTCATCCTTATACTTTAAGCATTGATAAGATTAAAGAAATGAATCCAAAAGGAATCATACTTACAGGTGGCCCAAACAGCGTTTATGATGAGAAGTCACCTCATTATGATAAAGAACTTTTTGAACTTGGAATTCCAGTACTTGGAATCTGCTACGGTTCTCAGCTTATGGCTTATACATTAGGCGGAAAAGTTGAGCCGGCTGTAGTAAGTGAGTATGGAAAAACAGAAGTTTTAATTGATAAAAAAGATAGTAATATTTTCAAAGATGTAGAAGAAAAGACAATCTGCTGGATGAGTCATACAGATTTTATCAGCAAAGCTCCTGAAGGATTTGAGGTAACGACTCATACAACCTCATGCCCGATTGCAGCAATGGAAAATGTTTCAAAGAAGCTTTATGCCGTTCAATTTCATCCTGAAGTAGTACACAGCGTTGAAGGAACAAAGATGCTTAGAAACTTTGTTATTGATGTATGTGGTTGTAGCGGAGATTGGAAAATGGATTCCTTTGTTGAAACTACCATAAAAAATCTTCGTGAAAAGATTGGTGACGGAAAAGTATTATGTGCTTTATCCGGCGGTGTGGATTCATCAGTGGCAGCAGTACTTCTTTCAAAAGCCATTGGAAAACAGCTTACCTGTGTATTTGTAGACCAGGGTCTTCTTCGTAAAAATGAAGGAGATGAAGTGGAAGCAGTATTTGGTCCAAAAGGCCCTTATGAATTAAACTTTATTCGTGTTAATGCACAGCAAAGATTTTATGAAAAACTTAAAGGGGTAACAGAACCGGAGCAAAAAAGAAAGATTATCGGTGAAGAATTCATCAGAGTTTTCGAAGAAGAGGCAAAAAAAATAGGCAAGGTAGATTATCTTGTTCAAGGTACAATCTATCCTGATGTTATAGAATCCGGTCTTGGAAAATCCGCCGTAATCAAATCCCACCACAATGTTGGAGGACTTCCTGATTATGTTGATTTTAAAGAAATTGTTGAGCCATTAAAAATGCTCTTTAAAGATGAAGTAAGAAAAGCAGGATTAGAACTTGGAATCCCTGAATATCTTGTATTCAGACAACCATTCCCAGGCCCTGGTCTTGGCATCAGAATCATAGGCGAAGTAACAGAAGAAAAAGTAAAAATCGTTCAGGATGCCGACTTTATTTACAGAGAAGAAATCGCCAAGGCAGGCTTGGATAAAAAGATTTCCCAATATTACGCTGCGCTTACAAACATGAGAAGCGTTGGAGTAATGGGAGACGGTCGTACCTACGACTATGCCGTTGCATTAAGGGCTGTCATCACCTCAGACTTTATGACTGCTGAGGCAGCTCCGATTCCTTTTGAAATCCTAAGTAAAGTTGCAGATAGAATCGTAAACGAGGTAAAAGGGGTAAATAGGGTACTTTACGACTGTACAAGTAAACCGCCGGCTACGGTGGAGATGGAGTAGTAAAGTGATAAAATAACGTATCCGCAAGCCCTTGATTTTGCAGGGTTTGCGGATTTTTTATGCTCTTTTGTGACACCATTTTGATGTAAAAAAATGTATCAAAAAGGTATCATTTCATATGGCTTGCAGGTGATAAGCCCGTAAATATGCAGACGTGACAGGTTTGAAATTTATTCTTTGGAATAATGTATTTTTTTCATTTCTTATTCAAATGCCGACAGATAATATGTGATTTTCACAATATTTTTTTTAAGGAGGACATTATTATGTCAGTTTACAGAGATGAAAAAAGAGGAACCTGGACGGTATCGGTGTACTATCGTGATTATGAGAACGAGGTGCATCGAAAGACAAAGAGAGGGTTTGCAACTAAGCGCGAAGCTCTTGAATGGGAAAGGAATTTTGTGCTTTTAAAATCCAGATGCACGGGAAAGTTATTTAGGTATTTTTGGGAGACTTACACGGAGGATATGAAACCTCAAGTCAGAAAAAGTACCTGGGATGCGAAAGAGCACGTGGTACGTACAAAGATTCTTCCGTTCTTTGGTGATATGAAATTGGATATGATTAAGCCGAGGGATATTATTAAATGGCAGAATCAAATCGCCCAGATGAAAAGAAAAGACGGTAGTGATTATGCCGCTTCTTACTACAAAACAATTCAATCTCAGCTAAGCTCCATTTTTAACCACGCGGTGAGATATTATGATTTAGAGTCAAACCCTGTGAAGAAAGTGCTTCCTATTTCCGGAGGAAGGCCGCAAGAGTTTTGTTATTGGAAGAAAGAAGAATTTGAAATTTTCATCTCGCATGTTCCGAGTACTTCAATTTTTTATTATGCCTTTGAGATGCTTTATTGGTGCGGTCTTCGAGAGGGAGAATTGTTTGCGTTGACTTTGGGGGACTTTGATTTCAATAAGAAAACAGTAGAGATAAATAAGACTTTTACAGTTGTAAAGGGCGAACCAATTATAAGTCTGCCAAAAACGCAAAGCGGGCTTAGAACTGTGACGATACCTGAATCTCTTTGCAACGAGATAGAGGGATTTGTTAAGGAGCTGCAGGTGGAAGAGGATGAACGTATTTTCAAAGCCTCAAAGACGCAGCTTAACCTTATGCTTCAGAAGTATGCGGAAGAATCCGGAGTAGAACGTATTCGCGTTCATGATCTTAGACACAGTCATGTGTCTTTATTAATTCATATGGGCTTTTCAGCAGTTGCTATCGGAAAGCGTGTTGGACACAAAAGTGAGAGGATTACATATTACTATGCACATCTTTTTCCTGGCGTGCAGGAAGAGATAGCTGACAGGCTGGATAAGGAAAGAAGGGAAGATGTAGGTTATGAAGCTATTGACATAGATACTATATGAGATTATAATTTCGTATATACGAATAAAATACGATAAGGCGATGTAAGGAGGGAGAGTTATGTTATATCCGGAGATTTCTTCCAGCGAATTGATAGAAAAACTCGAATCTGATGATTTTTATAAGCTTTATGGTAATCCTGTCAAATGTAAAATATTTGATACAGATAGAATCCTTATGTCTTTTGATTTATATGAGCGTTTATTTGGTAAGGTGAATTTTGATAAAGAAAATACAATAGAAATAGATGATTTTATCAGAGCGTTAGTATTGCAAAGGCTTCATGAAAACCCAGTTAGTGTAACAGATACGGAGGAGGGATATTCTCTTTCTATGGAAAGCGAAGTTTATGACTTCTTAAACCGAATTATATTGGAAGATTATGGGATTACACTTGAGAATCTAACCTCCTATTTCTTTGAGTGGATAGCAGCATGCCCGGATGAGTTTAAGGCCTGGGTGGAAGAAAGCATGATGGATAAAGGAGCAGAAAATGACAATTAGTGAACGCATTTTTAAATTAATGGAAGAACGTGAAATTACCCAGATGGACTTTTCGAAAGCTACAGGAATAGCACAGAGTACTATTAGTGATTGGAAACGAAAGAAAACGAATCCGTCTGCAGATAAAATAATGATTATTTGTAAGGTGTTAAATGTAACACCATATGAATTGTTGCAGGACACGGTTCAAACGGTGGAGAAATTGGATTATCGAGTAGTTACTAAAGGAACAAAGGAGTATGATCTTTTACTTGAAATAGATAGTCTGAAGAAATCACAAAAAGAAAGATTGCTAGGGTATATAGCGGCTTTAAAACAATAGGTCTGATGGCGGTGCTTTATTCATTAAGCATCGCTTAAACATATGTATAAAAAGCATATACGGTAGCGTGACGTAAAGGCGGCGGAGGAGACAATATGACAAGAGGAAGAGCTTATTTAAAGCCGAAGAAGGGCGAATGGATTGAAAGTACACAATTATTATACGACATGGGCATTGAGTTTCCTTATGGTAATGGAATAAAACTTATATCAGGATTCCTTAGAAAGCAACTTGAGAGCAAGAAAAAACTGGATATATTGTTGAAATCATTATTTCAAGTTTGGGATAAAGATGGTTATATAGTAGATGAAGATGACCAATTGTCTTTTTTACTAGGCTTCGATGATGTTCCTCAAATAGATGGAGTAGGGGATGATTATTCTTATATTATGAATTGCTCATCTGATAAGGATAAAATATATGTAGCTGGGGAAGAATTCATTATTGATAAAAATGAAATGATTGTATTGTCCTTTTCTAGAGTGGTGATGAGAATACGCAAGCAGACAGGAAAAACAAATCTCCTTTTTAATGAAGATGAAGTGACAATTTGTACCGAAGCTTTAGATTTTTACAACAGAATTTTTATAGGACAATATGATAATATTGTTTCAAGGTTGAGTTGGAGATTGAACGATTCTACAACTTTACACGACAAAAGATATGTTTGCGAGCACATTCTTTTGGCAATAAGAGGAATTATCATGAGGGATACGGATCTTGATAGATATGGGTTCAGTGCTAGCCTGGGGATTTGGAGTGACCATACAGATATTCGTGCAATTAACTCTTATGATATGCAGCAGGTTATTCGTTATAATTTGGCATATGCCAAACATCCGGAAGGAGGATATACAGTAGATTATAACAAACCGCTTATAAAAGGTAATTTACCGGTGATCAAATGTAGCTGTGAAAATGCTAACGAGGCCTTCGTGGAGACGGTTACATGTACATCAAATCATTTGCAAATTTTGGATGATGCATTAATGATGTTTTATCATTTATATAGCGTGAATATCAGAGAATTGTTTGAGTATTATACAGACGATGAAATGGCATTGGAACTGGCCGGATTAATTGAAAAGTTATTATCAGGAATTAAGCCGGACAGACAGTTTGTGGAAGAAATCAAAAAAGTATGGAAAAAGGTAATATTTGCGGGAGGTGTTTTTAGTGAAGAAAAGTGAGATTATACTATTTGAAACGAAAGACAAGGAAGTAACGTTGTCAGTCCCGATGGATGGAGATACAGTGTGGCTGACGCAGGCGCAGATGGCAGAGTTGTTTAATACAACAAAGCAAAATGTGAGCTTACATGCAAATAATTGTTTCAAAGAAGGGGAGTTAGATATGAAGTCAGTTGTCAAGGATTTCTTGACAACTGCATCTGATGGTAAACATTATAAAACAAAATACTATAATTTAGATGTCATCATATCTGTAGGCTACCGCGTGAAATCAAAACGGGGTATCGAATTTCGTCAGTGGGCAAGTAAAATCTTAAAGCAGTACATGATTGATGGCTATGCAATAAATGAGAAACGCTTACATGCATTGCAAAAGACAGTTGATATTCAAACCAGAATGTTGGCAGATGCATTAAATGTTGAAGAAAAGGATATCCTAAGAGCTGTAAACCTGTATACGGATGCTTTGACGTTGTTAGATCAGTATGATCACCAAGCAATAGTTAAACCTGATGGAAAGGCTCCTGTATATAGGATTACTTATGATGACTGTATGATGATGGTTTCTCATATGAGGGATTCTTTTGATACGGATGTCTTCGGTGTAGAAAAAGAAGTTGGAAAAGTGAATGGGATTATTTCTGCAATATACCAAAGTGTATTTGGCGAAGATGCCTACCCGACTATTGAAGAAAAGGCGGCTAACTTACTTTATTTTATGATCAAGGATCATCCGTTTGCAGATGGTTGCAAAAGAATCGCAGCTTCCTTGTTCCTGGAATTCTTGGAGAGGAATCAAGCTTTGTTTAAAGATGGCAGTAAGCGTATTGGAGACGGTGAATTGGTAGCTATTACGCTTATGATTGCGGAATCGAATCCGGACGAAAAGGATATTATGGTTAAGCTGGTGATGAATTTACTGGATATGAAATAGAATAGCAGCTAAATAATTGGTATAATGGTCATACTTTCTCGACGGAGAGGAAAGAACTGGCAGGTATCACAAGATTAGAATTTTGATACCTTTTTGATACCTTTTCTCTTGAAACTCATGAGAATGAAATAGAAAGACACGGGGAAATCCTCAAAAATAAACGATTTTGCAATGACAAGCAACCAGAGACAAGGATGAAATCCTTGAGATGGAATAATACATCTGTCCAAGGGCAAAGCAGATTATCCTACCAGAGGTAAACTGTCTTATCCTGAAAGAATATAATAAAACAATAGTAACAGACCTTGAAAAGGACTAACGAGACCCCTTTCCAAGGTCTGTTCTTTTGTTTATTAATCCTTGTAGTATAAGGCGTTGATGGGATTAATGACTCAGGAGTTAGAGTGTTTTACAGATAACCATTAATAAGTATTATGGGTACTCTTTATCTATGGGTGGAGGATAAGCTGCTTTGCCCTTTGGAGGATAAAGTAGAGTGCCCAAGGATAACATCTGTGTTATCCCGTTCATCTGGTACAGATATTGTTAATAGATTGCAGGTAATCCGCGTGATTGCCTGCAGTTTTTTATATTCAGATAAAAATGTACACAAATATTTATGTCGATTTTAATTGCATCATCGAGATTACAACTACATCATTTCGGGACAAATGATGTAGTTGATGTTGACAATGAGTATATTGAATGATAGCATTAAATTGCATCATATACACGATTTTGAGTAAGTTGATGTATAAATGAGGATATTAAAATGAGAACATTTGATTATAGTAATAAATGGAAAAAACTTTTAACTCCTGATATAGTAGCTCTTCTTACACAGATTCATGAATATAAAGGAGAGCAGACTTTGTTTGTTGAAGCTAAAGCAGATGCATTGACAAGGCTTGTAGAGATTGCCAAGATTCAAAGTACTGAGGCTTCAAACAAGATTGAAGGTATCTACACTTCCGATGCAAGATTGAAGGCACTTGTAAAGGATAAGACCACGCCTAAGACGAGGAACGAGCGAGAGATTGCCGGATACAGGGATGTACTTAATACAATCCATGAGAGTCATGATTACATCTCGATAAGACCGAATATGATCCTTCAGCTTCATAGAGATTTATATAAATTTGAAGGTTATGATATCGGAGGAAAGTATAAAGCAGCGGATAATATCATTGAGGAAGAGGATGAACAGGGCAACAAATTTGTAAGATTCAGACCGGTCCCTTCATGGGAAACGCCCGAGGCAATCGAGAATCTTTGTAATGAATTTGACAAAGCTCTCGGAACCGGAACAATAGATCCACTGCTTTTGATACCGATGTTTATATTGGATTTCCTTTGCATCCATCCGTTTAATGACGGCAACGGAAGAATGAGTAGACTGCTCACGCTGCTGATGTTATACAGAGCTGGATACATCGTAGGTAAGTATATCAGTATAGAACATCTGATAGAAAAGACTAAGACATCATATTATGAGTGCCTGCAGGAAAGCTCTCTTAACTGGCATGAGGAAGAGAATAATTATGTTCCGTTTGTACAGTATATGCTTGGTGTTGTAGTGGCCGCATACAGAGACTTCTCTGACAGGGTAGAAACTTTGGTTACAAGCGGCCTTTCAAAGCCGGAGCGTGTGGCTGAACTGATTAAGAACACCTATGGCGAGATCACGAAGTCACAGATCATGGAGAAATGCCCTGACATAAGCCGCATAACTGTTGAAAGGGCACTGTCAGAACTTCTGTCATCGGAAAGCATAATAAAGATTGGTGGCGGTAGATATACAAAATACGTTTGGAACAGATATAAGGAATAAAGGAGCATTCTTGTAATTCATAAATAGCGCCAATTGAATAAAAAGAGACCTATCGATAAGATATAGGTACATCTTGACGGATGAAAATACCAAATCAAACCGGAGGTCTCACATGAATTATACACAGAATGAAAAAAATCGAACAAGTAACAGACACAACACTGGTAATCTGCGTAGATGTCGGAAGCCAGCTCCATTATGCCAGAGCCTTTGATAACAGAGGCAAGGAGCTTACAAAAAGGGTCCTATCGTTTCAAAACAGTATTGAAGGATTTAATACCTTCAATCAATGGGAAGAGAAGATCAGGATGGAGAATGATAAGACCGAAGTTATGATAGGCTGCGAGCCTACCGGATTACATATTACTATGCACATCTTTTTCCTGGCGTGCAGGAGGAAATATCAGAGAGGTTGGATCAAGAAAGAAAATTGATTTGATTACAGTAAAGTGTTAACAAAGATTTTTTTGATTGTCATTGACTCGCGACCAACTCACGACTGAAATATAGTAGGGAGTCAGTCGTGAGTTTATTGAAAATGAAGGAAAATGCAAGCGATGAATAATTCTATTGACAGTGCTATTTTGTGAGATTATAATTACGTATATACGGACGATAAACGATATACCGAAGGAGAGGGCGCGAGTTTATGGTGTTTCCAGAAATCGCTATCAACGAATTGATTGCAAAACTTGAAACAGAAGACTTTTATAAGGAATACGGAAATCCGGTCAGGTGTAAGATATTCGATACGGACAAAATCCTCTTATCTTTTGATTTGTATGAGCGACTGTTTGGTAAAGTTAATATTGACCAGGAAAAAACAATAGAAATGGATGACCTTATCAGGGCGTTGGTACTGCAAAGATTGGTTGAAAATCCAATAAGAGTTACTGATACAGGGGATGGATATTCTTTTTCTATGGAGGAAGAAATCTATGAATACATAAATCGATTTTCTTTGAAAGAGTATGGGCATACACTTGAAGAATTTACCACGCATTATTTTGAGTGGATAGCTGCATGCCCGGAGGAGTTTCGGGCGTGGTTAGAACACAATATGATGGAGCGAGGAACAGAAAATGACAATTAGTGAACGTATTTTTATACTGATAGAAGAACGTGAAATGAAGCAGGGAGATTTTTCAAAAGCTACTGGTATTGCACAAAGTACTATTAGTGATTGGAAACGAAAGAAAACGAATCCTTCAGCGGATAAGATAATGATTATTTGTAAGGTGTTAAAAGTAACGCCCTATGAATTGTTGCAGGACACGGTTCAAGCTGTTGAGGAACTGGATTATCGAGTGGTTACAAAAGGTACGAAGGAGTATGATCTTTTGATAGAAATGGAAAATCTTAAGAATTCACAAAAGGAAAGATTACTGGGATATATAGAAGCTTTAAAACATTAGGGCGTCGTGGGAAGTGTAATGATGAGGTAAAATTATGGTGGAACGGGACAAGGCAGTGCTTAATATGCAATTGACTTTGATACCAATACTATCAAAGGCTTGGAATAAATCTTATTCTGAGCTCTCTGATATTTTTAAAGAGTATGATGTGTTAGGGTATATTGATGTATGTTATGAAAATTATAATTCTACCGGAAACCGAGGTATTATCGAAGACATACAGGATTATATAGAAATGCAGGGCGGTAAATTGGATGAATAAAAAAGTAATGTGCAAAAATGAACAATGCAAATGCGGATGCTCTGATTTTGCAGACGGTGTTTGCAAATTTGAAAGTACGAGGTGTTCTATGGGAAAAGAAAAAACGTTTGCTGTACTTGCGAATGATATAAAGGATATAAATGTTAGGGCTGGAAATGCTGCGAAAGGCGCAGTAAATCAGCTTATGACTTTAAGGAATTGGGCTATAGGCTATTATATTGTCGAGTATGAACAGGGTGGCAGGGATAGAGCAGAATATGGCAGTAACCTTATGGAAAATCTTGAAAAGAGTATCAATGATAAGGGCATGAATGTGACTCTTTTTAAGGCATGCAGACAGTTTTATCAGACATACCCTCAGATTCGTTCGACAGTGTCGAACGAATTCGGAGTGCTTGTTGATAGTCAAAAAAGTTCGACAGTGTCGAACGAATTTATCACAAATCCGGAATTACTTGTAAAAAGGTTGTCGTTCTCACATATCAGGGAAATTATGGTACTTGAAGATGAGTTTGAGCGATTCTTTTATGAAACGCAATGCATAAAATGCGGATGGAGCGTAAGGGAGCTTCGTAGACAGATAAAGACAAACTTGTATTTCAGATCAGGAGTAAGTAAAAATCCCAAGGAACTATTAAAACTGTCTGAAGATAATCCGGAAGGATATGCGCTTTCAATCAAGGATCCATTTACATTTGAATTTTTAGGGCTTGACGCAAGCGGATCTTTGAATGAATCTGAATTAGAACAGGCGCTTATAGATCATTTGCAGGAATTCATGCTGGAACTGGGCGAGGGTTTCTGTTTTGAAGCAAGACAGAAGAGAATTGTTATTGACAATAAGTACTACTTCATTGATCTTGTGTTTTATAATCGTCTACTTCACTGTAATGTGATAGTAGAACTCAAAAATGATGAGTTCAAACATGAAGATCTTGGACAGCTAAATGCTTATGTGGGATACTACAAAGCCAATGAAATGATTGAGGGAGATAATCCTCCGGTGGGCATATTGTTATGCACGGACAAAGGAGCACAGATGGTAGAATACGCTTTATCGGGGATGGATAACCAACTGTTTGTATCTACATATATGTTGCATCTTCCTGATAAGCAGAAACTGGAAGAATTTCTAAGAAAAGAACTGGAAGAAATAGAATAACAGTATGCTATTTGGTATAATGGATATGCTTACTCGGGGGAGGAGAAAGGAGCAGCAGGTATCAGGCAATTAGAAAATTGATACCTTTTTGATACCTTTTCACTTAAAACTCACGAAAATGAAATAGAAAGACACGGGGAAAATCCCCCAAAATAAACGATTTTGCAATGACAAGTAACCAGTGACAAGGATGAAATTCTTGAGATGGAGTAAGCTTAGTGTCCAAGGGCAAAGCAGATTATCCTCCCAGAGGTAAACTGTCTTATCCTGAAAGAATAAAATAAAACAATAGTAACAGACCTTGTGAAAGATCACTAAACTGTCTTTCCAAGGTCTGTTCTTTTGTTTATTAATCCTTGTAGTATAAGGCGTTGATGGGATTTATGACTCTTGTTTGAGAGTATTTTACAGATAACCATAAAGAAGTATTATGGGTACTCTTTATCTATGGATGGAGGATAAGCTGCTTTGCCCTTTGGAGGATAAAGTATGTTGCCCAGGGATAGTATTATCGCTGGAAACAGGCATAAATAGGGGATTTTTAAATTGTCTGGTTGCAAAATGGTCGCAATAATCAGCAGTTTAATATCCTGTCTCATTTTGACCTGTTTTGTCTCGTCTCGTCCGACATTGGACATATACGCGGGAAAATAATAGTGATAATATTAAGATAGAAAAAGTAAAGGCATTTAAGATGCGTGAGAAGAATTGATTTTCTTTCCACGCATTTTTTATGCCTATTTTTTATGCACAGATTTAAGCAAGTTTAAGGAGGTGGTGGAATAAATATATGCGTGTTCAGGATTGTTATTCGGTAAAGATATCAATATTAAGCTAAATGAAAATGGAAAGGAGATTTTACTTATGGAAATCACAAATACAAAGCCAATGTATGTAGGAGTTGATGAAGTGTGTGCTGACTGGGAAGTATCCAGAAGTAAAGGCTATGCCATTATCAAACAACTTTCAGATCAGATGAAAGCGGAGAATCCCAAACTTCTTACAATGGCAGGTAAGATCAATCGTTTTTACTACGAAGAAGCATGTATGAGAAAATGAAGGGAGGAAAACTATGTCAGTAAGTAAAGATGAGGCTATGGGTACCTGGACGATTTATTCCAGGTACAACAATTGGCAAAATAAAACAAAAGTCCTCTATAAAAGAGGATTTAAGACAAAGCGAGAGGCGCTAGAGTATGAGCGAAAATTCTTGCTGCAGAAGTCTAAGAATCTCAATATGGGATTTACGGAATTTGTGGAGACTTATTTTAATGATATCGGCCCAAGAATCAAATATAATACGAGGCTCACCAAGGAACATGCTTTTTGCACCAAGATTATTCCATATTTCGAGGATAAGGCTTTTTCCGATATTACACCGACGGATGTGATTCAGTGGCAGAATACGATATTACATATGGAAGACGAGGAAGGAAAGCGTTATCAACCAACTTATCTTAGGTCTATTTCGGCACAGTTGTCGGCCCTTTTTAATCATGCGGTAAGGTACTATGGCTTGAAGGATAATCCGGTAAAGATTGCTGGCTCTATGGGCTCATCCAAGGCAAAAGAGATGTTGTTTTGGACAAGAGAAGAGTATCAGATGTTTAAAGAAGCTATGAAGAAAAAGCCGGTTTCTTATTATGCTTTTGAAATACTATACTGGTGTGGAATTCGTTGTGGCGAGTTGTTGGCTCTAACGAAAGGTGACTTTGATTTAGAGAAAAAGACCTTAACGATTAATAAGTCTTTGCAGCAGTTAAAGGGTGAAATCTATGTTACTGATCCGAAAACACAAAAGAGTAATCGCGTGATTGATCTGCCGGACTTTTTATGCGATGAGATGGAGGATTACTTTTCCATGCTTTATAAATGTGATGATGATACCAGATTCTTTAATATATCAAAATCCTATCTTCATCATGAGATAGATCGTGGTGTCAGGGAGACAGGGGTGAAGAGGATATGTATTCATGATTTGAGACATAGTCATGTGGCACATCTTATTGAGCTTGGTTTTTCTCCCGTGGAGATAGCTGACAGATTAGGTCATGAGAGCATATCGGTTACGATGACATATTCTCATCTGTACCCATCGAAGCAACGTAAGATGGCAGATAGGCTCAATCAGGATTATGAGAGAATGGAGAATTAATCTATGAGTGCTAGTAAAGAACATGGGAAAATATACAGGCGGGATACTTTGCTTAAGAATACAAAACCGAAAAAGAAGGATGAGAAAAAACGAAAGAAGTCTGCATGTGTCAATTTTAGAGTGACGCCTGAAGAGAAAGAAATCATATTTAACAGGATAAGGCTTTCAGGACTGAAGATCCAGGATTACGTAGCGCAAAGCTGCATGTACAATCAGATTTATGTTGTCGGAAATATCAAAACTTTTGATGCTATCAGAAACGAGATGAAGACAATTGATGAACATCTGATGTCGCTCAAATCTGTGGATGAGCTTGAATTGGAAAAGCTGGAAAGTCTTAGAATGATCCTTGAAATCGTGGATGGATTTTATAAAAATAGTGATTCATAGAAATGGTGCAAAGCGTAATAAAGCTCGTTTACGAGCGCAGCCAGATTTGAAAAATCTGTTCAAAGGGGATTGTGGAAAATCTCCACAACGTGCATAGTTGTACAAGAGTACACTGCTCGCGACTTTGGATAAAGTAGTGAAGGTAGTGTTGGCCTCGGGGATTTTAGTGATTCCGGAGGCCTCTTTTTTATTTGCATCATTTAAGAGGGTAATAATATCATTTGGGTGAAAATGATATTATTGAAATCAATGTAATAAATCATGGGAAATCAAGAAATTGATTTACGCCATTTTATACGTCAAAACGATTGATGATGTTCGAGGCTTGGAGTATAATATATTATGTTGTAATGGCCATATCGCGTAAGCGCGAGAGGTAAGAAATATGGGGTTTTTATCAATAACTCAAACGGCAGAAAAGTGGGGCTATCAGGAAGACGAATTCAGATTCTATGCAGTCAGTGAAGAATTCCGGCAGCAACAAAAATCGGATTGTATTGGGCAATACCTGATGATGCGGTTAAGCCAAAGGATGAGAGAATAAAAGCTGCGAAATATATCAAATCAAAAAATACTGATGAATAGAAAATGCTATTGGAGGATAAATAAATGTATAATCAGATTTTAAAGGAAATAGCGCAGCCATACTACAGAGACAATTATCCGAATGACGGACAGCGTTTTGTAGCATGGTATCTTCGCAATATTCATAATCTGGATACTTATGAGACCCGTGACTGCATAACAGACGGGGCCGGAGACAAACAGATTGATGCAATATACATTGATAACGAAACATCTAATATTTATATTATACAGGGCAAATTTTACAGTGGCGAGACAGTAGATGCAGAACCCCTTAGAGAAGTGCTTTCATCATGGGTACAGATAAAAGACCTGGCTCATCTTCAAGAAGGAGCTAATGAAAGACTTCAAGTAAAGATTAATGAGCTTTCTACCGCACTGGAAGATGATTATGAAATACATTTTGAGATTATTACAACTGCTGGATTGACATCTTCTGCAAAGGATGATTTTGATGCATTTGAGAAACAGCTTTCTGAAGATGAGACTCTTGCGGCGCATCTCGAACTTATAGATAATGAGACGCTACAGTTTAAATATGATGAAGCGCTTAATAAGAATAGGCCATATATAAATCATCAGTTTTCAGTTGAGGCTGGTAAATATATGGAATTGATGATAGGTGACACAAAGGCAGTGATTGCAGCCATTTCTCTGAAGGAATGTATTAAAATACCTGGAATAAAAGATGGTAGTCTATTCAGAAAGAATGTACGTCAGTCACTAGGATCTGGAAATAAAGTTAATAAAGGAATTGCCCGCACAATAAGAACTGATGCATCCGATTTTTTCTTCCTGCATAATGGTATAACTGCAATTTGTTCTAATATTGAGATTCATGACAATGTATTATCAACAAAGGAACTAAATGTTGTTAATGGATGTCAGTCGCTCAGTACGATATTTAGTTGTGGCGAGAACACTAAGAAGGCAAATGATGCATATATAATGTTCCGCTTTTACGAAATAAGCGACCCAGAGCGTGCAGACAAAATAAGTACATCTACGAACTCACAAAGTGCTGTTAAGCCGAGGGACCTCCGAAGTAACGATAAATCTGTTCTTACAATGAAGAAAGCATATGAACAACATTTTACGGATGGATATTTTCTGACAAAACGTGGTGAAAAAGCCGACCCTACAAAATATAATACGAATCATATGGTCAACCTGACAGATTTAGGAAAAGAACTTATAGCATGGCATTCTCAGAGACCTACGATTTCATACAGTGAAACCAAAATCTTTGATAAGTATTTTGACCAGCTGTTTCACAAGGAATACGATCCTGAAAATATTCAGGCATTGCATGATATGTTTAGCGCAATAATAAGTAAATGGACAAAAGATAATCCAATGGATTTGAATGAATCTTTACTTGCTATGAAAGCATATGCTCCATATCATCACCTTTATGCAATTTCTGTTGTGTTCTGTGAAATAAATAAAATGCCGGAGTCTGTGCCGAATCCGGCGATTGCACTTAAAAAGTTGAGGAATAGTGATTTGGTTGACTATATCATTAATATGACAGGAACGTGTCTGAATGCAGCATTGGAAAGTGCATCTGATGAAGCACGTAATAGCGAGAAGATTTTTAGTCCGCAGAACTGGATAAAGGCGAAGGCTTCATTAAGGGATTTGCGCAATTCTGTGAGACAATCATTACAGACATTAAAGCTTATACCTCAGGGTAAAGAAGTGGTGGATAAATTGAATTCAGGGCTGGCAATGGAAAAAACGGATTTTGAGACCAGATGGTCAGCAGATTAAAGGAGGCGTTGTGGTCAAGACATACATATTGAAGATACTTAATGTTTTAGAAAAACAGCAAAAACGAAGAGCGCACCAACTTAATTTTATAACGCCTGTCACATCTGTCTGCCTGAAGGCAGTCAAGTAGTTTAAGAAACATGGGGCAGCATAAGAGAGAAACTTTAGTTTTAAGGAGGAAAACATGGAATCATTTAATTATGGGGGATCAACATGGGGAAATTGGGATTTGCATATTCACTCGGATGCTTCAGACGGAAAACAAACTCCTCAGCAGATAGTAGATGAAGCAGTGAATAAAGGAATATCGGTAATAGCACTAACAGATCATCATACTGTTAGCAATATTGATGAAATAAAGAAATACGCGGCAAGCAAAAATATCGTCGTCATAAGTGGTATAGAGTTTAGAACTGAGTATGGTGCAAAATCTGTTCACATGATTGGTCTTTTCCCAGAAAAGTATGGAAATATAACATTGGATCAGAAGGGGATGGAAGAGCTTATTCTTAGTCCGTTGAGATTGTCAAGAACGGCTATTGTTGCAAAAGGTAAGGAGGAAAAACCCGGTGCAACCGATGATGAAGCTTTTAAAATTGGGATGTTTAAGGTACAGGTGAATTTTAAGGAAGCTGCTGATTTGATTCATCAGTATGGTGGACTTGTGTCAGTACATGCTGGTAATAAAACCAATAGTATTGAAGAAATGAAGCATGATGGTAAGGGTACAAGTAATGTTAAAGACGTTGTAGATTCTCTTGGTACGGTTAAAGAAAAATTGCTTAAGGATTATATAGATATTTGCGAGATTGGTAGTGCTTCAGATCGTAATGCTAAGTTTTATGTGGAAACCTATTCAAAACCAGTAATTGCTGCATCTGATGCACATAAAACAGCTGATGTTGGGAAATTATTTACGTGGATAAAAGCTGATAAGACTTTTGATGGCTTGAGGCAAATAATATATGAGCCTGAACTGAGAGTGAAGATTCAGGAAAATGAGCCTGAAATAAAGAGTAAGTATCAAGTTATTGAAAATATATCATTTAAGCATGCTGATTTTGGAAATCAGGAAATTCCATTTAATCCAGGGTTAAATACGATTATCGGTGGAAGATCTTCAGGAAAGTCAATCCTTCTTGGATGTATTGCAAAACTTGCAGATTATACTGGAAAAGTTAAGGGAGATAATGAAGATTATGAAACATATTTGGAAGATGTTACGGCGTCAATGAGTATTCAATGGGCAGATGGATCAACGGAAAGAGGTCGTAAAGTTGAGTATTTCCCTCAATCATATATTAATGGGTTAGCAGCAAAAGCTGAAAATACAGCCAAACTTATTGAAAATATCCTTAAGGGGGACAGCACTCGCAGAAATTGTTATGAAAATTTTGAAAGAAATCTGAGTAAGAACAATATGGAAATAGCAAGTGCTCTTGAAAGTTATTTTACTCTTAGAGGTGCAAAGAAAGATCTAGAAGATCAATTGCAAAGCGTAGGAGATCCTGTTGGTATCGAAAGTGAGATTAGCAGGCTTCAGAAAGAAGTTGATGAGCTGAAAACAAAGTTGACGATTAAGCTTTCTGATGAAGATGAAGCACAATATATATTGCTTAAAGAGGAATTTGAAAAACGACAGAACCATATAACATTGCTTAAGTCTGCATTACCACAATTGAGTGAATTGGCGAATCTACAGGTGCTGAAAGATATATCTGCTGATTTAATCAGTTTGCCAAGCGATGTAAATCAGAGAATAACAGCTTCTTATGATGAACTAAGGCGAGAAACTGGAGAAAAATGGCTTGAAATTATAAAACAAGTTAAGGACGAGACATCAAATCATATTCTTGATGATGAAAATAAGATAAAGGAAATTGAGAGTAATAGTTTATATAAAAAGGGGGAGGCTTTTTATAAAGAAAATGCTGCAGTAGAGGAGTTGAATAAGCGTCTTGATGTTGAGAAAAAGAAAGCTGAAGGTATTAAAGAAAAACTTGAGAAATGTAAGGAATATGATGAAAAAATTATTACTGCTCGAAATGTCATCATGGACAAACATGCTTCATTTTATAGCATTATGACAACTATTTCTGAGCAAGTTTTAATGGAAAAGGATGACGTGTCTATTGTACCGTTACCGCAGTTTGCTAGTGAAAAGTTTTCTTCATTTGTAGACAATAATTTTAATAAACGTGGTCAGAAAGTACAGACTTTATCGGAATTTGTTTGGCAGGATGCAACAAGGTTTAATGAATTCATCGAGAGTATTTTTGATGACATCGTTAATGGTAGATACACATTAAAAGGCAGTAGGAATGAAAAACAAGTGGCAAGTGAACTTGTATCTACGAATTACTATAAACTTATATATGATGTGAAATATCAAGGGGACACCCTTTCTTCAATGTCAGAAGGAAAGAAAGCATTTGTGATTTTAAGATTGATCCTTGATTTTGATGAGAATGAGTGCCCAATTTTGATAGATCAGCCAGAAGACGATTTGGATAATAGGGCAATATATAATGATTTAGTTACTTATATTCGTGCCAAGAAAGCACAGAGACAGATGATATTGGTAACCCATAATCCGAATGTAGTGGTTGCCGCAGATTCTGAGGAAGTAATTATATCTAATCAGGATGGAATTAATAGTAAAAATCAAGATAACATTAAATTTGAGTATCGTTCTGGTGCTATGGAAAATACATATGAAAAAGATAAAACAAAACCAGTATTAATTTCGCAAGGAATAAGAGAGCACGTTTGTGATTTGCTTGAGGGCGGAGATATAGCCTTTAAGCAACGAGAGAATAAATACGGATTTAGTATTAAATGATAATGTGGTGATTAGAGGAGGAATTCATATGTCTGATAACTATATTCCCCCATTTACAATGACAGACGAGATTACAAATCTCGTAATAGAGATAGCAGAGCTTACCGGAGCGATGACAGTATCGGAGCAGTTATCTAAGAATCCTAAGCTTAGAAGAGATAACCGTATCAAGTCTATTCACTCTTCATTAGCAATTGAACAAAATACTTTGACTGAGGAACAGGTAAGTGACGTAATAGATGGAAAGCGTGTCTTGGGATCACCTCAGGATATCAGAGAAGTTCAGAATGCTTATGAAGCATATGAGATTATGTCAAAGCTGAATCCTTATTCAGTTAAAGATCTTTTGAAGGCACATAAGATTTTGATGGATGACTTAGTAAAGGAGGCTGGTGTATTCAGAAGCAAAGGTGTAGGAGTTTATGCCGGAGAGCAGTTGATACATGCTGGAACACCGGCCAATTATGTGCCAGATTTGGTAGGACAACTCTTCGATTGGTTGAAAAAATCAAAGCTGCATCCATTAGTAAAGGGGTGTATTTTCCATTATGAATTTGAGTTCATTCACCCTTTTGCAGATGGAAATGGAAGGACAGGAAGACTTTGGCATACTTTGATTCTTGCAAAGTGGCAGGAGTTTTTCTTATGGATTCCGATTGAGACTATTATTCATGAGCGGCAAAATGACTATTATAAGGCGCTTAATGCATCTAATAAGGACGGGGAGTCAACGATATTTGTTCAGTTTATGTTGGAATTAATTAGAAATCTTCTAAAAGAATTGTCGCATAATGGCGTAATGAACAAAGCAAAAACGTTAGATGAAAAATTGCTGGATTTGTTGAAGGAAGATGGCAATCAATCAGCTGCTGGGCTTGCTGAGATAGTAGGTTCTTCTCAAAGAACTGTTCAGAGAGCCTTGAAGCGTCTGATGGACGAAGGCAAGATAGAACATGTAGGATCAAATCGATTTGGTCATTACGTCATAAAATAGGACTTGCAAAATGTCATAACAGATGACATAATAGATGTCGTAATAGAAGGATGAATTTTATTATTTATAAGAGTTTTTATCGTTTGCAAACGATAAAAGCAAGCGATAAATTTCGGAAGCCTCATAAAATAAGGATTATTTAGAAGAAAGCAAGCGGTATTTGTCGCTTGTATATATGATAATGAGCGATAAAAAACGATAACTTCCGGTTGCACTTTGGTTGCAAAAAGTCTTAAAAAGCAAAAGAATCGATGGAATAAACGTAAAACCACAACAACATATAGCTATAAAAGAAAATCAATCTAACTAGATGTTGATGCTTTTCTAGAGATGGAGTAGTTCCAAGTGGTTTGCAAGTGTATAGAAATCCAGTAATATCAAGGGCTGAGAGCATTTGCTCCCAGCTCTTTTTGTTTGCGCGCCATGGGCGCGCTCTAACGGGTGTAAGTCCCGAACACGCCTAGGCAACGAGGAAGTGTATAGCCGAACAGCAAGGGTGTCCATCGCGAGGTGGAATCTGAAGGAAGCTGTAAGCAAACTCTTGGTCCGACGAACAGGAATCACATATAAGGCTCGGAAATACGGATAAGTCTGCAAAAGAAGATAAAGTCCAAAAGTTGCTGGAAGTACGAGTAAATGTGGCGGATATATGAGAGGAAAGAGCGCGCACCTTAAGCGTGGAGGTCTCACAGAGGTTTCATTAGCCTAGTAACAACGAACTGTGAGAAGTCAGCCGACCCCATAGTAGCGAAGAAGTCTCTGTAATGGAGATGGAGTGAAGGGGTGAACAATCAATAAGTTTGAGTATGTCTCGTATTGCAGAGATGACAACATCTGCCGTAATCAATCGGGGAAAGGACGGTCAAATCAAGCGAGGCGGAAAGGAAAGAACGGCGATATCATCAGAGAACAGTTGAGGACAAGAAAGTATAAACCTCAGCCGGTTCGAAGAGTGGAGATACCAAAGCCTGATGGTGGTGTTAGAAACCTAGGAGTACCAACAGTAACAGACAGATTCATACAACAAGCTATAGCACTGGTTTTAACACCAATCTATGAGGAACAATTTCATGACCACAGTTATGGATTCAGACCTAATAGATGTGCACAGCAAGCAATCCTAACAGCGCTCGACATGATGAATGACGGTAATGATTGGATTGTAGATATTGACTTGGAAAAGTTCTTTGACACAGTAAATCACGATAAACTTATGACCATCATAGGTAGAACTATTAAAGATGGAGATGTTATTTCTATCGTTAGGAAATACCTGGTCAGTGGAATCATGATTGATGATGAGTACGAGGACTCTATTGTGGGAACACCACAAGGAGGAAATCTCTCGCCATTATTGGCAAATATCATGTTGAATGAACTTGATAAGGAGATGGATAAGCGTGGACTTAACTTTGTAAGATACGCAGATGACTGTATTATCATGGTTGGTAGTGAAATGTCTGCTAATAGAGTTATGAGAAATATCTCTCGATTCATTGAGGAGAAACTAGGTCTCAAGGTCAACATGACCAAGAGTAAAGTGGACAAGCCGCAAGGACTTAAATACCTTGGATTTGGATTCTACTTTGACTCAAGAGCACATCAGTTTAAGGCAAAACCACATGCGAAATCAGTAGCGAAGTTTAAGAAGAGAATGAAAGAACTTACATGTCGTAGTTGGGGCGTCAGCAACAGCTATAAAGTGAAGAAACTTAATCAGCTCATCAGAGGATGGATTAACTACTTCAAGATAGGAAGCATGAAAACACTTTGTAAAGAACTTGATGGAAACATCAGATTCAGACTTCGTATGTGTATTTGGAAGCATTGGAAAACTCCGCAGAATAGAGCAAAGAATCTTATAAAACTTGGAGTACCTAAATGGGCTGCATGGAGAACCGCATATTCAAAAGGATATGCAAGAGTCTGTCGTGCATCTGATATATCCCAAGCTATAAGCAATAAGAGATTAGCCTCATTCGGACTAATCTCTATGGTAGACTACTACACCAAAAGGTGTGTTACTTGTTAAGTTGATTGAACCGCTGTGTACCGAACGGTACGCACGGTGGTGTGAGAGGTCGGAATTTCTCAATTAAGAGAAATTCCTCCTACTCGATTGTAATGATTCTAATAGTGATTCTAAATTGATTCTATAAATAGTTTTCTCAAACCACACATTGCGTGAATGAAACGGACATGATATAATCAAGAAAACGCAATGCGAGGAGAATGAAATGGATATTGCAAAGGTGATTAAAGAATTACCCACTGAGTTAGGGGAGTTGTAGCAGTTGCTACAGCTGACATTATTATTTCGCTCTTAATCATAGTTGGGACTGTTATTATAGCTGCATCATGGTTTGTAAATATACAGAAAAGATTTGCGGTAGATAAAGCATAATAGGAAATAAAGGAGTAAGGAAAGAGGCTTGGAGTATATCTCAGTGGAACCGGAAATACGAAGCACTGTGTGGAGTTGTTAGTGAGTTTAATAGACCATGAGGTACAGTGTATTCCCTTGGAGTATCCACAGATAATAGGTTTATTGGAGAATGAGGATACAATTATTTTAGGTTATCCAACACAGTTTTCAAATGCACCGATGATGGTGAGGGATTTTATAAAAAAGAATAGTGATATTAGGCGAGATAAAAAAGTGTTCTGCCTTAATACAATGGGATTGCTTGGACAGCGACTTTGGTTCTACCGATAAAACTATCGGATATACGGATAAACTAAAAATCAGTGATAATTGCGTTGGTTGTGGACTGTGCAGCAGAGAATGTCCAATGCAAAATATTGAGATAAAAAATGGTAAGGCTGTATCTAACAACCAATGTACAATGTGTTATCGCTGTATTATTTTATGTCCTAAACAGGCCATTACTCTTTTAGGCGATACCGTTAAGGAGCAATGCCGGTATAATAAGTATGTTTCATAATATGAGAAAATAAGATTCATGGAGATATAAGACAGATTAAGCTATGAAAATATATGAAGTAGTAGTTAATAAAAGAGACTATATGGATTTGCTTTTTCTTGCTGATGAGCAGGAGGACATGATTGATAAATACCTGGATAAAGGCACTATGTATGTACTAGATGATGACGGTGTGAAAGGAGAATGCGTTGTCACAGATGAAGGTAATGGTGTCCTTGAAATAAAGAATATCGCAACCCTTCCAGAATCTCACGGTAAGGGGTATGGAAGACTTCTCATAAAATATATTTCTGAGAAGTATGCGGGGAAATATATGATACTACAAGTAGGTACTGGAGATAGCCCACTAACCATTCTTTTTTATGAAAAATGTGGGTTTAGGAAACATCACAAAATAAAAAACTTCTTTCTGTATAATCATGATCATCCTATTATCGAGGAAGGAGTTCAGTTGGTAGATATGGTGTATTTGAGGAAGGAAATATAAAATGACAGCAGAACAATTATGGAAACAATCAGGATTAACAGGTGAATATGAAGCGTGGGCATTTTCTGATGCCCCAGATAAATTGGCAGCACTTGTGTGCGAAGGAACAAAAACAGCAACATGTTCATCCTACGACATGTATGCAGTAGAAAATGAACCAATTCCAAAGGTTGGAGAGTACAGCATTATTCTTGATTCTAATGACAATGCAGTTTGTATTGTGCGCACAACTAAGATTACAATTTGTCCTTTTAAGGATGTAACTGCAGAGCATGCATATAAGGAGGGCGAAGGCGATAGAAGCCTTGATTATTGGCGTCAGGTTCATAAAGAATTCTTGGAGAGCGAACTTGAATCAATAGATATGGCTTTCAGCGAAGATGCAAAAGTTATTTGTGAGGAGTTTGAATTGATAAAATAATGCTTATAATCTCTGAAGGAGTATTCAGTATAAATGGACAGATCAGAATTTGATAACATAAAGGATTTTGAAGAATTCAGTAAGTATTATTGGTATAGGGATGAACTAATAAAAATATGTAAGGCTCGTGGTTTAAAAGCTCCAAGTAGTAAGGTACAATTGAACGCAGTTATTAAAGCTTATTTTTCAGGAGAGAAGATTTTACCTGCTAAGAAAGTCGCAAGACAAAAAAAGAAGGCTGTAGTTACAAATCTTACTCTAGATACAGGATTGATCGAGTGTGGGTTTAATTGCGGCAACAGATTTAGAGAATTTTTTAGACAACAAACTGGGAAAGAAAGTTTTAGTTTCAAGGTAGATATGGTTGCTACTGCAAAAGCAGTAAAGGAAAATGGTGATGAAAGCTTTACATTTGGTGATTTGCTAGATGTCTATTATGGTAAAAAATTGTATGTTGTTTTATTTGAATTTTTTTGGATTAATTTTCAGCACAAAAAAAGAAGAGAGAATATATAAAATAATAGGTTTTTATTTAGGCGAAGAGAAATCTCCGCTTTTTTTGTATAGTTGATAAAAACAAATATTATTGATACAATAAAACCACACAATGCGTGGTACACAGGAGGCTATTATGGGAGATAAAAAGGAAGAATTAAAAAATCAAATAGAAACCTTGAAGAATATTAGAACGGATTTGGGGCTTAATCGTAAACAGTTTTCCGAATATATGGATATTCCGATTCGTACATTAGAGGAATGGGAAGCCGGAAGAAGAAAGATGCCGGACTACGTTTTGAGATTGATATTGTATTATTCAAAAATGGAAAAGATTTTGGATGATAGGGGAAGTGTAAGGAGGGAGGATATAGATGGAGCAGAATAATGAAATTGTTTTATTTGAAACATCTGATAAGGAAGTGACTTTGTCTGTGCCGATGGATGGAGATACGGTATGGCTTTCACAAGCTCAGATGACAGAATTGTTTAATGTGGATAGAATAGTAATTACGAGGCATGTAAATAATATTTTTAAGGAGAAAGAATTGATTCGAGAAAGCAATGTGCAAAAAATGCACATTGCAAATGCGGATCGACCAGTCCAGTTTTATAGCAGAGGAGAAAATCGAAGAGGCGAAGAAGGAAACTGCTCATATTATAGAAGAGGCGCATGCGAAAGTGGATGGTATTCTTGAAAAGATAAACCGTCGTCTGGGACTGATACCCAAAAAGGACATTGAAGACAAAAGGTTACAACTGGTTGAGTATTACAATGATTGTAAACCGTATCTTACGGACGATATGAAGAGAGCTATCAATGCTGAGGATATCACGGCGTTTGGAGATATGGTCAGCGCAATGCGTTCATATAATCCTGATAACACTGTGGCAAGAAGTGATCCGGGATGGAACGAACTGTTTTCTTTTGAAATCAAGTTCAAGGAATATCTCGAAATGAAAAATAAAAATGTGAAAACTAAGGATGTTTAGAGGGAGTTGGAACAGCCGGAGCGAGTTCGTGGACAGAGAAGATGAGGTGATAAATATAGAAAAAATACGGTATGTATTACTCCTATATATTGACATACTCCTAATTTATGATAAAATTTAGGAGTATAGAAAGGAATAGGGGAATATGCGAGAATTTGACTATAAAAAGTATAAGGAATACCGCTGGGATAATGAAATACTGAATTACCTTTCACAGATTCATGAGTATAAAGGGAAGCAGGAACTGTTTCTACGCCAAAAACCTGTCGAAATGGAGAAACTTGTTGATGTGGCCAAAGTACAATCTATTGAGTCTTCAAATAGGATTGAGGGAATTATTACTACAGCAACAAGAATCGGTCAGATTGCAAAAGAAAAAACAACTCCCAAGAATCGTGATGAGAGGGAAATAGCCGGATACAGGGATGTATTAAATACGATTCATGAGAATTATGAATATATCCCTATCAATGGAAATATTATCCTTCAATTGCACAGAGATTTGATGCAGTATGCTGAAACCGGAAATGGTGGCAGATATAAGATAACCCAAAATTATCTTAAGGAAACAAAGGAGGATGGGTCTGAGGTGATTCGGTTTACACCCGTTCCACCCTACGAAACAGAGCCTTGCATTGATGCGATTTGTGAGAATTATAATTTTATGATGGAAGATACATCAGTGAACCCATTGCTGATTATACCTGTATTTCTACATGATTTTCTTTGCATCCATCCTTTTAATGATGGTAATGGGAGAATGAGTAGGCTTATGACGCTCTTACTCTTATATAAATCAGGATATCTTGTCGTAAAGTATATTAGTATTGAGAAGCATATTGAAAAGACGAAGGATGCTTATTATGACGCATTGGAGGCTTCGTCATCAGGATGGCATGAAGAAGATGAAGATCCTTCGATTTTTGTAAAATATATGCTTGGTGTTATACTTGCGTGCTATCGGGAATTTGAGAGTAGGGTAAATATTTTAAGTGATACTACCATTATATCTGAAACGGCGGATGGGAAGAAAAAGGTAATCACCATCAAGAGTAAAGCTTATGATATTGTAAAAGCGTCTGTCGATACAAAAATAGGTAAGTTTACAAAACGAGAAATTGTTAATATATGTCCAAGTATAAGTGAAAAATCAGTAGAAGCAGCAATAAAGAAACTTATGGATGAAGGGTACATTAAAAAATATGGATCAGGGAAGAATACTTTTTATGCCAAAGTATTCTAATTCTCCTATTTATTCAACGATAATAGGATAAAAATGGGGATAGGAGAAAAACATGAAGTATATTATTAAGATAGGGAGGATGGCAAAATGCCTTTAAGAACAGAGGATCAGGTTAGAAATGAAGCAGGTATAACACTTGGGTTTATAGATGCAAGCGGAAATAATGTTGATACATCTGAGTATCTATCAGGAGTTGGGCAACTTACGACATTTATTCAATTAGGCTCAAGGCTCGGTACTACTGATTTTGCAGGAATAAGTGATAAACCTGATGGGTGGCTTATGCCGTTTAATCAGAATGGAGTTGCGATCGTTCTTGAAACCAAATCAGAAAAGGAAGATATTTCAAAGAAAAAATGGGAGAAAGAACTCAAAAAAAACTGATGCTGTATCATAGTGTTTCTGATTTCGTGCCATTAAAAGCACCTCCTTTTCCTCGTACTATATATCATCATATACGAGTATAAAGTGTCAACAATTATGATACAGCATCACAGGACGAGGATTTGCAGTTGTTGCAGAAGAAATCAGTAATCTGGCGGATAATTCCAAGAATCTTGCAAGTGCAATTCGAGCAGAGATGGATGTTCTTTTGTCAGAGTCCGGTTCTGCGGTAGAAATGGCAAATGCAGTGCGAAAAGAAAATGAGCAGCAGTGGAACAGCTTTCTGCAACAGTTACTTTCCTGGCCGGAGCAGCAGATTCCTTGAAACAAATATCGGATAAGTTATATAAAGATATGGAATTTTTTAAGTAAGCAAGAAAGAGGATTTGATTTTTGGACCGTGATGAGGCAAATCACGATTCTTTTTACTGACTTATGTTAATTTGCTTTTTTAATGAAGATTTTTGGTAATACCCAAACTTTCTTCAAACTTCTCAAATCCAATTCTTTCTATAACACTTTCAAGTCTTTCTTTACTTTCACCATTTTTTCTGTAAAAATCAAGAATTTTTTCTATTAGGGAATAAACCTCTTCTTCTTTGGTATAAATGACATTTAAAGGCTTTCCTATGGTGGTCTTTTTACCCCAGCGGCCACCTACAAAAACCTTATATCCATATTTTCCCTGTGTGAAAATATCAAAATTGCATTTTTCTCTGCAAAGGCCACAGTTTATACATTTAGTTCTGTCTATTTCAATCTTTTTATCCACAAGTTTTGGGGCAGAAACCGGACAGACTTTTTCTATATTACATTTTTTACATCCACGGCAATCTTCGGAAATATATTCCGGAATGAACGCCCCAACTATTCCTATGTCATTCAAATTCGGTTTCATACAATTATTAGGACAGCCCCCGATTCCTATTTTAAATTTATGAGGCAAGTCTACATTATGCCATCCTTCATAGAACCTTTTATGTATTTCCTCAGAAATTTTAAATGAATCCAAGAGGCCATATTGACATACTGTACCCTTACAGGAAGTAATCGGGCGAACTTTTGCCCCTGTACCTCCGGTATAAAGCCCTTCTTCTTTAATAAATTCAAGAAAGGCTTCTATTTTTTCATAAGGGATACCAAGTACTTCAACACATTGTCTGCTGGTAAAAGTAACATTACCATTTCCAAATTTTTCTGCTGCCTTAGAGATTTTTTCAAGTTTATTTGCAGTAAGTTTTCCATTTACAGTAATTACTCTGGCAGAAAAACAATTAGTGCCTTTATTATTTAAAAACCCTAAACCTTTTAATCTTTTAATTTCATCATTATTGATTTTTGGCTCTGACATTTTTATACACTCCTTTTTTATTGATGTAAATTCTTCTATATGTACTGTTTATTGTAAAATAGATATGAGATAAAATAAAGATGTATGAGAAATTTTGATTGTATTCATAGTTGTTGCTGTCGTAGCTGAAATGTTTTGCAAAAGTAAAAAAAGGAGAAAGCATGTTAGACATCATTATAGTAGAAGACAACAAGGAAATTGCAACTCTTTTATGCGATTTTTTAAGAAAAGATAATTATATCGTAAGCATAGCTGATTCCGGGGAAAAGGCTTTAGCATTATTTGAAAAATATGGAGCAAAACTAATTATTTTAGACATAATGCTTCCTGGAATGGATGGATTTGCAGTTTGTTCTAAAATTAGAGAAAGCTCAAATGCACATATTATTATAGCAAGTGCTAAAACCACCAAGGATGATAAGTTAAAGGGACTTGGCATCGGTGCTGACGACTACATAGAAAAGCCTTATGATATTGATATTTTATTAGCTAAGGTTAGAGGCATATTTAAAAGAAAATATGCCCTTGATAAAATCATTTCGGATGAAATCATGCTAAATACAATAACTAATACTATATATGTAAATGGTAACCAAATTGAGTCAACAATAAAGGAATTTGAATTATTAAAACTTTTAGTTGAAAATAAAGGTGTAACGCTAAAAAAGGAGTATTTGTTTAATAATATTTGGGGGAGCGACAGCTTGTCAGAGCCCCAAACCCTTACAGTGCATATTAAATGGTTAAGGAAAAAAATAGAGCCTGACCCTAGACATCCGAAGCATATTATTACAGAATGGGGAGTTGGATACCGCTTTGAATAAATTTAAGAAAGTTAGAGTTGCTTTTGTTATTTCTCAATTATTGATTATTTTATTGGTTAATATCTTTGTTTTAAAAAATCAAACTGATGTAAAAAATCGAAGTTATTTAGTAGATGTAAAAAGAATAGTTGATTGCCTTAATAATGGGCAAAGTCTTGAAGATATAAACCTTGATGATTATAAATATATTATCAATATTACACCTTATATAAAGGGTGAACATATAAAAAATGAATATACAATAGAAGAAATTAATGGTGTACTCTACAAATTTGAATATATAAGAGATGAAAATGACAAAATAATTCTAGTTATGAATTTGTCTCTTTTTGTTATGCTTATTTTTTCACTTTTCATATTGTTATATCTTGAAAAAAAGGTTATTAGGCCTTTTTCCAATATTACTCATCTTCCAGGAGAGCTTGCAAAGGGAAATCTTGTCATTCCGATTTTAGAAGAAAAAAGTAAATTTTTTGGTAAATTTTTATGGGGCATGGACATGCTAAGGCAAAAGCTTGAGGATGATAAAAAGAATGAATTAGAGCTTTTAAAGGATAGAAAAACTCTTGTTTTATCTTTGTCCCATGATATCAAAACTCCCCTTTGGGCAATCGATTTATATACTAAAGCTTTAATGAACAATCTATATGAAGATGAAAATAAGAAAAGACAAGCTCTTGTTGGTATAGAGAAAAACACACTTGAAATAAAAAAATTCGTAAATGAAATTACAAACGCAACTAAAAATGACTTTTTGGCACTAAAGGTTAATAATGGTGAAGTTTATCTTTTTGATATTCTATTAGAGATAAAAAATTATTATACTGCTAAAGCTAAGCTGTCATATACAAGCTTTACAATTGATAAAGTAAATAATTGTCTTGTTTATGGAGATAAGGATAGAATTGTGGAGGTTATGCAAAATATTCTAGAAAATGCCATAAAGTACGGAGATGGCAAAGAAATCAGGATTTCCTTTGATGAAGAGGAGGACTGTCAGCTTATTACCATCTCAAATACAGGTAATACCTTAAAGAAAGAAGAAATGACAAATCTTTTTGAATCTTTTTACAGAGGAAGTAACAGTAAAAAGGTTTCGGGAAGTGGTCTTGGACTATACATTTGCAAGGAGTTAATGCATAAAATGGATGGAGATATTTTTGCTAAATCACAGTCAGGAATATTTAAAATCACTCTGGTTCTAAAAAAATATTAAATGGTTTGGAGTTAATTTTTGATTTAAGGATTATTTAATAATTTAAGTACTATATTAAATCCATCAAGCAAGGAAAGGATGCCGGATATGTATTTAAATATTCTAAAAAAGGACTTAAGACACAAAAAAACGATGAATATAATTCTTCTGCTTTTTGCAATACTTGCATCAATGTTTGTTTCTGCCGGACTTGCAAATGTGGTGACAGTGATGAATGGAACAGACTACTTTTTAGACTTGGCAGGAGTAGAGGATTATGTAATTATTACTCAAAACGGTGGGGAAAATGTGGAGGAAATATTAAAAAGCTCACCAAATGTGACTTCATATAAGAAAGAGAATTGTTTTTGGGGCTCTAAGGATGATTTATCTGTAGAAGGTAAAAAGATTGAACTTAAAAATAATACCTTACTTATACAACATCTTGAAGAAACAGGCATTAAATTTTTTAAAATGGATAATTCACAGCTTGCCCATATTAATAAAGGTGACATATATGTTACATCAGGATTTTTGTCAAGCAATAACCTAAAGGTGGGAGATATTCTTAAAGTAGAGTTTGGTGATACAAATAAGAGCTATAGAATAGCAGGAGAAATGAAGGATGCCTTTCTTGGCTCGGATATGATGGGGAACACAAGACTTCTTATAAGCAATGAGGATTACAGGGACTATACGAAAAGCCAAAGCCTTCTTCCTTATCTTGGTTCTTTGTATTATGTAGCATCAGACAATGTAAAAGCATTAGGCGAAGAGATTTCACCGGCTGAAAATGTTCTTTTTTCAGATAGTAGAGAAATAGTAAAGCTTTGCTATGTAATGGAAATGATTATAGCCATGATTGTTTTGGTGCTTAGCGTTTGCCTGATTATAGTATCATTTGTTCTTCTAAAATTTGTTATTTCTTTTTCAATAAGTAAAGAGTTCCGGGAAATTGGTGTTATGAAGGCTATTGGAATTAGAAATTTTAAAATTAGAAGCCTTTATATAACAAAATATTTAGCTATGGCTATTATTGGTGGTATTGCAGGATTTGTCTTGGGAATTCCATTTGGAAATTTTTTAACAGGTGCAGTTTCTAAAAAGATGATTTTAGGAAACAACTATGGAATAGCAGTTAATGTTTGTGGGTCAATTCTTGTAATAGTTATAATGAGTATATTTACATACCTTTGCACGGGAAAGATTAAAAAGGCATCACCTGTAAATGCTATAAGAAGTGGACAAACCGGAGAGCGATACGGGAAAAAGAGTATTTATTCTATAAAGAAATCCCATCTTGGAAACGCCTTTTATATGGCATTAAATGATGTACTTAGCGCACCAAAAAGATTTGTAACGATTATAATATCATTTTTCTTATGCTCGATTTTAGTTTTTGGTATTGTCGAGGTAACAGATACCATGAAAAGCGACAGACTAATCACTGCATTTACTAAAAAATCTGATATGTATATAAATGATGCGAAAATTCTTAAAATGGAATTTTTATCATCAGATGGGGATGCTTATCTGGATGAAACATCAAAAAAAATAGAAGAGGATTTAAAGTCCCTTGATATGCCGGCAAGAGTAAGTGCGGATGTTTTATATCGTTACCCTTTAACTTTTGATGGAAATACAAGCTCATTTGTTTTTCAGCAAAATACTAAGGCAAAAGCAAGTGAGTATGAGTATTCTAAAGGCAGTGCACCACAAAAAAGAAATGAGATAGCTATTACTCCGATAGTATCAGATAAGCTGGGGGCATACATAGGAGACAGAGTAACTATTGATTTTGGAACAGAAAAATTAGACTGTATCATTACAGCCATATTCCAATCCATGGATCAGTTAGGAAGCGTAATAAGATTACACGAGGATGCGCCAACAAGTCTTGCAAATGCAAGTGCTTTAATGTCCTTCCAGGTTGATTTTAATGATAAGCCAAGTGCTAAGGAAATTGCGAAGAGAATAGATATAGTAAAGGATTTTTATGATATAGATGATGTATTTGATGCTGCAATGTATAGTGATGACTGTATGCATGTATCAAAAACCATGGAAAAGGTTTCAAAACTTTTGCTTTTAATAACATGTATTGTTGTAGTCCTTGTTACAATCCTTATGGAGCGATCCTTTATTCAGGAAGAAGTTCATGAAATAGCTCTTTTAAAGGCGATTGGATTTAAGAATAGCTTTATTATTAAATGGCAAAGCATACGCTTTATGATAGTAACTGTTACTTCGCTGTTACTTGCGATAATTCTTACTTACCCAATAACCAAGCTTTGGTGTGACCCGATATGGAAAATGATGGGGGCATATCATGTAAGCTATTATTTTAATCCTCTTTCATTATTGGTAGTATATCCGGGGATTATACTTTTATTAAACCTTGTGGCTGTATTATTGACAGCAATGCATACAAACAAGATAACAAGCAAAGATATTATGAATATAGAATAGGTCTATGGAAATGGAGAAGAAAAATGGCTAAAATTTTAGAAGTAAAGGATTTATGCAAAACCTTTGTAATAGATAAAAGACAAAACAATGTTCTTAAAAATGTTAACTTTACAGTAGAAGAGGGAGATATGATTGCTATAATGGGACCATCCGGTTCCGGAAAGACAACACTTCTTTATTCTGTTTCAGGTATGGATGCAGCTACCTGTGGCTCGGTTTTATTTGAAGGAAAAGATATCACAAAGCTTAGTCAAAACGAGCTGTCAAATCTTAGATTAAATGAAATGGGATTTATTTTTCAGCAAATGTTTATGATGAAAAATTTATCTATCCTGGATAATATAGTTTTACCGGCACTTGAAAGCAAAAAGGATAATGAAAAAAAGCCTGAAAAAATAAAAAGGGCCCTGGAGTTAATGAGGAAGCTTTCCATAATTGATGTGGCAGATAACGATATAAATGAGGTTTCAGGCGGTCAACTTCAAAGAGCTTGTATTTGCAGAAGTATGATAAATAAACCAAGACTTTTATTTGCTGATGAACCAACGGGAGCCTTAAATAGAACCGCATCCGGTGAAGTTATGGAAGCAATAGTTAAATTAAATAACGAAGGAACCACAGTTATGATGGTTACTCACGATGCCAGGGTTGCTGCAAGATGTAAAAGGGTTTTATATATCGTTGATGGAAATATAAAAGGAGAGTTTATTTCAGATACAAACTCACTAATTACAGATAATGAGCGAAAATTAAATAACTGGCTGCTGGATTTGGGATGGTAAAAAATGCTTATGTCTGATATTACAAAAGCAGACATACCGGTATTAAAGTGGCTTTTGTGCCGTGAAAAAAAGGGCGGTCCCATGACCTGGATGTGTCGGATTTAAACTGTCATTACAGGTAATATTGTCAAAACCTGCAGAAAGTAGTATATCGCTTATAAGGGAAGGCTCATAGAAGGTCTCCACCACCTTTTCTTCATGCAAGAGGTTTTCTCCTTCATATGTATATACGTGAAGAGTTGTAATCTGTCTGTTTTTCGTAATCTGAAGGAGAATTCTTCTGTCGCCGTCTTTGGCTAGTTCAAAGGGGGTTTCATCGTGGCCTTCCTGTCCGTTTAGAATGTCAAAGATGAAATAACCTCCGGGAGTTATATAGTTGAACACATTATGTATCATGGTATCTACAAGGGATATATCAGAAAGGTGGTTAAGGGCATCACATGTACATGTTACCAAATCCACCTTTTCTTCAGGCTGGTAAGTTACCATGTCTGCTACCACAAAATTTGCACCGGGACAGTTTTTCTTTGCAATTTCTATCATGTTTTTAGACAAATCAATTCCCTTTATCTTAAGTCCCATATCCCTCATGATACGGCATAATACGCCAGTCCCGCATCCAATATCCAAAAATGACACTGGATTTACACCCATATTCTTTAACCATATCTTTAATTGCTCTCCAAAAGTCTCCGAATAGTAATTCCATCCCAATTCATTATAAATCTTACAAAAATCCTTTCCATACATTTTAAACTCCCCCCATTTTTTTACATTTCATCAAGTATTTCTTGAGAAAATTCATCTAAATCTTCTGGAACACCTTGTTTAAGTATACCGCAGTTAGGACATGATAGCACGCTTAATCTTTTTCGTTCTTTTTTTAGAAAAGACTGCTGAAAGTTCCATAGAACAATACTGTCCCATATTTTCTTTGGTGTCGGTGGGGCTCCCACATGCTGATCTAAAATCATTGCGTGATTCCAGTCAAATCTGCATAAAGAAAAAGTAGCGTCTGAATTAATACACATCTCATAAAATACGTAGGGACATACTTGGACTTCACCGCTTTTGCCCCCTAAAAGACTGACATTTTCATCAAAATCCACTTTCATTTCATTATATTTTGGCCAATACTCGATGGTATGCTCCACAGAGATACCGTCAGTAATATTACCAAAAGTTTCATAGAATTCATCTTCCTGCTTCGGTGTCAGATAGTCACCGTTAATTTTTATATTCATTTCGCAGTTTCCCTTGTGGGCGTAAAAGTAGGCTATATTTTCCACAAAGCTGTCATAATCTAAATTGTGACCGGAAAATTCCCGGTAGTGGTGGGCATTAATTCCTTCAACGGAAATATTGATTCTGTCTAATCCTGCATCAATAATATCTCTGCTTAATTCATGGGTTAATAAAGATGCGTTGGTTGTAGTATCAACTCTTTTAACCATAGGAGACTTTTTGGCATATGCGACCATATCTGCAAAATGTTTATTTAAAAGGGGTTCACCTTCTTTGTATAGTCTTATTACACGAATTGGGTCTTTAAATTCGCAAAGGGAATCAATTATCCCTTTATATACTTCAAAATCCATAGGTCCGTGTTTTCTGCCCTTGGTTTTTTTCATAAGTTCCAAATTACCTGTTGGACAAAATTTACATCTGAAATTACAGGTATCGCAAGGATCAATATAAATAGTATAGGGTGTGCGCATGGGAATAGCTTCCTTAAGCTCCATTCGGTCATACAAATCTATTCTGGGAATATAGCGTGCTTTCATTTTTTACCTCCTTAAGGCTTTTTGATATCTTTTATAATAGGGTTATCATCTTTGTTTTTTATACTCTTAGATGAGGAAAAGTCTACTTACGGGCACTTTTTCTATATTCTAACGGAAGAACTCCGGTATGTTTTGCAAAAAGTGCGGCAAAGTGACCAGCAGCCTGGTAGCCCACTGCCTTGGCGATTTCCCCCACAGGAAGCTCAGTATAAAGCAGAAGGTGTTCTGCGTGGTCAAGTCTTACATTTTGTATATATTCATTGATGGTACAGTCAAAATATATACGAAAACATTTTTTTAATTTTGTTGTCCCCATACATCCAATCTTTGAAAGACTGTCTATGGTGAGATTATCCGCATAATGGTCATTTATATAAGAAGCAAGAGCGTCTAACATCTCCTTATCGGCAGCAGATACAGTAGCTTTTTTTCGGGAATTAATAAGTAGGTGTCTGTTATAAACCAGGGATAATGCTTCATTTGCCTTTCCTTCAAAATACAAAGCAGCAGATAATGAATCCCCCCTGTAGTTTTTTATATCCCACAAAAGTTTCATCATTTCAGGAAAATCAGTGGTTTCATCAATACTTTTAAATGCTTCGGCAGGATTTTGATATAAATTGGCAAAAAGACTTTTCAACTGCTTGTTGTAATAGTTGGGATGATATTCAATGCCTATAGATTTAATTGGTATATATTTGTGAATCAATGCGTGATAGGGTTCATAGCCTCCACGAAAACTTTTTATAAGGCCGGAACGAAGCTTACGGTAAGGTTTTAACTCTTCTCCGGAAATGGAATCATATCTTGTGATGCTTAAACATTCCGGAATTTTCATATCAATGACGGTATCTTCATTAAAACGGAAATCATGTATTTTTATGTTATATTTTCCGGGTACTTCATAATACCAAAAATAACCCTGGCCAATCTCAGAAGAAAGCATAAAAGTATCGCCACAAGGCGGATATTCTCCTGTATTTTCACATTTAATAAATCCTGAGTTTTCAAATTTGTTTTTATAATAACTGCTGTTTATATCTGTATAGTCCATATTTCAACCTTCTTTTTAAAAATATTCCTAAAGGACATTTATATATGATAATCAGACTAAAAATATCTTATGTTATTGTATCAAAAGTTTAAGGAATATACAATGAAAATCGTTAAAAATCAATTAATTAAGGAGGAATAGTAATTGGATAAAAAGAAAAAAGTGGGTTTTTCTTTGTTAATGGAATGGGCTGATAGGAACAGAGTATATGTTTATATATCTGTAGTTTTGGCATTGATTTCCAGTTTAAGCAGTATAGTACCCTATCTGATTTTCTACAAACTTATTGATGCACTTGTGGAAAGAAGATTTACTTTCAAAATGGCAATCACAATGGCAGGAATACTGGTGGCCATAACCCTTGTTAGAGTTATATGCAATATGTTTGCATCAATATCATCTCATAAGGGAGCCTACAACACTTTGTTTAGGGTAAGATGTATGGTAACCGGGCATATGGCAAAAATGCCCTTAGGTGCCCTTAATGAAAGAAGCACAGGTGAAATAAAATATGTTTTGAATGAAAGCATTGAAAAGATGGAATTATTTTTGGCACATAATCTTGTGGAGTTGGTTTTGTATGCATCGGGTCCTGTGGTTATGTTTATTTATCTTGTAAGTGTAAATGTAAAACTGGGGCTTATAAGCATCTTGCCTTTAATACCGGTCATTGTCGTTATGATGGCAATGTTTATGCGGTTTGGAAAATTCATGGATGCTGTTAATTCTTCCTCAGGGGATCTTTCAGGAAGTGTAAGCGAGTATGTAAACGGAATGAGGTTAATTAAGGCATATAATATGTCTGTACAATCATTTAGGAAATATTCAGATGCCATAGAAAAACAATTTAATCTATGGTGTGCTATATCAAAGGCGACAGGACCTTTTTATGCAGCCTACATTGTTTTACTTGAAAGTGGCATCCTTATGCTTGTTCCGGCAGGAGGCTATATGTTTGTGCATGGACATATTACGGCAGGAGTTCTTCTTTTATTTGCCTTCATTGGTTCTCAATATCTTATGGACATAAGGCCCTTACAGGAATTATCCAACAATTTGGCTTTTGTTTTAAATGGAATAAAACAGGTAGAGGATATTCTTGATACAAAGGTTTTTGAAGGAGATGAGCATTTCCCTGAAAATTGCCATATCAAACTGAAAGATGTGAATTTTTCATATGATAAAAAAAACAATGTTTTACAAAATGTAAATCTGGAAATAAAAAATGGAGAAAAAATCGCAGTTATAGGAAAGTCAGGAGCCGGAAAAAGTACATTGGTGCAGCTGATTTCAAGATTTTATGATGTGGAAGAAGGAGAGATTCTTATTGGCGATAAAAATATTAAGAAGATTAATTACGAAGAACTCCTTGATAAAATCGCAATTGTTTTTCAAAACAGTTTTCTTACAGGAGGCAGTGTTTATGAAAATATAGCCATGGGAAGAAATGTATCTTATGAAGAAGTTAGAAAAGCTGCAAGAAAGGCATGCATTGATGATTTTATCATAAACCTCCCCCAAGGCTATGATACTTTATGTAATGGATATGGAACCCGCTTTTCAGGTGGACAAAAACAAAGGATATGCATTGCCAGAGCTATTCTAAAAAATGCTCCCATACTAATACTTGACGAAGCAACCAGTGCTGCTGATCCGGAAAATCAGATTGAGATAGATAAGGCAATAGATAATTTATGTAAAGAAAAGACGGTTATAATAGTTGCCCATCGTCTTGATATTGTAAAGAAATGTGACAGGATTGTTGTGGTGGAAAATCAGGGAATATCCGCAGTAGGAACTTTTGAAAAACTGCTAAAAACCAATGAATATTTTTCAAATGCATGGCAACAATACACCAGGGCGAGAAATACAAAATACAGATTGGGGGATAATGAATAATGACAGAATACAAGAAAATTTTCAGACCTGGAATAAAATTAAATATATCTATTGTGGGAATTGTATTTGAAGGATTTTTGACAGGATTAAATTTTTTGGTGCTGTTAAAACTTTTAAGGTTGATTTTTGAAAAAGGAGTAGAAATTAAGGATATTTTTGGTTCAGTAGCAAGTCTTGGTGTAATTTTTCTTTTCAGGCTTATACTATATACGATTTCCTACACAGAAAGTCAGATTGGAGGAGCTAGTGTTACAAAAAAGATTAGAAAAACTATTGGAGATAAATTAAAACATATTCCCCTTGGTATATTTACAGCTAATAAAACAGGCTTTTATATTAATGCGGCTACCAGTGAAACCGCTGATTACGAACAGGTTCTTACCCATAAAATGGCTGACATTATAAAGTTTTTTATGTTGAATTTGTTATTGGGATTTTATGCAAGAACCATTAATGCATATGTGGGAGATATAATTTTATTAATATTAATAATGCTTATTCCAACCATACTATTTTCCATAAGGCAGGTTAACAAATTTGGCACTTTAAAGAATAAGGCAAGAGAAGAAAATGTAAGTGCCATTACAGAATATCTTACAGGATGTCAGACCCTAAGGTCATATGGCCTTGTGGGAACAAGAAACAGATTACTGACTGATACAATGAAAAAATATTCAGATGTAAGTTATCAATATGAGAAAGCTATATTACCCATTGGCTTTGCCTATGTGCTTTTTTCATATGTTTCTATAGCAGCATCACTGCTTATTATGTCAAATGCCTATAATCAGGGGAAACTTTTGGCTTACGAGTTGATAATTCTTTTTATGATGCTTTTATATGTAGCAAAAATATCCATGAGTCTTTATATCAGTCTGGTGGCATACAGGAATTTATTAATCTCAAAAAACAAAATAGAAAGAATTTTTAAAGAAAAAGAAGAGAAAACAAGTGATAAAAAGCTAGATGTAAAAAAATATGACATAGAATTCGAGAATGTTGATTTTTCATATACTCCTGAAGAAAAAGTATTGAATCAGGCTTCTTTTACAATCAGGGAAAATACTCTAAATGCAATAGTTGGAGATTCAGGCTCTGGAAAATCCACAATATTTAATCTTATTAGTAAATATTATGAACCTGATAAGGGGAAAATAAAGATTGGAGGGATGGACATAAAAGGCATCTCTTCAGAGGAAGTTTTAAAAAAGATCAGTCTGGTAGACCAGGATGTATTTTTATTTAATGATACCGTTATGAACAACATTAGATATGCAAGAGAAAACGCCTTGGACGAAGAAATATTTGAAGCCTGCAAGATGGCCAACTGCCACGATTTTATTTTAAAGCTTGATAAAGGTTATAACACGATTATAGGAGAAAACGGCAAAAACTTATCAGGAGGAGAAAGACAAAGACTATCAATTGCAAGAGCAATTCTTAGAAACAGCCCCATTGTTTTACTGGATGAAGTAACTTCATCCCTTGACATAGAAAATGAGCTTCTGGTTAAAAGGGCTATAGGCAACTTATTAAAAACCAGGAAAACAGTGGTCATGATTGCCCATACAATGCCCATTGTGGAAAAGGCAGACTGCATTTTGGTGGTTGAAAACGGGAAAGTGGTAGAGTGGGGAAATCATGAGCAGCTTATGAAACTAAAGGGCAAGTATGCGAGAATGAGACAGGCTTCAGATTCTTCCTTTATACTTTAAAAAAGATTATGGAAGATGAGTTGTCTGCGTGTATTGTTTTTTTGCCTTATATATTATATGATTGGTTTAAAAATTATTGAGAAAATTCAGTAAAGCGGACATTCGGAATCCGCTTTGCTACTTCCTCATGAACGCAGTGGCACTTCGTGCCACCTGTCAGAAGGGGCTTTAACCCCTTCTGACACTAGTAAGCTTATACCCCCGCTTAAAGCTTACGCTTTTGAAGCGGGGGATTGCTTACACTGCGTTCAAATACCAGTAAAATAGCGGATGTAAAAGAATTTTGACACCCATTTTATGCATATGTAAAAAGCATTTGATAGACTTTTTAGCTAAAATTTTTCATACTTCATTTAAAAGAAAAGAAAGGAATCGGCAGATGGAAATAGGAAGTAAAATAAGACAATCAAGGATGGAGGCGAAAATCACCCAAGAGCAGGTGGCTGAAATCCTGGGTGTGAGCAGACAGACAATTTCCAACTGGGAAAACGAAAAATCATACCCTGATATTATCAGTGTCCTTAAGATGAGCGACCTGTATCAGGTTAGTCTGGATTACCTTTTGAAAGGAGAAACGTCGATGAATAATTATATGGACTTTTTAGATGAAAGTACGAATGTAGTAAAGAGCAAAAACAGGCTATCAAAATTAATACTGATTTTGACCTATTTTGTGTTTTGGACAATTGCAGTAATTGCTTTCTGGTGCTTTTTGAAACCTGGTGATGAGATGGGGTATACCTTTTTGTACTTTTATATTGTTACTCCATTTGCAACATTGATGGTATCATTCATAATTGGTGAAAATAATTATTGGGGAAGATGGAAGTGGCTTGCTACAATTGTATTTGGAATTATGTATATGATGTTGAGTTACTGCACCTTCGATATGGCTTGGAGTATATCAATGAAAAAAGTAGCAGTTCCGAGATTTTCAACAATATTAGTCGGTATGATAATATCCCTTATAGGAATGACAGTAGGACATTTGTTGTATTTCGTACGAAGTAGAACAAAAAAGAAGGCTTAAACTGTCATACAAAACACAGTTGGAGTCCTAATTCCGAGTGATGAAAAATATCATTTGGAATTAGGATTTTTAGCTTGATTTTTACATATGAGTTAGATAAAACTAATTATATAAGTGAGGTGATATAGATGACAAAGGATTTACTTTTAGGAATATTGATTCCTCTTATAGGAACAGGAGCAGGTTCAGCTTGCGTTTTTTTTATGAAAAAAGAGTTATCCCTCAGTGTACAAAGAGCACTTACGGGATTTGCGGCAGGTGTAATGGTTGCCGCATCTATTTGGAGTCTTATTATCCCGGCTATTGAGCAGTCAAAGTCAATGGGGAATTTTTCCTTTCTACCTGCGCTAATTGGTTTTTGGTTTGGTATTATATTTTTGCTGATTCTTGATAGCGTCATTCCCCATTTACATATGAATGCACAAAAAGCTGAAGGTACTAAAAGCAAACTCGCAAAGACTACAATGATGGTACTTGCCGTAACCCTTCATAACATTCCGGAAGGAATGGCTGTTGGTGTGGTATATGCAGGATTTCTAACAGGTTCTTCGGAAATTACCGCTGGTGGTGCTTTGGCATTGTCCCTTGGTATTGCCATACAAAATTTCCCGGAAGGCGCCATTATTTCTATGCCTCTCCATGGTGAGGGAAAAAAGAAAAGTCTGGCATTTTTAGACGGCGTATTATCCGGAGCTGTTGAACCAATAGGTGCCCTTATTACCATTTTCCTTGCAGGATTGATAGTCCCGGCTATGCCATATTTATTAAGTTTTGCTGCCGGAGCAATGCTATATGTTGTAGTGGAAGAATTAATTCCTGAAATGAGTGAAGGAGAACACTCTAACATAGGAGTATTGATGTTTTCAGTGGGATTCACCTTAATGATGGCTTTAGATGTTGCTTTGGGATAGATATTAAAAATGAATTTCCATATCAGATACTATTCACAAAGTATTCAAAGAGCAAACAGGCGTTACACAGATTCCTTCTTATAATAAAGTTTAACAAAAAACATTAATAACTTATTTTTTAGGAAAGGAAAGCCATTTGGCAAGGTGATAAATATGCAATATAAAAAAATGAGAATTTTTTGTGGACTTATGGTAGCTGGTATGGTTGCAACATCTCTTTCGGCTTGTACAAGCTCATCAACCAAAACAGCAATTGTATCAGATGATAAAAATTCAACAGAAAACAAATTTGAATATACAGATGGAAGTGACATTGATGATCTTGCCGGAAAAAGTGTAATGGGAACTGTTACAAAGGTCGATGGTTCAACAATAACTCTTTCAGTTATGGAAGGCGGTGGACAGCCACCTTTAGGCGAAGCTCCGTCAGAAGATAGAGATTCTTCTTTGGATGATAAAAAGGAAATGCCAAAGGAAACAGATGATAATTCTGAATCCGAAACAACAAAAGAAAATTCCGACAAAAAGGAAATGCCGGAAATGGAGACAAAAGAAGCAACTCTTACAATATCTGATGAATCCGTTTTAAGTGGAATCACTCTTTTAGAGATTGAAGAAGGAAGCAATTTAGAAATATCATTTGATGACGATGGAAATATTTCATCAATATCCCTTTCTGAAGGATTCGGAGGGGGTCAGCCTCCTCAGGGTCAGTCTTCAGGCGTTGACAGTTATGACGCAGTTACAGAATATTCTGAAGATACAGAAGAATCAAATGAGTCTTATACTTCAACAAATACGGATGAAAACGCAATCCTTGTTTCAAATGGTGCAAATGTAACTCTTGATAACATTACAGTAGATAGAACCTCGTCAGACAGTACCGGCGGAGATAATTCCAGCTTTTACGGAGTTGGAGCTGCTATTCTTACAATAGATGGAACAACCAATATAACTAATGCAAATATCTCAACAGATGCAGCAGGTGGAGCCGGAGTATTCGCCTATGCAGATGGTGTGGTAAACATCTCTGACTCAACCATATATACAAAGCAAAATACCTCTGGAGGAATTCATGTGGCAGGCGGTGGAACACTTTATGCAAACAACCTTAATGTCACCACAGAAGGTGAATCAGCAGCTGCCATAAGAAGTGACAGAGGCGGTGGAACAATGATAGTTGACCAGGGTACATATACAAGTAATGGTGTAGGTTCACCGGCAGTATATTGTACAGCAGATATTGCAGTTAATAATGCTACATTGAAATCTAACGGTTCTGAGGCAATTTGCATGGAAGGTTTTAACAATTTGTATCTTTATGATTGTGATATATCAGGAAACATGCAGGATCTGGAAGCAAACGATACAACCTGGGATATCATCGTTTACCAGAGTATGTCAGGAGATGCTGAAGTTGGAAATGCCACAATGCAGATAGTTGGAGGAAGCTTAGAGGCTAAGAACGGTGGTCTTATCTATACCACAAATACACAATCCAACATCCTTCTTTCAGATGTGGATATAACCTATTCAGATGACAGCGAATTTTTCCTCATGGCAACAGGAAATACCAACTCCCGAGGCTGGGGAAACGAAGGTGAAAACGGAGCAGATTGTACCTTTACTGCTGATTCACAGGAAATGAGTGGAAAAGTAATCTGGGACAGCATCTCACAGCTTGATTTCTATATGACAAATGCCAGCACCCTTACAGGCTCTTTTGAAGATGATGAAACCTACGCAGGAAATGGTGGAGATGGCTATTGTAATGTATACATAAGCTCAGATTCAAAATGGATAGTAACAAGCGACAGCACAGTAACAAATCTTTACTGCGAAGGAACAATCCTTGATGAAAACCAGAAAACAGTGTCAATTGTAGGCACAGATGGCACAGTATATGTAGAAGGTACATCAGATTTAACAATAACAGTAGAAAGCTATGGCGATAGCGTAGACCTCTCCGGCGCAGCATTGACAACAGATTTTGAATGTCCGCTTTACACCACATCATCATCCCTTAAAAATGCGTAAAAATTAATGCTTAATTTAAAATCAACACCCTCTAAAAGTTAGGGTGTTGATTTTTTTGCATAACTGATGGTTAAATAAGATTTTCTATAAAAACTATTCGTTTTTTGAATAATCATAAAATCGCCTTGTTTTTACAAATAGAGGGTAATATAATAACAAGACTGCAAGAAAAAGAACCACCCTTTTTCTCAAACATAAGAGAGCTTAGAATGGTTCTTTTTTTTACTGTCAACTACTTAACATAGTGACATTATATTTTTATTATAGCTTATTTATTTTATCTTAAGTGTAATAGTTTTTTCTACAGCTTTTTTATCAATATTGGCTAATCCCTTGAAATTGATTGTTATTGTTATCTTATAGTTTCCTTTCTTAAGACCTTTTTTAACTGTTATTTTTCCATCTTGTGAAACTATTATTTTTTTATCTCCTCCTTTTTTAGTGAAGGTGATTCCTTTTGTAATATTTTTTGTTTTATTTGCTTCTTTGTAAGTACCATTAGCTTTTACAGCATATTTTAAATCATGTTTTTGAAGTTTTGTATAACTTAATACTTTTGTTTTCTTTGAAGTAGCTGTAAGGTCTAATTTTGCTGCTTGTTTTTTAATAACAAATTTGTATGCTTTTGATGTAACACCCTTATAATTTTCATTTTCTTTTGCAACAGCCACTACATAATATGTTCCAACATTTTTTACATCAACAGCTTTTATTTCTTTTTTACACTTAGCATCTTTATAATATTTAAAGCTTACCTTTTCACCGCTATTTACGCTAGCTTGTGGTTTAACAGCATTTCCAGTGTATGTAGCAGTTAGTGATTTGGTATTAAATGCTATTTTAGCATCTGCTTTTTTGATTACAAGTTTTACTACTGTTTTAAATTCATAATAATTTTTATCTCTAGATATTACTTTTACAAAATATGTTCCAGCATTTTTAGGAGTTACCGGTTTTTCAAGATTTTCATCTGCGAAATAAGTGTATTCTATACCTGATGTTATCTCTTTTCCATCTTGTAAAGCAGGATCTATTTTCTGAACTTTGTTATTGTAAACTACTGTTTTATCTTTTACTTCTACTTTTCTTTCAGCACTTTTAATGGTAAATGTTGCTCTATTATACATTATCGTATAATCGTCTGCATCCACGCTTACTTCTACTTCATAGTCTCCAGCATCTGTAGGAAGATTACCATCTGGTAAATTAAATGTTAATGTATATTCATCTTCATTTAGTTTTCTATTCTCGAAATATACGTTAAAATCTTTTTTAGAAACAGGTTGTTTATTATATGTTAATTTATTTACCGGTTTAATGCTTAATCTTTCATCTAGCATTCTTTCTTTTTCCAGAATAATTTTTGTCAAATCTGAAGCAGCATAATAATTATTATCTACCGGCACCATTGCCTTTACATAATATAATTCTCCCGTTTTTAGCTGTTCTTCTACTCTTTCTTTTCCTTCCGGATCTTTGTAGAAATCAATTTTTACACGATCTTTGCATTCTACAAATTCTCCATCTTTTTCTTTTATTTTTACCAATAATTGGTCATAAAAATTTTCAAATTGTTCTCTTTTTTCTACTTTAACTTCTACAGAATCTGTCTGGGCTCTATCTATGACACAAATTGTTTGACCATACGCTGCAGCATGAGTATCATCTTCATATAGATGTATAACTGCTAAATAACCACCAGCATCTACCGGAACAAATCGTTTTTTCCCAGCTTTTAAATTTTTTCCTTTAACATCTGGCTCAGGTAATAATTCAAATGAGAGTTCCATTTTTTTCTCATCTATAGCCTGTTTTTCACCATTTATAATAACATTAAAATAGCTGGCATCTATTGGGGTTCCATCATAGATTTTTTTCTTTACCTGCTGAAGTTGTATTGTTACATTTTCTTTTGGTTTTTCAGATATTTTATACCAAATAAATTGATATGTAGATTTATAATTTTCATTTCCGGGATATATAACTTTTAAAGAATATTCTCCTGGTTTTGTTGGAGCACTATCAAACTTCGTATCTCCACTGAAATTATAATATTCAAATTCCAAATCTTTTATATCTACATTTTCAAAATCTAAATTATGTTGTTTTTTTACTCTTGCTTTTATGTTTTCAAGATCTATAGGATTTCCATCTTCAGTTTTATTTAAGTTTCCATCAACTACAAATTCAGATACTTGATTTTTTTTAATTGTAAATTCTAATGTAGCTACGATTTTACCATCTACAACAATTTCTAGGTTATAGAATCCTACATCATATATTACACCTTTATCAGGTAATATTTTTTCTCCATCTTTAGAAACATTTATACTGTAATCATAAAAAGCTTCCTCATTCTTTTTTACAACTACTAAGCCATTTTCTCCGGTAAGGGCAAATCCTTCCTGTTTATATTCTACTTCGCATGAATTTTCTCCGGTTTTATCTAAATTATAAACTTTATCATAATTAAAGTCTGCAATATAACTTGCCTGTTCATCTTTTGTTATTGTTTCATCACTTGTTAATATGCCTATATCATCATTTGCATAAGCAGTCAAAGTTGCATTAGGAAAAGTTCCTGCTGATTCTGCTAAAATAAGTGTTGCCATGGCAAAAGCCACAGTTTTTTTCAAAAAATTTTTTCTCATAATCTTAATCTCACCTTTCTTTTAATTTTTAAATGTGCTTTTTTATTTTTTTTTACTTTACGCAAATTATGAAGGAATTATTTTTTGCGCATTTTCCCTATTTGCGTTTCTTAAAGCGATTTTTATTTTTCCTCCTTTTATTTTTTTGTCTTTTTTTATACAGACTTTTTTTCATTCGCTTTATTTTATTAAAATTTTATGAGCTGGGTTTTTAATCACGTTTTTTAATTTTCTAATTATCTTTTTCCTAAACTTTTTAAAAATTTTTATAAGTCTTTTGTATAAAAATTTTCCGAAATTAAAATATTCTTTAAATCCTTACGTGATTTACCGAAATGATTTATTTGCCATAGAAATGTTTTCTAAAGGTAGATTAATCTTATATAATTATTTTTCCTAAACTTTGTCCTATTTTTTAATTTGCCTTTTAAATCTCTTTTTTATTTTTAAATCTAATCCCTACTAAGCTTTAGTCTCTCTAATTTTATCTCTTTAATTTAACCTTTTTTAATTTAATCCCTTTTTTGATTCGACCCCTTCTTCTTATTTAGTCTCTTTTTTATCATATTTGGTAAATATACTTAGATATTCATATTCGTATCTAAAATTTTCCAAGGTCTTATCACATTTGCATATTCTATATTTTTCTTTTGAGAATTTCCATAGCTTAGAGGTTTTTTTCAGATATCTTTAATAAATATATCGTTTTATTTATTTTATATTTATTATTTTAATTTTTTATTTATATAGTTTTATTTTTTCCTTTCTTTATTTATTTTATAATTACAATTTTATAATTTATATTTAGTAATATTTTTCTTCTTTTTTTAATTCTTAGAGGGCCTTTTTTAGGCTTACGGAAAGTCTGACTAATTATAAAACCCCGAAGGGATTTATCCCATCGGGGTTTTAGCATATAAAAATTCTTTATTGAGTAAAAAGTTATTTTGAGAAAACCAATTTAATATTTTTATATTATATCACAATTTTACATAAATTATGATTTTTTCTCCTTTTTTTGATGTATTATTAAATATATTATTCTAGTAAAATTTGCTAATAATCATTGAAAGCTGAATTGGAATCCGAGGTTCCAGTTTGCAAAGTTAAATTCTGTTTACTACTATGGCTTGCAAGATTAAATTCCACCCTTATCTAGAACTGTATGCGTTCCGAATGTCCACTTTATCGAAAATTTAGCAGAAAACCCCTACCTTTAAGCAAAGCGTAGGTAGGGGGATGAATGCGTTAAATCAAGAATATTTTAAGAGAATAGTGATTTTACTACTATTCTTTTTGCATCTGTTTTACTAAATATATGTATTATTAGTAAAACATTATGCTATAATACATATACAGGAGTGATCCGAGTCTTATGAAAGGAAATAGTTATATGTATCTTACTGTAAAACAACAGGTAAAACATCTGTCCAAAGAAAATTATCGTTCTATAAAAGAATTATGCCATGCTGCTAAAAATCTTGCCAATGAAGCCATCTATAATGTTAGGCAGTATTACTTTACTGAAGGCAAATTCCTGAAGTATGAGAAGAACTATGTTCTGTTAAAGAATAGCCCTAATTATAAAGCTTTAAATTCTAACATGGCACAGCAGATACTCAAAGAAGTAGATGGTAGTTTCAAGTCATTCTTTGGCTTAATTAAACTTGCAAAACAGGGTAAGTATGCTTTTAAGGATTGCAAACTGCCACATTATCTTCCAAAAGACGGATATACCACACTTGTTATAGGTTTTGTAAGACTTAATGGGAATAAGCTGATACTTCCGTTTTCAAACAGCTTTAAGAAAACCCATAAGCCTGTTACGTTCACAATCCCGCCGATCCTACTTGATAAAAAGGTTAAAGAGATACGTATCATACCAAAAGCTCATGCCAGGTTCTTTGAAATTCAGTACACTTACGAAGCTGAGTGTGTTCAAAGAAATCTTAACAAAAACAATGCACTGGCTCTTGACCTTGGTATAAATAATCTTGTAACTGCGGTATCAAGTAATGGCAGATCGTTCATAATTGACGGAAGAAAGCTTAAATCCATAAATCAGTGGTTCAATAAAGAGAATGCCCGCCTGCAGTCCATTAAGGACAAGCAGCATTTTGTCAAAAAGACTACAAATCGACAGAAAGCCATTGCTCGTGATCGCAACAATAAAGTAAATGACTATATGAACAAGGCTGCTCGTAAAATCATAGACTATTGTGTTTCTAATAATATAGGAACTCTTGTTGTTGGTTATAATGAAACATTCCAACGTAATGCAGATATGGGGAAAAGAAACAATCAAAACTTTGTAAATATCCCATATGGACAACTACGTTCTAAACTGGAATATCTCTGTGAGCTAAATGGTATTGTATTTGTAAAACAGGAAGAAAGCTATACATCAAAGTCATCATTCTGGGATAGAGATGACCTTCCAATTTACAATAATGATAATCCAAAAACATATACATTTAGCGGTAATAGAATTCACAGAGGAATGTATCAATGCAAAAACAGCAAATGTCTTAATGCTGATGTAAATGGAGCACTTAACATCCTACGTAAAAGTAATGTTGTGTCCTTAGAAAGGCTATACACTAGGGGCGAAGTGGACACGCCCGTAAGAATAAGGATTGCCTGAGTAATCGGGTGGAAACTTAAATGTCAAACTTCTTAAAAAGAGCCGAATGGCTCTACGAAGCCCACTTCCTATAGGTGGTGGGGAGTTCAATATAAAACATAAAGTGTCGCAGTGTGTATGAGGTAATAAAGTGGATTAGGAAAGTCCATCTTATCATTATGAAAGGAGAAAGTTACTACAAAACCAATAGTATAATTAAAATGAAAGACTTTTGATGAACCAGGAAAGAAACTTAAGAGTCTATAACTTTTTTAAGGTTTAGTAACGCAAACTTACTATGGGAACAATGAGCGATTATATAAAATGGCGTGGGGATCTGGAATTTTGGCAGGACGGATTTAATATAATTGATAACATAGTGCTTTCGTGCTTATCTTACATTCCAATGGATGGAATTTTTGAAAAAACCGGTGCTGAGGTAATAAGTATCAAGGAATTAAATGAAATCTATTTTAGGGAATTTTTTGACGAAGAGAGATTTGGAAAAGGTTCTATCCTTAGTAATGCCCCGGATACCCTGAAAATGATTGCAGACACAAACCGATACCGCCACATAAAAGTCCGCAATTATGTCAGTATACTGGAACCTGATAAAACCCTGCAATTTGCAGCAATGGAATTTTTATTACCTGATGGCACAAGTTATATTGCATTTAGAGGCACCGATGACACCATTGTCGGCTGGAAAGAAGATTTTATGCTGGCACTTGAGGAAGTGGAAGCAGAGCGACAGGCAGTTGAATATCTTAACAAAACAGGTAGTGAAAATAATCGTCTCATTAGAATAGGTGGACACTCAAAGGGAGGTCATCTGGCTATTTACGCCACTGCTCTGTGCGATGTTGCTATACGGGAGAGAATAATAAATGTGTATAGTAACGATGGTCCGGGATTCATGAAAAAAACTGTAAAATCCAACTGGATGAAAGCCATTCGTTCTAAAATAATAAGCATTATTCCGGAAGACTCAATTGTTGGACTTCTTATGGAACCAGTATGCCCTCCGATTGTTGTAAAATCTACTGCAATATCAGTTGCTCAGCATAATCCGGCGACCTGGTGCATAGAGGGAAATCACCTGATAACGACAGAAGAGGTTTCAAAAACAGCTAAATTTGTAGAACAAAAATTAAAGGAAAACATTTATAAAATGAGTAATGATGAGCTAAACGAATTTGTCGATAATCTGTTTTCCATATTTGAATCAACTGGCGCTATTACACTTCCTGATTTGAAAAAAATTGGCCTAAAAGGACTTCATAAAATGACAAAAACCGTTGGAAGTATATCTAAAAAAAGAAGTAATAACTCCAACTGATAACAAAATGAAGACAATAAAGATTGAAACATTATGCAAAAGTCCTCCCATTTCAAAAGCCTGAAAATTAGGGGAAATGGAGCTGGACTAAGATTAAATTGTGAAAGACTGAGTTAAAACCACTATCAAGTTCCTCTACGATGATAAAAAACAGAAAAAAGGCTTATATATTAGAAAGGAAAAAGCATTAGCAAGTTCCACAAAGACAGCAAAAGTAGAAAAAAGATCACAAATATCAAAATAAATCAAAATCATTAATAAGCTCTTCTAAAACGACAAAAATTTATAAAGTTTGTGTATATCATAAGCTGAAAACCATTACCAAATTCCTTCACGACGGCAAAAACCGGAAAAAAGCATATATATCAGAAGGGGAAAGTATTAGTAAGTTTCTCTATGACATCAAAACACAGCATTAAACTTACAAAAATAAGAAAGAGAAAAGCATTATCAAGTACCACAAAGACAGCAAAAGTAGAAAAAAGATCACAAATATCAAAATAAATCAAAATCATTAATAAGCTCTTCTAAAACGACAAAAATTTATAAAGTTTGTGTATATCATAAGCTGAAAACCATTACCAAGTGTCGCTACGACGACAAAAACCGAAAAAAATCCCACGAATATTAGAAAGAAAAAATCAATATTAAGTGCTGCCACGACCACAAAAATCAGAAAGAAAAAGTATTAGCAAATTCCCCAAAAATAAAAAATAGCATAAAGTGACTTGAAAAAATCAATACAAAGTGGCGATATCATAAGAAGAACCAAAAAAAGAGTATAATAAAATAATAATCAGCTAATGCCATAGTTGTAATGATACATCAAAGAAGATATTTGGAATTTGCTTAGACAGTTATGGAATAAATGTGAGGAAAAAGCAAAATCTCCTGGTTGCATTTTTTACATAAGTGGTTATAATGCACAACTTAACGGAGAGCAATGCAATACATAAAGACATAAATTGAAGATAAGAAAAAATCACAGGAGAAAAAAAGTTATTTTAGGAATAAGTTGTCATTATCCCCATCCCAGAGTAATAAAAGTTATCCTAAAGCATTAGTCTATGTCAAAGGCACCTAAGTGGCATTGCTGGTTAAAGAAAACAGAAGAGGATAACAGAAAAAACAGTTTCAAAAGATTAGGATAATGTAAAAGGAAAAGGAAGCAGGCATGGAAAAAGAATTTGATATACAAGAATATATGACTCGTGGTGTAGAACGCGTAGTTACGGATGCCATAAGGGCAACGATAAAAAATCCAAAAGAAAGTGCTTTTATGGCACGATTTATGATGGCAAGTAAGGTGGCATCAGCAAAAAGAAAGAAAATGGAAGAAAAAGGTGAGCATGTACCTCCATTTCTTATTGCCAGTATTACCAGTAATTGTAATTTACATTGTGCCGGATGTTATTCCAGATGCAATAATTCAACTAAAGATTCAAAACCGGTTAACCAGTTGTCCGACGAGGAATGGCAAAGAATTTTTAATGAAGCCGATGAATTGGGTATTAGTTTTATACTTCTTGCTGGAGGAGAACCATTGTTAAGAGCTGGGGTAATCGATGCGGCAGGGAAAAAAACATCCATATTGTTCCCTATTTTTACAAATGGTACATTTATGAATGAGAAATATCTAAAAAAGTTTGATAAATGCAGGAATCTGCTTCCTATAATGAGCATCGAAGGGGGACGCGAGAAAACTGATAACAGACGCGGTGCCGGAGTTTATGAAAAAATTGTTTCTAATATGGATGAATTGAAGAAAAAAGATATAATTTTTGGCGTATCTGTAACAGTTACAAAGGAGAATATTAAAGAGGTTTCCTCTAAGAATTTTATAGGTATGCTATCTGATAAAGGGTGTAAAGCTGTTATTTTTGTTGAATATGTTCCTGTATCCTCGGATTCAGAAGAACTTGCCTTAACAGATGATGAAAGAGATAATCTGAATACAGAAATATTTTGTCTTAGAAAAGAACACGAAGAAATGGTATTTGTATCTTTTCCGGGAGACGAAAAAAGTTCTGGTGGATGTATTGCCGCAGGCAGAGGTTTTTTCCATATTAATTCCCATGGTGACGCAGAACCTTGCCCATTTTCACCATATTCCGACATCAATGTAAAGGAAACATCGTTAAAAGAAGCTCTAAAATCCCGACTGTTCCATGAATTGCAAAACGAAAAAGTGCTGCTAGACGAACATAAAGGAGGGTGTGTTCTATATGAAAAAAGACATCAGGTGGAAAAATACTCGCAAATAGCTGAAGGAGAAAAATATTTTCACAGTATTCCGACATCAAAGTAAAGGAAACACCACTAAAAAAATTCCTAAAATCTTGACTGTTAATCGAATTGCAAAACGAAAAAGTGCTGCTGGAGGAACATAAAGGAGGGTGTGTTCTATATGAAAGGTACGGCGTAGAGTCGCACTTTCGTTGTCCGTTATATTGACTTAAAACCAGCCCTTTATCTGCGTAAATGATATAATGATTACCATTTTACCAAGTGCTACCACAACATTTATAAATTGTTCTAGCTTTTCTATCTTCTTTTTATAAACATAGTACATTTGTATGTATTATAAGGATTACTCTCTGCTTCTAATTCAATTAGAATATATGTTAGTTTTTAAGCAAATCGTCATATCCTTCCATAATTTGTGCACCCTAATTTTTTAAAATGTAAAATAAAACAATTCATCATAACCGTTGTCAACCGGCTTATATTCGGTATCATTGTAGTTGTTTGTATCAATATGTTTGGGATAACCAAATGGAACGTCAAAATTAGTAATTATTATGTTTAAGCGTTAGTTTAAATATTCATCTAGGCTTAAACGGTTAAAATGTTTTATTTTTAATTCATCTGAAATCAAAAGCATTAATTTTTAACTCCTTTCTTTTTAAAACGAATAAGAGATTGATATAGAAAAATATTTGTACAGTCATTAAAAGTATATTTTTTTAAGCAGTTTTAAGAGCGTAAAAGCGTAAAATTAATTAAATATAAAATAAATAAAAATAAATTCAAAAAAGTGTTGACACCCTAAAAAAAAGATGATATTATATCACTTGTCGCGTGGCCGATACGAGATAAATAAAAAACACGGAGAGGTGTCCGAGTGGTTTAAGGAGCTGGTCTTGAAAACCAGTGATTCCGAAAGGGACCGTGGGTTCGAATCCCACCTTCTCCGCTATCTGGGTTATACCAGGTGACTTAAAAAATAATATTTCTGATAAGCGGAATCAGGCGTTTGGAGAAGTACCCAAGCTGGCTGAAGGGGCTCCCCTGGAAAGGGAGTAGGCCGTTAATAGCGGTGCGAGGGTTCAAATCCCTCCTTCTCCGCTCATTTGGAAGTATTGAATATTCATACGGACATTGATAACTAAACAGTACGAAGAAAACCTTGAAAACCAATCAAGAATAGGGAAACCTAAATTCAAAAAGGACTAAAGAGTCCGGTAAAAAACGGAAACAAATTTTAAACAAGAGAGTTCGATCCTGGCTCAGGATGAACGCTGGCGGCATGCCTAACACATGCAAGTCGAACGGAGTGCTTGTAGAAGCTTTTTCGGAAGTGGAAATAAGTTACTTAGTGGCGGACGGGTGAGTAACGCGTGGGCAACCTGCCCTGTACAGGGGGATACCTACCGGAAACGGTAGCTAATACCCCATAAGCGCACGATATCGCATG
>NZ_FOJY01000006.1:0-126053 GCF_900112085.1 Acetitomaculum ruminis DSM 5522
GAGGACACTACATATTTGGTAATGGCTTTATCAGGCTCCGGGTACAGAGAGTTATATCTTGGAACTTATGAAAAAGCTGTAGCAAATGGAGATGGAACTAAAGATAAGGGAAATGACAGCTGGATTCATGGATATTTAAATAATGATAGTAAATATGAATTCAAAATACCACTTACAGATGATATGTTAAGTGGAAAAAGCGTAGCAGTAACTGCAATATCAAACAGCTATTATGAGAAATATTTAAATGGCACAAATGACCTTGCAAGAATATTCTATCCAAGACAATTTCAGATAGATGTTGAAAAAGGTACTTTAACAACAGGAGATTATGATGAAAAGGTTAATGTTACTGTAACAAATTCTACGGAATTAACCGGGCTTGATATTACACAGGCTTTTCTTAATACTGTAGGTGGTCCAAATTCAAATAATTATTCAGAAAAACTTATTATTATGATGGCTGACAATCAATATGACAAAGCATTTTTAGGAAATGCCAAGGATGCAGCTGTAAATGGTGGCACAGCCTTAAAAGATGGTGGTTTTGAATTAGAATTTAAGGATAATTTTGAAATAAAGACAGTAGTATCTTTTCATGATGCAGCTGCTAATACCTGGAAAGAGTTAAATGTATTTTTTAACAAAGGGGATTCAAGATTATATATATATCCGGCAAAACTTACTTCAGGAAAATACTTAATTGATCTTACAAGTTCTTTAAAAATGTTTAAATATGATAATCCTGTGGATGTAGTTGTTAAGGGAGATACTGCAACTGTGAAAATTCATTCTGTAGTTTCTAATTCCCGTTATGACAGGATGTTTATTGGAAAATATGCAAATCTTGATGAATCAAAAGCTATTGTAGGGGAGGCAGACCCTGGAAATGCAGAAGATAAGTCCGATGCATATTACTTTACATTTGATATTCCAACAACTTCTTTAACAGATTTTACTCCAATTTATTATGTACTTCGTTATCGTGAAGGTTATAGCCAAGATCATAGTGGTGACTGGTATCAGTCAAAAAGTAAAGAAGATTATTATCTTACAGTTACAGGTATTAAAAAAGAAAATACCAGTGCTGTTGAAATATCCGAAAAAGATGTTTCAGATATTTTAGATGTAGTTTATACAGGAAAAGCTTTAAAACCTGAAGTGACTGTTACTGTAAACGGCCAAAAATTAACAGTTGAAAAAGATTATATTATTACTTATACAAATAATATAAATGCCGGAACAGCTAAGGTGACAATAGAAGGAATCGGAGATTATGAAGGAAGTATAACAAAGACCTTTAAAATCAAGAAAGCATCTCAAAGCATAACTACAGCCTTTATCTCAAAGAAAGTAAATGCAACTAAGACTACTAATTATTCCATTTCAGCTAAAAAAGCCCAGGGAAGTCTTTCTTATAAAGTTGCAAGCACACCAAAAAAAGCAGCTAACTTTATTTCAGTAAATAGTAAAGGTGTAATAACCTTAAAGAAAGGTGCTTATGAGGGTACCTACAAAATAAAAATAACAGCAAAAGAAACTAAAAACTACAAGAGTGCTTCAAAAATAATAAGCCTTAAGGTGGAAAAAGCAAGCCAAAAGCTTGAAATAAAAGTTAAATCAAAAAAAATAAATTACTCAAATGTTAAAAAGAAAAATCAATCCTTTGAAATAGGTGCAAAGGCAGCAGGAAAAATAACTTATAAAATAGCTTCTACACCATCTAAAAACGCCGGAAAATACATAAGCGTGAATAAAAACGGTAAGGTGACACTTAAAAAGAATGCACCAAAGGGAAATTATGTAATAAAAATTACAGCAAAAGCCACAACTATATATAAACAGGCTACAGGATTGGTAAAAGTTGTAGTGAAATAGTAACAGCTTTTTACAAAACATCTAAAACTAAAAAGAAAAAGATCTCTACCGGGACATATATATTTGATGACCGGGTAGGGGTCTTTTTTTATTAATAATACAGAAAAAGTCACCCTCTATTTTTAAAAGGTATTTACCCGATATAAATAACAGATGTGGATAATAACAATATTTTTTAAGGAGAAGGTGGAAAAATGAAATTTGTAAAAAAAATAATATTTACATTGTTCTTTCTTTTTATTTTAAACATTGCTGTTAATTTGTTTCCTGTAAGGGATTTGGGAGTTTTGAAGGTGGAAGCAGCTACTAATATGACCTTGAAACTAAAGGGCAGACAACTGGTTAATTATAAAGGAAATGCAGTTGTACTTAGGGGAGTAAGCAGCCATGGTCTTGCCTGGTATCCGGAATTTATTAATAAAAATGCCTTTAAAACTTTGAAAAAAGACTGGAAAGTAAACCTTATAAGACTTGCTTTATATACAAGCGAATATGGAGGTTATGTAACCGGCACAGATAAGACTAAACTTGAAAAACTTATAGATAAAGCAGTAAAGGCTACTAAAAGTCTTAATATGTATTGTATTATAGACTGGCATATATTAACTGATGGAAATCCTCTGACTTATAAATCTCAGGCCATAAGTTTTTTTAAGAAAATGGCTAAAAAATATAAAGGCTATAAAAATGTATTATACGAAATATGTAACGAGCCAAACGGGGTAAGCTGGTCACAGGTAAAAAAATATGCAGATAGTGTAATTCCTGCAATCAGAAAATATGACAAAAATTCCATAATAATTGTAGGAACACCAACCTGGTCTCAGGATGTGGATGTAGTAGCAAAAAATCCCGTAAAAAGTAAGAAAAATGTAATGTATAGTCTGCACTTTTATGCAAAAACCCATACAGATTGGAACAGGGAAAAATTGATTACCGCCATGAAAAACAATACTCCTGTTTTTGTCACGGAATTTAGCATTTGTGATGCATCAGGAAACGGGGAAATAGATTATAATAGTGCCGCAAAGTGGAAAAAACTTATAAAAAAATATAAATTATCCTATGCAGGCTGGAGCCTTTCAAACAAGGCAGAAACATCAGCTTTGATAAAATCCTCATGTAAAAAATATAGTGGCTGGACAAGCAAAGATTTAACTGCTGCCGGAAGGTGGCTTAGAAAAATGACGCTTGGCAAATAGTTGACTTTTAAGGAAAAAAGCATTAAAATTTTCTTTAAATGCGACGAACAGAAGTAGTAAGTATTGCAGTCCACCCACAGAGATAAGCCGTTTGGTGCGAGGCTTAGGCAAGGCAATATCGAACCAGTCTGGGAGCAGCAGAAGGGAAAACCGGAGCTTTTCGGAAACTTCTGACGGAGGTCACCGTAAAAGGACAGGTGGGTAGATGCTCACCATAGAGAGCAGGCAAATGCCTGAATTTAGGTGGTAACGCGGATTTTATTCGTCCTAAGTATACAAAGTGATGTATGCTTGGGACTTTTTTTCTTGGTTTAAAAAGCCCCTTCTTTCAAAAGAAAGTTCAAAAAGAGGTTATAACAAACGAAGTTTAAGACAAAAAAGTTCAAAGGCATACAAAATTTTAGAATTTTTATAAACTGTCCCAATAAAAATGTGGCAGAAAACTTTAGAAATTTCAATATCAGAAAGGAAAGGCTAAAATGAAACTTAGTAAGCTTGTAGGAGTAAGATTTAAAGAAAAACCGGCTGATTGTGTAATTGACAGCCATGCATTTTGTGTAAGGGGAGGTTATATCAAACAGGTATCTAACGGAATTTTCTCATTATACACACCAATGAAAAGAATCACCCAGAAAATTGAAAATATCATCAGAGAAGAAATGGATGCAGTAGATTCCCAGGAGGTAATGTTTCCAGTAGTATTACCGGGGGCACTTTGGGAAGAATCCGGAAGATATACCAGTGTTGGGGATGAATTATTAAGATTTAAAGACAGAAATGACACAGCAATGGTTCTTGGTATGACTCATGAAGAGGCAGCAGTACATCTTGCAAGAGATTATGGTAGAACCTATGCAAATTATCCATTTTCTATATACCAGATACAGACAAAATACCGTGATGAGGCAAGACCTCGTGCAGGACTTATAAGGGTAAGAGAATTTACCATGAAGGATGCTTATTCATTCCATACATCTCAAGAAGACTTAGAAGAATACTATGACAGAATGGCAAATGCATATTTTAGAATATTCCAAAGAGCAGGTATTGATAATATCATTTCCGTAAAATCTGATTCAGGAATGATTGGAGGAAGTGTTTCCCATGAATATATGCTTTTAGCTGATGCCGGAGAGGATTCCATTGTAATTTGTGAAGACTGCGGTTACTCTGCAAATATGGAAGCGGCAGATACAACTGTGGACAACAGCGGATGCAGCGAAAAAGGAGAACTTACAAAAGTTTATACACCGGATTGTAAGACCATAGAAGATGTATGTAAATTACTGGAAACTAAGGTTGAGGAATCCTGTAAGGCTGTAATTTATCAGATAAATACCACAGATGAATATGTTGTAGTATTTATTCGTGGAGATTATGAAGTAAACGAAACAAAACTTACAAATCTTTTAAATGAGAAGGTTCATCCGGCAGAAGTAAGTTATGACAGCGGTCTTGTAGCAGGATTTTGCGGACCTTATAAGCAAAATGCAAAATGTAAAATTATTTATGATAAATCCCTTGAGGGCATTGAAAATCTTTGTTGCGGAGCTAATGAAAAAGATTATCATTATGTGGGATTAAACATAAAAAGAGACATTGGAGATGTAGAATATGTAGATGTAAGTAAAATAAGACAGGGAGGAATCTGTCCGAATTGTGGTAAAAAGACCATAAAAATAAGCAGAGGAATTGAAGCAGGAAATATCTTCCAGTTAGGAACAAAATATACAGAAAGTATGGAAATGACCTATACTGCTGAAGATGGAAGCTCTAAGACACCTATTATGGGATGTTACGGAATCGGTATAGGAAGACTGGCAGCATGTGTTTGCGAAGCCTATCATGATGACAAAGGTCCTATCTGGCCAATCACTATTGCTCCATGGCAGGTACATATCTGTTGTATGAGAATTGATGATGAAGAATGTAAAAACATGTCAGAATATATTTATAACGAATTGACCAAAATGGGTATAGAAGTAATATATGACGACAGAAAAGTCAGAGCCGGAGCCATGTTTGCAGATGCCGACCTTTTAGGTGTTCCTGTAAGAGTTACTGTAGGACCAAAGGCACTTGCCAATGGAGAAATAGAGCTTTCCACAAGAGACAAGACTATAAAAATAAATGTTAAAAAAGAAGAAATAATTGAAAAAACCAAAGAACTTGTTGATTCATTATTTAATAAAATCAATGAAAAGGTACAGGATAGAAAATAAAATCTAGGAGCCTCTTCTATCGATTTTTTTGTCTTTGTAAAACTGGGATTTTGAAGCATACATTTTTTTATCTGCCAGTTTTACCATGACATCAATATCATAACCGGCTTCCATTGGGGTTACTACCCCATAGGAAATAGACAGTTCACTAACCAGTTCACCGGACCAGTTGTTTACGCGTTCGTTGAACTGGTTTTCTAATTGTTTTCTAAGTTTTTCATCAACACGAAGTGTAACAACAAATTCATCACCGCCGATTCTGTAAAGCTTTCCGTAAGAAGAAAGGATTTCTCTCATGCAGGTGGCAGCACCTATCAAAAGCTCATCTCCGGCAGCGTGACCATAATTGTCATTTATATATTTTAAGCGGTTTACATCCATTGAAATTAAGACAAAGTCGTCTTCTAGGGGATGTGTTCTGTAATAATCAAGATCCTCTTCAAAAACTCGTCTGTTAAAAAGACCGGTCATAAAATCAGTGGTGGAACGCTTGAAAAGTTCTTCTTCTTTTTTCTTTCTGGTGTCAATAATCTGGGTAGTAAAAATTACTCTTTCGGCATAACCGTCTTCATCTATGTCAACAACACTGAAAGTGGCAAGAAACCAGCCGGTATAGATTCCCACGAATTCATCAGAGATACTCTTTTTTCCTACCATTCTTTTAGAAAGGGTAGAAAGGTCGGTAAATTTTAATATTTCTTCCTGATACTCTAAAGGTATAATACTTTTCATAATATTTTTCATTATTTTAGTTGCACCTAAAGAATAATCCATATAGGGTTTCAATAAATTATTGTCAGAATATTCTATAACCGAGTCATCATTCAGGTCAATAAGATGCATACTAAAATACATATCTGCCATGGATTTAAGAACATGGAGTTCGTTTTCCTTTTCTTTATAAAGTTTAGCCAGACGCTCTTCATTAAGCTTTCTTTGGGTAATATCATCCAAAAGACCTACAAAAGAGATAGGAGTACCATCCTTTTTTCTTGACACCCGGCCGGTGGAATGAAACCATCTTATACCATTATCTTTGGTATACATACGATATTCCGCATCATATATATTATTATCATCATAATTATAAACTGCATCCCAAAAGGAGGTCATAACATCAAGGGCATCATCCTTATGAATAAGAGTGCACCAGGAAGAAAACATGTCAGGAAAATCTTTACTGTCTTTAAAACCCAGCATATTTCTAAACTGTTCACTCCATTTACAGGAGGTGATTTTATAATGCCTATTAAATTTCATACTCCATGAACCATAGCCCAATACTTCATGTATGCAAAACAGGGAATCAATATCCTGGGAGTATTGCTTGAGGCGTTTATCTTTAATAAGCTGTCCATGCTCTAAACGCATCATTTCATTAATATTTCGCACCCCAAGAACACATTCTAAATCAGGATGATTAGAATCGGTACTAGCAAAAGTCATTTGATGCCATTCAGTATTTCCCGACGCTCCAATTCGTTTAAAATTAAAGGAATATATGGAGTTTTCCTTCAACTGAGCCTTAACCTTTTTTTCACTAAGCATCTGATACATGTAAGCTCTGCCTTTTGGGTCTACAAAGTTTTCAATGTATTGATTTGTAACTTGTTCATAATTTCCATAGGAGTCATTAATATCAACTGCTTCGCGAATGGAATTTTCATTAGTTGAACGAAAAAGTCTTATGGAAAGATCTGCGAAATTAACAATCCAAATGGTATGGAAATCCCTGGTAAGACCTCTTAGTATATCCAGACTTTTCTCCAGCTGGCTTAAGGTTTTGTCAGAAGAATAAAGGTCTGGGTATGAAGTTTTTTTACTTGAAATATTAAATTCATTTTCATCTTTATGCATATAACATACCCTTTTAAATTAGTCCTTAAAAATAATTATGACTCTTCAGTCTTTATTTCGGCAAAAAAAAGTGTTTTATAATTAGTTATATCGGAAAAAAAGAGTACAAATCAGAATTGTAAAAATTTTGTTAATTTTTTAAATTTATTATATAAAAACTATAGCATTTCTTGATATAATACAATTAGTGACAATAAAAAATTCGTCCTCTTATCTAAAAAATGTGCTCTTTAATATGAGGGATTTAGTAAAAAAACGGAAAGGAAAAGAAAAAATGAGTGAAGAAATCAAAGAGAGAAAAGAAATGAATCCCGATTTTATGTGGGACTTATCAACACTTTATGAAAATGATGACAAATGGGAAGAGGCTTTAGAGCCCTTAAATAAGCTTATAGATAAGGCCACTTCATACCAGGCTACATTAAAGGATGCAAAAAGCATAAGAGAGTTTTTGGATTTTGAAGTTGAATTAGAAAGAAAATTTTCTGATTTTTATTGTTATGCAAGTCTTAGAAATTCAGAAGATACAAGAGATAATAAGGCTATGGATATGGAAGCAAGAGCAATGGAGGTTTATTCCAGACTTGCTGTGGCACTTTCTTTTGAAGAACCGGAAATATTATCTCTTCCAAAAGAAGAGCTGGAAAAGATTGTTAAAGATCCTGTCTTAGAGCCTTTTTCTTTCCAATTACAAAAACTTTTAGATGAAAAGCCTCATGTACTTTCAAAAAATGAAGAGGAATTATTAGCCACTTTTACAGAGGTTTTTGGTGCGCCTTCAAAAATAGCCGGAAATTTGCAAAATGCTGATTTGAAATTTGAAGATGCTTATGACAGTGAAGGAAAAAAATATCAGCTTACCCAGGCTAATTATATTTTACTTCAAATGTCAGAGGACAGGAAACTTAGAGAAAGTTCCTTTAAAAGCCTTTATAAAAGTTATAAAGAACATATTAATACTTTTGCGGCTTCCTATAACGGTTGTGTAAAATATGCTCAGGCCAGCGCAAAGGTGCGACATTACGAAGACTCAAGGGCCATGAGCATGGCAGCTGAGCATATACCAAAAGAAGTATATGACGCTTTAGTGGATACCGTAAGAAAAAATATGCCTAAAATGTATCGTTATGTTTCTCTTAGAAAGAGACTTTTAGGCCTTGAAGACTTACATTATTATGATCTTTATACACCTTTGGTAGAGGGAAGCTCCAGAATTTACAGCTATGAAGAAGCACAAAATATGGTGCTGGATGCAGTTACTCCCCTTGGAAAGGAATATGTGGACAGGGTAAAAAAAGCATATGAAGAAAGATGGATTGATGTTTATCCTAATGCCGGAAAAAGAGGTGGTGCTTTTTCTTCGGGAACCTATGATTCCAATCCATTTATTCTCACCAGTTTTACCGGAACCTTAGACAGTGTTTCAACTATTGCTCATGAAATGGGACATTCCCAGCATACCTGGCTTGCAAATCATAATCAGCAGCCTCAAAATGCTGACTATACCCTGTTTGTGGCAGAGGTGGCCTCTACTCTTAATGAAAATCTCCTGGTGGAGAGGCTTTTGGCAAATACTACAGATCCTAAAGAAAGGCTTGTTCTTTTAAATCAATATCTTGAGGGATTTAAGGGAACTCTTTTCCGTCAGACCATGTTTGCTCAGTTTGAAAAAGAAGCCCACGATATGGCAAAAAGAGGAGAATCTCTTACTCCGGATTCCTTAAACGGAGTTTATAAAAAGCTCATAGAAGAATATTTTGGAGAGGAACTGATTATAGATGAGGAAGTTTCCTATGAATGGGCGAGAATACCTCATTTTTACAGACCATTTTATGTATACAAATATGCTACAAGTTATTCTGCAGCAGTAGCACTTTCTGAAGCTGTACTTAAAGATGGTAAAGAAGCTGTTGAAAAATATCTGGAATTTTTGTCAATGGGAGGCAGTGCTTATCCATTAGATGAGCTAAAACATGCAGGAGTGGATTTTACCACATCGGCACCTGTAGAAAGAGCTTTAAACAAATTTGAACAGATTCTTGATGACGCAGAAGAAACAATAAAGAGACTTGGAAAATAATACATTACTCGGTGAATAGTTTTATAAGGCTTAAAAAAGTCTTTAATGTGAGGGGTTTCATATGAAGATGTATAAATTTGATGATAAAACAAAAAGCGAAATGCTAGAGAAAGAATGTATTAGTGAAAGTATAGGAAAAAATATTTCTTATGACGCTCTGACTGATTTACCGGATATGAAATATTTTTTAATATTGGCTCAGGAGGCAGCAAGAGAAATCACTCTTAAGGGGAAAATCCCGGTAATGCTGTCATTTCAATTAGATGCCATAAATGCCTTTAATAAAAATACCAGTATAAGGGTAGGTGAAAAGCTTATTATATCCGTTGGTGAGATTTTAAAAAAATATTTTTCCCAAAAGGCGGTAACCAGATACTCAGAAGACCAGTTTTTTGCCTATGATGAAAAAGATGCAATAGAATTTAAGCTTTTTAATATTTTTGAAGAAGTAAAAAAATTAGGCATGGGAAGAAATTTCCCTATCAGAGTAGGTATTTATTATTCAGAAAACCGCAAAGAGGCAGTTTCTCCTAGTGTAGCCTGTGACAGAGCGAAAATGGCTGCAAATAAAAATAAGGGAGTTTTTGAATCAAAATTCTTTTATTATACAAAACAGATGGAAATAGCCCAAAAGGAAAGAGATTATATTTTAAACAATATAGACAAGGCTATAGAAAACGGTTGTATAAAGGCTTATTATCAGCCTAAAATCAGAACCGTAGATGATAAATTATGCGGAGCTGAGGTTTTGGCCAGGTGGGACGATTCTGATTACGGATTTTTATCCCCGTCTTCTTTTATCCCTGTTTTAGAAGAAAGTGGACTGACCTATAAATTAGATACCTTTATAATTAAGCAGGTGGCAAAAGACCTTGCAAAATGTGATGAACTTGGCATAGAAAAAGTACCCATATCCTTTAACCTTTCAGCTACGGATTTTCAGGTGATTAATCCTTTGGATATCCTTGAAAAGGTAGTAGCTGATACAAAGCAACCAAAAAAATATTTCAGGGTTGAAATTACGGAATCCATGGTGATTGCTGACCCTTCCCACATGAAAAAAAGTCTGGATGATATCAGAAAAGCCGGATATGAGGTAATAATGGATGACTTTGGAAGTGGATATTCTTCCCTGTCTATTTTAAAAGAATATGAACTTGATGAAATAAAAATAGATACCAGCTTTTTGAAAAATTTTGATCATAAAAGCAGGGAAATAATAAAAAGCATAGTATCCATGGCCAAAAATCTTGGCATGAAAACAATAGTTGAAGGCGTTGATAATAAAGAGCATTATGCCTTTTTTAAAGAAATTGGCTGTGATATGATTCAGGGCTATTATTACGGGAAACCGGTGACTTTTGAAGAATTTTCCGGGAAACTTAACAAGGTGTGTTTTCATGATGAAAATGATAAAGAAGATTTAAAAAATCAATTTAAAATATGTAATGAAAATGACTTTTCAAAGGAAAGTGCCTGTCAGGATATTCAGGATTTTTTGCTTAAAGAAATGGATACAAAAAAAAGTGCTGTCAACTTGGAAGATGTACTTAATGTCTATAAAAATCTCCCTGTGGGAATTTCAATAGTAAAGATGATTTTAGATAAAAGTAACAAGAAGGTTGAAGATGTAAAATTTCTTTATGCCAATAAAAGATATTGTACAGGTGTAAATAAATCACTTCTTGATATAATTGAGAAAAAATCTTCGGAGTTGTTTTCAAAAGAAGAAAACAAGATACTTTATAAGCTTTGTCAAAAGGCCTTAGATAAGGGAGCGGAGATTAAGGGCAACAAATTCAGTAAAAAGGTAAACAGCTTTCTTAACTATGTAATAGCCCCTGTTTTAGCACCGGATTGTTATGTAATTATCTGTAATTACTCTAAAGGTTCTAATCTTGAGGAGGATTTTCTTAGAAAAAATGATGAATCTGATGATATTGTCATTAGAATAGCAAAACTTTTAAGTATTGACGGGGACTATAAAAAAATAATGAACAGAGTTCTTGAAGAACTCAGTCTTATAATACATTCTGACAGATTGCATATTCTTGAATATGACCAAAGTCATAATGTTACAGCCTTTGAATGGTGCAAAAAAGGTTTACAGTCCGTAAGAGGAGCCTTTGATGAATTTGAACTTGAACAGGATTTTAACTGGATAAATTACTTGGCAAATAACAGCTGTATAATTATTGATGATGTAGAAGAGCTTAAAGAAAATTCTCCTAAGCTTTATAAAATACTTAAGGGACAGAAAATAAACAGATTTATTGCAGTTCCACTTTATATGGTGGGAAGACTTGTAGGTTATATTTTAGCGGATAATTATCTTCCGAAAGAAATAGAAGAAACAAGAATAATAATGGAAAATGTGGGAACCTTTATTGCAAGAAAAATCGTTACTCACAAATTGCTTTCTAAAATGGATAATTTAAGCAATCATGACTCATTAACAGGTGTCAAAAACAGAAATGCCTACATGAATGAAATAAAAGAAATTACCCTTCGTTGTATGAAAGTGGGAGTTATATTTGTGGATTTAAACGGATTAAAAAACATTAATGATAATTTAGGACATGATGAAGGAGACAGATTCATAATAAAAGCCACCAACTTTTTATGTGATTTATATGATAAAGAAACGGTTTTTCGCCTGGGTGGAGATGAGTTTGTGGTCATTTTCAAAAACATAAATGAAGCAGATTTTGAACACCAAAAAATCAGGATGGAAATGGCTTTTAAGGAAAATGAAGATGTGGACTTTTCCTATGGTGCAGCCTGGACAGAAGATTCTGACAACTTCATAGAAACAGCCAACGAAGCAGATAAGGCCATGTATAAATGTAAAGAAGCATATTATTCAAATCACGAAAGGCGAAGAAGCCGCATTTATAATAATCAATTATAGAAAAACAAAAAGCATTCTGTAATGTAATAGTTACAGGATGCTTTTTTTGACATTAAATGAGAAAAATTATTAATTACAGGAGAGTAAAAAGCCGCATTAAGCTTGATATGAGATGATTGAAATTGTTATAATTGGTTAGATAAATCTAACTGTTATTGGACAGGTTTTATAAAAAAATAATCAGGAGGAAATTATGAAAAAAAGGTCAATATCGGGCTGTAGAGTCAAAATACTAATGTGCTTTTTATTGTCATTTATGTATTTTTTTTCTTATAGTCAAAGTCTTTTGGGAGCATCAGTGACTTATATTGATGGTCAATATGAAGGAGAAGGAGAGGGCTTTAATGGAATAATAAAAGTGTCACTTTCCATTAAAGATGATTATATTGAGAGTATTAAAATACTATCTCAAAACGAAACACCGAAGTATTGGGACAAAGCCAAAGTTTTAACTGATGAGATAATAAAAAATCAAACAGTTGAGGTTGATGCCATTAGTGGAGCTACTATATCTTGTAATGGTATAAAAAAAGCAGTTTTGGACGCATTAAAAAAGGCAGTTAAAGAAAATGAAGATAAGACTTTGGTCTTTGCAGGGGGAGAAGGAACAAAAAATAATCCCTATCTTATAAAAACAGAAAATCAACTTATTAATTTCGCAGGAAGTTGTAATGAGAATAATGATTATTCCGGGCAATACATAAAACTGGATAATGATATTAATATCACTAAAAATGACTGGTCTCCCATAGGTGGAGAGGAATATAAATTTAACGGTACTTTTGATGGTGACGGACATTATATAAAGGGTCTGAAAAAAGGATCTTATTCCAAATCCGTGACCATAACAAATTTTGGCTTCTTTCGCTCACTGGATGAAAATGCTGTGGTAAAAAACTTAAATCTTTCTGATATTTATTTCAATGTTGATGGAAATAGCATGGTAAGTGTAGGAGGTATTACGGCATATACAGAAAAATCCTACAAAGAAGGAGATGTTAGCGGAGCTTTAATAGATAATTGTTCTGTCACCGGAACAATAAAATTATCTTCAAATACGGGAAATAATTTTGTGGGTGGAATAACCGGAATGCAGGTTAAGGGTGCTGTAATAAATTCTTACACTGATGTAGATTTGTATACCATTGTAAATGATGGAAAAATGCGCGCAGAAGTGGGAGGAATAGTAGGTTCTTTGGGAATGGGAACCATTGCAAACTGTTATAGTCTTGGAAATGTAACAGCCCTTCATGACGGAAATGATGGAATAGCAGTTGCAGGAAATATTACAGCTATAGCTGATGGCCCTGTAATAAATTGTTATGCCTGCGGAAATGTTAAAGTAAGAGGAAATATATCCTATGGAGGAATTATAGCAGGAATATCTGATGAAGATGGAAAAGTGTATTCCTGCAGATACAATAAAAATGCAAAAATAAACGGTTCTGCTAAGAATACTTTAGGAGTTTGTCACCGGATAGAGGTTCCTGATGAAAAAAATATTTTTCTCGAAGGTGGAATTGTGGAAGATGTTACAGCATTTTCAGGAAAAAATTATAAAGAAATTGTGAGCAGGTTAAATGCGTTATTTTCAGAGTTTCCAATAGATATTTCATGCTATATTTCCGATGATTATACACTAAAAAAATGGAAACTTGATGAGGATGAAAATGTAGTACTAAGTGATGAAAAGGCTGATTTTTTATATGTTTTGGCAAAACCGGTTTATGTTCCCATAGATATGAAAGATGGAAACTGGACAGGTAGAGATAAAAATAAAAAATCAATTGTTAGTATTACCGTAAAAAACGGTGAAGTAGTTAAAAAAAGTATTGTGGGAGAAAAATGCGGGGAAAACTTTGAAGAAGCCTTTTATAAAGCAAGACAAAAGGCAAATATAGGTGATAGTAGTGATTATAAAAAAGCTGATATGACTAAATTTGACAAAGGCAAAGGAACAAAAGCCTCTCCATATCTTTTACATACAAAAGAACAGTTAAGTTATATAGCTAAAGCTTTAAATGAAGATGAAAGCTTTAAAGACATTTATTTTAAATTAACTGATAGCATAACCCTTACGGGAAGTTGGCTTCCTATTGGCTGGAGTATTCAAAATGAAGCCGGAGAAGTAGTTGCTTCCTATCCCTTTGAAGGACATTTCAACGGAGATAATTACACTATATCCATGGTAAATATAGATGGCAGTGATACCAGAGCAGTTAGTAATGCAGGGTTATTTGGAATTGTAAAAGGTTCGGATATTTCAAATATTCATGTAAAAAATATAAACATTAAACTTCAGGACAATATAAAATCCCATAACATAGGAGGACTTGTAGCATATGCCACTGATGCATTAGTTAAAAATTGCAGTACAGAAGGCAAAATGTGTGCATTGTCCCCAAAATCAACTATTAATATAGGTGGACTTATTGGATATGGATATAAATCTAATGTAAATAACTGTTACAGTGATATTGAAATTGAAGGGGATTCTCCACTTGGAATGGTTAATTTAGGAGGATTGTATGGTATGGAAGATATGTTACATACTGTTAATGTTTCAAGTTTTGGAAGTATATATGTAACTGCTTCAAATCCAAGAACAGGTGGAATATCCGGCCAAAGCCAAAATGGCTCACATGAAAATGTGGTAGCTTTGGTAGATCTTTTAGATAGAGGATTTTCAGGGGCAATTTATGGACTTTCTATTAACAATAAAAATAAAAATGTGTTTTATAAAGAATCTAATTTACCGGCTATAGCCTATCCGAAAGGTGAAGTTGATGGTGCATTAAAAAAATCCTTAAATGAGATATTAAAAAAAGATTTTATAGAATTCTTAAACGAAGAAAAAGATAAATCTGACAAGAAAGAACTTAGAGATTGGATAATAGATGGGGATAAAATACATCCTTTTATTACATTTAATACACAGTCAAAAACAGATGTTAAGCCTAAACCTGAGCCTACAGTCAAAAAATTAAAAAAAGGAGATACCTTTAGCTACAAAGGAGCAACCTATCTCATAACCAAAACAGATAAAACAGTGCAATTCAAAAAATTAAATAAAAACAATTATAAGAGTGTAGATATTCCTTCTAGCATAAGGATAAAGGGGACTACTTATAAGGTTGAGGAAATAGGGGCAAAGGCATTGAAAAATATGACAGTTATTAAAAAGCTGACAATAGGAGAAAATATAAAAATCATAGGTGACGAAGCCTTTAGAAATTGTAAGAATCTTGAAAATATAACAATAAAGACAACTAAACTTACCCTAAAATGTTTAGGGAAAAATATTTTTAAAGATCTTTCAAAGGATAATTACAAAAAGCTTATAATAGTCGTTCCAAAAAATAAAATTAAAACATATAAAAAAATGTTTTTAAAGAAAGGTTTAAACAGCCTGGCTAAAATAAAAATGATTAAAAAAGAGGGAAAGTAGAAGAAAAATGAAAAAAGATTTAAGAACTAAAACAATAAAAAAAGTAGCAATCATTGGTTTCTTTTCAATGATGATGGTGTCTATGTCACCAAAAATTAAAGCAGATGCGGCAGTGACATTTAATCTTAATGCTAAAGAATATGGCAGTGATTCAGAAAATTACTATCTGGATGATACGCTGGAATTTACGGTTATTGATGAGGATAAAAAATATGTGTCTGTAAAATACGCTTTGGATGAATCCTACGAAGAATATGACGGATATGAAAAATTTACAATTCCGTCAAAAGTAATAAAAGATGATGTTGAATACAGTGTTGTGGATATTGAGGATTTTACTAATTATGAAGGGGCTTCTTTGGTAATTCCGGATACAGTTTCAACGATTTCGGATACTGCCTTTAAAGGTTGTACATATATTGAAAACATAGTTGTATCAGAAGGAAATAATGATATTAAAGTGATTGATGGGGTTTTGTACAAGGATAAAGGAAAAACTCTTATATTTTATCCTCTATCAAAGGAAGAAAATACTTTTACAGTACCTGATGAGGTTACAGGTATATGTTCAGAGGCCTTCGTTCATAGTTATTCAAAATTTAATGCAATAAAAACACTTAATCTTGGAGCGGGAATTAAGGATTTTGAACCTTTAAGTCTTAACAACTGTGGAAATCTTACAAGCTTAACTGTAAGTGAAAATAATGCATATTTTAGTGCAAAGGAAAGTGTATTGTTTGACAAAACCGGCAGAGAATTATTGTATTATCTTCCATCAAAAGAGGATACCTGTTATAACATTTCAAAAGAGGTTGTCAAAATAGGTAATCAGGCTTTTGAAAATGCCATTAAACTAGAAGAAATTACTGTAGAAGAAAATGTTGAAAATGTAGGCGAAAAAGCTTTTGCTAATTGTCAGAATCTGAAAAAGATAAGCTTTTTAGGAGTTATAACCCTGGGAAAAGAGGCTTTTTCAAGGGATACAAGTCTTGAAGAAGTAACATTGCCGGATAATCTTGAAACAATAGATGATGAAGCTTTTTATGGTTGCAGTTCTTTAAAAGAAATAATTATCCCGGCAAGTGTTAAAAATATTGGGAAGAATGTATTCTTTCAAAAATATAATTCTAATAGTCTTAAAAAAGTAACCATGAAAACTTTTTATAAAGATGAAAGCCTTCCGGTTTTAGCTGTGGATAACAATGGAAAAATAAATTCATTTAAAGGACTTGAGATTTCAGGATTTGAGGCGGTTTTTGAAGTTGCAACACAGGCTTTAAAGGATCTTCTTACAAGTGCCGGTATTTCACCTGAGAATATTAATGTTGATTCTGGTCTGATTGAAAAAACAAAAAAGCAAATAGCTGATGAAGAAGCTGGAAAAGCAGTTAATGAGCTTATAAATACAATTGGTGAAGTGACTTACCAAAAAGAGTGTAAAGAAAAAATAGATGAAGCTTTAAAAGCCTATGAAGAAGAAATAGAAAAAGACAAAGAGGCAGGAGAAGAAGTTTTTTTACTGATTAAAAAAATTGGGAAAGTAAAATTTACAAAAGAGTGTAAAAACTTAATAGATAGGGCAAGAAATGCTTATGATTTACTAACTGATAAGCAAAAAGCTTATGTTAAAAATATAGAAATATTAGAGAAGGCAGAGAAGACATATAAGAAATTACAAGAAGATGCCAATAAAAAGAAAGTAGTAACTTTAAATGGAATTACTTATGAATTAAATAAGAATACTGTCATTGTTAAAAGTTCTCAAAAAAATATAAAGAAGGCAATAATTCCAGCCAAGATAAAAATTGCAGGTAAGTTTTATAAGGTAACTAAAATAAATGCTAAAGCATTTTCAGGAAGAAAACAGCTTAAAACAATAATTATTGGAGAGAATATTAATACCATAGAAAAAGAGGCTTTTTCTAATACTAGTGCCCTTAGTTTAATTCATATTAAAACCAAAAATCTTACTTCAAAAAAAATAGATAACAAGGCTTTTTACAAAGCAGGAGGGAAAAATTATAAAAAACTGGTTATCATAAGTCCTAAAGGAAAAAAGAATATTTATAACAGGATTCTTATTAAAAAGGGAATAAATAAAAAATCAATATTTAAATAGAAAACCTTTCTTTCAAAATACTTAACAAAAAGCGCTATACCCGGTCAAAGGATATAGTGCTTTTTTGCTGAGAGAATTTCCCTGTAAATATATTGAATATCACAATTTTGACGATACAAGTATTGAGATTTTAGAAGAAATGTACATGTTAAAAAATGAAAGATGATGTGGATACTTGTGAAATATACATCTTTGTTTCACTATATAAAAGACTACAGATATAATGGGGTCTGGCGAGGGGAGAAAGATGGATTTTATTAATATACTTAAAAAATATATTAGAAGTGGAAAAAAAATAAAGCCGGTTCAAAAATTTGGACATGTCTTTGCCATCAGGGCAATTGTTCGGATTTTTGCGGTGATTTTCTTATTAGGGTATTTATCAGGGACTTTCATGGTAGGATATGCCAATGAAACCTATGAAGATAAGAAAAACAGATGGGTGAAGAATCATGATACCATAACTATAGGTTATCTGGATGATTATTCGCCTTTTACTGATGTCAGAAAACGCTTTGGTGAAGATGATAAAGTAAGTGATGCTGCCTACGGTATCTTTATAGATATTATTAAATACTCTTTTAAAAAACTGAATATTTATGACTATTACAAAGAGGATGAAATAATCTATCAAAGTTATGAAAGTTTTGAAGAAATGGTCAGTGATTTAAAAAAAGGAAAAATTGACCTTATGGCACCGGGGTTTGATAATGATACCTATGCCGAGGAAAATGATCTTTTACAAAGTTATGATATTGCTACCTGCGAGATGCTTTATATTTATAAAGACAAGGAAAATATTTTTAATGATGTCTCAAAGGAAGATTCCACAAAAAAAGTTGCCGTTTCTGAAAATATTTTTATTCAGGAAAAGTATCTTATGAAGTCTTATAATATGCATGAAGACAGGCTTTTAAAGAGAAAGTCATTAAACGAATGTCTGGAAGCGGTAAAAAAAGGCTTAGTTGCAGGTACCATTATGAACTCCTATGGTGCAAAGGTGGTTTTAAGAAACTATAGTGATTTAAAAACTATAAGTTTAAAGGATGAAGTAAGTTTTTGCTTTTATTCTTCCAAAAAAAATAAAGACTTAATGGCAATAATCAACAAGGGAATATCTTTTTATGGATTTGATAATATATCTGAATCCCTGATAAAAAACACTGATATTGCATATGGAATCTATAATGATGATGTGGCTTCTTTTATAAAACAGCACAGTTTAGTTATTTTTGGCTGTTGTCTGGCTGTTGTTTCCTTAATAATCTTTCTTATAATGCTTTCTGTCACCAAGGACAGAGAGGGAAGAAGATTTAATGATATGGCTCACAGAGATATAATGACAGAATTGTTAAACAGAAGAGCCTATGAGGAAGAATACTCCAAATTGATAAAAAAAGGCAGAAATCTGGATAGAAATCTGATTTATGCCTGTTTGGATGTAAATGATTTAAAGGGAACAAATGATGCTTTGGGACACGCAGCAGGAGATGAGCTTATTATAGCTACTGCAAAATGTATAAAAGAAGTTGTTAATAATAAGGGAAATATTTATAGAATCGGCGGAGATGAATTTGTTGCCATATTTACCGCAGGCAAACTGGAATTTGAAAATATGAAAAACCAGATGGTAACAGCCTTTGATAACTGGACCGGAATTATGGTAAAGAGTCTTTCGGTTTCCGTTGGATTTGCCAGTTCCAGGGAGTTTTCCAATGCTACGGTGGAAGAACTGGCTCGTATTGCAGATGGCAGAATGTATAAGGAAAAATTCGCTAGAAAGGATACCTATAAAGTAAGAACAAATACCGGAACCATAAGGGATGTGGAAGGCTATGGATTTTTATATAAAAACGAGGAGGAACAGGCACTTTTAGATGCTTTTATGCTGGCATATTCTGCTCAGTATGACACCTTAACGGGAATACCTACCATGTCATACTTTTTAGAAATGATAAATTCTTCTTATAACAGTAAAAATTTCGCTTCAAAAAACCCTGCAATGATTACCTTTAATTTTAATGATTTTAAAAACTATAACTTTAGGTTTGGTCTTCAGGGGGGAGATGAGCTTCTTGTTATTTTTGCCAAAATTCTTGAAGAGATTTTTGGTATGGAAAATATATCCCGTTTTGGGGAGGACAGATTTTATGCATTTTCTACAGAGGAAGAAGTAGAAGAAAAGGTTAAAAAAGTATTTGAGGAAATGTCAAAGGCAAATGAGGGAAAGACCTTAAGTGTAAGAGCTGGAATATATGTTTATTCTAAAGAAGAGGAGGCAAAACGCCATGCCAGCTCAGCCTGTGATAAGGCAAGAATTGCCTGTGAGCACAATAAAAAAAGCAGGGAATCCTCCTACAGATTTTTTGATTCGGAAATGGATAAGGAAATTAAATGGAGAAACTTTATTATATACAATCTTGATAATGCAATAGAAAATGGTCATATTATTCCTTTTTATCAGCCTCAGGTTCTTGCCATAAATAATGAAATCTATGGTTTTGAGGCATTGACAAGATGGATTGACCCCCAAAGAGGAATGTTGTTACCGGGAGATTTTATACCGATTTTAGAGGAATACAATATTACATATAAGCTGGATAAATATATAGCAAATATGGTAGCAAAGGATATGTTAAAAATTATTGAGGAAGGAAGAGAGCCTTTACCGGTTTCGGTTAACATATCCCGGTCTGATTTTTTAATGTCAAATCCTTGCGATGATTTAATAAGTATTGTGGAGGAGTATGAACTTCCAAGAGAATTATTCAAAGTAGAAATAACAGAATCAAATATTATATCTGACCCCTACAGAATGAAAAAGGAGATAGAAAAATTTAGATCAGAGGGATTTCAGGTATTAATGGATGATTTTGGAAGCGGACAATCTTCCCTTGGAACCTTAAGAGACTTTGAATTTGATGCCATAAAAATAGATATGGGATTTATGAAAAATTTTGATGAAAGATCAAAAAGCATCATAAAACCTATAGTAATGATGGCAAGGAGTCTGGGAATTCATTCTTTGACAGAGGGTGTTGAAAACAAGGAACAGTTGGATTTTTTAAGAGAAATCGGATGTGAATTTATTCAGGGCTATTATTATGGAAAACCGGCACCTTTTGAAAGCCTTTACAAAGAAGGAAGAGGTGTTGGAAAGCTGGTAATTAACGAAGCAGTAAAGAACAGACAAAAAAAGAATTTGTTAAATAAGAAAGAGAAAAGCAAAGATAAAGACAATGAGCAGGATATGGCTATAGAAATCTTTAAGAAAATTTATAATACCGTACATGCATTAAATCTTGAAGAAGATTATTATGAAGAAATCGTGGCAAATTATTCAATTCATAAGTTTATGGGGGAAAAAGGAAGCCTAAGTTCAGCCATGTCGAAGGTTACCAGAGTTTTAGCTACAAAGGACAATCTAGATGATATATGGGAATTTGTCAATATTAATACCTTGCCCCAAAGACTTTCTGATAGTGATTTTATTGAATATGATTTTAAGTCAAATACCGGAGAATGGATTAAGAGCGCATTTTTTGTATTAAAAAGAGACAATAATAATAAGGTTGTTAAAGTCTTGTTTGTAACCAGATATATCACAAAAAAATAATAATGAAATCTCCGGATGCCAAAAAAAAATATCAGCATCCGGAGAATTATTATAAATTAGACATTAAACCGTTTAACACCTGTTCTATTAAAAACAAACTGCCTTTAAATCCAAAGTGAGCTTTTGGAATTATGTCAGTATATCCCATTCCTGGAAGTGCGATTTCAATACCGCAAAAAATATGCTTATTAAGCTTTAATGAGGCTATAGTATTGGCATTTCCAAAAACCAGTTCAGCTTTACTTTCTTGAATATCCTTAAAGACATCCTTGAAAACTTCCTCTTTTTGAGCATGCTTACTTAAAAGCTCTTTGGTTTTTTCTTCAAGAATTTCATTTTCAGGTCCTACAAGACTTAAACATTCCGGAAGCATTCCCAGATAGTCCATAAAAAATTTGCTGTAGGAATAAATCTGTGACCAGTTTCCCTCCAGGGCAAAATATACTCCCTTGGGCTTTCCATAGCGTAAAAAGGTTTGATTTATGTAATACCAGGCTTTGGCTCTGCTTTTTTCTGCCTCTTGTTTAACAAGATTTTCTTCTATTTCATAGTTTTTACTTTTTAAAAGCTCACAAAGATCTTTTACCATTTTTTCTATGGCATCAAAACCAATTGGCAAACAATCGCATACATAAAAATCAGTACCGTAAGCTTCCTTTAATTTTTGGGCTGTTTCAAGACTTCTTTCCGGATAAAGGACTATATTTAAGTCTGCATTTGGTATTTTTTTAATATCTTCCAAAGAGGATTCCATACACAAAAAGCAGCCTGTATCAATGTCCATTTTTGTAAAAATATTCATTAGTTCTGCCTTATTTCCTTCATGGTATAAGTCATAAATTGACAAGCCAAGAATATTTACAAGGGGTCTTTTGTGAGTGATATTTTTAATTTTTTCATTGGTTAAAATCGAATCTAACAATAAATTTGAAGCTTTTTTATATCCGTCATCAAAATCCTCAGATAACCCCGGAGATTCTATAACCACTACAGGAATGTCAAGTAGTTCTTTGGCAAGAAGGGACGGATTATCCCCTATAAGGCAGGCTCCCGGAGAGTTGATTATTGCCATAATATCAAAATCAATATTATCTCTAAGATAGATTATGGCATCTTTAATTTTGGGAAGAGTCCCGTAAACATAATCATAGCCATCTAAATATGTGCAAGGTACCCTTGGCTGCATGAAAAAATAATTATTTAAAAAGGTATTACTTACAGGTTTTTTCTCATTATCATCTTCACCGGGAACATAAAGAATTGGTCTTATAGTTAAAAATTCCGAAGTAGAACTATGATAAAACTTGCAACCCATAGGTCCGTTAATAAGAACAATGATATTTTTTACTCCCTCTAAAGCCATGATACTGCCTGTTATGGAATCAGGCGAAATATTTTTCGAATAATGCTTTGTCATTCATCCACTCTCCATTTCTTTTTGTTTCAAAAAGCTTAGCCCAGCGTTTTAATATATTAATTCCCGATTGAAATCCGCAAACTAAAGTCATGGGAATTGCCTCAGCTACATAATCTCCAGCTCCCACTCTTTGGGTATGGTTGGAAATTACAAGATCAGGATGAAGCTTTTTGATATAATCTTTGGCAGTATCCCAATGAGTATATTCTTCAACTTTTATTTTTGAATCCTCGGTTATCATAATATCTTGGTGCAGGTAATTAATAACACCTATCCACACAAATTTCATTCCCACATCCTTGCAGGCAGAAATCAGCCAGTCAAGATTGGTATTAATAGTGGTCATAAGGATTGTTTTTCCATTAAGAACAGGTTTTAACATAGCTATTTCTTTTTCATAGATTTCTTTTTGATTTTCTACGATTCCATAAAGCTTATCTTTGCAGTTAAAAAATTCTGCTAATTCATTGAGCCATTTAACGGTCTGCTTAAAGCCTATAGGAAAAGATTTTTCAATAAAATTCACTTGATAATTGTCCTTAAGCCAGCTTTCAAGCATTCTTCCTGTTGGATTATCATCGGCAATGAGGTTTAAAGATGCTTTTTTAAAATTAATAATATTTTGTGTGGTGGTATCTCCTCCTAAGCGACAGTTTATTTCAATTCCCAATTTGTCTAAAAAAGACTTAATTGTGTTAAAATTAATGCTGCTGTTATTGGAAACTCCGGTTTCGTTTATAATATTTACAAATTTTCCACAGGGGATGATATCTTTATTTGCAAGCTTTTCCATAAGGATATGCCTGCACATTTCTATCCCCTTCATATAGTCGCCTTCAATATCCCCGTCTGCATTTATGGCTATAATCAAAGTATCTTTGGTAGACATTTCCTCAATCTGCTTTATATCATCACCGATAATACCACTGACACAGGAACTGATAACAATTATAAGTTTTGGTTTATTTAAAAGAGCCTCCGTAACTTTTTTTCTTAATTTATCCATTCCTCCAAATACCGCATCTGCGTGGTTCATATTTGTGGAAAAAAAGTTGGGATTTAGGGAAGAGGGCATAAGAATACCCCTGTTAAACAGATTTCTCCTTCCCGGGGATGTAATATTTTGCCAGGCATAAAATGAGCATGCTTTGGGAGCATGAGCTATTATGTAGGCATCTCTGACATGTATAGCTTCTGTGGTGGCACCATTAAAGGCACAGCCATAAAGAGGCATACGCTCAGGTACTTCCTCCTTTAAAGAATTATCCAAACAAGAATCTGAAAAATCCTTATTATCAATATCAGACTTAATAACAAGGTCATTATTATCAGTTGATTTTTCTTCAAATACTTTTCTTCTTTTTTCAGTTCCCAAAACTACATTTTCCAGTTCATCATCATCTAAAGGAAGAGCCTTATAAAGAGGTAACTGACCGTCAATATAATCAGCTATTTTAGTAAAAATTTCCTTTTCAGCCTCAAAACCCTCAATTTCCATAACAGTCATATTTTCTTCTTCAGCATAAGAAAAGGCATTGCTTCTTGGAACTTTGACAATAATGGGAAGATTAACGGCTTTGGCAAAACGATTTACCCTGCCGTCCTCATCACTTATTTTTCTTTCGTTATAAATTATTCCTGCTACTCGTTTTCCATTTTCACCGTCATAGTTTCTAACCCCTCTTAAGATATTGTTGGCAGCATAAAGGGACATATATTCTCCGCTGGTAACTAAAAAAACTGCATCGGCATATTCCTTCCTTACAGGAACGGCGAAACCTCCGCATACCACATCTCCCAAAACATCATATAAAATCCGGTTACAATCATCCTTTGCATGATGCTTCTTTAAAAACTCAAAGGCTGATATTACACCCCTTCCGGCACATCCCACACCGGGACGTGGGCCCCCTGCTTCTATACACTTTATTCCAAAACAGCCCTTTCTTAAAACATCAGAAAGAAGAGCCTTATCTTCTGGAGTTTTTCTTAAATATTCCACCACTGTGGGGATAATTTCCCCGTGCATAAGATATCTTGTGGAATCATGTTTAGGATCGCAGCCTATTTGCATAACCTTATTGCCCTTAATAGCTAGGGCAGCAGAAATATTTGCGCTTATGGTGGATTTTCCTATACCGCCTTTTCCATAAACGGCAAATTCTATTTTATTTTTATTCAATAATTATCACCCCTTAAAAAATAAAGACCATAAATAATATTTGTTAATAAGAATATTTTAACACTTATTTTAATAATACAAATACCTGAATATTAAACGGACGATATTTTTTCTTACCAAAAATAAAAAAATATTAAATAATCCCTTTTTAAATTTATTAATTGATAATGTTGATAATGTGAAATTCATATATAAGGTGCGAATTTAGTAATAATAATTACTGTTTTAGTTCTGACAGAATTGGAAAAATTGTTAATGCCGATAAAGATAATGATAGGTGGAGTGGGATAATAATGAATAAAAGAGGAACTTTTTGATGGAAGAGAATGAATACGCAAAATCTGATTTGAATAAAGAACTAATAACAAAGGTTATATCCTTTATGCCGGGAGGCTTCTTTATCTATCGTGCAGATGATAAAGAAGAGTTTTTGTATGCCAATAAAATGCTTTTAAACATATTAGAATGTGATACAACACAGGAGTTTTATGAGCTGACAGGTGGTACTTTTAAGGGAATGGTTTTGCAAGCTGATTTGGAGTTTGTAGAAGAAAATATTAATAATCAGGTAAAAAACAATGCAGACAGGCGAAATAATGCGGTATACAGGGTAAAAACAAAAAATGGTCTTATAAAAAGTGTGGCTGATTTTGGGATATATGTGGAAGATCCCAAAGAAGGTCCTCTTTATTATGTTTTTATTACTGATGCAAAGATAGGTTACGATGTTTTAACGGGACTTCCAAATCGTGACACATTTTTTGGAAATGTGATGGAAGATTTGGAGGAAATTCAAAAAAGTGAAGATATACCTGTGATGGTGGCCTTTGATTTAAGGGGATTGAGAGGATTTAATATAAAATATGGTATTTCAGAAGGGGATAAACTTCTAAATATTTTCGCCAATATTTTAAGAAAACATTTTGGTAAAGATAAGTGTTCCAGGTTTGAAAAAGACCAGTTTTATGCCCATACCCTAAAAAATATTTATGAAGAAAAAATAAAAAGTGTCTTTGATGACATGAAAATCGCAAATGAAGGAAAGACCTTGTATGTAAAGGCGGGAGTCTGTGATTATGAAAAGGATCTTTTGGTAAATGTATATTGTGACAGAGCCAGGATGGCCTGTGATATTCAAAAGGCCACTTATGAATCAGGTTATGGAATTTTTGACGAAACCTTGTCAAAAAATTATGAAAACAGGGAATACATTCTTAGTCATTTTGATGAAGCTTTAGAAAAGGGGTGGATTAAGGTTTACTTTCAGCCGGTAATAAGAACCCTTACAAATATGGTATGTAGCGTAGAAGCTTTAATTAGGTGGATTGACCCTGTAAGAGGCTTTATTTCACCGGGAGATTTTGTGCCTTTATTGGAGGAAAACGGACTTTCTTATAAACTGGATACCTATATGATAAACAAGGTTGCACAAGTACAAGAACAAGCCATGATTAAGGGACGTATTGTGATTCCGGTTTCAGTTAATATTTCCCGTTCGGATTTTGAACATTGCGATATAGTAGATGTGGTAGTCAGGGCTTTGGATGAGCACAATCTAAGAAGAAAATTAATTTGTGTAGAGATTACTGAAAGTGCCTTCATTACTGACGAAGGAATACTTGATGAAGCAATAAGGCGTTTTCATGAAGCAGGTATTGAGGTGTGGATGGACGACTTTGGAAGCGGTTATTCTTCCCTTAATGTCCTTAAAGACTTTAAATTTGATGAAATAAAAATAGATATGCTTTTCCTTAGAAATTTTGGGGAAAGGTCAAAGGTTATTGTTACAAAAGTTGTAGAAATGGCTAAAAGTCTGGGAATTCATACTTTAGCAGAAGGTGTGGAGACAGAAGAACAACTGAAATTTTTAAAAAGCATAGGTTGTGAAAAAATACAGGGCTATTATTATTCCAAGGCTATGCCTTATGATGACCAGATAAGACATTTAAATAATAAGGGAATGACATCGGAAACAAATGAACTGGCGGCCTTATATGAAAAAACCGGACTGGTTAATCTGGTATCCTATAGAGCTTTGGCACTTATTTTTTATAATGGTGAAAGTTTTGTAACCCTTTATGGTAATGAGAAATATAATATGACAATTAAGGATGCCGAGGTGAAAATCGGCAGAAACAGGGATGATAAGGAAAATAATAATATAACTCCGGATATAAAGTTTATAAAACTGGCTGAAAAAGCAATTCACAGTAAGAGTGAAGAGCCTATGACTTTTGTTAATAAAGACAAATATTTTTACTTTTCATTTAAGGAGATAGCCAGCAGCAGAAATGGCAGTATGCTTTTAGCTACCATTGACGGCTCGATTTATGAAACCAGAGAACAAAATAACAGACTTGATGATATTATGAGAAATATTATGTCTGTTTATGAAAGTATTTATCTTATAGATTTAAATGAAGACAGCAGATTTATCGTAGTAAGTAATCTTCCTAACGAAAAAGTGGGGGATGTTGCTTATAATCTAAGAGACTTTTATTACAATTACAATGCCAGATTAATCTTTCATGAGGATACAGACAGGTGGGGTGAATTTATAAAAATATTCAATGAAAAAAGAGAAGATTTTCACTTACAAAATGGCAGTATTTCAGAAGCTTTTCGTGTAAAAAATCCCATGGGAAATTATGAATGGACAGAATTTACGGTAATTGAATTAAAAGAAAACAGATATAACAGATATTTGATTTGTACAAAAACCTCGGCTTTTGAAGAAAACAATATGACTAAAGTGGATAATAGCGATATAAACAAGGAACTGGTAGAAAAAAATGTTTATGATGCCATAAAACACGGCTCCCCTATTAAATTCTTCTGGAAAGATACAAATAGAAGATTTGTAGGTGTCAGTGATGAATTTTTAAAGTATTACGGCTTTTCTTCATACAAAGAGGTAGTTGGAAAATGCGATGAAGAAGTTGGATGGCATATAAATGATGAGCTTTTAAAAAGTATAGAAGAAGAAGTTTTAAATAAGGGCAAGGTTTTTAAAAATGTATTGGCGCAAAATATCGTAGATGGAGCAGTTCATAATATAGCCACTACCAAATTTCCGATTTACAATGAAGGAAAAATAGTAGGTCTTATGGGATATATGATAGATCTGGATGAAGATATTAATGCAAATATTAAACTTAAAAGTGGTAGCTTTATAGATGAACTGACAGGTCTTATGAATATAAACGGACAGATTGTTTCTATTACGGAATTAGGTGATAATCTTAGAATCAATGGCGAGGATTATTCATATACCTGTTTGGAAGTTTTGAGTTTTACTGATATTATGAATGATTATGGTAAAAAAATAGCAGAAAGACTTATATTAAAGGTATCAAGAATAATTAAAGAAACCTTTGGTGTAAAAGCTGTTGTATCAAGGGTTTATGCCGGAAGTTTTGGAATATGTCTTAGAGGTGCAAGTTTTAATTATAGTGAAGAATTGGCTCAAAAGTGCATAGAAAGCATTAACAAAATCAAAGAAGTAGGTGGAATGACCTGTTATGTATATGCCCAGGCCGGTGTGGCTATGGGAAGTGAATGTGATACCATACATGAGCTTTTAATGGTAGCAAAAAACAGAATGATTGCCAAAAGCAGGTTTAGTGACAATGTTTCAAAGATTTATTCAGTTTATAATATGTATGGAAATTATAATTATATGAAACCTGATCCTTATATTGATATACCGGCTTGCTATTTTATTGGAAAGGTTCGTTTAAATGAGGATTTAAATGGAGCTGAGGACTTTGAATTTTGCTATGTCAATAAGGCTTATTGTGAATATATTGGTAAACAATATGATGACCTTGTGGGAAAAGGCTATATGGAGCTGTTTTACGAAAATGCCGATCCAAGCTGGGTTTACATCGGTTATAGTGCGGCTGTGCTGGGAGAAAGGATAAGAACCAGAAAAAAGAGCAGTATCACGGGATTATGGACAGATTCTCTTGTGGTTCCTGCTGCCAAATATGGATATTTTATAACCTTGTTGATGGATATTACAGAAAATTATGAGAAACAGAAAAAACTTCAGGATATTAAGGACAGAGATGAAATTATATTAAGAATTGCCAATCTTATGATGAGGGAAAATGATATAAATGTAGCTATGTCTAGTGTCCTTTCTATTTTGAATGAATCAATTTTTGCTGACAGGTTATACATAATGATAATAAAGGATGGAAGATTTAGAATGGCCACGGAATTATGTGCTTTAGGAGCTCAGGAAAACAAGAAAACAACCCAGAATGAATCTATAGATATTTTTGAAAAAAGTGGAAAAATTCTGGGTATGACAGATTATATTCACTTTAATAATGTTGATATTTTCAAGGAAAAAGACAGTGAAATATATGAATATTACAGGGAAAAGAATGTCAGAAGTATATTGTTGGTTCCTTTATATGGAGAAAAAGAGTTGCTAGGCTACATAGGTACTGACAACTACGAAATCAATAATACGGAATATGTTTTGGATTTGTTAAAGAGAGTGTCATTTTTCGTATCCTCCAGACTGATGTTTTATAATATTCTTAAGGCTGAAGGATTGACAAAAGACGAATACGAATAAAGATATAATTCATAAAATTATTCCGGACAGGAAATCTCATGTGTTAAAGATTTGTTTCTGTATACCAATTGATATAAATTATCTGTAAATATGAGAAAAATTCTTGATAATTCCCTTATGCAATTGAATATTATAAAAAAAGTTTTACAATTAAAGGGAATATCAAAGGGGGATAAGACAAATATGTATAATGAAGATTGGTACAATAATGAAACAAGGGTTCTTGAAGAAAAAGATAATTATTTAAAACTGGATTATGGATGCAAAGGTAAGGGAGAATTAACGGTTTACAGAGTATTTCCCAATATAGATTTGTATTTTATGGATATGGATACAGGGGATATTTTTAAAACAGCGGATTTTCCTCAGGGAATACTTAGTATAAGTCATTGCAAAAAGGGAAGATATGAATGCCAATTTGCAAATGAACATCAAAACTGCCTGTCTGAGGGGTGTTTTAGTATAAATGGAACAGATTTTTTGCCAGAGCGTTTTTGCTTTCCCATGAAAAAATATGAGGGTTTATCCATAGTAGTAGACTGGATAAACATACCTGAGAAGGTTTTAAGTATGATGAATGTATTTGGCATAGATTTTGAGAGATTGAAAAGTCTTATGGATGGGGAAAAAAGCTGGTTTGTCAGCGATACAGACAGTGAACTTTTTAATATTTTCAATGATCTTTACAAAGGGGTTAGAAAAAATGAAATGGAATATCTGAGGCTTAAAGTAATGGAAGCCTTGTATTATATAGGAAAAATAGAAATTGAAAAAAATAATGATTATAAATATTTTGACAAAGAGATGGTCAATAATACAAGAGCCATAAGGGAATATATTATTAATAATATAGGCTCAAATCTATCCATAGAAAAACTTGTAGCTAAAACCGGTATGAATATAAATACCTTTTACAGTATTTTTATGAAATTATACGGGGAAACCCCTTATGCTCATTTGAAAAAATACAGAATGAATCTTGCAGCAGTTTTGCTTCTTACAGGCAAAAGAAAAATAGGTGATATTGCAGTGGATTTGGGTTATTCAAATGCCAGCAAATTCTCAAAGGCCTTCTATTCAGTATATGGAGAACTTCCAAGCAGTTATCGTAAAAAAAATATTTAAGAATGGGCTATTTTTTAAATAAAAAAATATAAATGGAGTAGAAGACAATAAAAGGATATGTGTATAATATGCACGTGGTTAGAAAAGACTAACTGCGTGCATATTTTTTATACAAATGCCCAAAAGAAATTAAAGCAGGGCATGTAAATTTAACGGGAGGAAAAAATGAAAAAACAGGATAATTTAATTCCCCACATGTTAAGTTTTGCCGGGGATAAAGGTTTTTTATTGAAAGTTTCGCAGTTTTTGTCTGCCATTAGCGCCATTTTTATTCTTTTGCCCTTTATTTTTGTATATTTTGCGGCAAGTAAGATAGTAGATGCGTTTATTGGAACTTATTTAGATTCCGGTGAACTCTTAAAATGGGGAATTTTGGCACTGGTAACAGAATTAGTAGGATTGCTGCTTTATTTTGGGGCATTACTATGTTCACATACTGCGGCTTTTAACCTTGAAAAAAATTTAAAAATGGAGGCACTTAAACATCTTTCTAAAATGCCCTTAGGATATTTTGAACAAAATCCCAGTGGAAAGCTTAGAAAGATAATTGATGAAAACAGTGCTCAGACTGAAAAATATGTGGGGCATCAGTTGCCGGATCTGGTAGGAGCATATGTAACCATGATTGCAAGTCTGATTTTACTTTTTGTTTTTGACTGGAGAATAGGATTGCCCTTGTTTTTACTTTTTGCCATAGGATTTGCCCTTCAGTTTCTTCTTATGGGAAAGGAAACAATGACCTATATGCAAAACTATCAGGATTCGTTAGAAACCATGAATCACGAGGCAGTTGAGTATATAAGAGGAATTTCTGTTGTAAAGGTTTTTGGACAATCAGTGAATTCATTTTCAAAATTTACAGGTGCCATAGATTCCTACAGTAAAAATGCCATGGCCTTTACAATGGCCTGCCAAAACGGAATGGTGGCTTTTACCACAGTTATAAATTCACCTTTTTTAGTGCTTATTCCGGCTGCAGTTATTGTATCCCTTTTTTCAGGGGATATGGTTGATTTTACAAAAAACTTTTTGTTTTATCTTATTTTTACCCCTGCCTGTGCAGTAATGTTAAATAAGATTATGTATATGAATAATAATAAAATGCAGGCAAATGAGGCAATGAGAAGAATCGACATGATTTTAAATGCTCCAATTCAGGAAGAAGCAAAGGAGAAAAAAATTTCTAAGGAAAATGATATCGTTTTTGAAAATGTTACTTTTTCTTATGAAAACGCCCATAATCCGGCTATTAAAAACATTAGCTTTGTTGCAAAACAGGGAAGCATGACAGCTTTAGTGGGAAAAAGTGGCTGTGGAAAGAGTACAACAGCCAGTCTTATTCCAAGATTTTATGATGTGGACATGGGAAAAATAACAATCGGAGGAGTTGATATTAAAGATATATCACAAAAAGACCTTATGGAAAAGGTGGCATTTGTTTTTCAAAATCCTAAATTATTTAAAGAATCTTTACTGGATAATATTTTGTGTGGAAATAAAAATGCTACCAGAGATGATGCTTTAAAAGCGGCTCGTTTAGCATGTTGCCAGGATATTTTTGAGAAATTTCCTAAGGGAATAGATACAGTTATTGGAAGTGAAGGGGTTTATCTTTCCGGAGGAGAAAAACAGCGTATAGCAATTGCAAGAGCCATTCTTAAAGATGCGCCGGTTATAGTTTTAGACGAGGCTACGGCTTATGCTAATCCTGAAAATGAGGTATTGCTTCAAAAGGCAATTAAAAAACTTACACAGGGAAAAACAGTTATCGTTATAGCTCACAGACTTTCTGCCATAACAGATGCCAACCAGATACTTGTAATGAAAGAAGGAGAGATAGTTGAAAGGGGAACTCATCAGTCTCTTTTAAAGGATAAAAAAGATGGAATATATGCCCATATGTGGAATGATTATATGAAAGCAACCACCTGGCATATTGGAAATGAAACAGGGGAAGGAAATGAGGTGAAGGCATGTTAAAAAAATTGTTTGCCCTTAGTGATACCGGTGCAAAAAATCTTAAACTGGGGATTATTTCTTCTGCTTTTTATAATCTTTTAGTTATGTTCCCGGTGGGATTATTAATGATGGCTCTTGGAGATATTTTAGAAGCCATAAAGTCCGGAAAACAGCCAATGCAGGGAAAGACTTTATTTTATATTGCAGCAACCATTATTTTGTTTTTATTAATTTTTCTGGCTCAATGGATACAGTACAGGCAAACCTATACTGCATCATACAAAGAAAGCTCTAAAAGAAGAATAGCCCTGGCTGAGAAAATGAAAAAGCTTCCTTTATCTTTTTTTGCAAAAAAAGATTTAGCTAATCTTACTACCACAATAATGGGAGATTGTACCTCTTTGGAAATGACTTTTTCAAATGCCATTCCAACATTATTTGGAACCCTGATTATGTTTTTGGTAATTTCAATAAGTTTAATTGTCATGGATTATCGAATGGGACTTTGCATTTTATTACCGGCTTTTTTAGCTGCAATTGTACTTTTTGCCGCAAGGAAAGGTCAGCAAAAAGCTGATTTAAGGTGTGCCAATGCAAAAAGAAAAGCCTATGATGGTGTTCAGGAATTTTTGGATAATATTCAGGAAATAAAATCATCTTCAAGACAGGAAGAGTATCTTATTGGATTAGAAAATAAATTAGAAGATGTGGTTAAGCTGTCTTTTAAAAACGAGCTGCTTCCGGGATCGGTTTTGGCTGCTTCACAGTTTATATTAAGACTGGGGCTTGTTGCAGTTCTTATAACCGGAGGAATTCTGGTTTCAAAGGGAAGTCTTTCTTTGATGATGTTTTTGCTGTTTCTTTTAATTGCAGGAAGAATTTACGATCCTTTTTCCTCGGTTTTTATGCTTCTTGCTGAAATATTTTCCGCTATGGTAAGTATAAAAAGAATGAAAGAAATTGAGAAAACACCGGAGCAAAGAGGACAAAAGAGCTGTCCTAATAAAGGTTATGACATTGTATTTGACAATGTGAGATTCAAATATAGTAAAGATGAAGATAAAAATGTACTAGATGGAGTATCCTTTAGAGCCTGCCAGGGGGAGGTTACTGCATTAGTAGGTCCAAGCGGTTGTGGAAAATCAACAGTTTCAAAACTTGCAGCAAGATTTTGGGATGTTGACTCAGGAAAAATTACTCTGGGAGGAGCAGATATATCCAAAATTGAACCGGAGACCTTATTTAAGAATTTTGCAATAGTATTTCAGGATGTAATGCTATTTGATGAATCCGTCATGGAAAATATAAGACTGGGAAGAAAAGATGCCACAGACGAGGAAGTTATTGCAGCAGCAAAAGCAGCCCTTTGTGAGGAGTTTATTCAAAGACTTCCTGATGGCTACAATACCAACATTGGAGAAAATGGAAGCTTTTTATCAGGAGGAGAAAGACAAAGAATTTCCATTGCAAGAGCTTTGTTAAAAAACGCTCCGGTAATCCTTTTAGATGAAGCTACGGCTTCAATGGATGCTGAAAGCGAGACTTTGGTGCAGGAAGCCCTTTCTACCTTACTTTCAGGAAAGACAGTCTTAGTTATAGCCCACAGGATGCGTACGGTAGCCAGGGCAAATAAAGTTATATTTTTAAAAGATGGAAAAGTAGCTGAAACGGGAACACCTCAAAAACTATTGCAAAAAAACGGACTTTTTGCAGCTTTATATAAAGCTCAGGGTCTAAAAAATTAAAGAAAAGAAGGAGAAGAATCATGGAAAACAATAACAGATTATCAGCTAAAGATTTAATCAACACCGGTATTTATACCGCAATTTATGCAGTAGTAATGTTTGCATTTACTATTGTAACCTCATTCGCACCTATTACATATGTGCTTTTACCAGCCTTTTTGGCAATAATATGCGCCCCTATTTATATGCTTTTTATTACAAAAGTTAAAACCTTTGGAATGATAACCATAATGGGGATTTTAATTGGAATTCTTATGATGTTTGTAACAGGAAATTCCTGGATTATGTTTGTATTTTGTGCTTTATTGGGACTTATAAGCGATTTAATTACAAAAGCAGGAGGATATTCCAGCAAAAGTATGGCTTCATTTGGATATTATATTTTTTCATTCTGGCCAATAAGCTCATTTTTCCAGATTTGGTTTATGAGAGACAAATATTTTGATACTGTGGTAGCTTCAATGGGACAAAACTACGCAGACGGATTAAAAGCAATTACACCATACTGGATAATTCCTGTAATGTTTATTTATACTTTTGTTGCAGCAATTATCGGAGGCCTTATAGCTGGAAAAATCAATAAAAAACATTTTGCGAAAGCCGGGATTGCATGAAAAGCCTGGATTCCACAACAAAGATTTTATGCATCATAGCGGTAAATTTAATAATCACTTTCGGCATCAGCATTAAGATGGAATTTTTTATCCTTGCCTGTTTGAGTCTCTTGTTTTTAACCTATGGAAAAATAAGAAAATGCCTTGTATATATATTGATTTTTGCTTTTATGATATTTGGTGATAAGGTCTTGCTTCACTATATTACCATAGACTGGCTGGTAAGTTTTCTTTGCCTGATATTTATTACTTTTAGAAAATTTTTCTTTTGTATTATGACGGCAGATTTTTTCATATCAACCACTAAAATCAATGAATTGATTGCATCCCTGGAAAAAATCCATATTCCACAGGTAATAATAATACCTCTTGCAGTCCTTATAAGATTTTTCCCTACAGTTAAGGAGGAATGGGAACATATCAGGGCAGCTATGCATATGAGAAACATAGGAACAGGTTTTAAGGAGGTTGTATTTCATCCGGTAAAGACTATTGAATATATGCTTGTCCCCCTTTTGTTTTCAACAGTTAAAATAGGTGAAGAATTATCAGCAGCAGCTTTGGCAAGGGGGATAGGAATGGAGAAAAAACGCACCAATCTTTATAAAGTGTCTTTTAATATGGCAGATTATCTGGTAATGATTTTTTCTCTGGCTATGGTAATTTTTCAAAAAATATATGGAGGTTTTTAATCTGTATGGAAGCAATTAAACTGGAAAACCTGTCTTTTAGCTATAATGGTCAGAATTTAAACAACGGAATACACAATATTAATCTAAGTGTAAAAGAAGGAGAATGTGTATTACTTGTAGGAACAAGCGGCTGTGGTAAATCTACAGTTTTAAGGGCTATTAACGGCCTGGCTCCATATTTTTACGAAGGAAAGCTTGAAGGCGAAGTTTTTCTAATGGGAAAATCTGCAAAGAAAATCCGTTTTGAGAATAAATCAAAGATTTGCGGCAGCGTATTTCAAAATCCCAGGTCACAATTTTTTTATCTAAATACTTCCAGCGAGATAGCCTTTGGTTGTGAAAATCAGGGGCTGTCTCAAAAAGAAATTGAAAAACGGGTAAATGAAAGCATAAAACTTTTTCGCATTGACAATCTGGCAGACAGGGATATTTTAAAGCTCTCCGGTGGTGAAAAACAAAAAATCGCATTTGCGGGAATATATGCTTCAAGACCGGATATATATGTTTTGGATGAACCCTCTGCAAATCTGGATCTTGATGCTATAAAAGACATTAAAGCCATTATTAAAAAAATAAAAGAAGAAAAAAAGACAATTATAATTGCAGAGCACAGATTATATTACCTTATGGATATTGTTGATCGCATATTATACATGGATAAGGGGGAGATTGTTGAAGAATTTACTTTAGATGAATTTAAAAAACTCTCATCAAAAGAACTTAGAAAAAGAGGCCTTAGAGCACCGGATTACAGGATGCTTAAAAAAGAGGCATTTAATATAACAAAGAAAAAATCAGATTTTGATGAAAAGCTTATTTTAAAGGATATTACCTGCCAATATAAAAAAAGCAGATTTAAAACTTTAAATATTAAAGAGTGCCAATTACCCTTACACGAAAAAATAGCCATTATAGGACACAATGGCGCAGGAAAGTCAACTTTCGTAAATGGATTTTGCGGAATGAATAAAAATGTAAAAGCCAGGGTTTATAAAGATGGAAAACTTATTCCTTTAAGAAAAAGAGTAAGAGAAAGCTTTGAAGTTTTTCAGGAGGTAAACCACCAGCTTTTTACCAACAGTGTAGAAGAAGAGGTTTCTTTAGGCAGTGAAGATAATACCGGCAAAAACAAGCTGGAGTTATTAAGCAGTTTAGGTTTAAAGGATTTTCTTGATACTCATCCTATGGCATTGTCAGGGGGGCAAAAACAGCGTGTAGCTATTGCCTCAGCTTTATACAGTGGACGAAGAATGATTTGTCTTGATGAGCCCACAAGCGGACTGGATTACAGACAAATGGACAAAGTTGCCGGTCTGTTAGATACTCTGCAGTCCAAAGTGGACCTGACAATGGTCATAACTCATGACCTGGAATTAATATTAAAAACCTGTACTTATGTTTTGCATATTGAAAACGGTCAGTTAGTTGAAGAATATCCGTTAGATAAAGAAGGGAGGGAAAAACTTTTTTCGTTTTTTGATTATGAAAAATAAATTGTTTTTTGAAAGTTATGATAACAAAAATGAGGGAATCAATATCTTTTGCTTTCCCTATGCAGGAGGAGGTTCTCTGGTTTTCAGGGAATGGAAAAACAGGTTTGGAGAAGAGTTTTCTATATACGGGGCACATTATCCGGGACATGAAGACAGAATAATGGAAAAGCCTTTGTGGGATATTGAGGAACTGGTGGATAAAATTCATTATGAAATGAAAAACAGAGATTTTGATAAAAAACCTTTTATTCTTTTTGGTCATAGCCTTGGAAGCAGGGTAGCCTATGAACTATCTCTCAGATTTGAAGAAGAAAATAATAAGTGGCTTAAGGGACTTATTGTATCAGCAGGTCGTTCACCGGATAAGAAAGAGAAAAATCCCATATATGATTTACCGGAAAGGGAATTTTTTGAAAAATTGTCAAGATACAATAAAACCCCCAGAGAAATATTTGAAAATAAGGATTTATGGGAGCTGTTTGAACCGGTATTAAGAGCTGATTTTACAATGGCAGAGACCTATGAAGATAAAAAATACCGCAAAATTCATGTTCCCATCCTAGCTTTGAAAGGCACTTTGGATTATGAAATGACAAGGGAAGATATAGAAGGATGGGCTTCTTATACTACAAATGATTTTTATTATAAAGAAATTACAGGGGAGCACTTATTTATTGATACAAATGCAAAAGAAGTGATAATGGAAATAAAAAAATACATAAAAAAGGAATGTTTTGAGGGAATTTATGCTTAATAAAAAAGAAATAGAAGAAGTGATAAAAATATATCGTAAGGTATTAGAGGATGAATCCTTTAATATAGGGGATGATTTCTTTGAAAAAGGGGGAAATTCCTTATCCGCTGCAAAAATCTGCAAAAGGATAAAAAATGAATCAGACATTGCTATTACCATTGCAGATGTTTTACAAAATCCCACCATTGAAGGTTTATCAAAGGTTTTAGACAGTAAAAAAGTCATGGATAAAGAAAATAAAATTATCCCTAAAATCTGTCCTAAAAAAAGATATGATACCTTTCCTCTTACGAAAATACAAAAAGCCTATCTTTTAGGCAGAAAGAGTAGCTCATGGGCATCTCATTATTACCTGGAATTAAAAAGAAAAGAATTAGACAAAGAAAAACTTGAAAAAATAATCAATGTTTTAATAAAGGAGCATGACGCCTTAAGAATTGTAATAGAAGCAGATGAAAATTCACAAAGGGTATTAAAAGATGTTTTGGATTATAAGGTGGAATTTAATGATTTAAGCGTAAATGAAGACACCACTCTTTTTAAAGATATCAGAAGCCAAATGGAAAATCAGATTTTAGATGTTCATACCTGGCCTTTATTTGATATTAAAGTTACAAAGAAAAAAACAGATGAATATATATTGCATTTTAGCTTTGATAATGTGATATTGGATGGCTTTAGCATTCTTTCGATTTTAAAAGAAATAGCTTATCGATATGAAAATGATGACTTTTTAATAAAAGACCAGGAGGTTTTATTCAGGGATTATGCCATAAGCTGTGACTTATTAAATCAAAGTGATATTTATAAAAAGTCAAAAGAATTCTGGCATGAAAAAATCAAATCCATGGCTTTAGCACCTGCTATTCCTACAATAGAAAAGAAAAAATATGGAGGATTTTACAGGCTTTTTGGATGCCTTAAAAAAGACAAATGGGAGAGATTAAAAAAGCTTGCTGCCAAAAACAAAGTAACAGCTAATGCAGTATTACTGACAGCTTTTTGTGAAGTTTTATACAGATGGAATTTTAATAAAAGCTTTACGCTAAATCTTACAGTTTATAATAAAGATATATTTGAAGAACCTTTTAAGAATGTATTAGGTGATTTTACTGCAGTAAGTCTTTTAATGGTGACAATGGGGGAAAAATTAACCTTTATTGAAAAATGCCAAAAAATCCAAAGGGAATTATCCTGTGTACTTGAAAACAGATATTACGATGGAGTAGAAGTTCAAAGGGATTATATAAAAAATAATAACCTGGCAGATAAAGTGCCCTTTCCCATTGTATTTACCAGCACATTGGGGGTTTTATCAGAAAGTAAACTTCCGGGAGAAAGATATTATGGAATTACTCAGACTCCAAATGTATGGTTTGACCATCAGATATGGGAAGTTGATGAAGAACTTTTATACAACTGGGATATTTTAGAAGGCAAATATAAAAAAGAAATGATTCAGGATATGTTTTGTGCCTATGAAAATATTTTAGAAGAGCTTTCTAAAGATTTTTCTGTATGGGAAAAATCCCAAAAAAGTATTGTTAAAATACAGGATAAAGAAATAAGAAATGCTGGTTTAATGGTATCTGAAGAGCTTAAAGGTCACAGTTTAGTTGAAATTGTTTTAAATAATTATGAAAATAAGAAAGATAATGTAGCAGTAATTTTTGATAATAAAAAGTATAGCTATAAAGAATTATTGAAACTTGCATTTACATTAAAAAACAAACTATGTCAAGAAGCTCTTTTTGGAATTTTAATGGAAAAAGGTATAAATCAGATAGTGGCTGTGTTAGCAGTTTTGCTAAATAAAAGCGCATATGTACCAATAGATATTAAAAATCCAAAAGAAAGAATAGAAAAAATTGTAAACAGTTCAGGGATAAAAACCCTTATTACTGATGATATTATTCCTAAAAAAGCAGATGAAAATATTGATATAGAAAAAGAGATTGAAGAAATATTAAAAACTGATTTTAGTGAAAAATTAGCTTATATAATATACACTTCAGGCTCTACCGGCCAGCCTAAGGGGGTAATGATATCTCATAAATCAGCTGCCAATACAATACTGGATATTAATAATAGATTAGGGCTTTCTTTTTTTACATGTGGGTTAGCTATATCTAACTTATCCTTTGACCTTTCTGTTTTTGATATTTTTGGAATATTAGCCGCCGGAGGAAGGATTGTAATACCTAAGGAAGATGAAGTAAAGGATCCGGAAAAATGGATAAAGTTTGTGGAGGAAAATCAAATATCCTTATGGAACAGTGTACCTCAATTTATGGAAATGCTGCTTTTGTATATTGAAAAAAACCACAAATCCTACAATATTTTATCTTCTTTAAAATTTGTCTTGTTAAGTGGAGACAAAATAGAAAAAACTCTTCCCAAAAGAATAAGAAATGTTAATCCTTTTACCAGGGTAATATGTATGGGAGGAGCCACGGAAGCCTCTATCTGGTCAAATATATATGAATGCTATGAAAGCGAAGAGGAATGGAACAGTATTCCCTATGGATATCCTTTAACTAATCAGAAATATTATGTTTTAAATAAAGAATTATTAGAGTGTCCTGATTTTGTAACTGGAGAGCTTTATATAGCAGGTGAAGGACTGGCTCTTTCTTATGCAAATGATAAAGAAATGACTGAGAAAAAATTTATCTTTAGCAATGAATTGGGAGAGAGAATTTATAAAACCGGAGATTTGGGAAGATATGACAATAAGGGAAGGCTTATTTTTGTGGGAAGAGATGACAGGCAGGTAAAACTTCAGGGTTACAGGATAGAAACCGGTGAAGTGGAAGCAGCATTTTTAAATATTAATGGGGTTTCGTCTGTAAAAGTGATTTTACATAATTGCGAATTATGGGCATTTGTTATTTTAAAAGTTTCTGAAAATACAGATTATTTAAGGCAAAAACTAAAGGAAAAACTGCCCAATTATTATATCCCAAAACATATTGTTGAAATAGAAGAATTCCCGGTGAGTATAAACGGGAAAATTGATGAAAAATCTCTGGGGTTAATGTGTGAAAACCTAAAGAGCAAGGAAGTTGTCAATGAATTTTTACAAACGGATACAGAAAAAAACATTGCGGATATATGGAAAAAACATCTAAATAAACAAACATTTTCATTGGAGGATGATTTTTTCTTATGTGGAGGAAACAGTCTAAGTGCCATAGAAACCATGGCGGATATAAAAGAAAAATACAAGGATTTGGATATTGGAATAAGCGATTTATATGAAAATTCCACAATAATGGAATTTTCTAAACTGATTGATTCAAGAAAAGAAAAAATCAGTGCTGTTGATAGTTTTGTAGTGGGAGTAATTTGAACGCAGTGCCACTGCGTTCATGAGGAAGTAGCGAAGCGGATTTAAGAATGTCCGCTTTACAATAAAGAATCAGAGGAAAGGAAAAGATATGAGCGCAAAGCAGATTTTAAGTCAGATGCATCAAAGAGGAATTGTATTTTGGTATGACGGAGAGAATTTAAACTATAAAGCTCCTGAAAATACATTTACCAATGATGATATGAGTATAGTAAAAGAAAACAAAGAAAAAATAATTGAATTTTTAAAAAATACCAATGATGTAAATATTGAGCCTGATGAGATAAACAGATATGAAAAATTTGATTTAACACCTATTCAAAACTCTTATGTCAGGGGAAGAGATTCTAATTATGAGCTTAGTGGAATCGGTTGTCACGGATATATTGAGGTAACCTATGAGGAAGAAATTGATGGAGAAAGATTTGAAGAAGCATGGAATGAAGTTATAAACAGACACGATATGCTTCGTGGGGTTATATCTGCAAAAGGATGTCAGAAGGTTCTTGAAAATGTTGAAAGGGTAAAAATACCTGTATTTGATCTTCGTAAAAAAAATGAAACAGATATAAAAAATAAAATTCAGGAAATTCGAGATGAGTTATCTGATAAACAATATGACCTTGGAAGCTGGCCTTTGTTTGATTTAAGGATAAGTATATTTGAAGGAAAAAGTATTATTCATTTTTCTCTTGATATGCTGGTGTGTGATTTTATAAGTTCTAATATTATTTTAAATGATTTAGAGGCAATTTATCACGGAAGAATTAATGAACTAAGTCAGCCAAAAACCTTGTTTAGAGACTATATTCAATACAAGAAAAAAGAGGAAGAATATAATTTCCTAAAAAAAGAAGAAGATGAAAAATACTGGGATAATAAACTTGTAAATATGGGTGAAGCTCCGGAACTTCCTATTTTAAAGGGAAGTGACTATGGAGAAGAAAAAGAATTTGAACAGTTTAAGACTTTTATTTCAAAAGAAAAATGGGAAAAAACAGAAAAATTAATGGCATCTAATAAGGTTACCCCATCAATGGTTATTTTTTCTGCATATGCTCATGTATTGGCTTACTGGTCAAAAACAGAGAGATTTTGTATAAACCTTACTCTTTTAAATCGTCCGAAAATCTCAGAAGATATAAGCGAAATAGTAGGAGATTTTACTGAAGTAAATGTATCGGATGTAAACATAAAAAAAGATAAAAGCTTTTTAGAAAACACAATGCAAATGCAAAGTAATCTGTGGGAAGATTTGTCACATAATTCTTTTAGTGGAATAGAAGTCCTTAGAAAGATGAAAAATGACAGAAAAAAGAATGTTATTATTCCCGTTGTATTTACAAGCACTGTAGGTATAAAAGAAAAAAATTCCATACTGAAAAATCAGAAAATTACATACAAAATCAGTCAGACACCTCAGGTTTGGATTGACTGTCAGGCAGAAGAAAGTATGGATGGGGTAACAGTCAACTGGGATGTAAGAAAGGGCGTTTTCAATTACGAAGTTATTAAGGAAATGTTTGAAAGTTTTAAAGAGCTTTTGGAGAAGCTTTCTTCAAAACCGGAAGATATTATTAATGAAAAAAATATTGATTTACTGCCAAAAGATACCAAAACTGTCAGACAGGAGGTTAATAATACTAAAAAAGACATAGAAGAAAAAATGCTCTTTCAGGGACTTCTTGATAATGTAAGAGATTATCCTATGCACACGGCACTTATAACCTCAAAAGGAGATTACACTTATGAAGGTTTTGCAAAATATGTAAGCGCTGTTAAGGAAAAACTTCTTGATAGTGGTGTAAAAGCTGGGGATGTAGTTGCAATTTTACTTGATAAGGATATCTGGCAGATTGCAAGTGTTTATGGAGTGTTACTGGCGGATTGCGTTTATCTTCCAATAGATTATAATATGCCGGCTAAAAGGAGAAATTCTATAGTTAAAGAATCAGGGGCAAAATTTGTTATTACAGACAAATTTGTGGAAGATTTTGGAGATGCATCCACAAAAACAATTTATGTAAAAGATATAGAGGTAAAAGATGAAATAGATCTTACACCTCTTTCAAAGGATGTTAATAAGCTTGCTTATATTATTTATACCTCGGGAACAACGGGAGTTCCAAAGGGTGTAATGATTAGTCATAAGGCAGCAATGAATACCATTACAGATATGAATGAAAGATATAACATTGGAAGAGAAGATATTTTCCTTGGAATTTCAAATCTTGCATTTGATTTATCTGTTTATGATGTTTTTGGTTCTATGTCTGCCGGAGGAAGTCTTTGTCTTCCGGATTCATCAAAATACAAGGATGCAAAACATCTTTATGAAAATCTTGTAAAAAATCACATTACTGTTTGGAATTCTACTCCTGCCCAGGGGAAGATGTTAATGGATTATATGGAATCAGAGCAAAAAACTGCCACAAAATATTTGAGAAAAATGTTTTTATCAGGTGACTGGATTCCTGTAAATCTGCCGGAAAGAGTGAAGTCTTGTTTTGAAAATGCACAGGTAATAAGTTTAGGAGGTGCCACGGAAGCTTCTATATGGTCAATTCATTATGACATTCCAAAAAATTATGTTAAAAGAAATAGCATTCCTTACGGCACACCTCTTTCAAACCAGCGTTTTTATATATTAAATAAAAATCTAAAGCCTTGCCCAAATGAGGTAGAAGGTGATATTTACATTGCCGGAGATGGATTATCCATGGGTTATTACAAGGATGAAAAACTGACTAATGAGAAATATATTATTTATCCTGAAACCGGTGAAAGAATATACATGACAGGGGATGTGGGTAAATACCATAAAGATGGAGTGATTGAATTCATAGGAAGAAGTGACAGACAGGTAAAAATTCGTGGTCACAGAATAGAGCTTGCTGAAATAGAGTCAGTTTTGGCAAAACAAAGTGGTGTATCAGGAGCAGTTGCGGAAATTATCGGTTCAAAACCTGAAGAATATAAAATTCAGGGAATAGTAATTCCTGCCAAAAAGAAGAATAAAAAACCATTTAAGGTTAATAAGGAAGAGATTAGTGCATTAGAAAATTCTGTAATACAAAATACTCAAAAAATAGATAAAGAGCTTTTTAATAACTGGAATAATGCCATGGACCAATTGGTAAAAACAGATGTAATGCTTTTGTTTCAAAGTCAGGACATATTTACAAATGATAAAGAATACGAATTTGAAAGCATTGTTGAAAAGTTAAAAGTACCAAAAAAACTGCATAAATTATTGTACAGATGGCTAATAATGCTTGAAAAAGAAGGCATGATAAGTATTAAAGGAGAAAAATTTAAAAGAGAAAAAAATGTTTTAAAAGAGGATTCCCTTAAAATCTGGACTGCTATGTATGATATGGCAAAAAGACTTGAAAACGGGGAAAACATTCTAAATTATATGAAAGTTTCCCATGAAAATTTATTGGGACTGATAAAGGGATTAGAAGATCCTTTGGCATATCTTTTCCCTAAAGGAAATACTGATGTTGCTCTTTCAATCTATCATGACAATATTATTAATCAGGCTTTAAATAAGATAGCAAGAGATGAAATAGCTTTTCTTTCAAGTAAAAAAAGGGGAAACAAGACAGTAAAAATCTTAGAAATAGGAGCCGGAGTGGGAGGAACTACAGTAGATGTTATACCGGCTTTAGATGGAATGGATGTTGAATATTATTTCACGGACATTTCTGAATTCTTCTTCAATAAAGCAAAAGAAATGTTTAAAGACAGATCCTGGATTAAGTATCAGATTTTTGACATTAATAAAAATTATATAAGTCAGTTAATGGAGCCTTTTTCCTTTGATATTATTTTATGCGCCAATGTTTTGCATAATTCAACTGATGCCAAAAAAGTAATAGGAAATTTAAAAAATCTTCTTAGGGATGATGGTTCAATTATCATCATTGAGGAAACAAGGGAATCCTATAATCTTTTAACAACAATGGAGTTTAAAAACGGATTGACGGGATTTGAAGATGGTCGTGAAGAAAATTATCAAACCTTTATCTACATAAAACAATGGGAAGAAATACTTTCAAGCCAGGATGCCAATGTGGTATTTGAATTTCCTAAAGAGGGTGATGGATTTGAAAGTTCCGACCAGACTATTTTTGTCACTCATTTTAAAAAGGAATATGAAGATATAGACACGGAAATTATTTCAAAGCATTTAAAAAATAGTCTTCCTGAATATATGGTTCCATCAAATATTTCTGTAATGACTAAGCTTCCGGTTACGAGAAACGGAAAAGTAGACAGAAAAGAAATTAAGGAAATATATGAAAATCAAAACAAATTAAGAGCTGTTGAAAAAGAAGATAGGGAAGAAAAGACAGATTTAGAAAAAAGAATGGCAAAAATATGGTGTGAGGAATTAAAACTTGTAAGTATTTCCAAAACAGATAATTTCTATCTTGTAGGTGGTGATTCTTTGCTTATTGCCCAGGTTATAGCAAAAATGAAAGAAAGACTTCCTGAAGCGGCAAAATGGGAGTGGGACGACCTTATGCAGGAAATGATGTCTTCACCTACGATTATGGAGCTTTCAAAGAAATTATCTGAAAAGAAGGTTATTGATAACAATCCTGAAAGTAATCCTTCTTTTGTAAGTTATAAAAGAAGTCTTAAACCTAATGAAAATTCCCATGCCCTGGTTTTAATGCATGCCGGACTTGGAACCTTGTCCTCTTATAAGGCAATGCTGCCATATATGGTAAAAATCAGTCCTGAGGATGAAAGTATATTCGGATTTAGTTATGGAGATGAGGCAGAGTATCTGTCCATTCCTGTGGAAGATACATTTAAAGTTCTTGCAGAAAAATACGGGAAACTTTTACTTGAGATGGGATACGAGGATTATCATATTTTAGGTCACTGTGTAGGTGGAAGTCTTGCTCTTGAAACAGGAAGATACTTAAGAAATCAGGGGGCAAAGGTAAAAGAAGTTACTATAATCAGTACCCATTTATTAAACGGTTCCTTAGAGGCATCTGCAAAAGATATGGATACCAAGGTCTTTTCTAAAATGCTTTCAACCAGTATGGCAAATGAACTGTTAATGGAAAGAACCTTTGCAAGGCTTATTGATGCAGATATTTATAAGGCGGGATACACAATTAAAGATGATAGATTACAAGACTATATTGAGTATGTAGGTGAACATAATAACGGACAGGTTACAGTTGCAGCTATATGTAAAGACTGGGATGATTTTAAAGATTGTTCTGCTGAGTTTAAAAGACTTGCAAATATGTCAAAATCCGAAAGATTAAATGCCTTGTACCAGACAATCAACGCACCAAATGGCGAAATAATGGAGCATCAGCTAAAAATGTTAAATACCCTCTTTAATATTTTTGTACAAAATTTTACCTGCGTAGCCACATATAAACCTGAAATCTACTATGGAAAAATGAGGGTATTTGAGTGTGAAAATTCAAGAGAGCTTTTATTCCCAGAGCTGGTTGCAGAAGATTATGCTACCTGGTCACCTTATGGAGGGGGCGAATTTGAATTTGATACCATAAAGGGAGCGCATCTTACCTGTGTAAGACATCCTTTTATCGAAGAAAATATTGGACAAATTCTTAATATCTCTAAAGAAGAAGCTTTAAAATTAGTTAAGAATGATTGATAAGGGGGATTAGTATGAAAGTTGCCGTTATAGGCGGAAGCGGTGAAATAGGCAACAGTTTAACAGATATTTTAAAAAGTGATAATACTTTGGAATTAACTGCCACATACCATTTAAGGTCTGTGGCAGAAGATAAAAATATCATATGGGAAAAGTGTGACCTTGAATCTAAAGAAGACCTTAAAAAAATAGTAAAGGAAGCTGACCTGGTGATAAATTGTGCAGGAGCATCCTACCTAAACAGCGAAAAAGTAGCCAGAATAACAGGGGAATTTGGAAAAATCTATATTGATCCCTTTGGAGGAAAATATTTAAAAAACAAATTAAAAGATTTAGAAAATGATGGGATGTTTATACTTTCCGCGGGTTGTTTTCCCGGAGTATCAGGATTTTTTATAGATAATCTTTGCAAATTGTTTGATAAGGTTGAAAGAATCGAAGGGAAAATGATTCAAACTGAAATCCCAAGTAAATGTGCCATTAAAGACTATGTTTTAAGCAGTTTAAACGGATTCGGAAAGCCCGGACAATATTTAAAAAATAAAGCTTATCAGGCAGATAGGAGTCCCAAAGACAAAGTAAAAGAATTTGATAATGGCAAAAAAGCTGATTTAGGACTTTATTATACGGAAGAACTTGATGAGTTGGTAAAAAAATATCAGGTGGAGGAGGCTTACTGGTACACCATGAAAATGTCCCCTTCTGTTTTAAAAATTATGCAAAAATGCATTATGGACTATGTAAAAAACAAGTCAGAAGAGGAACTTGATAAGGGGGCAGATGCCATAAGAGATTGTCTTTTAAAAAACTTTGATAATAGTAATAATCCTGATTTACCAAAAGTTAATATAGAAATAGATGTTGAAGGAACTATTAAGGGAAAGGAAAAAAGAAAAAGCATTGATTATTATTTTGACAATGGCAGCAGGCTTAGTGCCTTCTTTATCAGTCAGATTGTTATGAAACTTAAAAGTAAAAAGAAGAAAAATGGAATATATTGGGGAACTGACATAGTTGATTATGACTGTATGAAAGAACTGTGCCAGTTTTCCGGAAACAGAGGGGAAAATGAGAAATAAATGGATTGCCCATGAAAGATTTAATGAGGATGCCAAAATAAATTTAATATGTATACCTTATGCAGGAGCCAGTGCAAATATGTTTGGAAACTGGAAATATTTATTTCCTGAAAAAATAAATGTACTTCCGCTGCTATTTCCTATGAGAGAAATGAGAATTTCCGAGAAAATGCCGGAAACAGTAGAAAAAATGGCCAGGGAGTTTTTTGAGGATTCAAAAGAGCTTTTTAATAAGAAAGTTTTGATTTTTGGACATTGTACGGGAGCGATATTAGCTTATGAAATTGCGAAAACAGTTAAAGCTTTACTTGGAAAAGATGTTTTTGGAATAATTGCCTCAAGTTCTAATGAACCGGGGATGATGCCTGAAGAAATGAGAGAACTGGCCAGTGCAAATGACAATAAGCTGATTGAATATTTAAAAAAAGAAAAACTTGTTGAAGATGAATTATTAGAGGATGAGGACTTTTGTACTTATTATCTGCCCCTGCTTCATGCAGATTTTGATATGTATGGAGCCTATAAAGCAAGTAGGAAGAAAAAGTTAAAATGCCCCATAATAACAATTTATGATGAAAATGATAAAAAAATAAGTAAAGATGCAGTACATGCATGGGCTGATTATACACAAGGAAACTATAGCTTTAGGCAGGTGGACGGAGGACATTATTATATTAAGAATCCGGAAAATGTAATAAAAGTACTTAATGAATTTATAGAAAAAGCAAATAATTAAAGGAGTCGGGCGTGATTAATTTAAATGAGGATGAATTTTATGAGTTAGGCAAATATTTGTACCATAAACGCTGGAACATAGAAACGGGAGAAAATAGCCAAAAAGAAATAAATAATTACTTGAATTTTGGAAAAAGGATGGAATATCTTGCAAAAAAATATCCTTCAAAATGCGCTATTGTATGTGAAGATGAGCAAATTAGTTATAGCGAGTTTAGAAAAAGATATTTAAGACTTTCTTATTATTTTAAAAACCAGGGTTTTAAAAAGGGGGATAAGTTTGCCCTACACTTAGAAAACAGTGAAATGTTTATAATTATACTTTTTTCTTTACTTGAACTGGGAATTGTACCGGTACTGCTTTTACCGGCCCATGAGAAAAAAGAGATTATGGGGGTTGTTAAAAAAGCTGATGTTAAAGCAATCATAGTAGATAAAAGAGATGCTTCTTATGAAGAAATAATAGATGAAGTTGTAAGGGAAAATATCAATCTTGAAAAAGTTTATATTTCAATGGAATTAAAAAATATTTCTTTAGATGAAAATATTGATTTTACAGATTTTGTATCTGAAGAGGTTGATTTTAATGATACGGCTTTACTACTTTTATCAGGGGGAACTACAGGACTTCCAAAGCTGATAGCCAGAACACAAGGAGATTATATCTACAATAATGAAGCACTAGCCAGAAGACTTTTATTAAATGAGGAAAGTGTATTTTTATCCATTCTTCCCCTTGCTCACAATTTTCCTTTGGGGGCACCGGGGATTATGGGAACCTTGCTTTGTGGAGGAAAAGTAGTGGTGGGAAAATATGCAACTCCTCTTGAAATATTATATCTGATAGAAAAAGAAAAAGTGACTTTTGTTTCATTGGTTCCAACAGTACTTAATATGTGTATGCAATATAGGAAAATAGATGATTCTGATGACTTAAAAAGCCTTGAATTTATAATGGTTGGAGGGGCTGTCCTTCCAGCCAAGCTTTCTAAAAATGTTGATAAGCTATTTGGAGCAAAACTAATTCAGATATACGGTACTGCAGAAGGATTGTGTTGTTGTAATTTTTTGCAGGATGACTTTGAAACAAGAATTTCCTGTCAGGGGAAACCTTGCAGTCCTTTTGATATTTTAAAGATTGTTGATGAAAATGGTAATGAGTTACCTAAAGGAAAAGAAGGAGAACTGGTTACAAAAGGTCCATATACCATAAAAAGTTATTATCAGTTGGAAGAAAAACAAATGGAGTATTTTACTAGTGACGGATTTTATAAAACAGGAGACAGGGTAAAAATAGATAAAAGGGGCAATGTTTTTGTACTGGGAAGAGCAAAGGAACAAATAAACCGGGCAGGAGAAAAAATAATGCCTTTGGAAATTGAAGAGGCACTTTTGACTAATGAAGCCATAGATGAATGTGCCATAGCAGGAGTTAAAGACGAACTTTTAGGAAACAGAATATGTGCATTTGTAAAAGCAAATAAAAATATCACCTTAAATGATATAAAAAAATATCTAAAATCTAAAAACATGGCTTCCTTTAAGATGCCGGATGAGTTGATTTTAGTGGATTCTATGCCTTATACGGCAGTAAAAAAAATAGATAAAAATAAGTTGATTAAAATCTTTGAAAAAAGAAAGCCGGTGTTTACATAAAAATGGAAAGTCAAGAAATGACACGATTACAATGCGCATATCAACTGGCAGAAAGTATGGATTTTGATTTGTGTGGAATAGAATGCAGTGTTTACATTGAATTTAAAACAAGAAATTTAGACTATGACAGATTAAATAATGCCTGGAAAGAAGTATATAAAAGACATCCTGCCTTAAGAGGAAGGATAGTTGAAGATGGCTACATTGAATATGTTGATTTTAACGGATTTGAGGACATAATTCTAATAAATAAAAATGATGATGCAAAAAAAATATGTCAGGAAATGATAAAAAGAGAAAATTCAAATATGGCTGTATTACTTGCTTATAAAGAGGCTCGAAAAGTAAAAAAAATGTATTTTTCCATGAATATAATATTGGCTGATCCTTTAAGCTTCCAGATAATATTGGAGGATTTGTCCAATTATTATATAAAAGGAAAATTTGAAACAGAGATAAATGATGAAAAAATAAATGAATATTTTGATATTGTCTGGAAAACTTCAAGACAGGAAAAGAAAAAAGACAGACAGTATTGGAAAGAAAAAATCACTGACTATGGAATATGCTATAAAATTCCTGCCTGTTTTCGGAAAAATTATACAAAGGAATACGAAAGTCATAAAGCTTATTTAGATAAAGAAAGCTATGCTTCTTTACTTAAATGTTCAAAAAAATATGGGGTATCTTTGGAAATGGTACTTCTTTCAATTTTTGCATTAGCAGTAAAAGAAGAAGTAAAAGAGGAAAAGATAGTTATAAATTATCCATTATTTGAAAGGGAAAAATCTTATGAAGACTGTGTAGGGGATTTTTCAAAAAATCTTCTTGCCGGACTTGATTTAAGAAATCTCACAAGCTTTAAGTCCTTGGTTTTAAAGGTTTTTAACCAGATTAAAGAATATAAATCTCACTTAAGTTTAGACGGACTTGAAGTTATGACTTTATATAACAGCTATCTTTTAGATGATAATTATAAAGAAGCCCTGGTCTTTTCTCCAAGTATAAAAAAAGACTTGATATCTAAAGATTTTCTTGAACAAATAGGAGATATTGTTGAAATATCCTCAAAAACTCCTGATGTGGCCTTGGATGCTCAGACCTATAAAATTAAAGATACTTTGTTTTTTATATGGGTTGTTCCAAAAAACTGGTTTAATAAAGGACAAATAGAAAAAATGTTTAAAAAATATATGAGCTTATGCGAAAAATACGCAAATGAAAATCAATGGGAAAAGGGAGAAGATTTTAAAGCAAAAGAATTGAAAGGAGAATTGGCATGAAAGAAGAATTAGAAGAAAAGATAAAAAGCATGGTTTCTGGAATTTTAAACATAACAGACAGCTTTGATATAAATGAAGGTTTTATTCAATTAGGGGCTGATTCTATGTTTTTTGCAAAGTTACAGATAGAAATAAAAAGACAATTAGGCAAAAGATTACCCTTGAAAGTAATTTTTTCAAATGCCAGTGTAAGTATGCTGGCTGATGAAATTTTGGGAGAGAGCTTATGAAACAAAATGAATATGAATATGAATTAACAGATCTTCAAAAGATGTATCTTGTTGGGGAAAAAAAGGATATGCTTTTGGGCGGGCGGGCCAGTCATGCTTATTTTGAAATAATAGTAAAAAATTCAAAGTATAAAAAAATTGATGAAGCCCTAAAAAAACTGGTTTTGGTACAGGATGTTTTTAGAGGGGTAATAAAAGAGGATAAGTTTATTATTAAAGAAAAGATGCCTGTAAAAATAGGCCATGCAGATCTTTCAAAAATGAATACTGATTTGAAAGAGATTCTATTAAATGAAATTGCAAAAAGGATGTTTGAAACGGATTTTAATCTGGAAAAAGGGCCTTTGTTTACCTTCATTGTATCTAAAATATCAGATGAAGAAAGCATCATTCATATATGTCACTCAGGGGTAATCGCTGATGGTAGCTCTCATGAGATAATTCTTAAAAATATCAAAGTTTTATATGATAAAGAAGAGGTGACACTAAAATGCAGTTTTAAAGATTATGCAGATTACTTAAATGAATTAAAGAAAAGTGATTATTTTAAAACTGATAAAGAAACTCTTTTAAAAAGATATGAAGGTTATGACTTTTGGCCGGAACTTCCTTTAAAAAAAAGGGAATCTGAAATAGAATTACCAAAGAATAATAATATAGAATTTTTCCTGGAAAAAGAAATATATGAAAATGTATGTTATATTGCCAAAGAATATGAGCTTACTTCCTTTGCAATTTTGTTTTCCCTGTTTTCAAAAATTATTTCAAGATATTCTTTTAACAAAAAATTTTTGCTGAATATACCGGTTTCAAACAGAAATATTTTTTTAGATGGAGTAGATGAAATAGTAGGGCTTTGTTCAAATTTTATTATATTTGATGTTGATGACTCAAAAAATATTTCAGTTTTAGATTATGCAAAAGAAGTTCAGGAAAAATTATTAGCCATTATGGATTGTGACACCTGTCTTGGAAGTGATGTGATTAAAGAACTTCAAAAAAATACAAATGGAGCTCTTGTTGCCCCGGTTGTGTTTACAAAGATTTCAAAAAATGACTCCTGTAATATAGAAAATATGGCTATACGCCGTACAAGAAGCTATACCAGCCAGGTGTGGTTGGAAGTTTTAATTAGCGAATGCCAAGAAGGAATATCTGTGGGAATAAGTTATGTAGAAGACTTATTTCAAGAGATTATCCCTAAAAACATAGGCAAAAATTATATTAATTGCATAAATCTTTTGGCAAAAAGAGAAATTGACATACAAGATATTTATGAACTTCCATTAATTGAAGAAGATATGGAAATTATTAACAAAATAAATGATACAGGTAAGAGTCTTGATGAAAGAAGTATATTTGAAATTCTTGAGTATAATTTTAATAAATATGCCAACAAACCTCTTTTGTGTACCCAAAATGAAGTATTAACCTATAAAAATGTAAAGGAAAACGCTGAAGATATTGCATTTCTTGTAAATAATAATATAAAAGACAAAAAAAGCATTGTGGGATTATATTTAAAAAAGGGTATGTCCCAGGCCTTGTGGGAAATAGCACTTTTATACGCCGGAATAAGCTTTTTGCCCATTGATATAGAACTTCCTGCAAAAGCAGTAGGAGAATGTATAAAAAGGGTGGGAATAGAACTTATTATTACAGATGAAAATCTCCATGAAAAAATAAAAGATGATATAAATTGTAAAATAATTGAAATTTCTGCAGTTGAAAAAAGTAAATATAAAGTAAGTGATAATTATAATGAAAGTCCTGTTTTTATAAATACTTCAGGAACTACCGGAGTTTCAAAAACTGTGGAATTAAGCCAAAAGGCAATAGTAAACTGCATATTTGACTCGGTGGATGTGTTTGGTCTTACAAGTGATATTACATGTTTTGCCATTACAAATTATTGTCATGATATGTCTTTATTTGATTTTATCGGAATACCCCTTATAGGTGGTAGCATTGTTATTCCGGAAGATATTGAAAAGGAGCCTGATGAATGGATTAAGTTAATGAATAAATATCAGGTTAATTTCTGGAATTCTGTTCCTGCATTAATGCAAATGCTTATTCTTTCAGAAGAGGATAGAAAAAAAGAGGCTTTTTCTTCCTTGAAGCAGATAATTTTAGGAGGAGATTATCTTAACACTAAACTGGCAGAGGATATAAAAGCCCTTAATGAAAATATTAGATTATTTAATGTTGGAGGACCAACTGAAACCACTATTTGGAATATAGCCCATGAAGTAGTTAGTGAAGATATTAAAAAGGGTCAAATTCCTTATGGAATGCCTTTTCCTTCTACAAAATATTATATTTTAAACGAAAAAAAGGAAATTTGTCCTGTGGGAGTCAAGGGAACTATGTTTGTAGAGGGGCTTGGAGTTTCTAAAGGATATGTAGGAAATAAAAAGGAGACAGAAAAAAAATTTACAGACTATAGGGGAAAACGAGTCTACAATACAGGAGACCTGGGCTGTTATACAAAAAACGGCGAAATTATAATTTCCGGAAGAAAAGATTTTCAAATTAAAATAAACGGAAAGAGGATAGAGATAGGACAGGTAGAAAATGCCATGTCAGAAATTGAAAAAATAAAGTCCTGTGCTGTAGTTTATAATGAAAAAATAAAAAAGATGGTTGCTTTTTATACCGGTGATGAAAACATTTCTGAAACAGAAGTGGAAAAGCAAATGCATTTAAGGCTTCCTTCTTACATGGTACCGACAAAATTTTACAAAATTGATACTATTCCTCTTACAGCAAATGGAAAAACCGATAGAAAAAAACTTATTATAAGCCTTGAAAATAAGCAAAATCCAGAAAATAACAAGAGGGAAAACAGTGACATCATGGAGAAACTTTATCAATTTTGTGAGGAAGTATTTGAAAATGATGAAATTTATGAGGAAGAAAATTTTTATGATATGGGAGGAGATTCGATTTCTGCAATGAAGCTTGCAGGAAAAATAAAAAGAAACTATAATATTTCATTTTCAGTGACTGATATATTGACAAATCCAATGCTTAGTGAGGTTGAAAATGTAATAAAAAGAAAACTTCTGTCCTAGCTTATTAGAAAAAAAGCTGCTGTCTTAGGTGACAGGGCTTTTTTTGTTTAGCAATTTACAATTAAAAGGAATTATCTGTAAATTAATTGCAATTCTTAATATTTTCTTAATACAATTGAAAGGTTTAGAAATATCTTCTACAATGATACTGGGGTGACGGTTTGATAATTGATTATCCCTGAAAAATAATGAAAAATCCCATAATGAGTGTGAGATTATCGAATAATAAGAAGAATGGGCTATTATTAGAATTGATGAAACAAATGGAGTAGAAGACGCAAATTACCAAGTATATAATGAGTAAAAAGACTGAACTTTTGAATGATTTTAACTATATTTTCGGAATTTATATACAAGATATTTTTTGTGTATAAAAAGATATTGCTTAATCTAATTATTGAATGGAGGATTCACATGAAAAAAAAGATTTTATTTGTAGTATTGATTGTTATGGTATTTGGTATTGTTGCCTGGGGTAAAACTAATGAAACTAAAAAAACGAACGAAGAGGCAACAAATGTTATTAGCACTAATGAGGATGGGGAAAAGTTGTCAGCTACAAATAGCAAAGAAAAACCAAAAGAAATAATAATGTCAATAGATACAGATGCAGATATGGATAAATCTTTTGATAATATTGATGAATTACAGGATAATTGTGACTTAATAATAAAAGGTGTGGTAGAAGCAATCAAGCCTTACTGTGATGAAACTGCAACAGTATATTCAAATTATAGTGTGAAAATCTCAGAATCCTTTAAGGGAGATTTAAAAGAAGGGGATACACTTACTATTTCAGATTTTGGCGGTATTATCCCGGCAGAAGAATATTTAAAATATCAGGACGACCCAAAAGCTGTGGAAGAATTTCAAAAATATGAAACCTTAAAGGATAAATATGTGGAGTATTCCTTTGAAGGTGCATGGAGACCGGAAACAGGTAAGACATATATCTGGTATCTTGAAAAAAATAAAGTGGGTGATAAAACATATTATAATCCGGCTAACGCATATCAGGGTATTTTCAAAGTAAAAGGAAATGAACTGGAAAGATATAATCCGGAAGTGAGTGATAAAAACTATCAGACAAAATGCACCATGGATGAAATAAAGTAATAAAAAAATAAATCTAGATAACATATATAACATGTAAACGAAAGTGAAGGTCTTTTTAAAAATTTATACAAGCATCAGTCAATAAAGTGGAAAGGTAATGAAAACTGACTGAAAAATAGAAAAAATAAATATATCATACTATATTAACCAGTAAAACTAGTTGCTATAGTATGATATATTTTTGCAAAAAAATCTTAGTGTCCTCGGGGAACTTTGGATAAAAGATCTTTTTCGTAGGTTCTATCGGCTATTGCCAGTCTTATAAAGATGAAAAGTAAAAGGGGAATAACACAAAGGATTGCTTTAACATCAAAAAATGTGCAGACAACTGTGGCAAAAATACCCCCAAAAGAAAACATTAATAACATTATTCCATGCATTTTCCACCTTTTAGAAGCCTCTTTATCCTTATCTCGAATTGCCTTTACAATATTGCTTCCGGTTTGTCTTATGTGGTTTGTGACAAAGGTAGTAGCCATTGGTATTCCTTCGTTTTGGCGATAGGTATTAAATTGCATGGAGCAGATAAAATTTAAGGTAATCTGACATATCTGATCCGGAGCGCTTTTGGGTAAAAGACCTAAAAAGATAACGGCTAAAATTTCAATAGCCACCAAAATGGTATCCCATCTGAAAAAGTGAAATTTTTTAATTTTCTTTGCCAGTATTTCAGAGAGAATGGCTCCTAAAAAATAGGATGAAATGGGAATAATAAGATACATTACCTGAGCTAGATTGGCAGTTCCTATTGCCATTGATAAAAGGACTATATTTGCTGTCTGGGCATTGCAGAAAATACCACCTCTAACGCTGTAGGTATATGCTCCGTAAAAACCGCCCACTGCAATAAGAAGCCAGAAAGTCCAATGCTTTTCACACTCAAGAAAAAAAGAATTTTTCGGGGTACTCATTTTTAACATCTCTTTTCTTTTTTAAAAGTAAAATATTTACAACAAACGATGCCTCATATTTAAGCACAAAAAATTTTAAGTGTCAAGGAAGGTATTGTTTATAGCTAGGGCACAAATAACTATTCACAAAAGAATATTAATGCTTTAGAATAAGTAGAAAAGATTTAATATAAATTTGTGAATATTTATTAAAAAAAGAGGAGAAAATGACAAAGATTTTATTAGTGGAAGATGATGAAAGCATTGTTTCATCTCTTAGTGAATATCTTTCCATGGAAGGATTTGCCATAAAAAATGTATCCGGGCAAAAAGCTGCCATTGAAATGATTAAAAAAGAACTTTTTGATATTGTATTACTAGATATTTCCCTAAAAGACGGAAATGGATTTTCTGTATGTTCAAGTATAAAAGCCCAATTAGACATTCCCGTTATTTTTCTTACAGCTTCTGGGGATGAAGGAAGTATTGTGGCAGGCTTTGAACTGGGAGCAGATGATTATGTTCCAAAACCATTCAGACCAAGAGAACTGGTATCCAGAATAAAAAATGCCCTTAGAAAATATCAAAATACCGGAAATGAAGTAAAAATTGATAATGTATATGTGGATATGGACAAGGCAAGGGTCACAAAAAAAGGAGAAGAGTTAAATCTGTCTGCATTGGAATACAAATTGCTTGTTATGTTTATTATGAACAGGGGAAAATTACTTTCAAGAAACCAAATCTTAGAAGAAATATGGGACATTGCCGGAGATTTTGTAAATGACAATACCCTTACGGTTTACATTAAGCGTTTAAGGGAAAAAATAGAGGATGACCCCAAACATCCCACCATCATAAAAACCATAAGAGGTTTAGGATACAGATTAGACTAGAAAAACAAGGACTTGGAAAAGTAAAATATGAAAATATTAAAAAACCCGGAGATTTTGATGCAATTAGGAATATATATTATTTTTATTCCTGTTTTTGCCGGAATTTCCTTTTATCTTAATTATTATGCAGGCCTTCTTTCTGTATTTGCAGGTCTGTTTTTCATAAGTTCATTTATACTTTTTGAAAAAAAGAAATATAAAGAAGTGATGGAATTAACTTTTACCTTGGATAAAATACTTCATGGTGATGAAATATTGGAAATAAAGGATTGCAATGAGGGAGACCTGGCGATTTTAAAAAGCGAAATTCAAAAAATGACTATACAATTAAGAGAACAAAGCCTGTCATTAAAAGATGACAAGATTCAAATGAGTGAAGCTATCGCAGACATCTCCCATCAGTTAAGAACTCCCCTTACCTCCATGAGTGTGACAGTGGATCTTTTATCAAAAGAAAATATAAGTAAAGAAGAAAATATCAGGCTTTTAAGAGATATAAAAAGCTCCTTAAAAAGGATAGACTGGCTTATTGAGGCTTTGCTTAAAATGTCAAAATTAGATGCCGGCACCGTAAAATTTAATATGACTGATTTATCCGTTAGGGAGCTTATAAATCAGTCCTGCCAGGCTTTTTTAGTGGTAATGGATTTAAAAAACCAAAATCTAATTATAGATGCTTTAGATGAAAGACTTTTAGGAGACATGTTATGGTTACGGGAAGCTTTGGGAAATATAATAAAAAACTGCATGGAACATTGCGGTGAGGGAGGGACAATCTCAGTTTCAGCCAAAGAAAATGCCATTTATACACAAATTCTTGTAACTGATAATGGAAAGGGCTTTGATAAAGATGATTTACCTAATTTATTTGAAAGATTTTACAGGGGAAAAAACGCCTCAAAGGACAGTGTAGGTATTGGATTAGCCCTGGCAAGAAGTATTATTATGGCTCACAATGGCACTATAACCGCTAAAAATAGTAAAGATGGCGGTGCAGAATTTGATATTAAAATTTACAAAGTTATATGTTAAATAAGAAAATGACACTAAAGTGACAGAATTTATTTATTAATTGTCATGAAGGTGTCATTTTTCTTTGGTAAACTATCACTAAAGAAGTTATTAATTGATCAATTGTCAATAATTTTTAAAGATAGGATGAAAACAAGTTAGGAGAAGAAGATGGAAATTTTAAAAGTAGAGAACCTTTCAAAAATTTATGGTAAAGGAAACAATGAAGTAAAAGCCTTAGACAATATCTCTTTTTCAGTGGAAAAAGGTGAATTTGTAGCAATTATCGGACCTTCTGGTTCAGGAAAATCAACTCTTATACATATTTTAGGAGGGGTTGACAGACCAAGCTCAGGTAAGGTTTTTATGAATGGACAGGATGTTTATAGTCAAAATGAGGAACAACTTGCAATTTTCAGAAGAAGACAGGTGGGACTTATTTATCAGTTTTACAATCTTATTCCTGTATTAGATGTAGTGGAAAATATGACTCTTCCGATTTTACTTGATGGAAGAGAAGTAAATAAAGAACATTTAGAGGAGCTTATTAAAATATTAAAGCTTGATGAAAGAAGAAATAATCTTCCTAACCAGCTTTCCGGAGGACAACAGCAAAGAGTTTCCATAGGAAGAGCCTTAATGAATGCTCCGGCTGTAGTATTGGCAGATGAGCCAACAGGAAATCTTGATTCCAAAAACAGTCATGAGATTGTGGAGTTGTTGAAGTATTCAAATAAAAAATATAATCAGACTTTGATTATCATTACTCATGATGAATCTATTGCCTTACAGGCGGACAGGATAATATCAATAGAAGACGGACACATTGTAAAAGATGAGCGTATGACAAATACTAGAAAAGCTGTTTAAAAGGAGCGTAAAAAATGAGGGTTTTATTTAAATATACAAGAAATGCCTTGAAAAAGAGTAAAACAAGAACCCTGGTGACTATAATAGGAATTATATTATCCATGGCACTTTTTACTGCTGTAATAGAAGGCGCATTTTCAGGACTTATTTTCTATAGAAATTCTATTGTTGAAGAATATGGAAAATTTCAGGGTTTTTACTCAGACATAAACAAAAAAGACAAAAAAGAAATTATTAAAAGTGATGAGATTGAAAGTTATGCAAGCTGGGAAGAAGTAGGATGGGCAAAAATCGATTCTAGCATTGAAGAAGATAAGCCATATATCCATATTGAATCTATGGGTAAAAACTTTAATGACCTGGTAAAGGTTGATTTATTAGAGGGAAGGATGCCAAAAGATTCCTCAGAAATAATTATTTCGGATTCATTAGTTTCTAATTTGGACAGTAAAAGCATAGCTGATTTTAAAGTAGGTAAAACTATAGATTTATCTATAGGTCAAAGACTTTTAAATGGAAATGCACCCAAAATGAATGATAATTTTGATGCAGATGAAGAATTAGTTGATACAAAAGAAAAAAGTCTAAAGATTGTTGGAGTTTTTTCAAGACTTAGCTACGATATAGAATACTTTGAATGTCCTGGTTATACCGCCCTTACCCTAGGGGAGGGAAATGGAAATTATGGAGTGTTTTTCACCCTTAAATCACCGGATAAATTTGTTGAAATGACAGAAAAAATCGGATATATAGATAATTTAAGGAGTAATGGTGAGTTATTAAGAACCTATGGGAATCTTGGGGACGGGAACATCAAAAAGATGCTGTTTGGCTTTACATCGTTTCTTGTAGTGTTTATTGTTGTGGGATCCGTATCTTTGATTTATAACTCATTTTCCATATCCCTAAGTGAAAGAACAAAGCAATATGGAATATTAAAATCCATAGGAGCAACTAAAAAACAAATAGTTATAAGTGTATTTTATGAAGCCTTTGTTTTGGCACTAATAGCCATTCCTATAGGAATGATTGTAGGATGTGTAGGTATTGGAACAACCTTTTATCTTTTAAAGGATGCCTTTAAAAGTCTGCTGTCAAGAAATAACAATACGGAAATATATCTTGTTTTGAATTTTTCTGCACTTATTATTGCGGCTTTAGTATGTCTTTTTACAACTATGATTTCCGCTTTGATACCTGCCTTAAGAACAATTAAAAAATCGGCTATTGAATCTATCAGACAGGTAGATGATATTAAAGTCAGTGCTAAAAAAGTAAAAACTTCTAAAATTACTCAAAAAATATTCGGTTTTGAAGGAATGATGGGAGCAAAAAACTTTAAACGAAATAAAAAAAGATATCGTACTACGGTAATATCCCTTTGTATAAGTGTAGTAATTTTTATTACCGCTTCAACCTTTTCAGCCTATGTAAGCAGCTCCTTAAACGAATTTAATGTAATGGAAGGAACAGCAGACATAAGATATGGATTTGATAACGAGCTGTTTGAAAGTATAGAATCAGAAAGAAAGGTATTTGATTTATTAAAAAATGCTAAGGATGTAACTGGTTCTGCCTTTGTAATTGAACTTTCAAATCAGGGTATATCCTTTGAAACAGAGTATGCTACAGATGAATATTTAAAATATTTTTCTGAAGAAAGGGCTAAAAGTGTAAAAAGTTATTCACAAATCATTTTTTTAGATGATGACTATTTTAAAGAAATATGTAAAAACAATAATTTAAATTACAAGGATTATTTTGATAAAACAAATCCGAAAGCTATTATGCACAACCATGAAACAACTATTTATCAAACTGATAATGGAACAAAGTTTATCCAATATGAAATTCTGGATAAAAATAAGTTGCCTCTTGTGGTAAATCCATTTGTTGAAAATGAATATGATGAAAATGGAGATATAAAAGAAGAGTCTTTTGAATTAAAACATAATGTAAATATTAATGGTTTCGCAGATGATTGTGGTTTTATAATCGGAGATGTAGCTTGTGTTATATATCCAAGCACTATGTTTGATACAATGGTTGGAAAAGGAATGGAAGACAACTTTTATACCACATGCGTATTTACCAGCGAAAACCATGTAAGCAGCTATGATGACATGACGAATATACTTACTGAAAACAGTTATAACACCAATACTTTGAATGATTTAGCCCAAAACGGTGAATCAAATAAGTTGATTATCTTTATTTTAGATGTTTTTGCCTACGGCTTTATTGTCCTGATTTCACTTATTGTAACAGCCAATGTATTTAATACTATTTCCACTAATGTACTTCTTAGAAGAAGAGAATTTGCTATGATGAAATCAGTGGGAATGACTGAAAAAGGCGTAAGACACATGCTGTATTATGAAAGCTTTATATATGGATTTAGAAGTATAATAACCGGCGTTCCTATTGCAATATTGCTTTCTTACTATATATACAAAATCTCAAATTTTGCAGGGGATATTCCATTTTTCATACCTGTGGAAAGTATATTAATTGCAGTAATAAGTGTATTTGTAGTAGTATTTGCCACAATGCTTTTTTCATCAGGAAAACTTAAAAAAGACAATACAATAGAAGCCTTAAGAAGTGAATAAATTTACAACAGATAAATAAAAGAAAAAGGAACCTGAAAAATATTAGGGTTCTTTTTTCTTTTTCTCTTATCCAAAATCACATTCAAAAAATTAAGAAAAAATAAACTATACATACATATTGCCTAATGAATAAGGTGAAGCACCCCTTGTTTTTGTAAGTAATTAGTATTATAACTTGTTTATTTTTTTTCAGTGAAGTTTGTGGAGATTTTTTATCTTGTGTCGATATAGTATGTGTGTTAGAATGCTGAAAATACGGTCACGCACATAAAGCTCCACTTAACAAATAAAGAGTTTGTGTGACGTTTGCGAAGTTGCTTTATGACTATTTATATTATGAAGGATGGAAAAAACAAATGTATATTTGTCAATTTTTTATAATGAGGGAGATTTAATATGAGTTATGCAACAGCAAAAGAACTATATTCAAAAATAGGCGGAAACTACGAAAAAATGATAGGCATCTTTAAAACTGATGATATGGTCAAGGAATTTGCTAAAATGTTTTTAGATGATAACAGTGCCATAGAACTAGACCAGGCGATGAAAAACGAAGATTATGCAGCAGCTTTTGAAGCTGCCCATAAACTTAAAGGTGTGACATTAAATATTGCCCTTGATGATTTGGGGGCACAGGCTACGGAAGTGGTAGAAAGGCTTCGTAATCAAAAAGATATAGAGGGGGCCAAAATAGAATATCCAAAGCTACAGGAAATGTATAAGAAAGTTATAGATGCCATAAAAGAATTGAACTAGGAAATGTAAAATGTAACTTTTTTAAGATTGAGAAGAGGTATGACTGAATGAAAAACGCTCCAATTGAAATGAAAACAATTCTTATTGCTGATGATGCGCCTATTAATAGAAAAATGCTTGGTTTTATATTCCAGGAACAGTTTAATGTTATCGAAGCAGAAAATGGTCAGGTGGCTATTGAAATACTAGAAAAATTCAAGGATGAAATATCTATTATCTTTTTGGATTTAATGATGCCTATAAAAACAGGAATTGATGTTTTGGAATATATGAAAGAAATAGGTTTAAACAATAAGGTTCCTGTAATAATGATTACCGGTGAGTCTACCCCGGAATCTGACGAAAAAGCATATCAATTAGGAGTTTCAGAGATTATTTATAAACCATTCGATGAAAGAGTGGTAATGAGACGTACTAAAAATACCATAGAACTTTTTGAAAACAGAAATGCTCTTGAAAAGAAGCTTGAAGAAAGAACTAAGGAATTACAAAAGAGTAAAGAAGTTCTTTTTCATCAAAATCAGTTTCTTGTTAATGCCTTGGGTTCTGTATTGGAATTACGCGGTTACGAATCCTCAGAGCACTTAATGAGAGTTAGAACATTTACAAAAATAATGATGGGTTATATAAAGCAGCTTTATCCTGAATATGAATTAACAGATGAACAGGTAATGCTGATTTCCGAAGCAGCAATTCTTCACGACTTAGGTAAAGTTGCAGTTCCGGAACATATTATATTTAAGAATACCAAATATACAGATGAAGAAATGGAAGAGTTTGAAAAACATACCATATATGGTTGTAAAATACTTGAAAACTTTAAACAGCAGCAGGAAACAGAACTTTACAAATATTGTTATGATATTTGCAGATATCACCATGAAAGAGCAGACGGAAAAGGTTATCCATTCAACATTAAAGAAGATAAAATTCCTATCTGGTCACAGGTTGTGGGTCTGGTGGACTCCTACGACGGACTTATTAATCCAAGATTACATAAGACACCGTATGATGTAAAAATCGCTTCTAAAAAGGTTAAGGATGGAGATTGCGGAGCTTTCTCGGAAAAAGTTCTTAAAGCATTTGAATTAGCTGAAGAAGAGATGTTTACCGTGGCTGCCAAAATCAATTATGTTATATAAAATATTACAAAAAACAGTTATTAAAAAGATATTATGAAATAATTTTTTAATATATTACATAAATGTGCACTGTTCCAGCAGATAGATGATTTCCTTTACGGGATAATCATCTTCGCTGTAATGTTGCCGTCTTATATATAAGGCATCAGCAAGATCACTGTAAGCCTGGATAATATCCCCAAAACTCATATTTTTTCTGGCAGAAGCAATAAGTTGCTCTGCTTTTTTTAATTCTACAAGGCTATTGTCATTCATGGAAATTCTCCTTTTTTAGTGAATTTGCAGATTAAGAAATATAAATATATCAGAATTAAAGGATATCATATTATCCTTTGGGAAACAATGTTTTGTTGCTTTGAAGCTAGGAATATGAGTATAAAAATATGATTGCAGGATTCAAATTATTTTACTCGATTTATTTACACAAAATTCATACTTACTTCATATTTGCGTCATAAAGATAGGGTAGATTTATTGTATCGCTTTTCGAGGCGATAAACTTAAAAAACTTTTTCATAAACTCCCCTAAATGACTCCATGTGTGCAGGCATGGAGTCATTTTCTTTTCTCTGATTCTGTTCTTATATGAGGAAAAAGCCTTTAAAATACCCGATGTCAGGGGTTTTTTTAATAATGGGAACAAAAGAAGAAAACTCCGTAGCATGCGAACTACGGAGCTTAAAAATAGGGGAGTTTATGAAAAAGTTTTTAGTGTATCACTTCAAGTGATATGTCAATTTTATCTGAAAAATGTGAAATTATCCCCGAAAAAGTCTTAAAAATTAATAAAGTATATATTTAAAATGTAAAAACTGTTACACAACAATTACAAAAATATATCTAAACAACCAATTTAGAATTATTATCAAACAATACTAAATTATAATAAAAAATAGCAGAAAATATAAAAATGATTATACAAATAATTCAACAATAAATACGGCAGCACAGGCTCCACCTGCAACAATTATCAGACTTTGCTTTTTTATTGCCAGTATAAGTGCAATTATAAATCCTACTGCGGCAGATATTCTTGATGAAGTAGAATATAAGCAGGCAGGAATGGTCATGGCAGCCAAAGTGGCATAGGGTACATAATATAAAAAAGATCTGATGAAATGGTTATTAATTTCGGTTCTGATAAGAGTAAGGGGAAGTGCCCTTATAAGATATGTAACCAGCGCCATAACCAAAATATAGATATAAACATTATTTAACATGATTTTTGCTCCATTATTTTAAGAATTTTTTGTATTTGCCTTATCTTTTTCATCATCTGATACCGGGATAGGAAAAAGAAAGGCTGCCAATGCAGAGATAACTACAGTGATTATGATAATTCTAAAGCCTGAAGATACCAGTTTTAATACCGGCATATAGGTAAACAATACGCTTAAAAGCATCGCCGAAAGAACTACCAAAAGAACTGGCTTTGACTCCTTACTTTCAGGTATTATTATGGCTATGAACATTCCGTAAATCGCCATACCCAGGGCGCTTATGAGTTTTTGAGGCATTATCTCTCCGGATATTCCTCCTAAAAAGGTTCCAAGAACCCAGCCAAAAACGGAAATAATTATAAGCCCCATGGAATAGGAAGGTTTTAACTCTCCCTTTCTTAATACACTTACACCGAATATTTCATCTGTTACACCATAAGAAATTCCCAGTCTTTTAGTCAGGGAAATCTTTGGGGAAAGCTTTTGGGAAAGTGAACAGGACATTAAAAGGTATCTCATGTTTATAACCAGCTGGACCATTGCCACTTCAAAATATGTAGCATGGGATGCTATCATATCTAAAGAAGAAAACTGGCCGGCAGAGGTTACATTGGTTAAAGACATTAAAACTGCCTGAAAAATTGTTAATCCGGATCTGGTGGCCTGAATACCAAATGCAAAAGAAACAGCCAGATACCCTAAACATATGGGGATACCGTCTCTGCTTCCTTCTTTTATATTTTCAAATGTAGACATGACATTAAACTCCTTGATTTCCGGTGAAAACAGTTCCAATAAACTTATCATCTATAATATCATAGATATTTTCAGGTTTTCTTCCATTGGTGATATACATATCGATATTGTATTTTGTTGCGATTTCAGCGGCATCAAGCTTTGAAACCATTCCTCCGGTTCCTCTGGTGGTGCCTGCTCCCGAGGCAAGATTTCTTATGGAATCATCAATTTTATCAATTCGTCCGATTAAAATTGCATTAGGATCCTTTCTTGGGTCTCCGTTATATAATCCGTCAATATCTGATAAAAGCACCAGTTTTGAAGCATTACAAAAATGAGCAACTACTGCACTTAATGCATCATTATCACTAAAAATTTTCTTTTCAGATTCGATTTCCGTATAACTAATGGAATCGTTTTCATTTACAATAGGGATAATATTGTTTTCAAGGAGTGTATTAAAGGTATTTGTTAGATTTTTTCTTTTGTACTCCTGGTGTATATCATCTTCCGTAAATAAAATCTGGGCTACAAGTTTTCCGTACTCGCTAAAGAATTTATCATAAATATGCATTAATTCTAATTGTCCAACAGCAGCGGCGGCCTGTTTCATTTTCATTTCCTTTGGTCTTTCTTTAATTCGCATTTTATTAAGCCCTACGGCAATAGCTCCTGAAGAAACCAGAATTACTTCCCAGCCACAGTTATGAATGGCAGAAAGTACTCTTGCCAGCTTATCAATGGCTCTTATATCCACAAAGCCTTCTTCTGTAGTTATGGTGGAGGTTCCAACTTTAACAACTATACGGTTTTTTATATTATCCATAGTTACAGCCTTTCTATTTAAAAATATATTTAATACAGTATTAGTAATTTCTTAGTTTTATAAGGAAGTAGCAAAGAAAATTTTACATTCCTTAGACTTTCTTACTAAAATGCTACAAATTTAATCTTAGCATTTACAGCATCACTTTACAATACTAAAGTGGTGGAGATTTTTTATTATATATAAACAGGAATTTAGGGTTTTAAAGGGTAAAATGTCCAAATTCTACTTTTTTAACATTTTCATGGTGAGTTCCAAGGATTTTTTCCATCCAGATCATATTGTACCATCTGTTAAATTTATATCCGCATTTTTCAAAGTAGCCAACTCTTTTAAAAGCAAGTTTTTCGTGAAATTTAACTGAATCAAAAGTTAAGTATTCGTCTTCTTTATCTGGTATGGCAATACAGGCATACATATTTAAAATTCCCATTTCTTTAAGGAGTTTTTCGAGTTTTTCATATAAAAGCCTGCCAAAGCCTTGTCCTTTAGCTTCTTTTTTTATATAAATACTGCATTCCACTGCCCAGTCATAGGCAGTACGGCCTTTGAAAGAAGAAGCATAGGCATAGCCCAAAATCATCCCATTTTCATCTAGTAATTTAATATAGGGATATTTAGAAGAAATATTAATAATTCGTTCCTTAAATTCTTCCACAGAGGGTACTTCGTATTCAAAGGTAATTGCTGTTTCTTTCACATAAGGTGCATAAATTGCCAGCAAATCATTTGCATCTTTGTGGGTTACCAATTCAATTTTTACATTCTTTTGCATATTATTATAATCCTTTTACATTCTTTTGCATAAATATGCTAATTTGAGTCTTTAGCTTATTATAGGCTTGAATTATTTATAAGGCAAGAAAGAAAAATCAGGAGCACAAGACATAGTTTTGATAAAACATAACAAAAATGAAATTGAATTTAAGGACAAAATGAAACAAAACACTTAAATACAGTATTAAAAGACAGAAAATATTGGTGACCGACTTGAAATTTGAAAAAATAAGTGATAATATATGCCTTGTGAAATTAATGTTAAATTATTGAAAAAGGTAATAAAGATATGAAAAAGTATGAAAACTCATTGAAAAGCAAAGAAGTGATAATTATTCTTGCACTTATTCTTGTTTCGTTTAATTTGTTCGGTTGTGGATCGTCCCTGATTTTGGATGAAAAACAATCCCCACAACTGTCAAATGTTGAATTATCCGGAAGAAATGATGGAGATGAAGACTCACAATATGTGGATTTAATTCTGGATTTTGATAAATCTATTTCAATAAACGATAGTAGAAAAGATTCCTTGAATATAACAATTGCAAACAAAAAGGTAGATGATTTTTCCATGGAAAAAACAGCAGATAATCAGGTAAAGTTATCTGTAAAAACCACTTCTGTTACTGATGGAAAAATAAAAGTTGAAGATGCAGATGAAGCAGAAGGGGTAGAGGCTATTACTGATGAATCAGGCAAGTATTCTGCCGGGGATTTTAACGTTAGTGCCATAATACCTTCTGGTATAGAGCTTTCAACAGTGGATAGAGGTGCAGGATATGTAACCAAAAAAGTAGATTCCTTGTGGAATATCAGAAGTATTTTATGGATACGGATTTTAAAAGACGGGGAGCCTATATCTGCCGGTCAAGATGAAAATTTAAAAATAATGGATGGTGCAATAGCGATTCATGGGCATGATTTTTTAAATATGGATGAAGAAATGACAGCAAAAGAAATTGCCAAATCTATAAATGAGTATTTTTCTGATTCCTATGAATGTGAAAGCAAGGACGGAAATATTACCCTTAAATTAAAAAACAATAGTGAAGAAAAATTGGATATTCAAGTTTATACATATTGTGAATATTAAAAAGGAGTTTTACTGATATGAAAAAAATAAAAAGTATATTATTTGTTTTGCTTTCAATAGTAATTTTTTTGACTAATACAGATGTATCTTTTGCCTACTATGACAGGGGAGATGTAGGTATCACTTTAGGTCAAAGTAATATAAGTTTGGAAATCGGCGGCTCTGCCAGTGTCAGTGTAGCTTTATCCCCTGAAAAAGACAGACAATTACCAGGATGTGGTATGCCGGAATGCCCACAGGCTTGTGGAGAAGGTTGTCTTGATGAAAACGGCCAGTGTACTTGTGGAGGAACGGAATACCAGACCTATTATACAAGTGTAGATGTAAGTAGTACTAATACATCAGTTGCAACGGCAGCTTTTGTAAATGGTGCTTTGGTTATAAATGCCCTTAATGAAGGTGAGGCCACCATAACCGCAACAGCCTCTTTAAGACAGTTTACTTCCACTTCAAAGAATTTAAAGGTTACGGTAAAAGCTAAAGAAAACAACAATAACAGTAATAATTCAAATAGTGATGTAAAACCAGACACACCAAAAAACAACAGTGATAATACAAATAAAAAAGATGACAAAAATAATCAAAATAAAAAAATAACAGTAAATACTAATGAAAATAAAAATACGGAAAATAATGATTCAGATAATAACGCCTCATCCATAACAGAAAATTCTACAAAAGAAAATCAGGATAATTCTAATGATTCTGTTGTAGATAATATAGAAACCAGTGAAGAAAAGATAATTGCAAAAGAAGAAACAAATGAAGAAGCTGAAAATGTTGAAAGTACAGAGTCTGAGGATTCAAAATTAAAAGTTATTGACAGTAAAAAAGGCCGTATCACCTATGTGGAAATAGGAAAAGGAAAAATGGGAAAACAGCTTTTTGAAAAAATAAAGGGTAGCGATGAATATCTTAACTTTCAATGTACAAATAAGAAAAAAATAGTGGGATATGCCTGGAAATTTTTTGGCAAAGATGTGAAAGATGCCTTTGATGTTGACTTAAATATTGATATTTCTCAAAAGAAATTTAAAAATTGTAAAGATTTTGATGAGTCAAACAGTGTATTTATAAGAACAAAAGCAGATAAACTGCCGGGAAAGGCAAAAGTTTTCATAGATATGGCAGACTATTTTGAAGATGGAAAAAATTACAGTTTTTATAAATATGATGAAGATAATGAAAAAGTTATTTTAATTAATGATGATATAAAAATTGCATCCGGATATGCAAAGGTGAGCCTTGAAAAAGGTGGAAATTATATTTTGTCAAAAGAAAAAGATGATAAGGCTGTGCTAAGTGTTGATGAAATAGATAAAAAATCAGGTTCATTTAAATATGCTGCTATACTTCCAGCAGGTATTTTATTAATGACAGCAGCCGCAGTTTTCGTTTACAGAAAGAAAAAAGTCAAATGATAAGGGTTGAAAATCTTGAAAAAAATTTCGGAAAAAGGAAGATACTGGATAAAATTTCTCTACAGGTGGATTTAGGAGATATTTATGGAATTATTGGTTATAACGGGGTAGGAAAGACGACACTTCTTAAAACAATGGCTGGTATCTATAAAAGCGATAAGGGAAAGGTTACTTTAGATGACAAAGAAATATATGAAAATGCTTACTGTAAAAGCAAATGTTTTGTTATGACAGAGGAAGTCTCTTTCTTTCCCCAATCCTGTCTTGATGATATGTCAAAATTTTATAGGGGTTATTACAAAAATTTTGACTTAGAGATTTATGGAAATCTGAAAAAAGCTTTCATGATAGATGGCAAACAAAAAAATAGAAGCTTTTCAAAAGGAATGTTAAGAAAGGCAGGACTCATAATAGCTTTTAGCGTAGGAGCAGATTATATATTTTTAGACGAAGCTTTTGATGGTCTGGATTATTTAATGAGAAAATGGGTGGCTGATATGATAAGAAGCTATGTCAAAAAAAGAAAGGCAGCCATTATTATTGCTTCACATAATTTAAATGAATTGGAAAATCTTGCCGGGAAAATAGCACTTTTGGATGAAGGAAGGTTTTCCTACAATGGAGAAGTTAAAAATATAAAAGAAAAATACGGTTTGAGTCTGGAAAAATTTTTTGAAAAAGAAAGAAAAATTGGAGAAGTTGATTGGAATGAAATCTTTTAATAAAAAATGTGGAAGATATGATTTTTATATAGCACTAAAGAAAAATTTTTGGATTTTTTTATTATTTCTTTTTGCTTTTATCCTTCTGATACCCTTTTCTACAGTGGGTTTAAAGAAAGATTCCATGTTTGAGATTTCTTTTACCCACGATCAGGTAAAATGGAGATTTTTAAATGAAAAAGTACTAATAATAACCCTGGCACTTTTTATAATTTCAGGCATTTTACAAGCATTTTTTGCTTTTGATTTTTTGCTGAAAAAAAGAGAAACGACTATGTTTTTATCCTTAGGTATTACAAGAAAAAGGATGTTTTTAAACAGGAGTCTTGCTGGTGTGATTTATCTTTTAATATCTGCATTTTTACCAATGTGTATTTCTCTTTTTTTAAACAAAATGGCAGTTGGTCTTTATGAAAAAGAAGTAGTAACATGTCTTTATTTATCAGGGGGATTTTTCCTTGTGGAGCTTTTGGCATTTTTTATTACTTCTGTTGGAATTTTTATTTCGGGAACATATTTGGAAGCCTTTGTTTATGGCATGGGGCTAATGAGTTTACCAACTGCATTGACCTTTAGTTTAGGCAGTTTCTTAAATGGTTTATGTCTTGGTAATGCTTATGGCAGGAAAAATTATTTTGGAGAATATGTTACAGGAAAATCCTTTATAAAAATGTTTTTTAAAGCAAGTCCTTTGACCTTCTTTTATGATGAGCTTTGTAAGCATTATACCTTTGTAAGACCAAATAAGAGTCCCATTCCTCCTGGTATAAATATAAAAATCCTGACAGTATGGATTTTTGTTTTAGTTTTAATAGTTTTTCTTGCATTTATTATTTTTGAAAAAAGAAAGGCTGAGCATGCCGGAATTATGGGAAAAACCGGTATTTTGCCAGATATTTATCTGAATATGGCAGCAGTAATTATATTTGCAGTATCCCTAAAAATATTTGGAGATTTTGGACTGGTTTTTGTTTTTGTTTCTGCCACAATAACAGCCCTTTTGGCGCATTTGTTTTTAAAAAAAATAATGTTTGGTTGTGATCTGAAAATAAAAAATACCTGTATCTCTTTTGGAATAGGGATGTCTTTTGTAACTGCCATTTTTATTCTTTTCCTTAATTTACCGGGGATTATTTATGGAAATCTATCTTCTAAAGAAATAGAAAGTGCAAGGGTTTCCTATATAGGTTCACCTGATTATATATATGGTAAAGCTTTGGGCAGCAGTATTAATAAAACAAATTACATATTAAATGAAATAAGCTTCGAGAATAAAGAGGAGATAAAAAAGCTTCTTTTAATTCAAAAAAAGTTTATTGAATCAGGAAATTTATCTTTTAAAACTGATAAAAAACATTTTGAAAATACGGTAGTTCCCGTGGATCTTGTTTTTTCATATAAAGATAAAAAAGGAAAAATAAGCACATTTTATTATGATAGGGCTAACATGTCAGAATTAGAAGAAATGCTTAATTTGGATGATACAAAAACAGTCAGAGAAAAACAAAGCCAGGTGATTTTAGGAGATGATCTTGGAAGTGAAAGTGTCACCTGGGCACAAAATGCCTATCAAAAAGGAGAGGTATATCTTTGTGATAAGTTCTTTGAAAATTCATATAGCTTAAACTTAAACGATAAAACAAGAAAAATGCTTTTGAAGGCTATTAATGCTGATATTTCTAAAGAAAGCAGTAAAGAAAGATATTTTAGTAAGGCTGACGCAGTTGGAGTATTAATGTTTACCTTAAATCCTGATGTGGATACCAAAAGTTTTTCCTATAGTTTAAATAACACTTTTATATATTTGACTAAGGATTATGAAAATACAATTAAGCTTTTAAAAGACAATGATTTATATAATTTGATAGATAGAAATTTTGAAATAGAAAGCATTACCTTACAGGAATTTAATCCTTATGATTCAGCTGTAAATTCTTTGTCTAATCCTTTTTCATTGTATTTTATGTCCTATGTTACAGATTCTAACGATGATTTTATGATAAAAAAGGACTTTGGAAATGAAAATGTGATTACAGATAAAGAAAAAATAGAAAAAATGAGGCCAAAATTAAAAAATGCCTATTATTTAAGCCGGGGAGGCAGTTTAGCCTGTGTAAAGCTTAAAGGAAATGACAGGTATGTGTATATGTTTTTGCCGGAAAAGTAAAGTGGAGAAGCAGATGAATAATGTAAAAAACATAAAAGTATTATATACAATTTTAATCCTGCTTTTAATAGGAGTTTTTATTATTTCGCTAATTGCAGGAAGGTATGCTATTTCTGTTAGGGAAATAGTTAATATTCTAAAGGGAAGTGCAAAAAAGATGGATGAAACCGTATTTTTTAATATCAGACTTCCAAGAATTCTTTGTGCAGGGATAATCGGAGCAGGGCTTTCAGTTTCAGGAGCTTCATATCAGGGAATTTTTAGAAATCCATGTGTTTCTCCGGATATTTTAGGGGCTTCTGCAGGAGCAGGGTTTGGAGCAGTACTGGCTTTGTTTTTGGGTGTGGGAAGTGTTTATCTATCCCTTATTTCCTTTGTAACAGGGATAGCTGCTGTAGGTTTTACAATATTTGTGGCAGGTTTTTTGAATAATGGAATGAATAATTCCAAAATGATTCTTATTCTTTGCGGAATGATAACAACATCCCTCTTTCAGGCATTTATTTCCATGGTGAAGTTGGTTGCGGACCCTTATGATACACTGCCTTCCATAACTTTTTGGTTAATGGGAGGGTTTACTTATATAACTTCAGATGATGTTTTACTTATTTTGTCTGTAACTATGGCAGGAATGATTCCTTTAATGCTTTTAAGATGGAGAATTAATCTTATGACTTTTTCAGAAGAGGAAGCTTATTCCATGGGAGTAAATATAAAAGCTATTAAATATATCACAATTATATGCGCTACCTTAATGAGTGCTATAGCTGTGGCAAAGGGTGGGATGATTGGCTGGATTGGCCTGGTGGTTCCCCACTTTTCAAGGCAGATTATGGGGCCGGATTATAAAAAGATGCTTCCGGTATCAGCGCTTCTCGGGGCAATTTTTACTATAATCACAGACGATTTTGCCAGAACATTTTTTGCCCAGGAATTACCTATTGGCATTCTTACAGCACTAGTGGGGGCACCGGTGTTTATTTATCTTTTATATCAGGCAAAGGAGGGATTTAGTTGAAAAAAAATATAAGACTAATGATTATTTCAATATTTGCCATAACATTTTTAACTTCCTGTGGAGAGAAAAAACTTGTTTTACAGGTGAGTGTAGAGGGGAGCCTGAAAAATAGCGGAGTTATAAATTATTTGGGTTATGAAATGAATGTTTATAAAGACGAAGCAGATAATCCTTGCGGGGATTGCCCTCTTCAACCGGTTTGCCTTTACAAGGGAGCAGATGGAAAAGAAGTTGCCGGTAATATTGCCAAAGCTCTTAAAGAATCAAATGGAGACTGGGAGGTTGAGGTAAATAAAAACATTATTACATTAAAGGAAAAAGAAAAGGGATGTATTGATGAAATACAGGGATTTTCGGGCCCTGAGGGGATTAGTTTTAAAGAAAAAATAATATCCGGACATGCAAAAGTAATAAAGGCATCAGAAAATATTGAAAATGTAAGTGCTGATGAAACAATTGGTTTTTCTGACCCTGAATCAATAGCCGCCCTTTATGGGCCATCCTATGAAATGCTTACGGTATTAGGAGCAGAAGACAGGATAGTAGTAAGAGCTGATGTTCAAACAGACAGCTTTCCCTGGGCAAAAGTGGTTTTTAAAAGGATAAAAGATGTTCCGGAAATAGAAAATGTTCATTCTTTGGTAAATGTTGAGGAAGTTTTAGGATATTCACCGGATTTTGTATATACCTTTCCAAGACAAAATGAACTTGCACAGTTAAAAAAAGCAGGAGTAATGTCCCTTGCTGGAAAAAGCTTTAAAAAATTATCTGACACACCGGAATTTTTAATCAAATACGCAAAAACCCTTAATAAGGATGCTTTAAAAAAGGCAAGAGAATATCAGAAATACTACAGGGAAAAGTTAAAAGAAATAAAATCTGTATCAGATAATTTAAAGGAAGAAGAAAAGCCGGTAGTTTACTATGCCGGAGTGGATATATTAACCACCTATGGAAATCAATCAGATATGGTGGAAGTGATAGAAGCAGCAGGAGGAAAAGCGGCAAGTGCCAATTTAGATGCAGCTGCCAGAACTCAGATTAGTTATGAACAGCTGGCAAAATGGAATCCGGATGTGATTTTTATTGACCATGGTGGTATGAATGATGGAAAAACAGGAGAAGAAATAAAAGAGAATTTATTTTCTTCCAAGGCTTATAAAGACATAGAAGCTGTAAAAAAAGGGAAAGTATATTTATCACCTTCAGGAGTGTTTTATTGGGATATGGGACTTCAAAAGATACTTCTTGTGGAATATATGGCAAAAACTCTTCATCCAAAGGAATATGAAAGTCTTGATATGAACAGTGAACTGAGAAGTTTTTATAAGAAATTTTACAATTATTCACTTAGCAAAGAAGATGCAGAAAAAATTTTAAACAGGGAAGAACCGTAATGATAAAAATAGATAATCTGACTTTAGGATACAAGAAAAAAGACCATGTTAAAGAAATAATTAAAGAACTTAGTTTTTCGTTAAATAAAGGAGAACTTTTGTGTATTCTTGGAGAAAACGGAGTGGGAAAAACCACTCTTTATAAGGGGATTCTTGGACTGATTAAACCTTTAAAAGGACAGATTTTAATCGATGATGTGGATAATGAAAGTCTTTCTTCAAACAAGCGTGGAAAACTGATTTCTTATGTACCTCAATATCATGTCCCACCATTTCCATATAAGGTTTTGGATGTAGTTTTAATGGCAAGAGGTGCACATATTTCAAAAATTTCCTCTCCAAAAAAGAAAGATATTGAAATTGCTGTAAATGCTTTAGAAACATTAAATATAAAATCTCTTATGAATGAGGATTATACAAGGATAAGCGGTGGAGAAAGACAGCTGGTATTAATAGCCAGAGCTTTGGCTCAGGATACGGATTATATTTTTTTGGACGAACCCACCTCGAATCTGGATTTTGGAAATCAGTTAAGGGTAATTAAATGGTTAGACAGCCTTTCTAAAAAAGGAAAAGGTGTATGCTTTACCTCTCACAATCCCAGACAGGCTTTAATGTTTAATACAAAGGTATTGATATTGTTAAAGGATCATTTTATATGGGGAAATGCAAACAATATAATTGACTCTAAGCTTATAAGTGATATGTATGGGATTGATGTTAGGGTACGGGAAAGAAACATTGAAACTTTTTTAGAAGGCATAAGGTAAATTCATAATTATTAATGTATTTATGTGTGAAAATAGGAAGGAGGAAATTATGAATTTTTTAAAAAAAACAATTGCATGGATTTTAATCTTTGCAACAGTATTTACTACAGCATCTTTTAAAGAGCTGACCCTGGTGTACGCCGAAAAAGCAGATAAAACAACTGTAGTATCTTTTAGTGTTAAAGCTTTAGAACATGATGTTAAGGATGAGGAAACAAATTGTATCCTTAAAATTTTAGTTGATTTCAATAAGGAAATTACGATAAAAGATCATGATAAAGCCCTTTCGGAAATTTCAGTAAAAATATCCGGAAATGACGCAAAGATTACAAGAACAATGGATGTGGCTGTTAATGAAAGTGATGAAAAACAGTTAATTATTACCTTGACAACAAATAGCTGGTCAGCTTTATATGGTGGACTTATGGAGGTATCAGCTGATTCACTTACAAGTATTGTATCAAAATCAAATCCTGAAGAAACAGTTGAATTTCTGCCGTTTTCAACCTATGCACCAACCGGGATTAAACTTTCAAATGAAATTACTCTGTCAAGTGCAGATACAACAGCTTCAACAAAGGTTACCGTCACAAGTCCTGCCAGCATGAGAGGTATGTTTCATTATGTACTGCTTTTTGAAGGAAAACCGGTATTAACTCCTGATTCTACTAACTGGTATGCAGGTGCTCTTACAGGTCATGCTCATAATTTTAATACCATGACACAGGAAAATTTTGCTTCTACCATGGCTATGGCAATAAATTCCATTAATGGTTATTCTGCAGCGGTTGACAGTGAAGATGCAAAAAGCTTTATTGTAACAAGAGATGAAAAAGGTGCCACTACAAAAGGCATAGAAGTTGTAATGCTTGATGACGAAGGCTCACAAAATCTTTGCCTTAATGCAATATTAAAAGAAAAATATGACACATTAACAAAGATAAAGAGCGAATATTTAGCTGTTAAAAATGCAGAAAAAATAAAATTAGATGACTCTGCTTTACTTACTAAGGCTGATGAATTAATGGATAATTTAAAAGTAAGCTTTAATGAAGAAACATTAAATGCTCCTTTAATTTCCTTTGAAAATGTTTCTGAATTTAATTTTGAGGCAGCAAAATGCTTATCAGATTTGAAGGCGAAAGTCTTTACTCCGGCAGATAAACTGACGGCTAAAGATTATGTTCCTGAAGAAGAAAAAGTAACAATAGTATTTAATGATTTAAATTACGCATCCACTATAAATACAATAGCCCTTGATGATGTAGTATTGTCAAGTAAAGATTATAACTTAAAGAATGGTATTTTGAATTTAAGTGAAAAATTATTCACAAAGGGTGAAAGAGCTACATATAATCTTTCATTTACAAGTTCAAAATATTATAAGGATTACATTGTTAAAATAAAAATTGATAAAAACCCGTCTTGTAGTTTAAATGTGACAGATAAAACTTTAAAAAAAGGTGAAAATTTCCAGCTTAAACTTGTTTCTACCATAGAAGACAGTATAGTGGATGCAGTTTCCTCCAACGAAAAAATTGTTACAGTAGATAAAAACGGAGGCATTAAGGCTATTGCACCGGGAAGTGCCACTATAACAGTTACAACTTTAAGAGGAAATGAATTAAAATGTAATATTATTGTTCCTTATACAATTACCTACAGATTAAACGGAGGAAAGAACAACAAATCCAATCCGGATTCTTATACAAAAGCATTTACTCTTAAAAACCCTGTAAGAAGTAAATATAGATTTGCAGGATGGTATACAGATTCTAAATTTATCCATAAAATTTCTAAGATTAGTGCAAAGAATAAGAAAAGTTATACACTTTATGCAAAATGGGTAAAGGTAACGGTAAAAACACCTACACGGGTAAAAGCATCTAAGATTACCAAAAAAACTGCAGAAATAAAATTTGATGCCATAAAATCCGTAGAAGGATATGAAGTTTTTTATTCAACAGATAAAAACTTTAAAAATGCTTTGAAAGTTATATTTTGGGCTAATAATAATGATAAACAGATAAAACTAAAACTAAAAGCATTAAAATCTAAAAAGAAATATTATGTAAAGGTAAGGGCTTATAAATTAGACTCTGCCAATAAAAAAGTTTTTGGTAACTACAGCAAAAAGCTTCAATTTATAGCCAGATAATCAAAAAAACAAGGTAAAAAATAAAAAGATAATCTGTCATTATCAGGCGTGGCAGATTATCTTTTTTGTATCATTAGTTGTTAACAGTTGCTTTTATAATGGCGAAAGTGATAAATAATCTGTACATTTTGCTATAATTATACAGAAAATGCTGATAATGGTTTAAATTTTTTCTTTGATAAGTTATACTTTTTATAACAGTGTATATGCTGTTTGATTATTTTTTCAAAACATGGGTTTGAACCTTTGTTATTGATAAAAAATAGGAAAAATAATTTATTGCTTTATGGTAAAGAAGACAAAGAAATGAGGAAAAATATGAATCAAGATGAAAGAAGAAGGTATCTTATAACTGAATTATTAAAGGAAAATCCACGCTATAATGAGATTGAGATTCCTACAGATATTGAGGAACAAAAAACACTCCTTCGTGGACTTATGAATATAAGAATGGCAGCACCTATGACCGGAGAATTTGAAAATATTCAAAATGAATATTTAAAAGAATGCTTAAATGAAAAGGGAATAGTTCATATAGAAGATTTAGAACCTGTTAAAGAAGGGATTTACCTGTGGAAGGGTGATATAACAAGGCTTGCTACAGATGCTGTGGTAAATGCTGCCAACAGTGAAATGACCGGCTGTTATCAGCCAAATCATGATTGCATAGATAATTGTATTCATACATATGCAGGAATTCAGCTTAGGAATTTTTGCCAGGAATTAATGGATGAGTTAAAAAATATATATGGAAAGTTTTATGAAGAGCAAACAGGCATTGCAAAAATCACTCCTGCCTATAACCTCCCTTGCAAATATGTTATTCATACCGTAGGACCTGTGGTAAAAGATGGAAATCTTACTGCGGAACATGAAGAACTTTTGCGTTCCTGTTATGTATCATGTCTTGATATAGCTGAACTTAATGAACTTGAAAGTATAGCTTTATGCTGCGTATCCACCGGAACCTATATGTTCCCGGAAGAAAGAGCTGCACAGATAGCTGTTGAAACAGTTAATGAGTTTAAGGAAAGCAAACAAAGCAAAATGAAAATAATCTTTAATGTATATAGACAGGAAGATTATCAGGCATATAAAGCGATTTTAGGTTAATTTTTTATCATTAGTAGAAAGAAAAAAATATTGACATTGTAAATAAGTTAGCATATACTAACTATAGAAGCACAATGATTTTATTTTTAGAATATTATCAAATAATTTTTGATAGAAAGAGGTGATTGGATGTTACCTTTGACTTTCGCATCGGCGGGGAGCAGAGTTCTCATTAAAAGAATAGGCGGTCTTGAAGACAGCAAGAGATTTCTTGGAAATTTAGGCTTCGTAGAAGGCGGAGAGGTTACAGTTATTTCCGAGAACAATGGAAATCTTATTGTCAATGTAAAAGAATCTAGAGTTGCCATCAGTAGAGAAATGGCCAGCAAGATTTCTGTTGAATAATTGATTTAGGGGATTTTTATCCCTTTACAGGAAGTATTTTTCTGTATATTTTTGTATATATTAAAGGTTTTGGAGGAAGAAAATGAAAACATTGAATTTAGCAGCTACAGGAGAAACAGTTAAGGTAAAGGCTGTCAATGGAGAAGGTGCTGTTAGAAAAAGAATCATGGATATGGGAATTACAAAGGGATGCAGTCTTTATATCAGAAAAGTTGCTCCGCTTGGAGATCCTATTGAAGTTACTGTAAGAGGCTATGAGCTTTCAATCAGAAAGGCAGATGCCGAGATTATTGATGTAGAATAATTAGACAATTAATAGATTATAATATTACTTTTAAGAAACTGAAGGTAAGGCGGATTTTTATATCCGCTTTGCTTTCAGAAAGTGGTTAGTTTAGTCTAACCATAAAATGCTCTTATAACCGGTAATAGTAAAAATCTATTTTACGTATTTTAGTGGCAGATGTTAGAATGCCATAAACAAAGGGTGTATTAAAAAGTTGGTAAAGAGTATTTAGAAAACACTTTTATGGAAAAGTTAAGTTTAAGGAGGTGCTGACATGAATGTCGTAATTATGGGTGGAAATGACTGTATGGTCTGTAGATATAAAAATTTATGTAAAAAATACAATTGCCAGGCAAAGGTATTTACGCAAATGGAAGCAAGCATGAAAAACAGGATAGGCTCACCGGATTTATTAGTATTGTTTACAGGAGCCTTATCTCATAAAATGCTTAGATGTGTACTTGATGAAGTTGATGAGAATGAAACAGAAATAGTTAGAAACCGTTCGGGCTCTATGTCAGCTCTTAAAAATATTCTTGAAACTCATGTTAAAGCAAGTTAATATGCTATTTTTAAAAAAGGACAAATGGAAATAAAAAAAATCAATCCATCTGTCCTTTTGTATTTCAATAATAATTATTCAATAACCTTTACCCAGCCTTCAGGGCCTTCAATGCGTCCCATTTGAATACCTGTAAGAGTATCGTAAAGTTTTTGAATAGTTGGTCCCATTTTTTCCATTCCTGAAGGGAATAATATTTCCTTTCCGTGGTCATAAATCTTTCCAACAGGAGAAATAACAGCAGCAGTACCGCAAAGTCCACATTCTGCAAAATCTTTAACTTCCTCAAAGGAAACTTTTCTTTCCTCTGTTTTAAGTCCAAGTACATCCCTTGCAACTGTCATAATGGAACGACGAGTGATGGATGGAAGAATGCTGTCTGATTTAGGGGTAACTACCGTACCGTCCTTAGTAACAAAAATAAAATTAGCTCCACCGGTTTCTTCTACATAAGTTCTTGTAGCAGCATCTAAATACATGTTTTCATCAAAGCCTTCAGCATGGGCTGTAACTATTGCATGAAGACTCATTGCATAATTAAGACCGGCTTTTATATGACCTGTTCCATGAGGAGCAGCCCTGTCAAAATCCGATACCTTGATGGTGATAGGCTTAGCACCACCTTTAAAATAAGGGCCTACAGGCATGGTAAATATTCTGAATTGATATTCTGTGGCCGGTTTTACTCCGATTACGGCATTTGTACCAAACATTACCGGACGGATGTAAAGAGTAGCGCCTGAACCAAAAGGCGGAACATAATCTGCATTGGCTTTAACTGTGTCAACAACAGCTTTTACAAAACGATCCGGATCAAATGGAGGCATTTCAAGTCTTTTGGCTGAATCAACCATTCTTTGTGCATTAAGGTCAGGACGAAAGCAGACAATGTGTCCGTTTTCACTGGTGTATGCCTTTAATCCTTCAAAACAGGATTGAGAGTACTGTAAAACTCCTGCACATTCATTTAATACAACTGTATTATCATCTGTAAGTACGCCATCATCCCATTTTCCGTCTTTGAAATTGGATACAAATCTTTTAGCAGTTTTTGAGTATTCAAAACCGATATTGCTCCAATCAATATTTTGTTTTGCCATAATTTAATCCTTCCTTTCTTCTTAAACAGATAATAATTTTTAAGGAATCCCTAAGAAAACCTGATAAAAATCGCCTGGCAACTGAATAAAGTAAAACTAACAGCATAAAAATACGGATAAATTAAGAAAAAACGATTGCCTAATATTAAAAGTCAATAAAAGACACTGGAAAGCTGCTGTTTTGCAAAAAAACTACGCTACTTTATCGCGTTAACAGATTGTATTAATATTAAACCTGCCTTTTTTGTATGTCAAGGGTAAAACTTTGACTTTTAAATATAATTATATTAATATGAGATATTGAGGAAAAGCAATGATTTCACCCTTTTTTTCATTATATTAATGGTGATGACTGCACCCTCATATAAATAGAGATTGTATATAAATTGGATAAATAAACTTTAAATGGAGGATATAACTATGGAAAGAAAAACTGCATGGGAAAAATACAATGACGCAGACATGAAGTCAGTATATGACTTTGCCGATGATTATAAGATTTTTATTTCAAAGTGCAAAACGGAAAGAGAATGCACTGCATATATGCTTAAAGAGGCTGAAGAAAAGGGATTTAGAGACCTTTATGAAATTATTAGAGAAAATGGAAAGGTTTCAGCTGGTGATAAGATATATGTAAACAATATGGGAAAAGCCCTTGCTTTGTTTGTAATAGGAAAAGAATCTTTGGAAAAGGGAATGAACATACTTGGAGCACATATTGACTCCCCTAGACTTGACTTAAAACAAAATCCTTTATATGAAGATACAAAGTTAGCTATGTTTGATACCCATTATTATGGCGGTGTAAAGAAATACCAATGGGTAACACTTCCACTGGCACTTCATGGGGTTATAATTAAAAAAGACGGTACAAAAGTTGATATTAATATAGGAGATAAGGCTGAAGATCCGGTGTTTGGAGTTTCAGATTTATTGATACATTTGTCAGCAGATCAGCTGGATAAAAAAGGTGCAAAAGTAGTAGAGGGAGAAGACTTAAATATTCTTATTGGTAGCATCCCTCTTAAAGATGAAGAAAAGGATGGGGTTAAAGCAAATATCCTGGCACTTCTAAAAGAAAAATATGATATTGAAGAAGCTGATTTTATCTCAGCCGAGATAGAGGCGGTACCAGCAGGTGATGCCAGGGATTATGGCTTTGATAAGAGCATGGTTATGGGATATGGACAGGATGACAGAGTTTGTGCTTATCCTTCCTTCAAGGCGATTTTAGAGGCACAGGCACCGGAATTAACCAGTGTATGCCTTTTAGTAGATAAGGAAGAAATAGGAAGTGTAGGAGCTACAGGTATGCATTCCCATTTCTTTGAAGATATGGTAGCTGAAATTTTAAATTGCATGGGAGATTACAGTGAACTTTCAGTAAGAAGGGCATTAAGAAATTCAAAGGTGCTTTCTTCAGATGTAAGTGCTGCTTTCGATCCAAATTATCCACAGGTAAATGAAAAAAATAACTGTTGCTATTTTGGACAGGGCCTTGTATTTAACAAATACACAGGTTCAAGAGGTAAATCAGGTTCTAATGATGCAAATCCGGAATATATTGCAAAACTTAGAAAAGCTTTGGATGATGAAGGTATTTCCTATCAGACCTCAGAACTTGGTAAAGTAGACCAGGGTGGTGGAGGAACTATTGCCTACATCCTTGCAAATTACGGAATGAATGTAATTGATAGCGGTGTGGGAGTATTAAACATGCATGCACCTTGGGAAATAACTAATAAAGCAGATATTTATGAAGCGTTCAGAGGTTATAAAGCATTTCTTAAAATGAACTAGATAATGGAGGTTACCGTGGATAACGGAATTTTTTCAAAATTAAAAGAAATAAATGGTAATGACTATGTTTTTAAAGATGAGTTAATGTCAAAACACACTACATTCAAGACCGGAGGGGCAGCGAAATATTTTGTTACCCCTGACAGTGTTGAAAAAATTGTGGATACCATTGAATTTTGCAAAGAAAATAAAATTGACTTTTTTGTAATGGGAAACGGTTCAAATCTTTTGTTTTCCGATGAAGGATTTGACGGTATTGTCATTCAAATATTTGATAAATTAAAAAACATTGATATAAAAGACGGTAAGATAAGTGTAGATGCAGGCTGTCTTTTGGCAAGTATGTCAAAAAAAGCTGCCAAAGATGGTTATACCGGACTGGAATTTTGCAGTGGTATACCGGGAACAGTAGGAGGAGCCGTAGCCATGAATGCAGGAGCTTACGGTGGCGAAATGAAAAATGTGGTAGAAGAGGTTATATTGTATACCGATAAGGGTATAAAGACATATAAATGTGACGAAATGGACTTTGGATACAGAAAAAGCATTGTTACAAAAAACGATTACATTGTTCTTGGGGCGAAAATCAATATTGAAAAGGGAAATATAGAAGATATTAATTCCCGCATGGAAGAATTAAAAAGACTGAGAAAGGAAAAGCAGCCTTTAGAATATCCAAGCGCAGGAAGTACCTTTAAAAGACCAGAAGGGTATTTTGCCGGAAAACTCATTATGGATGCGGGACTTTCCGGTTATCAGATAGGGGGAGCAAAGGTTTCTCCAAAGCATTGCGGTTTTGTAATAAATGCCAACAAGGCAACATCAAAGGATGTTTATGAACTTATAAAATTTGTTCAAAAGACAGTTAAGGAAAAATTTGGTGTTACATTGGAAACAGAAATTAAGCTAATCGGAAATTTTTAATAAACAAGGTTATGGGTGAACAGGAGGGTAAAAATGGCTTTGGAACTGGTAATAATTACAGGAATGTCAGGGGCCGGTAAAAGTACGGCATTAAAGATGTTTGAAGACAATGCTTATTATTGCGTTGATAACCTTCCTGTTTTACTTATACCCCAATTTATTGAGTTGACTCTAGAAAAAAATAATCAGATAAACCGAGTGGCCCTGGGAATTGATGTTAGAAACGGAGAAAATCTTAGTAAGTTAGAAGATATATTAGAAACAATAAAAAAGAAAAACTTCTTTATGAGGATACTTTTTCTTGATTCCAATGACGAAGTGCTGGTAAAAAGATTCAAAGAAACAAGACGGGCACATCCGCTTTCACCAGATGGAAGAATTGATGATGGAATAAAGTTAGAAAGACAAAAGCTGACCTTTCTTAAAAAAAGTGCGGATATTATTATTGATACAAGTTATCTTTTAACGAGGGAGCTAAAAGCAGAACTAGATAAGATTTTTGTAAATAAAAAAGAATTTAAAAATCTTCAGATTACCATTTTGTCTTTTGGCTTTAAAAATGGTATTCCCACAGACTCAGATCTTGTTTTTGATGTTCGTTTTATTCCAAATCCCTTCTATATAGAAGAGTTAAAAACAAAAACAGGTTTGGATAAAGAAGTCAGGGATTATTGCATGAGTTTTGAAGTAGCGGGAAAATTTGTGGATAAATTGTCTGATATGTTGGATTTTCTGATTCCAAACTATATTATCGAGGGGAAAAATCAATTGGTTATAAGTATCGGTTGTACAGGGGGAAAACACCGTTCTGTTACTATTGCTACTGAAATCTACCAAAGACTTATAAAAAAAGAAGGATACGCAGTCAAACTAAAACACAGGGATGTAAACAAAGAGGGAAAATAAAAAAACATTGGAGGAAATAAAATGTCATTTTCCGGTGATGTTAAGGAAGAATTGTCCAGACAGGTAGCAAATGCCAGACATTGTAACATAGCAGAGATTGCTGCTATTATTTCTTTGTGTGGAAAAGTTACATTAAACTACGATAAAAACGACTATAAAATAATAATAAGTACTGAAAATACGACCATAGCTAGAAAGTACTTTACTTTAGTAAAAAAAACCTTTAATATTAATACCGAAGTTTTAATCAGGCGCAATGCTTATTTAAGAAGGAATAGAAGCTATATTCTTAAAATTCAAGGTAAAGAAAAGGTTACTAAAATACTTACCACGGAAAAGATGATCGATGATAATGGAGAATTTTTAAATGATAATCTTGCAAATGGTCTTATTATTCAAAAAAGCTGTTGTAGGAGAGCATTTTTAAGAGGGGCCTTTCTAGCCGCCGGTTCTATCAGTGACCCGGAAAAATTCTATCATTTTGAAATCGTATGTCCGACATTGGAAAAAGCAAAAGGGTTAGTAAATATAATAACCGGTTTTGGTGTTGAAGCAAAAATTGTTCCCAGAAAAAAGAATCATGTAGTATATGTTAAAGAAGGAGCTGTCATAGTTGAGTTGTTAAATATTATGGAGGCTCATATTTCTTTAATGAACCTTGAAAATATTAGAATTGTCAAGGAAATGCGTAACTCTGTTAATCGAAAGGTCAATTGTGAAACAGCAAACATTAACAAAACCGTAAGTGCAGCAGTCCGACAAATTGACGCCATAAAATTTATACAGGCAAAAAAAGGTTTGGACTCTCTTCCTGCAAATCTTGAAGAAATAGCCATCTTAAGACTTGAAAATCCGGAAGTGGCACTTAAAGAATTGGGCCAGATGCTAAATCCGCCGGTTGGTAAATCAGGGGTTAACCATAGGTTAAGAAAAATAATTGAAATAGCAGATGAACTTAGGTGATGAAGGAGGAAAATCAAATGATTAAGAAATCGATTGACGTTAATATTACTGCAGATAGCCAGGACAGACCGGCAGCTGTTTTAGTTCAGATAGCAAGCCAGTACGACAGTAAAATTTATATCGAATTAGACAACAAGAAAGTTAATGCGAAAAGCATCATGGGGATGATGACTATTTTCTTTAATAAGGGTGAAAGATTAGTAGTATCAGCAGATGGTGATGACGAAGAAAGAGCATTTAACGACATAGAAAAGTTTCTTACAAAGGCTTAAGAGATATATTTAAAATTACGGTTGTTTGCTGTAGTTTATTTAATGTCCGTTATAAAAAGAGGCGAAAGTTATGAAAAAATTACTGCTTATTTATAATCCCCATGCCGGTAAGGCTCTTATTAAAAATAAGCTTTCAGAAATAGTTGAATTTATTACAAAATCAGGATTTGAAATTACTATTTATTCAACTTTATACTCGGGACATGCGAAGGAAATTGTAAAAGCAAGAGCAGGAGAATTTGATATAGTCGTTTGTAGCGGCGGTGACGGAACATTAGATGAGGTTGTTACCGGCATTATGGAAAAAGAATTAGACACAGTAGTGGGTTATATTCCGGCAGGTAGCACAAATGATTTTGCAAACAGTCTTAGACTTCCAAAAACAATGGTAAATGCTGCCAAACTTATAGAAAATGGCTCAGTTGTATCCTGCGATGTGGGACAGTTCAATGAAGATTCTTTTGTATATATTGCAGCTTTTGGATTGTTTACAGATGTATCTTACCAAACCAGCCAGGAGTTAAAAAATGTATTAGGACATGCAGCATATCTTTTAGAAGGCGTTAAAAGACTTGCCAATATAATGGCCTATGACCTGAAAGTTTACCACGATGATGAGGTGATAGAAGGTCGTTTCATATATGGAATGATTACAAATTCATTATCAGTGGGTGGATTTCAGGGAATGACCGGAAGAAATGTTAAACTGGATGATGGTCTTTTTGAGGTAATGCTTATAAGAGAACCTAAAAATCCTATTGAACTTCAGAATATTATTACTTCCCTTCTTTTGGCAGAGGAAGCTGATAGTCGATATATTTTATCATTTAAAACTGATAATTTAAGGATAGAGGCTAAAGATAATATTTCCTGGACATTAGATGGCGAATTTGGTGGAGATTATAAGGATGTGGATATTAAAGTTAGAAAAAGAGCTTTAAAAATCCTTGTAAAAAAATAAATTTGTTAAATTGTGTGAAAATACTCCTTTATAAAACTTTTATAAAGGAGTATAATTATGTTTGGAGATATTACTAGTGATTGATTCTAATAAAAATGAATCAATGTGGACTCTAATTTTTTTTGTCTGCTTAACGGCAAAAATATGATACTATAATTTGATATAAGAAATATGATATATTTGCCGATTAACATTAAGGAATATTGAGTACACAAATAACTTTGAGCGGAGGTATATTTTATGTTAGTAAATGCAAAAGAGATGATTAATGCGGCTAGAGATGGAAAATATGCTATTGGCCATTTTAACATCAACAATCTTGAATGGACAAAATCCATTCTTTTAACAGCACAAGAAACTGCTACACCGGTTATCCTTGGAGTTTCAGAGGGAGCAGGTAAGTACATGACAGGTTTTAAGACTGTTGCAGACATGACAAAAGCCATGATAGATGGATTGGGGATTACTGTTCCGGTAGCACTTCATTTGGACCATGGCAGCTATGATGGATGCTTAAAATGTATCGAAGCCGGTTTTTCTTCGATTATGTTTGATGGTTCCCATTATCCTATTGAAGAAAACATTGAAAAGACAAAAGACCTTGTTAAGCGTGTAGCTGACAATGGAATGAGTCTTGAAGCAGAAGTTGGGGCTATTGGTGGAGAAGAAGACGGAATTGTAAGTGACGGTGAGTGTGCTGATCCTGAAGAATGCGCAAAGATTGCAGAGCTTGGTGTAGACTTTTTAGCAGCAGGAATTGGAAATATTCACGGTAAATATCCTGCAAACTGGAAAGGATTAAGCTTTGATACTCTTGCAGCTATTAAAGAAAAAATAGGTGATATGCCATTGGTTCTTCATGGTGGTACCGGAATACCGGAAGATCAGGTAAAGAAGGCTATTTCCTTAGGTGTTGCAAAGATTAATGTTAATACAGAGTGCCAGCTTGCCTTCGCAGAAGCTACTCGTAAGTACATTGAAGCCGGCAAAGATCAGGAAGGAAAGGGATATGACCCTCGTAAGCTTCTTAATCCAGGTGCAGAAGCTATTAAAGAAATTGTTAAAGAAAAAATGGAATTATTCGGAAGTTTAGGAAAAGCAAAATAATTCCTTTACGGGTATTAAATGCAGGCTAAAAAACATATTAATTTTATGATGTTTGGGAAAATTGTGCAAAAATAATAAAAATGAAGCTCAATTGCCGCCAAAATGCATAAAATTAAAAATAAGTGTTGCATTTAAAAAAAGAATATAGTAATTTATATATGTAAAAACGAGTCGTAAGTCGTTTGAAAAATTTATAGCAGATTGAACAAGGGTGTTTCATATATTTATATGGGATACCCTTTTGTTTATATGTAGGTTTTTTAAGAAGATGATTATGATGAGCTTTTTTAACAGACATTAAAAAATACGTAGCGGTTGCTTTTTATATTATTTAAAAGAGCTTAAAATTTAAAGTTGACTTAAGCATTTCTACTATATAAACTAAAGCTTATGAATAAAAACTAAAATGGGACGAAAGGAAGATAAAAAAATGGATAATAAAATCGAATTATCAGAAATCTATGGTGAAAATGTCTTTAGTGATCATGTAATGAAAGAGCGTTTACCAAAAAAGATTTACAAAGAGCTTAGAAAAACAATTGAGGAAGGCAAAGAATTAGACCCTATGGTAGCAGAAGTTGTTGCTCTTGAGATGAAACAATGGGCTATTGAAAAAGGTGCTACACATTTTTGTCACTGGTTTCAGCCACTTACCGGAACTACAGCTGAAAAACATGATTCCTTTATTAATCCACAAGGTGTTGGAGAAATGCTTATGGAGTTCTCAGGAAAAGAACTTGTTAAAGGTGAACCGGACGCTTCTTCATTCCCTTCAGGTGGTTTAAGGGCGACTTTTGAAGCAAGAGGATATACAGCTTGGGATGTTACATCACCGGCCTTTATTAAAGAAGCTTCAACAGGTGCAATACTTTGTATTCCTACTGCATTTTGTTCATATACCGGAGAGGCTCTTGATAAAAAGACTCCTTTACTTCGTTCCATGGAAGCTTTAAGTGAGCAATCTGTAAGATTATTAAGATTATTTGGAAATACAACATCTAAAAAAGTAGTTCCGTCAGTAGGTCCTGAGCAGGAATATTTCCTTGTAGACCAGGAGAAAGCTTTAAAGCGTAAAGACCTTATTTTTACAGGACGTACATTATTTGGTTCAATGCCTCCTAAAGGACAGGAATTAGACGATCATTATTTTGGAGTTATTCGTGAAAGAATCGGAGCATTTATGAAAGATGTTAATGTTGAACTCTGGAAATTAGGTGTTCCTTCAAAGACTCAGCATAATGAGGTAGCCCCTGCCCAGCATGAGGTTGCAGTTGTATATGAAGAGGCAAATATTGCTGTTGATCACAATCAACTTGTTATGGAAACTTTAAAAAGAGTAGCTACAAGACATGGCTTAAGATGTCTCCTTCATGAGAAACCTTTTGCCGGTGTAAATGGCTCAGGTAAGCATAACAACTGGTCAATTATGACTGATGACGGAATTAATCTTCTTGATCCAGGCATTACACCGCATGAAAATATTCAGTTCTTACTTGTATTATCCTGTATATTAAAGGCAGTGGACATTCATGCAGATATCTTAAGAGAATCAGCTTCAGATGTTGGAAACGACTTCAGACTTGGTGCAAATGAGGCACCACCGGCTATTATTTCTGTATATTTAGGAGAACAGCTTGAAGATGTATTATCACAGCTTATAAGCACAGGTGAGGCTACTCATTCAAAAGAATGTGGCGTTATGAATACAGGAGTTAAGGCTGTACCTGATTTCCAGAAAGATGCTACAGACAGAAACAGAACTTCACCATTTGCTTTCACAGGAAATAAATTTGAATTTAGAATGGTTGGTTCATCAGACTCAGTTGCAAGCCCTAACATCGTATTAAATACAATAGTTGCAGAGGCATTTAAAGAAGCTTGTGATATTCTTGAAAAAGCTGATAACTTTGATATTGCATTACATGATCTTATTAAGAAATATGTTACAGACCATCAAAGAATCGTATTCAACGGAAACGGTTATTCAGATGAATGGGTAGAGGAAGCTGAAAGAAGAGGACTTCCAAATATCAAATCCATGGTAGATGCCATTCCTACCCTTGTTACAGAAAAATCTGTTAAGCTTTTTGAAGAATTTGGAGTATATTCTAAAGCAGAACTTGAATCAAGAGTAGAAATACAATATGAAGCTTATTCAAAAGCAGTAAATATTGAAGCCCGTGCCATGATTGACATAGCAGGAAAACAGATTATACCGGCAGTTATTAAATATGTAACAAATCTTGCATGCTCCATTAGTGCCGTAAAGGCAGCAGGAGTTACTGAGGTTACAGCTCAGACAGAACTTCTTTCAAAATGCAGTGATTATCTTGCAAAAGCACAGAATGCTTTAAATGCTTTAAAAGAGGTTACAGCTAAGGCAGCAGATATGGAAGAGGGCAGAAATCAGGCTGTATATTACAGAGATGATGTAAAGAAAGCCATGGATGAATTAAGACTTCCGATTGATGAACTTGAAATGATTGTGGATAAAGAGGCATGGCCAATGCCATCTTATGGTGATCTTATTTTTGAAGTATAGATTTTAAAATAGACATATCCCACTTTACAATTAGTAAACCCTCTTTACCGAAAACGGTAAGGAGGGTTATTTTTGTAAGTCAGGTTTTTTTTTTAAATATCTAAAAAATTTAATATTGACTTTTGAGGACAATATGATAGAATAGTGGATAGTTCGTTGGCTTTTTGGGATTGCCCGTAAGAGCCTTTGACTGTTTATAACATGCGGATATGGCGGAACTGGCAGACGCGCTAGACTTAGGATCTAGTGGGCAACCGTGCAGGTTCGATTCCTGTTATCCGCACTATATTTAAGGCACTTCGTCAGATTTGATGAAGTGCCTTTTCCTAGTAGAAAAAAAGCGTAGCAGTTTTTAAGAAGCTGCTACGCATATTTTTAACAAAGAGTAAAGTTTTTAAGAAGTGGTTTAATATCCAGAACCGGACTGCCATCTAGCATGTCGCAGCCTGAAAAAGTAATGATATTTTCATTAATATCAAGAACTTTTACAAGGGAAACTCCAATGGGATTTGGACGCCTTGGACAGCGGGTATTAAACAGTCCTGTTTCTTCTCCATCATCATTTCTTCCCTGTAGCTTTAAGCTGTATCCTTGTGATTGATTAAAACAAAATATAATAGCGTAATAATTACCTTTTTTCATTTTGTACATACCCTCAAGGTATTCTTCGTTTAAAATAAGCTTTCCTATGGAATTTTCTACTTCAAAACCCTGATGAGGTGCTTTTACATTTTCATTATAGGGACTTTTAATATGTCCTATTTCATGCATGATTATGTCCATTTAATTAATCCTATTAAGCCGGTGGATTATTATTATCTTCACCACTTGGGTTATCGTTGTTTTCACCGGCTTCTCCTTCCTGATTATTTTGGTCTGTATTATCCGGGTTGGCATTATCAGGATTATCAGACGAAGCATTAGTCTGACCATCCGGGTTATCCTCCGGATTATCTTCTTCGTTTTCCGGTTCTGTTACAGTATGAGTTGTGCAATAGCTTGAAGGAACACTTCCCTGAGAAAAATATTCCGTAATGGACTCACATCCCTTTCCGGCTAAAAGACCTGAACTTTTACATACTGCAGCAGTAACAATTCCCTCCGGACGGTCAAAATCCTTGTTTTCAAGACCAGAGTGGAGTTGTTGCATAATTTTATTCCATATTACCATGTGATAAGTCTGATTCTTAAGTGTAGTATTATCATCATATCCACCCCATACAGAGCAGGTGTAATATGGAGTATAGGCGCACAGCCATAAATCCACGCTGTCGGTTGTGGTACCGGTTTTACCGGCAATTGGCATTCCTGCAAATTTTGCAGTAGTACCGGTTCCTTCGTTAATAACTGATTCCATTCCCTGGGTAAGAATATAGGCAGTAGTTTCTTTTAAAACCTGTTTTTCTTCAGGAGAATTATCTATTATAACATTTCCATCAGAATCAACTATTTTAGTAAAGAAAGAAGGTTTTATGTATTTTCCGTTGTTAGCGATGCAGGCATAGGCAGCTGTAATTTCCAGATTGGTTATACCATTGGTAATACCACCTAAAGCCAAAGGCTGACCAATATCGGATACAACTGAACCATCTGCTAAGGTCATGTTATCAACTAAAGTGGTAAATCCAAAATCCAAAAGATAGTCATAACCTAGCTGTGGAGTAATGTCAGTAAGAGTTTTAACGGCAATAATGTTCATGGAATCTCTAATTGCAGTTCTTACGGTAACCCTTCCTCTGTAGCCTGAATACCAGTTTTTAACCGGTCGTCCATTTGAGTAATTAAAAGGCTCATCTTTAATGGAAGTAGCAAGAGTAACAAAACCTTTGTCAATAGCCGGTGCATAAGTGGATAGTATTTTAAAGGTTGAACCAGGTTGCCTTGTTGTATTTGTGGCACGGTTTAAGGTAAGACTTCCGGATTTTGTACCACGGCCACCTACTATAGCCTTGACTTCTCCTGTATGCTGATCCATAACCACCACGGAGGTCTGAGGCTGAGGTGTTAAGATATAGTATTCCGTATCATCATCCAGATTTTCGCCAATGCCGGTTAAATATGCCTTATATTCGGCAATAGCAGCCATAGCCGCATCCTGATTATTAAATAATAAAGAATAATTTGGATTACTTTGCTGAAAATACGCTAAAAGGTCCGTCTCAGAATAGGTATTTACAACTTCTTTTTTGGCATTTACAGAGCTTATATTGTAGGTAAGTGAAACTTCACTTCCTGCCGGAAAATTAGCAGGATCTGCCGCTACATTATCACATATAGCCTGTATGGAAAGATCCTGGGTAGTATAAATAGAAAGTCCGCCCTTATAAATGGCATTGTAAGCCTGGGACTCTGAGTACCCCTTTTCAACTTCCAAAGCACTTGCCACCTGATCTATCAGTTCGTCAACAAAATAGGAATATACACGGGAATTACTGCTTTTTTCACTGGCAGTTTGAGTGATTCTTGTATATATATCATCAGCCATGGCTTCATTGTACTGCTCCTGATTTATATAACCTTGTTTAAGCATGTGATCTAAAATAATATCCTTACGCTTTTTATTGTTTTCAGGATAATTTACCGGATTATTGTAGGTTGGATTTTGTGTAATTGCAGCAATAACAGCAGATTCAGAAATAGTAAGGTCTTCAACATTTTTGTTAAAGTAATATTGAGCTGCTGTTTGAACACCAAGGCAGTTTGAACCAAGATTAATGGTATTAAGATAGTATTCTAGAATTTTATCTTTACTAATACTTTTTTCCAACTGTAAAGCAAGATATTGCTCCTGAACCTTCCTTGTGATTTTTTGCTTTAAGGTACTTTCACTGGTCCAATCGGAAAAAATATTATTTTTAATTAACTGTTGGGTAATGGTGCTGGCTCCCTGGGAAGGATGTCCCGTAGCAAGAATAACAAGGGCAGCGCGAAAAATACCTTTAACATCAATTCCGTTATGTTCATAGAAACGCTCGTCTTCTATGGCAACAAAGGCGTGTTGTAAATCCTCCGGTATTTCGCTTATTTTTTTATATTGTCTGTTAGAACCTGACGCAACAAGCTTTGTAATCTCTGTTCCATCATTAGAATAAACAGAAGTAGCAAGACCGCTAGGGGAAACATCTTCATCAGAAATTTTAGGAGCACTGGCAATAATTTCCGTAAAAGTCTGATATACCAGATATCCTCCACCGCCTATTCCGGCAAAGATTAATAAAATAAATAACCTCAATAAAATAAGTTTGACTGTTTTTAGTCTTCTGGTCCGTTTGGAAAAAAGGGTTCTGTTCTTTTTTAAGACCTCACTCTTTGTATATTTCATTGTACTCTCCTTAATAATTATTATCTAAATATTATAACAAAAACAGGGCTATAAATAAAGAAACTTAGATGATATAATGACTTAAGAAATTATTGAGATTTACGAAATGTAAAAAAATTCAACCATTAATTTATAAAAACAGAAGTAATAACGGAGTAAACCATATGAATAAGCAAAAAAGCATGCGTCAGGGCGGAGTAGGGGAAATAGTAGAAAAAAAATCCAGATTTATTGCCAGTACCTGTCCTGTTTATACTGAAGAAGAGGCCATTTCATTTATAAATAAGATAAAAAAGCAATATTATGATGCAAAACACAATTGCTATGCCTATGTCATCGGTGATGATGATAATATTCAAAAATCTTCAGATGACGGAGAACCTTCCAGAACGGCAGGTATGCCTATATTGGATATTATTAAAAATGAAGGCCTTCATAATGTTGTTATAGTTGTTACAAGATATTTTGGTGGAATTCTCTTAGGTACAGGAGGACTTGTAAGGGCTTATTCCCAGGCTGCAAAAGAAGGAATTGCCAACAGCCTTGTAATTTCCAGAGAAAAGGGTATGGCCTTTGATGTAAACTGTCCCTATGACCGTATGGGAAAACTGGAATATCTTTTAAGAAGTTTAGATGCAAATATAATAAACACTGATTATGGGGAATATATTGTTTATAAAGCGGTTATCTCCATAGAAAATTATAAAGAACTGACAGATAAGCTCTTAGAACTTTTTAATGGAGAAAATCATATCTTGAATATTAATGAAGTCTTTTTTGGCTTTTCGGGAGATGAAATTATTATAGAATAATGATAAACAAAGATACTTACAATCCGCTTTTTAACCTGTTTACATGAATGCAAATCTGTTATTTGAAAAATATTTTAAAAAAATAAAAAAAAGTGCTTGCATTTTAAAAAATAGCGAGGTATAATATCCTTTGTCGACAAGTGATGGCCCATCGCCAAACGGTAAGGCAACGGACTCTGACTCCGTCATTTCAAGGTTCGAATCCTTGTGGGCCAGCTAGTAACCCTGTGGTTTATTACTACAGGGTTTTTTGTTATTATAATTTCAAAAGAATTTTTAAAAATTTTACAATACAGCATTAATCCTGACACATATAAATGGTATAGTTATATTTAGGTTGCTTGTAATTACGGATAAAGAAAAATATTCAATTAATTTTTACTAAGTCTAATATCAGCCTGTGTAAACAAATAGCAGTAACAAATATCTTACAGGAGGTAATTTATGAATAATAATAAGTTAATTTGTAAAAAAATATTTGTGGTAATAATGACAGCGGTTATAATTATAGCAGGAATAGGCATTCAAGGGATTGAAGCAGCAGCTTTTACCAATTCCTATGGGGTTTTGCTTGGGGTTACAAGAGATAAAATTTCAAAATTATCCAATTATAAAACGATAATAATTGATGCTTCAGAGTATAAAGCAAGTGACATTAAGAAGCTTAAAAAAGCAGGACATACAGTTTATTCTTATTTAAATATCGGCTCAGTTGAAACCTATAGAAGTTATTATAAAAAGTTTAAAAAACATACATTGGGTTCTTATGATAATTGGCCGGATGAATACTGGATGGATGTATCCTATACAACTTGGCAAAAATATATTGTAAATACTCAGGCGAAAAGTATTTACAAAAAAGGTATAGATGGGTTCTTTATTGATAATTGTGATGTGTATTACAATTTTAAAAAGAATAAAATCTATAATGGATTATTGAATATACTGAAAAACTTAAGAAAGTCCTATGGACTTCCTGTAATAGTTAATGGCGGAGATACTTTTGTAACTAAAGTTTTAAAAAGTGGAAACAGTTATAAAGGAAAGAAAATAATAAATGCTGTTAATCAGGAATGTGTCTATTCAAGTATAAAAGATTATACAAAGAATGTATTTGGCACAGCATCAAAATCCAGTAGAAATTATTTTATATCATATCTTAAAAGTTGTAAGAAAAAGGGACTTTCTGTTTATCTTACCGAATACACAAAGGATGCTAAACTAAAAAAATCAATAGCTTCTTTTTGTAAAAAGATGGGTTATAAATATTATATTTCATCTACGGTGGGACTTACCGGTGATAAATAAAAGCTTTAACTGTTAAAGCCCTTTTGGGAGTATTATAAGGAAAGGAAAAAACATGTATTCATTTAAAAGTAGGGTAAGGTATAGTGAAATAGATAAAGATGGAATAGTTACATTTCCTGCCATTATTGATTATTTTCAGGATTGTGTTACATTTCAAAGTGAAGATTTGAATATAGGCTTGAAATATCTGAAAGAGAAAAAAAGAGCCTGGGTAGTAGCTTTTTGGCAGGTTGATGTTTTAGAAATGCCGGAATTTTCCAGGGAAATAATAATTAACACATGGCCCTATGAATTAAATGGATTTATGGGATACAGAAATTTTACAATAACAGATGCAAAATCAAACAGATTACTGGTAAGGGCAAACTCAGTCTGGGTTTGTATGGATACCGAAAAAAAACGTCCCGTAAAAATTGATATTATAGAAAAAGAAAAATATGAATTGGAAGAAAAATTTCCTATGGAATATGCTTCCAGAAAATTAAGTATTCCAGAAAATCTACAATTTCACCAAGGCTTTATTGTGGAAAGTTTCCAGCTTGATACTAATGGACATATGAATAATAGCCAATATATCAGGGCTGCCTGGGCTTATAAAAAAAGCAGAAAGAAAATTTTCTCTTTAAGAACAGAATATGTAAGATCAGCCCGGCTTGGAGAAACCATTTATCCCAAAACCATGGTAAGCGATGATAAAGAAGTAATTGTGCTTTGTGGTGAAGGAGATATTGTTTATGCAATAGTTGAACTGATATATCAAAAAGAAAAGGATTTTCGTTTAAAGATTGTAAAAGGTTAGATATTATCAGGAAAAATTATTTTACATAAGTATAGAAAGAGGAAAAAAATGTTTAAATTAGGTTGCATGCAAAAGCTTAAAATAGTAAAAACAGTGGACTTTGGTGTTTATCTTGCACAAGAGGAGGAAAATGAAAATAGAGTCTTACTTCCAAAAAAACAAGTGCCACAAGGAGCCAATCTAGGGGATGAAATCCAGGTTTTTATTTATAAAGATTCTAAAGATAGAATTATTTCCACAACCAATACTCCAAAGATTATGTTGGGGGAAACAGCTGTCTTAGAGGTTATAGAAACAGGAAAAATAGGAGCATTTCTTGACTGGGGTATGGAAAAAGATTTGCTTCTTCCATTTAAAGAGCAGACAGTTCCGGTAAAGGCAGGAGATCAGGTTCTGGTTGCTTTATATGTGGATAAAAGTGAGAGACTTTGCGCCACCACAAAAGTTTATGATTATTTAAGCCTTGCATCTCCCTATGACAAAGATGACATGGTAAGAGGACGGGTTTATGAGGTTTCAAAAGAATTTGGAATATATGTGGCTGTAGATGATAAATATCAGGGAAGAATTTCACCGGAGCAGTTTGAAAACAATGTAAAGTACGGTGACATTATTGAAGCCAGGGTAACTGAGAGAAAACAGGATGGAAAACTTGATCTTAGCATGAGACAAAAAGCCTATTTGCAAATGGATGAAGATGCCAGAAATATTATGGAACTTATTATGTCAAAAGGCGGAAGATTAGGTTTTAATGACAAGGCAGATAAAGAAATAATAAAGGATGTTACGGGACTTAGTAAAAATGCCTTTAAAAGGGCTGTTGGAAAGTTATACAAAGAAAGAAAGGTGGATATCACACCTGATGATATTTTAGCAACTTCTATAATGAGGTTTTAACATTAAATTCTTACATAGGTATTTGGAATTTTTAAGGAGGAGTGATATATGTATGATTTAATAATTGCAGGGGGAGGACCAGCCGGAGTAAGCGCTGCAATTTATGCCAAAAGAGCAATGCTTGATGTTATTTTGGTTGAGTCAAACTATACTACCGGTGGACAGATACTAGAAACATACGAAGTAGACAATTATCCCGGGATTCCCGGTATCAATGGTTTTGACCTTGGTATGAAATTTAAGGAGCACATGGATAAATTTGGTGTGGAAACTTTAAATGCGGTAATTAAATCCATTAAAACCCAGGGAAAAGTTAAAAAAGTAATAACTTCCAAAAAAGAACTGGAAGCAAAAGCCGTTATAATAGCCTTGGGAGCCAGTCACAAAGGTCTTATGGTAAAAGGTGAAAAAGAATTTTCAGGTAAGGGAGTTTCTTATTGTGCAACCTGTGACGGAAACTTTTACAAGGACGGAGTTTGCGCAGTAGTAGGGGGAGGAGATGTTGCATTAGAAGATGCCATATATCTTTCAAGAATCTGCAAAAAAGTTTATCTGATTCACAGAAGGGATGAATTCAGAGGCGCCAAAAGCCTTCAGGAAGTAGTAAAAAATACTGAAAACATACAAATCATCTGGGATAGCGTTATTACGGAAATCTGCGGTGATGATACAGTATCAGCTTTAAAAATTTTAAATAAGAAGACAAATGAAAATTCAAGCCTTGAAGTTGAAGGACTGTTTATAGCTACAGGCATAGTTCCAAATACTATTGACATTGATATAGATGTTGAAAAAGACAGTGTAGGTTATATAGTGGCACAGGAAGACTGCAAAACCAGTAAAGAAGGAATATTTGCTGCCGGGGATATCAGAACCAAGAGACTTCGACAGGTTATTACTGCGGCTTCTGACGGTGCCAATGCTGTAACATCAGTAGAAGAGTATCTTCAGGACTATGATAAGTAACACAGATAAAAATTATCACTTCGAAAATGCAGGATTTATGACAAAATAAAGTTTAAATCCTGCAAAAAATGCAGTAATTGTTTTAACATTTATGAATATTATTAATATTTACAATAATAAATTTTTTCTTAAGAGAGTTTATAAAAATTTTATCCACTTTTTCTGCAAAGAATTATTCACATTTATAATCATAAAAAACCCCGAAAAAACGGAAAAAATCTAAAAGTTATCCACCTTATCCACATTTTTCAATAAGAAATCTGTGGATAAAGTGGAAAAGAAAGGTAATTTTTCTATTTATAAAGTTTATATTTATTTTTAATTTTATAAAAAATGCTCAATTCATTTTTTTGATAAAAGGAATTTTGTGATATAATATTCAGAAAATTCATGTAAAAACCCTAACTTGAAAATATAGCTTATATTTGTTATACTATAATAACTGTAAAATACAATTGAAAATAAGGGATATGGAATGAGCAGTTATGCTTATTTATGCACAATAGGTGCTATGGGTATGAAAAAGAAAATAGATGTAATGGGCATTGGAATGGATTTTATGGATTTAAAACAGGTCATGCTCGAAATAGATTCATTTATGAATGATACGGTTTTAAATATTGTAGAAATTGTCAGCCTGGAGACAATGGCTTTGATGGGAGAACATCCTGAAATCAGAAGTTGTCTTAATCAGGCCAATATTGTTATGCCCGGAGAAAGGGATATATTGTCTTTTTTTGGACTTGAAGAGGAATTTAAACATCAGGATTTTCATATAGAAGGCTTTTTTGCTGAATTTGTAAAACAACTTGAGAAAAATAACAGGACAGTCTATGTTATTGCTTCAAGGCAACAGCAGTTAGATGATTGTTTTGAGATAATAAACGATAATAAATATAATATAAATATTGTGGGTAGCAGCATTTATGATGAAAAAATCCACAATTCCGATGTAACTGTAAATGACGTTAATTCTTTAAATCCCGATGTGGTATTGCTTCTATTAAGCTCACCTGTTTGCGAAATGTTTATTAACGAAAACAGGACGAGACTTCTTACCAGATTAGTTATAGCAACAGACAATGATCCACTTCTTAAGAAAAAGGACAATAAAATTTCACATTTTTTTCGTAGTATCTTTAACAAAAGTATATTAAAATTAAGCCTCAGCAGATATAGAGGCAAAGATAAGTAACTTTATTACACATTACATAAGAAGATACATAAGGTTTGATTTTCTTTTGTGAAATATTTCGTATGAATTTTTCTTGAAATTATTGCTTGAACTGAACTTTTCTATAAAAAGTATTAGATTTACCCTTTATTTTTTTGTGAAAATGCATTAATATACTTATTGAATACATTTTTTTTGTTAAAAAGTGCAAATTAGTTATTGTGTAAGATTACTAGAAAAGGAGTGAAAGTATGATTTCAAATCAAATACTTCAAAATACATTAGACGGATTAAGAGCAATTACAAGAATTGAACTTTGTGTTATGGATACAGAAGGAAAAGTTCTTGCAAGCACACACGAAAATGGTGAGAAATATCAGGATGCCATTGCATCATTTATAGATTCACCTGCTGAAAGCCAGACTGTGCAGGATTGTCAGTTTTTTAAGGTTTTTGACGATCATCAATTAGAGTATGTTCTTTTGGCTGAAGGCGGAAGTGAAGATGTGTATATGGTTGGAAAGATTGCTTCTTTTCAGGTTCAGAATCTTTTGATAGCTTATAAAGAGCGTTTTGATAAAGATAATTTTATTAAAAATTTATTATTGGACAATTTACTTCTTGTGGATATTTACAATCGTGCAAAGAAATTGCACATTGAAACAGAAAGTGACAGAGTAGTTTACATTATTGAATGTGAAAGAGACAAAGAAGGAAATGATATTGAAAAAGTAAGAGAAATCTTTGGCGAGAAGTCAAAAAATTTCATTACTGCAGTTGATGAGAAAAATATTATTGTTGTTAAACAGCTTTTAGAAGATGAAAATACAGATGATATTTATAAAGATGCACAAAACATTTTGGAGGTTATAGATCCGGATGGCACTCAGGGAGCTAATGTAGCTTATGGTACCGTTGTAAGCGAGATTAAGGAAGTATCTCGCTCCTATAAGGAAGCTAAACTTGCTCTTGATGTAGGAAAAATCTTTTTTGAAGAAAAGAAGGTTATTGCCTATAGTGCATTGGGAATAGGAAGACTAATTTATCAGTTACCTATACCTCTTTGCAAAATGTTCATTAAAGAAATCTTTGACGGAAAATCTCCTGATGAGTTTGATGAAGAAACTCTTACAACTATTAATAAATTCTTTGAGAATTCACTTAATGTATCAGAAACTTCACGTCAGCTTTACATTCACAGGAATACCCTTGTATACAGACTTGACAAACTTCAAAAGAGTACAGGTCTTGATCTTAGGGTTTTTGAAGATGCAATTACATTTAAAATTGCCCTTATGGTTGTTAAGTATATGAAGTATATGGAAACTTTAGACTATTAATTTAAAGGAGAGACATTAATGATTATTCTTGAAAATGTGAGTAAGTCATATGGTAATACGGGAGTTCCTGCTATAAAGAATATGAATCTTCACATTAAACGAGGTGAATTTGTATTTATAGTTGGTCCCAGTGGTTCAGGAAAATCCACACTTATAAAACTTTTATTAAAGGAGTTAGATCCTACAGAGGGAAATATTACAATAAATAACCTAAACATTCGAAGAATTAAAAAAAGACATGTTCCGAAGTTTAGGCGACAAATCGGTGTAGTATTCCAGGATTTCAGACTTTTAGAAGACAGAAATGTATATGAGAATATTGCATTTGCCCAAAAAGTTATTGAAACTCCTAACAGGATAATAAAAAGACAGGTTCCTACTATGCTTTCCATGGTGGGGCTTGCTGAAAAATACAAATCATTTCCTAATCAGCTGTCAGGAGGAGAACAGCAAAGGGTTGCTCTTGCCAGAGCTTTGGTTAATAACCCTAAGATTCTTTTGGCGGATGAGCCTACAGGAAACCTTGATCCAAAAAATTCCTGGGAGATTATGAAACTTCTTGAAGAAGCAAATCAAAGAGGCACTACAGTAGTTGTTGTTACCCACAACAAAGAAATTGTTGATGCGATGAAAAAAAGGGTAATTACAATGAAAAAAGGTGAGATTATCAGTGACGAGTATCAAGGAGGCTACTAATGCATTTTAGTTCTTTTTTCTATAATTTAAAACAGGGTATAAAAAATATACAAAGAAACAAGATGTTTTCTTTTGTTTCCATGGCTACCATGGCAGCATGTATATTTTTATTCAGTATATTTTTTTCTATAATAGTTAATTTTAGAAGTATTGTTAAACAGGCTGAGTCCGGTGTTGCGGTTACGGTATTTTTTGATGCTGATTTAAGCGATGAAGAGATAACTTTGTTAGGAGAAAAAATAAAAACCAGACCGGAAGTATCAAAAATCAAATATGTCACAGCTGAGGAAGCATGGGCAGAATACGAAAAAGAATATTACGGTGATGCTGCCAGTACCTTAGGCGAAGGCTTTAAGAATGATAATCCTTTAGCTGATTCTGCAAATTATGAAGTATATCTTAGTGATGTTTCAAAGCAGACTTCACTTGTGGAATATGTGGAATCTCTTGACGGAGTAAGACAGGTTAACAAATCAGACGTGGTTGCAAATACTTTGTCAAGCTTTAATCTTTTACTGGGATATGTATCAGGTGCTGTCATAATAATACTTCTTGGTGTAGCGGTATTTTTGATAAGCAATACCGTAACGACAGGTATTTCTGTAAGAAAAGAGGAAATTGCCATTATGAAACTTATTGGTGCTTCCGATTCCTTTGTAAGAGCACCTTTTATAGTAGAAGGTGTAATAATAGGACTTATCGGTGCTGCCATACCTCTTGTTATTTTTTATTTCCTTTATAATAAGGTGATAGAATATATTGTATCAAGGTTTAGTATATTAAATGATATATTAAGTTTTATGTCAGTAGGAAGTGTTTATTCAATTCTTGTTCCAGTTGCTTTGGTATTAGGAGTAGGTATTGGATTTTTCGGAAGTATATTTGCAGTAAGAAGACATCTTGATGTTTAATGTGCTTCTTATTAATACTAAAAAGGGGAGTATCTGCGGGGAAAGGATAGTCCGGTTGTGAAAAGATTTAGTATAAAAAAAGTAATTTCTATGATATTAATATTTTCAATTTTTTCTACACAGTCTTCTTTTGCTACTGAGCTCGATGATGCAATGGAGCAAAAGGAGAACTTAGAGAAAGAATTGAATAATTCTGAAGAAAAGCTGGAGAATCTAAAGGAATCAGAAAGCCAGATAAATGGTGAGCTGGAGAATTTAGATACCCAGCTTACTGAGGTTTCAGGGAAACTTGAAAATCTTGAGGGTGAACTTAAGCTTAAGCAAGAAGATATTCAGCGTACAAGCGATGAATTGGAATATACCAAAAAACAGCTTAAATCCGAATATGAAATGATGAAAAAAAGAATTAAGTTCACCTATGAAAATAACAGTATGTCAATACTTACGGTATTACTTGAGTCTGATTCTATTGCTGGTTTTCTAAACAAAATCACCTATTTTTTGAAAATTTCCGATTACGAACAAAGAAAAATGGATGAATATAATAAGCTGGCAAATGAGGTATCCCAAAAAAAAGAAAAGCTTCAAAAAGAATATGATGAAGCCAGTGCTTTAAAAAATGAAATTACAGCAAGACAGGAAGAACTTACAAGTCTTGTGGCTGAAAAACAAAAAGCAAAGGAAGCGGCGGCTGAATCTATAGCAAAGGCAGAGGAAGAAGAAAGCCATGTTCAGGAAGAATTAGATGCTACAAATGAAACAATAACTGCAATCAAGCAGGCTCTTGCGGCTATGGAGGCAGAAAGAAAGGCAGCTGAAGAAGCTGCCAGACAAAAAGCACAAGAAGAGGCTAAAAAGCAGGCAGAAAATGCAGCCAATAACGATGTTTCAAATGATAACAATTCTTCTCCGGAGGAAAATACAAACAATGGATCCGGGGGTGTATTTTTGTGGCCTTGTCCTTCTTCTACGAGAATATCTTCTGACTATGGATACAGAGAGATAATTGACGGTGTAACAAGTTCCACCAGTCACAATGGAATTGACATCCCTGCAGCAGCAGGAAGTAATATAATTGCGGCTGAAAGCGGAAAAGTAATAATTGCAAGATATAGTAATACCGCCGGAAACTGGATTACCATAAGTCACGGCAATGGATTGTGTAGCGTATATATGCATGCATCGAAGCTTTATGTATCAGAAGGACAAAATGTAAACAAAGGAGATGTAATCGCGGCTGTAGGAACTACGGGGTCTTCTACCGGGAATCATCTTCACTTTGGGGTGAGCTTAAACGGAGCATATGTTAATCCCTGGAATTATTTAAGATAATAAAATTAGAAAATGGTATAGATTATGTTTAAAAAAAATAAAGATACAAAAGACGAGTTTTTGTCAGAAATATTAGATTCAGATGAAAAAAATAAAAGTCGTATTGAATTGGAAAAACAGTTAATTAAAGAATATAAAAAGGGTTTTAGACAAGGTATTTTTTTCGTAATAATATCACTTCTTGCTGCATTTTTAGGAATAAAACTAAGCTTTATTATTATATTTGGAAATAATGTTGATCTTTCTCTCAATTTCATAAAATTATGCAGTAAAATTCAAACCATAGAAAATTTTATAAATAAATATTATCTTGATGATGTTGATTCTGAACAGGTTGAGGCGTATATTTATAAGGGACTTATGGCAGGTCTGGGAGATAAATATGCAGCTTATTATACCGCAGATGAATATGAAAAAGAAAAAAGTCTTAGCGAGGGAACATATGAAGGCATAGGAATAGTTATTACAAAGGCTAACTCTGATACCACAGCTAAAATAACAAAAGTGTATTCAGGTTCTCCAGCTGAAACAGCCGGTATAGTTGCAGGTGACCAGATTGTAAAAATAGATGGATCTACCGTAGAAAAAATGACCAGTAAAGAGATTGTGGAGTTGATTTCAAAATCTGATAAGGAAATAAATCTCAGTGTTTACAGGTCTTCAAATGACAGAAATTATTCCTTTAAGGTTTCATCTGACAGTGTTGAGATAATTACTGTTAATTCTAAAATGCTTGAAGATAATGTAGGTTATATTCAGATTACGGAATTTGATACTATAACTGAGACACAGTTTGATGATGCAATCAACGATCTTAAAGACCAGGGGATGAAATCACTGGTATTTGACTTAAGAGATAATCCTGGTGGAAATGTCAGCACTGTTGTTGATATTATGGATAAAATCCTTCCAGAGGGAAAGATTGTATATTTCATAGATAAAAACGGTAATGAGAAAGATTACAATTCAGATGCCGAAAATTATATGGATATCCCTATGTCTGTTATAGTAAACGGTAATTCAGCTTCGGCTTCAGAAATATTTGCCGGAGCCATAAAAGATTACAAGCTGGGAAAAATAGTAGGAACCACAACCTATGGAAAGGGAATAGTACAAAATGTCATAGGACTTAAAGATGGCTCAGCAATTAAACTTACTGTTGCCAAGTATTATACCCCTAATGGAATATGTATTCATCAGACTGGAATCACACCGGATGTAGAAGTGGAAGTCGGTGAAGAAGATGAAAAAGATACACAACTTGAAGCAGCCATAAAAGCCCTGGGAAATTAATATAGGTTCTAAGGTGAAAGGATTCGTGTAAAAGATGCCGGAAGAGATAGAGAAAATACTTAAGGAAATACATATATTAATAGCTAATGGGGATGCAAATCCTCAGGATGCTGACAATATAACGGTTAACAAAAAGGATTTGTTTGAGCTTTTAAATAAGTTGAATTTTGCGGTTATAGGCTTGATGGATAAATACGAGCTTACCCAGGTAGGAAAAGAAAAAGCCTTGCGTCAGCTTGAAAGAGAAGGGGAAAAGCTTATGGATGATGCCTCTAAAAAGGCAGAAGAAATATATGCAGCATCCCTTATGTATACAGATGAAGCTCTGGTTGATTTAAAAAGTGTAATAATAGATGCTAAAGCTTCGATTTTACAGGAATATGAAAATGCCACAGTTAAAATAGAGAGATATTTGGGGCTTATTGAGGACAATAAAGCTGAACTGAATATGCAGCTTCAGGATATGATTTACGGGAAAAAATATCTTAATCTCCTGGAAAATGTCAGAAAAAAAGAAGAAAAGGCAGAGTTAAAAAATAAAAGCCTGGAAAATGCCCTTACAGAAAAAGGAAAAGAAAACGCAAACGGTCCGGTTATCAGGGTAAATGAAAATCACCCTGCCGTAAAAAAAATGAGGCAAGAGGCTGAAGAAAAGGAAAAAGTAGAAGAAATAAGTGATTTTATTTATGCGGATACGGATGAGGGTCGCCTTGAAATACCTATGTATGTCCTTCCAAAAACTACTTCAAAAGAAAAAATTCCTCAATTTTTACTAGATGATGATGAAAAAGAGGAAAACAAAGAAAGCTTTGAAGAAGATTTTTCTGAAGGATTTTTAGACAGCATAGTTCAGGAAATAGTAGATAGTGAAACTTCAGAAGCTTTGGAAGAAATGGACTATTCCACTATAAATAATTACAACAATGATGATTTTAATTCAAACTATAATGATGAGGAAAATTACTTGGAAAACATGCCCCAAAAAAAGGGAGCATATTATAGTGCAGACGATTTTGACTTAGATGGAGAGTATTTTAAGTGGCAGGAAGAACAGGCCAAAAAAAATCGTTGACAACTTCTATAACAAATAGTAGTATTCTTTTTAGGATAAAGATGTCCGTCTGTGGAGAACGGATGTCTTTATTTTACATATAGGGGTCGTTTTTCTATATGTAAAATATTTATAAAAATCAGGAGGAAAGTTGTAATGAAAAAAAAGATTGTAAGTGTATTATTAGCTGCTACACTTGCTGTTATGTCATTAGCCGGATGCGGAAATCAGGCTTCAGATAAGACATCAACAGCAGAGGGCAAGAATGAAGTAGAAGCTGAAGAGGGTACATTCCTTATTGGAGGAATCGGACCTGTAACAGGAGAGCTTGCTATTTATGGTATGGCTGAAAGAAACGGTGCGCAGATTGCTGTAGATGAAATTAATGAGGCCGGCGGAGTAAACGGAACCAAGCTAACCTTTAATTTCCAGGATGATGAAGGTGATGCGGAAAAATCAGTAAATGCCTATAACAATCTTAAGGATTGGGGTATGCAGATTCTTTGCGGAACCGTAACAAGTACACCATGTATAGCTGTTGCTGCAAAATCATCCCAGGATAATCTTTTTCAGATTACACCATCAGGTTCAGCAGCTGATTGCATTGGTCCTGATAATGCATTTCGTGTATGTTTCTCAGACCCGGATCAGGGTACAAAATCAGCAGAGTATATTGGAGAAAACAAATTAGCTAAAAAAGTAGCAATTATTTATGATAGTTCAGATGTTTATTCTTCAGGTATTACAGATAAATTCGTAAAAGAGGCTGAAGAACAGGATTTTGAAATCGTTGCAAAAGAAGCTTTCACAGCTGATAATAAAACAGATTTCTCAGTTCAGATTAAAAAAGCTCAAAGTGAAGGAGCTGATTTGGTATTCCTTCCTATATATTATTCACAGGCAGCACTTATTTTACAGCAGGCAAATTCTTTAGGATTTGAGACAACATTCTTTGGTTGTGACGGACTTGACGGAATCCTTGGAGTTGAGAATTTTGACCAGAAGCTTGCAGAAGGAGTTATGCTTCTTACACCATTTGCTGCTGATGCAACTGACGAACTTACTAAAAACTTTGTAGCAAAATATAAAGAAGAATACGGTGAAGTTCCTAACCAGTTTGCAGCAGATGGATATGATGCTATATATGCCATCGCAGCTGCATTGGAAAAAGGTGAATGCAAACCGGATATGAGCGTTTCAGATATTTGCGAGGCTATGAAGAAAGCAATGACTGAGATTTCAATAGAAGGTCTTACAGGTGAAAAAATCACATGGGATGAAAGTGGAGCACCTGATAAGGAAGCAAAAGCAGTAGTAATTAAAGACGGTGCTTATTCATTAATGGAGTAAAACTGGTTTTATACAAATACTCAAGGGAGAGTTACTTGTAACCCTCCCTTTAAATTACAACTTAAGTTATATTTAGATTTGATATTAATGAGGTGAAATAAATGGGGTTTATCTCTTATTTAATTGATGGCATAAGCTTAGGAAGCGTATATGCTTTAATAGCATTAGGCTATACTATGGTTTATGGTATTGCAAAAATGCTGAATTTTGCCCATGGTGATGTAATCATGATTGGGGGATATACAGTTTATACAATAGTCAGCACAATGGGACTTAGTCCCTGGCTTGGAATGGCAGCATCCGTAGTTGTCTGTACAGTTTTAGGAGTTGCAGTTGAAAAAATAGCCTATAAACCATTAAGAATGGCATCACCACTTGCGGTTCTTATAACAGCAATAGGTGTCAGCTATTTCTTACAAAACATGGGATTACTTATTTTTACAGCAAGTCCAAAGGCCTTTACATCAGTAGTAAGCATTTCCAATATTAAACTTGCTGACGGTGCCCTGAATATTTCAGGTGTAACATTGGTTACAATAATTACATGTATAATAATAATGATTGCCCTTATGTTTTTTATAAAAAAGACAAAGGCAGGTCGTGCAATGGTTGCGGTATCTGAAGATAAAGGTGCGGCTTTACTTATGGGAATTGATGTAAACAGTACTATTTCCTTAACCTTTGCCATAGGTTCAGGATTAGCAGCTGTAGCAGGATTTTTACTTTGTTCTGCATATCCTACACTTACACCTTATACCGGTGCAATGCCTGGTATTAAAGCATTTGTAGCAGCAGTATTCGGGGGAATAGGTTCTATTCCAGGTGCTTTTATTGGTGGAATTTTACTTGGAATTATAGAAATTTTAAGCAAGGCATATATATCATCTCAGCTTTCAGATGCCATTGTATTCCTTGTACTTATTCTAGTTCTTCTGATTAAGCCTACAGGTATATTAGGAAAAGAAATTCATGAGAAAGTGTAGGTGGAACAATGAGGGATAAAAAGTTAAATAAAACATTTAAGAATAATCTTATTACTTATCTTATAGTAATAATTTCATATGCATTGGTTCAGGCCATGATATTATCAGGAAATCTTTCAAGTCTTATGCAGGGACTTCTTGTGCCGATTTGTACATATGTAATAATGGCACTGGCTTTAAATCTGGTGGTTGGAGTTTTGGGAGAATTAAGTCTTGGACATGCAGGTTTTATGTGTGTTGGAGCTTTTTCAAGTGCTTTTTTCTCAAAGCTTACCTTAGAAGCAATACCTAATGCGGGACTTAGATTTTTCCTTGCTTTACTTATTGGGGCAGTTTGTGCTGCGATTTTTGGAATAATAATAGGTATCCCGGTTTTAAGACTTAAGGGAGACTATTTAGCTATAGTTACATTAGCTTTTGGTGAAATAATAAAGAATTTTATAAATGTAATGTATGTTGGAAAAGACAGCAACGGTTTTCATTTTTCCATAAAAGATGTAGCTTCTTTAAATATGGAGGATGACGGACTGGTTATTATAAATGGAGCTCAGGGAATAACAGGCACACCGACTGATTCGAATTTCACAATTGGTGTACTTTTAATACTGTTTACGCTATTTGTTGTATTAAACCTTACAAATTCAAGAACCGGGCGTGCAATAATGTCAATAAGGGATAACAGGATTGCAGCAGAATCTGTAGGAATTAATATAACAAAATATAAATTAATGGCCTTTGCCATTTCAGCCGGACTTGCAGGAATAGGCGGAGTATTATATGCTCACAATCTTTCTACTTTAACAGCCCTTCCAAAGAATTTTGGATATAATATGTCGATTATGTTCCTTGTATTCGTGGTTTTAGGTGGAATTGGAAACATGCGCGGTTCTATAATTGCGGCAGTGGTTCTTACCTTACTTCCGGAACTTTTGCGTGGTTTAAGTGACTACAGAATGTTAATTTATGCAGTAGTTCTTATTGCAATGATGATATTTACATCTGCTCCTTCAATGATAGAATATCGAGAAAAGATAATGGCAAAATTTGGAAAAAACAAAGTTTCAAAGGAGGCTGAATGATATGGCAATATTAGAAGTAAATAATTTAAGCATTTCCTTTGGTGGACTTATGGCTGTAAATGACTTTGGATTAAATATTGAAGAAGGACAGCTTTATGGACTTATTGGACCAAATGGAGCAGGAAAGACTACAGTTTTTAATCTTTTGACAGGAGTATATAAACCAGATCAGGGAAGGGTTATTTTAGACGGTAAAGAACTTACGGGAAAAAATACCATAGAAATAAACCAGGAAGGAATAGCCAGAACTTTTCAAAATATCAGATTATTCTCACAACTTAGTGTATTGGATAATGTAAAAGTAGGGCTTCATAATGATTATACATATTCCACAATTGAAGGAATACTAAGACTTCCAAGGTACAAAAAAACTGAAAAACTCATGACAGAAAGAGCAATGGAACTATTAGAGGTATTTGGTCTGGCAGATGAGGCTGAATATCTTGCTTCAAATCTTCCATACGGTAAACAAAGAAAACTAGAAATGGCAAGGGCTCTAGCCACAAATCCTAAACTTTTATTATTAGATGAACCGGCAGCAGGTATGAATCCTAATGAGACTGCGGAACTTATGGAAAATATAAAATTTGTCAGGGATAAATTTAAAATGACAATTCTTCTTATAGAACATGATATGAAACTGGTAGCGGGAATATGTGAAAAACTAACAGTGCTTAATTTTGGAAAAGTTCTTGCAGAGGGTGAAACTTCAGCAGTGCTTCATGATCCAAAAGTAATCACGGCATATCTTGGAGAATAGGAGGAAAGAATAATGGCATTACTTGAAGTAAAAGATCTTAAGGTCAATTATGGAGTTATTCAGGCTGTAAAGGGTGTTTCCTTTGAAGTAAATGAGGGAGAGGTAATAGCACTAATAGGTGCCAATGGAGCCGGAAAAACCACTATTCTTCACACCCTTACAGGCTTACTAAAGGCAGAAAACGGTACGATAAAATTAGAAGGAAAGGATATTACCAAAATCCCCGGACATAAAATCGTTTCAATGGGTATGGCTCATGTTCCCGAGGGAAGAAGAGTTTTTGCTCAGCTTTCAGTATACGAGAATCTTCAGATGGGTGCATTTACCCGTTCTGACAAAAAAGAAATAGAAGATAATCTTCAAATGGTATATGAAAGATTTCCAAGACTGGAGGAAAGAAAGAATCAGATGGCAGGAACCTTAAGTGGTGGTGAGCAGCAAATGCTTGCCATGGGCAGGGCATTAATGTCTAATCCAAAGATTATTCTTATGGATGAACCGTCAATGGGACTTTCTCCGATTTTTGTTGAGGAAATATTTAATATTATTGAAAAAATATCCAGCGCTGGAACCACCGTTTTACTGGTAGAACAAAATGCAAAAAAAGCACTGGGTATATCTGACAGAGGATATGTATTAGAGACGGGAAACATTGTTTTGGAAGGGGATTCAAAGATGCTTCTTAATGATGAAACCGTAAAAGCTGCATATTTGGGAGAGTAGGTGTTTTAATGGATAATTATGTAATTACTATTCAAAGAACCTATGGAAGCGGTGGACGAACCATGGGAAAGCTTTTGGCAGAGGAATTGGGAATTGACTGTTATGATATGGAAATATTAAGGTTGGCTTCAGATGAAAGTGGTATAAGAGAAGAACTTTTTGGAAAAGCAGACGAAAAGCTTACAGGTTTTCCTTCCTTCAGGATAGTAAAATCTCCGGCTTATTTAGATGATAAAATAATTCCACCAAGTGAGAGCGATTTTACCTCAAAGGAAAATCTTTTCAACTATCAGGCAAAGGTAATAAAAGAACTGGCAAAAACAAGTTCATGTATCATAATAGGAAGATGTGCAGACTACATTTTAAGAGATTATGACAATGTGATTAAGCTGTATTTTTATGCACCTTTTGATGACTGTATGGAGCGTGTAAGAAAATTATATTTTCTGGATGACAAGGCTATTGAAAAACGAATCAAAAAAGTAGACAAAGCAAGAGCCGAGTATTATGAATATTATACAGGACGAAACTTTTTTGATGCCTCAAACTATGACATGTGTTTAAATACAGGTTCTTTAAGTTATGACAAGTGTAAAGAAATGGTAAAACAATATATGAGAATATGTAAAAATATAGATGTTTAGAAAATAAGGAATGCTCTGTTTTTGCAGGGCATTCTTAAATTTTATAAAAGTTCAAAGCTGCTTTTATTACTGGCATGAAGCAAAGAAAATTGTGAATATATTTGACGAAAAAATGAATAAAAAAAGTACATTGAGTCATAAAAATGTCTCTTTGGGAAAATTCAGGCTGTATTAATACAATTCGTGCTATAATTACAATTTAATAAAAGGATAAAAAATAGAAAGGAGTTTTCATTAGGAAAAGAGATTATGGAAAGATTAAACAGAGGAGATATATGCAGACATTTTAAGGGAAATCTGTATCAGATAATTACTTTTGCAAAACATTCAGAAACGGAAGAAAAAATGGTAGTGTACCAGAAACTCTACGGAGATTTTGAAACCTATGTAAGGCCTTATAGTATGTTTATGAGTGAAGTTGATCATGATAAATATCCTGATATTAAACAAAAATACAGATTTGAAAAAATTGAACCAGACAGAGAGGAAACAAAAGAGGAATTTTTGAATTTATCTGAAAAGGAAACCATAAATAATGAAGCCTTCGTGATTTCAGATAAAAAAGAAATGAACAATATTAATACAAAAAAAGACATTAATAAAAAATCAATTAATGACGAAAATATCCAAGAGAACAAAGGAAAAAATTCTGATAATTTAGAAAGGGAAATAAATCCGGTGTTACTGGAGTTTTTGGATGCAGAAAGCTTCAAGAAAAAAATAGAGATATTATCCAAAAATGAAGGGGTAATGGACGATAAACTGATTGATGATATTGCAGTAGTTTTGGATGCTGTTGTGCCGGAAGGTCAGTTGTGGGACAGATACAAAGCTTTAAAAAATATCATGCTCACACAGTTAAAGTATGAGCATGTGGAAAGATTCAGATAGAAAAATCATCTTTGTATTTGCTTAAGTCGAAATCCAAAGCCATATTGCTGTTATGGTATTTATTATCCATGGTTACATCTTTTTTAAACCAGGATGGCGGTACAAAAGCATTTGCTTCTTCTACCGAACCAAATTCGACCTCGGCAAGGATGATTGGAAAATGAGGACCTTTAAAAACGTCCAGTTCTATTTTTAAATTATTTTCAATGGGAATTACATAGCGGTTTTTGGTAATAACATGTCCATCGGCCTTAGCGAGAAGATGCTCATAGGCTTCTTTGTTTAAAGGAAGATTATATTCCTCGCGAACCATTTTTCCGCCCCCTTTATATGTAAGATAATAATTGTGGTTTTCACGGCGTATTCTTACCACGGGGCCTGTACAAAGATAAGCCTGTTCTATTTCAAGGCAAGTTATATTCTTATCGTCATTAAGATTATAAGGTATTTTTTTAACCAAAAATTTTCGTTCAATTTCCATTTTGTACCTCCAAATAAAAAAAATGCTAGTTTTTTTGGTAAAATGTTTACATTCTTGAATTAATTATTTAATATATTATAGGATTAATCGCTTATAAATATTATAATGAATAATTATATCATGAAATAGTTAGGGGGAGTTTAATAAATGAAAGATCAATCATATAATGTATTATTAGTTGAATCTGATGTGAATACACATGATGCAATTCTTTACTACTTCAAAAACCAGAACTACAGAATAACATCTGCCTATGATGGCGGGATGGCTTTAAACATATTCAGTAAGTTAAGTGATAATTTTGACTTGGTGATTTGCGCACTTAATTTGGATGTGGTAGATGGTATAGGAGTTTTGTCTGCTATCAGGGAAATTTCTGAAATACCGGTTATTATGATCGGAAATTCAGGAACAGACGAGGAACAGATAAAATGTTTCACCAAAGGAGCCGATGACTATCTTCCAAGACCACTTTCTTTATTAATACTTGAATTAAGGGTAAAAGTTGTTTTAAAGCGTACCTACAGACTCAGAAAAGACTGGAAATTCAAGGGGCTTTTTGTGGATTTTGAAGGAAGACGCATTTTTGTTGATGAAAAAGAAGTAGTCGTAACTTCAAAAGAATTTGATCTTTTGAAATTCTTTATCAAAAATGAAAATGTAGCTGTAAGCCGTGCAAAGATATTAGATGATGTATGGGGATTTGACTATATTGGAGACGAAAGAACAGTAGATACCATAGTCAAACAGCTGCGCTCAAAACTTACCAGAAAGTACGATTTTATAAAGACAGTATATGGCATAGGATACAGGTTTGAGACCGATAAGTAAAATACCGGATTTAAGTTTTGCCATAAATGCGCTTATTTGATGTAGGTTTTTTCTTGATATTTTAATTGCACTATGATATACTACTAAAATGACTGTGAGTATGGATTCATGATATATCTCATACTTTTCATATATATCGCAATTTGTGAAGGAGGATCTTAACAACAATGAGTGTTAATGTAGAGAATTTGGAAAATAGTATGGCTAAGCTTACAATTGAGGTTGCTGCTGCTGACTTTGATAAGGCAGTTCAGGAAGTATATATGAAACAGCGTGGAAGAATCTCTATTCCTGGATTCCGTAAAGGCAAAGCACCTAGAAAAGTAATCGAGAACATGTATGGTTCAGGAGTATTTTATGAAGATGCTGCAAACAGACTTATCCAGACTGAGTATCCAAAGGCTGCTTCTGAAAGTAAACTTGAAATTGTTTCACAGCCGGAAATCGATGTAGTTCAAGTTGAATCAGGAAAAAATTTTATATTTACAGCAACAGTTGCTTTAAAACCTGAGATTACATTAGGTGATTATAAAGGAATTGCTGTTGAAGTAGAATCTTCATTAGTTACAGATGAAGAAGTAAATATCGCTCTTGACAGGGAAAGAGAAAACAATTCTCGTACAGTTACTGTAGAAGACAGACCTGTTAAAGATGGTGATACAGCTAACATAGATTATGAAGGAAGTGTTGACGGAGTACCTTTTGAAGGCGGAGCTGCAAAAGGATATGACCTTTTAATCGGTTCTCATACATTCATCGATACATTCGAGGATCAGATTATCGGAATGAATATTGGCGATGAAAAAGATGTTAATGTTACATTCCCAGAAGAATATCATTCGGAATCATTAAAGGGAAAACCTGCTGTATTTAAGGTAAAAGTTAACGGAATTAAAGAAAAACAGCTTCCTGAATTAGATGATGAATTCGCAAAAGATGTATCAGAGTTTGATACATTAGATGAATACAAAGCTGACATTAAGAAAAATCTTGAAGAAGTAAAAATAAAAGATATTAAGACTGCAAAGGAAAATGCAGTTATTGATAAGATTATTGAGAATTCTACAATTGAGCTTCCACAGCCAATGGTTGATACACAGACCGGATATCTTATCGATGACTTTGGTCAGAGACTTAGCAGACAGGGTATGAGCCTTGAACAGTATATGCAGTTTACAGGATCTGACATGGCTAAGATGCGTGAGCAGATGGAGCCACAGGCTATCAAGAGAATTCAGACAAGACTTGTTCTTGAAGCAGTTGTAAAGGCTGAAGGAATTGAAGCTACAGAAGAAGAAGTAGATAAAGAAATCGAAAGCATGGCTAAGAACTACGGTATGGAAGCAGATAAATTAAAAGAAGTCATGAGTGATACTGAAAAAGAACAGATGAAGTTGGATGTTGCTGTTGCAAAGGCAATTGACTTTGTAAGAGATGCAGCAGTTGAAACAGAAGCTGTAAAGAAGGAAGAAGAATAATAAAACTTTCATCTACCACTAAAGTTGGGAGGGATTTTGATGAGTTTAGTGCCTTACGTCATTGAACAGACAAGCAGGGGCGAGCGTTCCTATGATATCTATTCAAGATTATTAAAAGAAAGAATTATCTTTCTTGGTGAAGAAGTTAATGATGTGACTGCAAGTCTTGTAGTTGCCCAGTTATTATTTTTAGAGTCAGAGGATCCTGGAAAAGATATTCATCTTTACATTAACTCTCCGGGAGGCTCTGTAACAGCAGGAATGGCAATATATGATACCATGCATTATATTAAGTGTGATGTATCAACTCTTTGTATCGGTATGGCTGCCAGCATGGGGGCATTCTTGTTAGCAGGTGGTGCGAAGGGAAAAAGATATGCACTCCCGAATTCAGAAATTATGATTCACCAGCCATCAGGTGGTGCCAGAGGACAGGCTACAGAAATTAAAATTGTTGCCGATAATATATTGAAGACCAGAAAAAAATTAAATGAAATACTTGCAGAAAATACTGGTAAACCTCTGGATGTCATTGAAGTGGATACTGAGCGTGACAATTACATGTCAGCCCAGGAAGCTTTAGAATATGGATTAATAGATAGTGTAGTTACTAGTAGATAATTATCCAATTATGAAATATTTTTAAAATAGGATAAAAACGCATTTTTTGGACATCTTAAAACTAAAAACAGCTGGTTTTGGGATGTCCTTTTGGTTAAAATATAAGGAGATAGAGGTGAGATTTGATGACTGTTCGAAATGGTAATGATAAAATAAGATGCTCTTTTTGTAATAAAACTCAAGAACAGGTTAGAAAGCTTATTGCCGGACCAAACGGTGCATATATATGTGATGAGTGTATAGATATATGTTCAGAAATTATCGAAGAAGAATATGATGATGAGCCAAGGGGTGATATGGAAATCAACCTTATGAAGCCTAAGGAAATAAAAGCCTTTCTTGATGACTATGTTATTGGCCAGGAAGAAGCGAAAAAGACCTTGTCTGTAGCAGTATATAATCATTATAAGAGAGTTACAGCAGAAAAGGATTTAGATGTTGAACTTCAAAAAAGTAATGTTATAATGTTAGGACCTACAGGATCAGGTAAAACTCTTCTTGCTCAGACACTTGCCAAGCTTCTTAATGTTCCATTTGCCATTGCAGATGCTACAGCTCTTACAGAGGCAGGTTATGTAGGTGAAGATGTTGAGAATATTCTTCTTAAATTGATTCAGGCATCTGATTATGATATTGAAAGAGCTGAATATGGTATTATCTATATTGATGAAATTGATAAAATTACCAGAAAGTCAGAAAATGTTTCCATTACCAGAGATGTATCAGGTGAAGGCGTACAGCAGGCTCTTTTAAAGATTATTGAAGGAACTGTTGCTTCTGTTCCACCTCAGGGAGGAAGAAAACATCCTCATCAGGAGCTTCTTCAAATAGATACAACAAATATTTTGTTTATCTGTGGAGGTGCTTTTGAAGGTATTGAAAAGATAATTGAAACAAGAATGGATCAAAAATCAATTGGTTTTAATGCTGAAATATCAGCTAAAGGTGAGAAAAGCACCAGTGAAGTATTAAAGGAAATTCTTCCTAAAGACTTTATAAAATATGGACTTATCCCGGAATTTGTAGGTCGTGTACCTGTAGTTACAAGTCTTGAAGAATTAGATGAGGATACTCTTGTACGAATACTTCAGGAACCTAAGAATTCACTTGTTAAGCAGTATAAGAAGCTTTTTGAATTAGATGATGTTGAACTTGAAATAGAAGCAGATGCTCTTAAAGCCATAGCAAAGCTTGCTATTGAAAGAAATACAGGAGCCAGGGGACTTCGTTCCATTTTAGAATCAGTAATGGTTGATGTTATGTATAATGTTCCATCAGATGAGAAAATAATCAAATGCATTATTACTAAAGATGCAGTTGACGGAACAGCTGAGCCGACTCTTGTATTTGGAGAGCATGATGTAAAAAAGATAAATAAAAAACACCGAATTGTAAGTAAGTCAAAAAATGAAACAGCTTAAGCAGGTGTTATAATATGACAATCAGAGCTGTTGCAAAGAAAATTTGCAATGGCTCTTTTTATTTAACTTAAGTTGTATTAAGGTTTATTTAAAGAGGTAAATAATGAAGATAAAAAAAGTCGATTTGGATATAGTAGTTGGAGTTACCAGTAAAATGCCGACTACAAATATGCCGGAGTTTGCATTTGCTGGAAAATCCAATGTGGGAAAATCCTCATTGATTAATGCCTTAGTAAACAGAAAGGCTTTGGCAAGAACTTCAGGCAAACCTGGAAAAACCCAGACAATTAATTTTTATAATGTCAATGATAGTCTTTATATAGTGGATCTTCCAGGGTATGGTTATGCTAATGCCAATAATGAGGTTAAGGCAAAATGGGGTAAAATGGTAGAAAAATATTTAAGAAATTCTACAAATCTTAAAGCTGTATGTCTTTTGGTGGATATTCGCCATGCACCAAATTCAAACGACATTCAGATGTATGACTGGATAGTAAGTAATGGATTTAAGCCTGTTATTATTGCTACAAAACTTGATAAGCTAAAAAAGAATCAGGTTCCTAAATGCATAAAAGCCATAAAAGAAACCTTAAATTTAGGAAAAGAAGATATATTTATACCTTTTTCATCAGAAACAAAAGCAGGAAGAGATGAACTTTGGCAATTGATTGAAGAAATGCTTTAGTCTAAAAAAGAATTTTTATATTTTTTAAAGATAAAAAATGTTCAGGAAGTGAAAGTTGATCTACTTGATGCCGGGATAATCCCGAATAAAAATAGAATGTTATGGAAAAAGAGCTTGTGGAGGAAATATGAATTTTCAAAATATTAATTTAAAAAGAATTGTGAATGTATTAATATTTTTGCTAATAACTGTGGCATTTTTGTATTTTGGCATTAAGCTCATTGTTTTTTTTATGCCTTTTGTAGTTGCATGGATTATTGCTGCTATTGCAAATCCTTTAGTGAAATTTTTAGAAAAAAAACTTAGAATTTTAAGAAAGCACGGCTCAATTATTGTTATAATAATGACTCTGGCTTTAATTGGCATAGGTGGCTATCTGCTTATGATGAAGCTTTGGACACAGGCAGTTAATTTTATAAGTACGGCTCCGGATGCCTACAAGGAAGTTGTTCAAAATTTGGAAAATACTGGAAGTAAATATTATGATCTTTTTGAAAAACTGCCGGATAATATTCAAAATTCATTAGCAGATATATATCAAAATTTAAGCAGTTATGTAGGAAATATAGTACAGACTCTGGGAAAACCTACTATAAATGCAGCGGGAAATTTTGCCATGAGTTTACCGGTAGCACTTGTTTATACAATAGTGACATTGATAGCAGCATATTTTTTCATAGCTGATAGAGAAAAAATTATCAATAAATATCACGAAATTGTTCCGGATTCTATTGAAGAAAAACTGAATTTTATTTATGATAACCTAGGGTATGCAGTGGGAGGTTACTTCAAAGCCCAGTTTAAGATAATGGCTGTAATAGGTATTATTGTATTCATTGGTTTAATAATAATCGGTGTAAAATATGCAATATTACTGGCTGTATTAATTGCTTTTGTGGACATGTTACCCTTCTTTGGGACAGGAACTATATTTTTCCCCTGGGGTGTAGTTTGCTTTTTAGAAGGAAATTACAAAAGAGTAGTGGGATTTATAGTAATATATCTGGTTTGTCAGCTGGTAAGACAGTTGATTCAGCCAAAGCTTTTAGGTGACAGCATGGGACTTACTCCTTTAACCACCCTTGTATTAATGTTTATTGGTTTTAAACTAAAGGGAGTTTTAGGAATGATATTTGCTGTACCCCTTGGAATGATAATTATTAATATGTACTCAGAGGGTATTTTTGATAATTTTATTGAAAATATAAGGGGATTGATTAAGGATTTTAACGACTGGAGAAATATAAAAAATAATCCATAATTGACATTTAGTTAAGAAAAGAGGAAAAGAAATGTTATTTAAAAAACTTGGAAGAAATGATAAATGCTGGTGTGGAAGCGGCAGAAAATATAAACAATGCCATGAAGCCTTCGATGACAAAATTTTAGGATTTAAGCGTCAAGGTCACATAGTTCCAAATCATAGTATTATTAAAAATCCACAGCAGATAGAAGGAATCAGGGAAAGCAGTAAAATTAATATTGCAGTTTTAGATTATGTTTTGGAAAATATTAAAGAAGGCATGTCAACTCAGGATATTGATGATATGGTTTCTCAAAAAACAGCCGAGATGGGAGGAATTCCTGCTCCTCTTAATTATGAGGGATTTCCAAAAAGCGTTTGTACTTCCATTAATGAGCAGGTTTGCCATGGAATACCTTCCAGCAAGGATATATTAAAAGATGGAGATATAGTAAATATTGATGTTTCAACAATATATAACGGTTATTTTTCCGATTCTTCCAGAATGGCACTTATTGGTAATGTATCCGAGGAAAAGAAAAAGCTTGTCCAGGTTACCAAAGAATGCGTTGAAATTGGCGTTAAAAATGTTAAGCCATGGACATTTTTAGGAGATATGGGAGAAGCAGTTCATAATCACGCCCTTGAAAATGGTTATACCATAGTTCGTGAAATAGGGGGACACGGAGTTGGACTTGAGTTTCATGAAGAACCATTTGTCAGCTATGTCACCAAAAAAGGAACAGAAATGTTAATGGTTCCAGGAATGGTATTTACTATAGAGCCAATGGTAAATATGGGAACAGACAGAATTTTCGTTGATAAAAAGAATAACTGGACAGTTTATACTAAAGATAAAAAGCCATCAGCTCAGTGGGAGGTTACAGTTTTGGTAACAGACGATGGCTGTGAGATTCTTACTTATTAGACTTTATTTCTTCTAAATTCAAAATAAAGTCGGAGCAGTTTACATCCACGGATTTGTATATTATTATTGTTAAGATTAAAAACAGCAAAGGAAGGCTAAAAGTCGTCTTTTTGCTGTTTTTTTATATTTTAAAAAGTTTAATTTTCATAAAAAAAGTACTTGCTTTTTTTAAAACAAGGTGTTATATATATTATAGAACAAGCACACAGGCGCTTTTATATTAAACTAATAATAAAACAAAGATTAAAATGTCCAGGAAAAAAATATTAATTACTAATAATATTACAATATACAATAAGTTTAGAAAGAAGAGGTATTTTACAAATACCTAAAAATAAATCGGATGGAAAGGAGAATTTTTATGAACATAAAAAAATTTACACAAAAGTCCATTGAAGCCATTAATAATTGTGACACAATAGCTGTAAAATATGGGAATCAACAAATTGATCAGGAACATCTTTTGTACAGTCTTTTGACCATAGATGACAGCCTTATTTTAAAATTAATAGAGAAAATGGAAATTGATAAGGAACATTTTTTGAATAATGTTGAGACTCATCTTGAAAAACTTCCTAAAGTTTATGGTGAGAATGCCCAGCTTTACATGAGTCAGCAGCTTAACAAAGCTTTGATAAATGCAGAAAATGAAGCCAAGGCCATGGGAGATGAATATGTTTCAGTAGAGCATATATTCCTTGCCATGATGAAAAATCCTAATAGGGCACTTAAGGAGATTTTTGATGAATATGGCATCAATAGGGAACGGTTTTTGAAGTCTCTTTCCACTGTAAGAGGAAATCAAAAGGTTGTATCAGACAATCCTGAGGAGACCTATGATACCTTGGAAAAATACGGATATGAACTGGTTAGCAGGGCAAGGCAGCAAAAGCTTGATCCTGTTATTGGAAGAGATGGAGAGATTCGTAATGTAATAAGAATTCTTTCAAGAAAAACTAAGAATAATCCGGTTTTAATCGGTGAACCGGGAGTTGGTAAAACTGCTGTAGTTGAAGGTCTTGCCCAAAGGATAGTCAGAGGAGATGTACCGACAAATCTTAAAGATAAAAAGCTTTTTGCTTTGGATATGGGGTCATTGGTGGCCGGAGCTAAATACAGGGGTGAATTTGAAGAAAGATTAAAGGCGGTACTGGCAGAAGTTAAAAACAGTAATGGAGAGATAATTCTTTTCATTGATGAACTTCATACAATAGTGGGAGCCGGAAAAACCGAAGGAAGCATGGATGCCGGAAATATGCTAAAACCAATGCTTGCAAGGGGAGAACTTCACTGTATTGGTGCTACAACTCTTGATGAATACAGAACTTATATTGAAAAAGATCCAGCATTGGAAAGGCGTTTTCAGCCAGTATTGGTAGATGAACCAACAGTTGAGGATACCATTTCGATTCTTAGAGGTTTAAAGGAAAGATATGAAGTATATCATGGAGTTAAAATAACAGATGGTGCTCTTGTAAGTGCTGCCACACTTTCAAACAGATATATATCGGACAGATTTCTTCCTGATAAGGCTATTGACCTGGTGGATGAAGCCTGTGCCATGATAAAGACGGAAATAGATTCTATGCCTGCAGAATTAGATGAGATGCAAAGAAAGATTACCCAGCTGGAAATCGAAGAGGCAGCTCTTAAAAAAGAAGATGACAGATTAAGCAGGGAAAGATTGGAAAATCTTCAAAAGGAATTAGCTGATGAAAGAGATAAATTCTCAGCTTTAAAGGCACAGTTGGATAATGAAAAAAATTCCGTTGATAAATTAAGAGTGCTTCGTGAGCAGATAGATGAGGTTAACTCTCAGATTGCCAAAGCAACTCAGGAATATAACCTTGAACTTGCAGCAGAGCTTTCCTATGGCAAGCTTCCAAACCTTAAAAAAGAACTGGAAAAAGAAGAAGAAAAGGTTAAAAATATGGAGCTTTCATTAGTACATGAAAGTGTTACGGAGGATGAAATATCAAAAATTGTTTCAAAATGGACAGGAATTCCTGTTACAAAACTTACTGAAAGCGAAAGAAGTAAAAATCTTCATCTTCCGGATGAATTACATAAAAGGGTAGTGGGACAAGATGATGCAGTCATAAAGGTCAGTGAAGCCATAATGCGTTCAAGAGCTGGAATAAAGGATCCAAGCAGACCTATCGGTTCCTTTATGTTTCTTGGTCCTACCGGAGTTGGTAAGACGGAGCTTGCTAAAACTCTCGCTCAGAGCTTATTTGATGATGAAAATAATATAGTAAGAATTGATATGAGTGAATATATGGAGAAGTATTCAGTGTCAAGACTTATTGGAGCGCCTCCGGGATATGTAGGATATGAGGAAGGGGGACAGCTTACGGAAGCCGTAAGGAGAAAACCTTATAGTGTTGTTCTTTTTGATGAAGTTGAAAAGGCACATCCTGATGTATTTAATCTCTTATTACAGGTTCTTGATGACGGACGAATTACGGATTCCCAGGGTAGAACCGTAGATTTTAAAAATACAATTTTAATAATGACCTCTAACTTAGGTTCTGATTTGATATTAGAGGATATTAAAGACGGAGATGAGGAAATAAGTGATAACTGTAAGGCAGCAGTAGATAAAATCCTTCATCAAAACTTCCGTCCGGAGTTTTTAAACCGTCTTGATGAAATAATTATATTTAAACCACTATTAAAGAATAATATTAAAGACATTATAAATCTTTTGATTGATGAGCTTAATAAGAGACTGGCTGATAAAGAATTAAAGATAGAATTAACAGCAGCTGCAAAGGACTTTATTGTGGAAGGAGGATATTCACCTTCCTATGGAGCGAGGGTATTAAAGAGATTTTTACAAAAGAATGTAGAGACAATGGCAGCGAAAATGATTCTTTCAGACCAGGTTAAAAGTGGTGATACCATTTACTTTGATGTAAAAGATGGAAGTTTAAGTGCAAGTACATTAAATTTAAATAAATAAAAAAATTAAGGTCGGTTGAAATATACCGACCTTAATCTTTAGAATATTCACTTAACAAAAGTGTTTAGAAAACTTTCATTTACTATATTTTAATATTAAATCCATTATAATGTCAACAGAATTTTTTTGCTGGGCATTTGCCATTTTTTCTATGAATTTATCTTTATTATTTAAAACATATTTAATTGTATCTAAAAGTTCAAGATTTGACAGGTTTTCTTCTCGAATTACCTTGGAAAAACCTTGATTTTCAAAGGAATCAGCATTTAAAATCTGATCTCCTCTACTGGCATTTGCTGAAAGAGGTATAAGGATGTTTGGTTTTCTAAGGGCTAAAAATTCACATATGGCATTTGCCCCGGCACGGGAAATAACAATATCCGTTAAGGCGAACAAATCTTTAAGCTCCTCTGAAATATATTCAAACTGTACATATCCCTTATAATCGTCATAATCATGATTTGCTTTTCCTTTTCCGCAAAGATGAATGACTTTATATTCTTTTACAAGCTCTGGAAGTACTCCTCTTAAAGTATTATTAATAATAACAGAACCGCTGCTTCCGCCAATAACCATTATTACAGGTTTTCCATCATCTTCAAATCCGCAGAATTTAAGGGCTTTTTCCCTGTCTCCTGAAAAAAGCTCACTTCTTATGGGAGAACCGGTAAGGACAGCTTTATCTGGTGGAAGGTAGGAAAGAGTTTCCGGAAAATTACAACATACCTTTACTGAATTTGGAATACAAATTTTATTAGCAAGACCAGGTGTAATATCAGATTCATGTATGATAACCGGAACTTTCCTGCTTTTTGCAGCTAACACAACTGGAACGGATACAAATCCTCCTTTGGAAAAAAGAATATCCGGATTAATTTTTTTAATAAGTTTTCTGGCCTGGGAGATACCCTTAAGAACTTTAAAAGGATCAGAAAAGTTTTTAGGGTCAAAATAGCGTCTTAACTTTCCTGATTCCACCCCATAATATTTAATTCCCTGGGCTTGTACAAGGCTTTTTTCTATTCCATTATGGGAACCGATGTAGTAAATATCATAACCCTTTTCCTTTAATTTTGGAAGAAGAGCAATATTTGGCGTAACATGGCCGGCTGTTCCTCCGCCGGTTAAAACTATTTTTTTCATTTAATCTTCGCTTACCTTTCAAAATATATATGTCACAATATTAAGGATTTTGTCCGATAAAATCATTGTGAGTCTGAATATGTGTTAAAGTATGGCAAATCTTTTAAATCAGACAGTGCCAATAAAACCATTTAAACGCAAAAATACAAATTGATTATATCAAATTAAAAGGTCTTTCGCTATACACAGATTTAATCTTACCATATAATTAATCTCTTATTTGTGAAAATTAAGTGTTTTTAAACACATTTTTCTGAAAAAGATGTAAAATTGTATTATTATGTTATAGAATGAACATTGTAAAGTATAAACAGGCTTATTTGTTTAAAAACGGGCAAAATTTTATTATACTTTGAACGAAGTGTAAGCAATCCCCTGCTTCAAAAGCGTAAGCTTTAAGCGGGGGTATAAGCTTACTAGTGTCAGAAGGGGTTAAAGCCCCTTCTGACAGGTGGCACAAAGTGCCACTGCG
>NZ_FOJY01000006.1:126063-188962 GCF_900112085.1 Acetitomaculum ruminis DSM 5522
CTTTAAGCGGGGGTATAAGCTTACTAGTGTCAGAAGGGGTTAAAGCCCCTTCTGACAGGTGGCACAAAGTGCCACTGCGTTCATGAGGAAGTAGCTAAGCGGATTCCGAATGTCCGCTTTACATTAAAGAAAGGAAAACTGCTTTGCAGTAAGGTAAATTAATGAGTGTAATCGGAATTATCGGCGCAATGGAAAATGAAGTCGCTGAGTTAAAAAGATCAATGGAGATTAAAGAAACCCTGAAAAAGGCCGGAAGGGAATTTTGTCAGGGAGTGTTAAATGGAAGAGAAGTAGTAGTTGTTGTATGCGGAGTAGGAAAAGTTGTTGCAGGACTTTGTGCACAGATTCTTATTGATGTATTTAATGTGGATTATATTATTAACACAGGTATTGCAGGCTCTTTAAAAAACGAAATTGACATAGGCGATATAGTTATTTCAACAGATGCATTACAGCATGATGTGGATGCGACTTATTTTGGATATCCAATAGGTCAGATACCGCAGATGGATACCTTGGCATTTAAGGCGGATGAACATCTTATAGAGGTGGCATATTCTGTTAATAATGAAGTTAACAATGACATTAAAACCTTTAAGGGAAGAATCGTAAGTGGTGATATGTTTGTATCAAGCAGCGCTCAAAAGCAAAATATTTTATCTCATTTTCCGGATGCTTATTGCACGGAAATGGAAGGTGCTGCCATAGCACAGTGTGCTCATATAAATAATGTGCCATATGTTATTATAAGAGCCATTTCCGACAAGGCAGACGAATCAATTGAAGTTGATTATAACGAGTTTGAAACAGGTGCTATAAGGCATTCAGTTAAACTTACAAAAGAAATGATTAAACACATATAATAATTAAAACCGGAGTGCTTAAGGAGGAAGAAAAACATGGTAAATATTGATTATTCAAAAACAAAAAAATTTATTAGCGATGAAGAAGTTGAAATAATGTCAAAAAAGACCCTTGAAGCAAAAAAAGAGCTTCTTTCAAAGGAAGGGGCTGGAAATGATTTTTTGGGATGGCTTGATCTTCCGGAAAATTATGACAAAGAAGAATATGAAAGAATAAAAAAAGCTTCCGAAAAAATCAAAAGTGATTCCCAGGTTTTAGTAGTAATTGGTATAGGTGGTTCTTATCTTGGAGCCAGAGCAGCAATAGAATTTTTAAATGATGGTTTTTATAATGATGTTGATAGTAGTATAAGAAAAACTCCAAGAATATATTTTGCCGGAAACAGCATTAGCTCAACCTATTTAAAAGGACTTGAAAAAGCTATAGGAGATGCAGATTTTTCAGTAAATGTAATATCAAAATCCGGAACAACAACAGAGCCTGCCATTGCTTTTAGATATTTTAAAGAAAAATTAGAAAAAAAATATGGAAAAAGTGAAGCTGCAAAGAGAATATATGCTACTACAGATAAGAAAAAAGGTGCATTAAAAACCCTGGCTGATGCAGAAGGATATGAAACCTTTGTAGTTCCTGATGATGTGGGAGGAAGATTTTCAGTTCTTACGGCAGTAGGACTTTTGCCTATTGCAGTAAGTGGAGCTGATATAGATAAATTAATGAAGGGTGCACAGGATGCAAGGAAAGTTTGCAATGAAAAGGAATTTAAGGAAAATCCTGCCCTTATTTATGCAGCAATAAGAAATATCCTTTTAAGAAAGGGAAAATCCGTAGAAGTAATGGCAAATTATGAGCCTAGTCTTCATTATGTGGCAGAATGGTGGAAACAGCTTTACGGAGAAAGTGAAGGAAAAGACCAGAAGGGAATATTCCCGGCGTCAGTAGACCTTACAACAGACCTTCATTCCATGGGACAGTTTATTCAAGATGGAGCCCGTATTCTCTACGAAACAGTTCTTAATGTGGAAGATGCAGGCTGTGAGATAATTATGCAAAATGCTGAAAATGACCTTGACGGTCTTAACTATCTTGCAGGAAAAGATATGGACTTTGTTAATAAAAGTGCCATGAATGGAACAATACTTGCCCATACAGATGGTAATGTGCCAAATATTATTGTTAATATTCCTAAAAAAGATGAAGAAACTTTAGGACAGCTCTTTTATATATTTGAATTTGCCTGCGGTGTCAGTGGATATATTTTAGGAGTAAATCCATTTAACCAGCCAGGTGTGGAAGCCTACAAGAAAAACATGTTTGCTCTCCTTGGTAAAAAAGGATATGAAAAAGAAAGAGAAGAACTTTTAAAAAGATTATAATAATAAAAGAACCCTTAAAGGCCTAGTCTTCAAGGGTTCTTATTTCAAGATAATCAAAGTCTATTTCTTCAATGAAATTGTCCTGACTAAATCTTGCCTTGTTATGATATTTAAAATCGTTGATGGTTTTATCAAGCCATATGGGTTTTGAAAGGTCAAATTCAAGGCAGATTTTTTCCAGGGCATTAAATACTTTGTGGGTTCGGGTTTCATGGCTGTTATCCTCGATAACAAGGTCTTTTAGGGTTTTACTGTTTTTTACTGTTCTTGCCCAAAGTCTAAACATAAAATACTCCTGATGTTCTAATAAATTTCTTGATTCTTGTGTTATAATTAAATAGTTTATAACAAAAAAATTTAAATTACTATAAAAAATTTTTCTTAAAAATCCGTTTTAAAAGACAAGCACAAAAAAGGGGGAAAAAATTTAATGGAAAATATTAAGATTAAATGGTATGGACACTCATGTTTTAAGGTTACATATAAGGGATACAGAATTGCTTTTGACCCATACGAAGATTATATACCGGGATTACATCTTCCAAAGATAAAGGCAGATGAAGTAATATGCTCTCATGGTCATAATGATCACAATTACAAAGAAGGAGTTACCATTGAAAAAAATGCACCAAATCCCTTTAATATTAAACTAATAAAAGGTTGGCATGATGAGGTAAAGGGTGCCAAAAGAGGAGAAAATACCATAAGCCTTTTAGAGGCAGACGGATATAAAATTATACATTTTGGGGATATTGGAGAAGAGCTTTCAAAAGAAAATGAAGAACTTTTCATGGATGCCGACCTGGTATTGATTCCTGTAGGAGGATTTTTTACCATTGATGCAGCCTTGGCCAAAGAAATTACCGATAAAATAAATGCTAAAATTATTATTCCGATGCATTACAGATCAAAGGATTTTGGATTTGAACAAATTGGACCGGTGGAAGATTTTACAAAATTGTGCGATAATGTGAAAATATATGACGGTTCTGAAATCGAAATAAACAAGGATACTTCACCTCAGGTGGCAGTATTAAAACCTTTCCAGGACTAAAAAATACTTTTTACGAGGAAATAAATAAATGAACAAAGAAAATAATCCTATAGGAGTCTTTGACTCAGGTTTAGGAGGTCTTAGCACTTTAAGAGAGTGCTTGAAAATAATGCCCAACGAAAATTATATATATTTTGGGGATTCAAAAAACGCTCCCTATGGAATAAAAACCGTAGAAGAAGTCAGAAGTCTTACCTTAAAAAATATCGAACTTTTAGTAAAAGAAAATGCAAAAGCAATAGTGGTGGCTTGTAATACGGCCACCAGCGCAGCCATTTTGGATTTAAGGAAAGAATATAAAGATATTCCTGTTATAGGCATGGAGCCAGCCCTTAAGCCTGCTGTTAATTTCAAAAAAAATCCGAAAGTTCTTGTTTTGGCTACGGATATGACACTTAAGGAGGAAAAATTCCACAATCTTATGGAGGAATATAAAGACAGGGCAGAAATAATAAAAAGACCTTTGACAGGACTTGTGGAATTTATTGAAAGGGGAGACTTTTTAGGAGAAGAAATAGAAGCTTATCTTGAAAAAGAGCTGGGAGAATACAAAGAAAAAGTTGATTGTGCCGTACTTGGATGTACCCATTTTCCCTTTGCAAAAGATGCTATTTCTTTAGTTTTGGGTAAAGAAGTAAAGCTTTTTGACGGAGCAGAAGGGACTGCAAAACAGCTTTATAATAAATTGCAGGAGGCAGGTACTTTAAATCTTTCCGGCAAAAGGGGAAGTGTAAGATTTTATAAAAGCTTTAAAGAACAAATGGAAGTTATTAAAAGGGGAAAATTTCTTCCTGAAGAAACGAATATTTTGTAAAAGTGTCGATTTTTCGGCACTTTTTTTCTTTTATCAAATCTTTCTTACCCAGTTTGTAAACTTAATATATGTATTAAAAAAACCGAAAAATATTATGTAATATTTATAAAAAGTGGGAGGAAATCATAATGAAAAACGCAGTGGTTTTAATGTATAACTTTGATGAAAACAAGGGTAAAATGATAAAAATGCTTTGTTTGAAAATGGGAATTCGTATTAAGACTATCGGAAAAGACCAGTATAAAGAGTCTATTGGAAGTTTAAGTGGAATAAAAGATGTTTACAAAGTTGACGATATAGATGATAATGCGGCAGCAGATTTTGATGATGAAATGCTTATTATGAAAGGATTTTCTTCAGACGATTTAAATATGTTTTTAGGTTCTTTTAAGAAAAACGGAATAACAAAAGTTGCATTAAAAGCAATAGTAACTCCTACCAATGCCAGCTGGAACTCTTTAAAACTTTATAGAGAAATAAGAAGTGAAGCTATGGCGATGGGGGATCTTAGATAGTAACACAGTTTAAAAAATCAGGATGAGATTATGGAAGACATTAAATATAATGATTCTCTAAAGAAAAAGGTAATTGAAAGCAGATATCAACCTGTTACCAGGGAAACTTTTGCAATCATTTCTGCCTATGAAATAGAAAGCAGATTTACAAATGATTATGATGGTTTGTCTTTGGCATATTTTTGCAAAGGGGAGGCATATTTAAGACAGGGGAAATTTTCAGAGACTATTACGGCTTTGGAAGAGAGTTTAAAATATAATAAAAATTCAAATATAGGTGGATGTGAGGGAGTCTGTTATAACACCATGGGGCTTGTTTATGCATATCAGGGATATGAATTAAATGCCATGAAATATTATTTTGAAGGAATAAACTTTGCCCAGGCTCATAATGATATTGAACTTTTGTCTACGCTTTATATCAATATAGGCTGGCTTTATTATGAACTTGGAGATACAAAAAAGGCCATTGGTTGTTATGAAAAGGCTTATGTAGAACTTCAGACTCTGGAGAATAGTTTCAGCCAAGAACTGGTAGATCCGGAAATAATGTGTCAGATATATCTTGGACATGCATATTTTGATCTGAAAAATTATGATACGGCTCTTACATATTTTTACAGTGCTGAAAAAATGCTCTCAACAAAAAAAGATTTGTATTATGATGTGTGTCTTTTTAATTTTTACATAAGAATATTTGATTACTTAGATGATAAAGAAAACAGTCAAAAAGTCTTTGACAGTGTTTCAGATATCCTTATTAGGGGAAAGGACTTTCTTGAATTTCTTGAGTTTTATATAGATCTGGCTGAATATTTTTTGGAATACAATCATTATGAGAGAGCTAAAATATTTGTGGATTATTTAATAGACAGGGCAGAAAAAATTGATCTTATCTATTTAAAGTACAGAATAAAAAAATTAAATATTAAATTTAATGAGCTTTATGGAGACAGAAATTCTTTTTTGGACGCCTGCGTAAAGTTTATAAAGATTGATTTTCAATATCAGGAACTGGCAGATGCCTCAAAGGTTTCTAGTATGGAAAATATGGAATTATTAAATATATCTAGAAATCAGACCATGTTTTATGAATCTTTGGCAAGACATGATAACATGACAGGACTTTTTAATAAAAATGCAGCAGAATATATGATTAAGCAGTTTCTTTCTAAAAGAAATTCAGGTGAAATGTGTATTTTTGCAATAATGGATTTAGATAAATTCAAGCAGATAAATGATACCTGCGGCCACTATGAGGGAGACAGGGTAATTATAAAAACTACAGAGCTTATGAAACAGATTTTTTCACAGGCAGAGGTTCTTGGAAGATTCGGAGGAGATGAATTTGTCGTTTTTTATAAACATGTAAGCGGATTTAGAGAACCCTTTAAACTTTTTGAAGAGTTTAAAAAAAGGGTGCATAGCGAAATTTCAACCAAAGAATCGGGAGTTGAGGTGGAAGTGTCTACCAGCATAGGAATTGTTTATACAAGAAGAATTGATATTTCCTATACAGATTTATTTAATGAGGCTGACAATCTGCTTTATGAATCAAAGGAAAAAGGCAGAAACAGAATTACTTTTGTAGAATACCAGGGGTAAAAGTTATTATTAAGGGAAAGTGAATTAAAATGCAAAATATTTTAATACTTGCAGTATATATAGCTGTTTTGGGCTTTGAAGAAAAATTTATAAGAAATCTTATGGAGTATAATCAGGAAGGGGTAAAGCCTCTTAGAAGGGCTATTATCGCTTTGGGCTCAATGACGCTTGTTTTTGCATTAACAACCCTTTCAAACAGTATTTATCTTTTAAGTTTTGTTACTTATTCAAAACTTATTATTTTAGATTGTGTAGCCTATCAGATGTTACTTTTTTCCACTTCTTTTTCCGGTATGGAGGAAAAATATAAAAAGATACTGGTGTCTGTTTTTAAAGTTCTTACAATCTGGGATATAGCTTTGGTAGTATTTAATATGGTTAATCCTTATTTGCTGGATTTAAGGATGGTAAAAGGCGGATTCTTAGGAGATTACCTTGCATACGGACCAAATGAGTATCTTTATATGCATTATGCATATTTGTATATTTTAATGGTGGTGCAAGTTGGCGTACTGGTATACAGATTTTTAAGGGTACCTCACTGCTATAAGAAAAAGTATGTTGTATCTATTGTTTGTCTTATAGGTTCCTATGCCCTAGGGTATGCAACTGCCGGAAGGGTGAATGCAGTATACGGATTAATCTTTGTCTTTTTCATTCCGATTATGCATCATTTGTCAGATTGTGTTACCAGCATGGATAGAAGAAATATTGTTAAAATGTCCCAGAAAGTTATTAATAATTATATAGATTTGCCAATCATAGTTTTTGATTACTATGGAAAAGTTATGGAATATACAAGTGTGGCATATTGTATTTTCGGGGAAGATATTGAAAAGTATGATTTTGATATAGATGAATTTTTCCTGGAACATTTCGGTTTTGACTCAAAAAATATCCCGAAAAATAATAGAGGACAGGAGATTTTTGAATATCACTATGACAGTGAAGATAATTTTTGTTATGAAGTAAGTACAATAAAGCTGACTGACGAAATGGGCAATTTAGTGGGAACATTGCTTATTTTCAGAGATATTAAAGAAACCAAGGAAATTCAAAAGCGTCTTGAATGGATCGCCTCCTATGATTCTTTAACAAATATTTACAACAGATCAACAATGATTTCAAAGGCAATGATAATGGATTCTGTTCAAAACCTGCCTTTATGCATAACTTATATAAATATTAACGGTTTGGATACAATAAATGATATTTTTGGTTTCGAAGTTGGTAATGAAGTAGTAAAATATGTAGTTGAAAACTTAAAAAACGGAATCAAAGAGGGAATGGTACTTGGAAGGACTGAGGGAGACGAATTTGGAATCATTGCCAAAAATATCACCAGTCTTGAAATGTCCGGCATTTTGGAAAATATAAGAAAAAAAGTCTTGAAAAACAATCCTTTTGATGTGGCAGTAACTTTTGAATATGGTATTGCTCAAAAGAACAATATAGAAGAATCTTTTTCAGAAATAAGAAAAAGCGCCAGAGAGGCCATGGTAAAGAAAAAACTTCTTTGCAATGATTCTGCCAGAAGTGCTTTGGTTGAGGCATTAAAACAATCTCTTATTGAAAATAACCCGGATACTAAAAGGCATATTGAAAAAACAGAGGTTCTGGCCCGAAAATTAGGGGAAAAATTAGAACTTCCGGATGTGGAAATAGCAAGTCTTTGCCTTTTGGCTATTCTTCATGATATAGGAAAAATAGGAGTACCTGACAACGTAGTCAATAAAAAAGCCAAATTAAATGAAGAAGAGTGGGAGGTAATGAAGCTTCATACCATAAAAGGCTATCAAATCGCCTGTTCCTGTAAATATTTAGAATCAATAGCCACAAGCATTTTGCACCACCATGAAAGATGGGACGGAAAAGGCTATCCCGCAGGATTAAAGGGGGAAGAAATCCCATTAAATGCAAGAATTATATCCCTTGTAGATTCCTTTGCTGCAATGACAAATGACAGACCTTATCATAAAGCATTAGATAAAGAGACTGCCATAGAGGAGATACGAAAAAATATTGGAAGTCAGTATGATCCTAAAATTGCAGAAGTATTTATTAAACTTTTGGAGGAAGAAAAAACTTGAAAATTCTCTTGGTTGGCGTAAATGCCAAATACATACATACAGGTCTTGCCATAAGAAGTCTGAAAAAATACAGTGGATTTAAAGAAGTTGAATTATGTGAATATACCATAAATCATGAAAAGGGATTTGTAATATCAGAGATATTTAAAAAGAAAGCCGATGTTTTGGCATTTTCTTGTTATATCTGGAATATCAACTACATATATGAAATATGTTCGGACCTTTCCAAAATTTTACCGGAAACAGATATCTGGCTGGGAGGTCCCGAGGTTTCTTTTGATGCAGAAGAAGTACTGAAAAATCATCCTTATCTTAAAGGTGTAATGAGGGGAGAGGGAGAGGAGATTTTTAAGGAACTTTCTTCTTTTTATGTAAAAAAAGAAACGGATTTGGAAAGTATTAAGGGAATTACCTATAAAGAAAAGGACGAAATAATAAAAAATCCGGATATGCCTCTTTTAAACATGGATTTACTGCCTTTTTGCTATGACGAGGAAGAATTTAATGACAAAAAAATAATGTATTATGAAGGAAGCAGAGGTTGTCCGTTTTCTTGTAGTTATTGTCTTTCCTCTTTAGATAAAAAAGTGAGATTTAAAAGTATAGACCTGGTAAAAAAAGAGTTAAAAATCTTTATTGAAAAAAAAGTCCCTCAGGTAAAATTTGTGGACAGAACCTTTAACTGCAGTAAAAAATATACAATGGCAGTATGGAAATTTCTTGTGGAAAATGACAAAGGGATTACAAATTTTCATTTTGAAATAGAAGCTGATATTTTAGATGATGAGGAAATTGAGCTGATTAATTCCATGAGACCGGGACTGATACAGTTAGAAATCGGAGTTCAATCCACTAATGATAATACAATTAAAGCCATAAATCGTCGGGTGGAATTTTCCAAAATAAAAAAAGCTGTGGAAAAAATCGCAAAAAACAATAATGTACACCAGCATCTTGACCTTATAGCAGGACTTCCTTTTGAAGGCTTTGAAAGCTTTAGAAAATCCTATAATGATGTATATTCCCTAAAGCCAAATCAGCTGCAATTGGGATTTTTAAAGGTTTTAAAGGGCTCAAAGATGCATGAAATGGCAAAAGAATACGGAATTAAATATCAAAATAAGGCTCCTTATGAAGTTTTGATGACGGACTTTTTAAGCTATGATGAAATAATAAAGATAAAACTGGTGGAGGAAATGACAGAGGTTTATTATAACTCTCATCAGTTTGACACCTGTCTTGCCACAATAAATCCCCAAAATACTTTTGATTTCTTTTTAAATCTGGGAAAATATTATGATGATAAGGGACTTTTGGAAATAAAACATAAAAGAGTAAGCCGTTATGAAATATTAATAGATTATGTGAAAAATGAAGCTTTGGCAGAGGAAAAATTACTTTTGGAAGCAGCAGATTTTGACCTGTATTTAAGGGAAAATATGAAAACAAGACCGGCATTTTCAAAGTCTTATTCAAATGAAGAAAAGGAAATCATTAAAGAATTTTATAAAAAAGAGGCAATGGAGCATAATCTTTTAAAGGACTATGAGAAAATGGATTATAAACAGCTTATGAGAATGACCCATATAGGTATTTACAGTAATGATTTTACCAGGGCGGATGCTGATTTTAAGTTGGATAATGAAAAAAAATACTATATATTATTTGATTATAAAAACAGAAGTGAGATAGATTATTCTGCAAGGGTTTACCTTATAAATGATTTGCTTAAAGGAGAAACAAATGTTATTTGATGTCAACGACAAAAAAAGCTTAAAAAGGCGTGATAATATTTTAAAAGCCTTAGATGAAAAATACGGCAAAGAATATATCTGCTATCTTAATCATAAAAATGCCTGGGAATTGCTGGTTGCCACAATACTAAGCGCCCAGTGCACAGATAAAAGAGTAAATATTATTACAAAAGATTTGTTTAAAAAATATGATACAATGGAAAAATTTGCCGGGGCGGATATTTCAGATCTTGAAATAGATATAAAACAGGCAGGTTTTTATCATAATAAAGCAAAAAATATAAAAAATGCAGCTATTATGCTTTTGGAAAAATATAATGGAGAAATACCCTCGGATTTAAAGGAACTTACTTCCTTACCGGGAGTAGGCAGAAAAACAGCCAATGTCATCAGGGGAAATATTTTTAATGAGCCCAGCATTGTGGTGGATACCCATGTAAAAAGGATTTCAGGCAAATTAGGCTTCACCGGTGAAAAAGACCCGGTAAAAATAGAATATGATTTAATGAAGGTTTTACCAAAGGATCACTGGATACTGTGGAACATTCATATAATCACGCTGGGACGAAGTATCTGCTTTGCCAGAAATCCGGATTGTGATAATTGCTTTTTAGGAAATTTTTGTCCCTCTAAGGGAAAATAAATAATAAAAGTCAGTCTGTATCAAAATCCTCTTTTTCTCCTATGGAGGATTTAAGGGTTCTTATTATTTTTGCTCTGGAAAGAGAATTAAGGGTCTTTGCCTGTCTGATAAGCTCCGGAATTTTATCTTCAAGATCCATATCCTTATAACAGTTGGCAAGCGTTTCATAGCTGATGCTTATATCTGTTCCGATAAAAACGGCATATTCAAGGATTTTACGGCACTCATCAAGGCGGCCGGCCTGGTAAAACCTGTCTCCCAAAGCATTTAAAAGTCTGACTAAAGTGGTGAAATTTTCATCTGCTTCGATTAAAAACTGAAGGTTGGCAGGACCATACTCCATTTTCAATTCGGTATTGCTTATACCGGTTAAATTTAGTATAGTTTTATCAGTAAGTTCAATGATTGTAGTCTTTATATTGTCAATTTCCGAATTGTTTTCCATGTTTAATGGAAGCTTGTCAACGGGAACTTTAATATAATCCAGAGAATTTATATCCTTTTTACGGGATGAGTTGGCTTTTGACTCTTTTTCCCAAAAGTCATCCACCGTGTTTTTATTTTTAGATTTTGACATTTTGATAGCGATATTGGTAGCTATTACAAATGTAATAAATATTGTTAATAATGGGAAATGCATATTTTAATCCTTTCAGAAAGAGGTGAATCAAACAAATGTTTAACTTTAAAAAAACAAAAAACAGACGCATATTTGCAGCTGCCATAGTTGTAGTATTAGTACTTGCAATGGTAGTGCCGATGGTATTATCTGCTCTTGTTTACTAATTTAGTTCATATTGAATATTGTGTCAATATCATGTAATAAGTTATTTTTTTTTAAGAAAAGCATTTTAATTAATGCATAATCAAAAGAAGAGATAAATTTTATCAATAAAATTTAGCATTAATTAAAAGCAGGAAAGGAAATAGTCATGAAAAAGAACCCAGGAGTGTTTTTTATTATGCTTGGTCTTGTAAGTGCATTGCTTCTTGTTATTTCCATGGATTCTTTTGCCGCTTCAAAAGATGAAACCATATTAAATGGTGTTAAAGCCGGCGGAAAAGATATTTCGAAAATGACCTTAGATGAGGCAAAACAGGCAGTTTCTGACTATGTTAATACACTTTTAAGCAAGACGCTAACTGTAAAAACCGGAGAAAATAAGACTGAAGTTGCGGTTTCGGATTTTAATATCAGCTGCGACTATGAAGAAGTTGCTGATGAGGCCTTCGAAATCGGAAGAAATGGAAACATTGTTACTCGTTACAAAACTATTCAAAAGTTAAATAGTGACGGAATTATTATTCCTATCAGTTTTAAAGCAGATGACGAAGCAGTAAGTTCAATCGTAAAATCCCAGGCGGATAGCTTTAATGTGGAGCCTGTTGATATGTCCCTTACAAGACAAAACGGAGAGTTTGTTATAAATGAGGGAAAGGAAGGAATAGTAGTAAAAGAAGATGCCTCAAAAGAGCTTGTTTCGAAATTTTTTGAATCTTCATTTTCTGATGGAGAGTCGGTTATAGAACTTGATTATGAAGCAGAAGCACCAAAGGGAGACAGAAAACAATTAGAAAAAGTTCATGATCTTTTAGGTTCATTTTCCACTAATTGCGGCTCTGGAGCCCGAGTTACAAATATCGCAAATGGTGCCTCCCTTATAAATGGTTCTATTGTTTATCCGGGAGAAGAATTTTCCGCAAACGCAGCCATGGAACCATATGACGGAGCACATGGATATGTTTTGGGAGGTTCCTATGAAAACGGCACGGTAGTTCAAACCTACGGCGGAGGTATCTGTCAGGTTTCTTCTACTCTTTACAATGCAGTACTTTACGCCGAACTGGAAGTCACCCAAAGACAATGTCATTCAATGCTTGTAAATTATGTGGCGCCTTCAAGAGATGCTGCCATAGCAGGTGATGTAAAGGATTTGAAATTTAAAAACAATACTGATGCACCTATATACATAGAAGGTTATGTATCAGGTGGAGTAGTAGGTTTTAATATATATGGACATGAAACCAGAGACCCAAGTAGAAGTGTAGAATACGAAAGCCAGACTCTTAGTACCAATGAGCCACAAAAGACTTTTACAGCTTCAGGGGCGGCTTTTGGTAGTATGAGCACAGTATCTACGGGACATGTTGGTAAAAAAGCTGTACTTTGGAAAGTGGTTTATGAAAACGGAGTAGAAAAAAGCAGAACACAGATTAACAGTAGTTCCTACAGAAGTAGTCCTACCACTATATCAGTAGGTATTTCATCAGTTTTAGAAGAGGCCAATGTGGCACTTAATTCAGCTATTGCTTCAAACAGCGAGGCTGCCATTAATCAGGCTATTGCAACCTGGTCAGGCCCTATTGCCGAGGAAGAGGCTAAAATAGCTCAACAGCAAGCAGAAGAAGAAGCTAAAAAAGCTGAGGAAGAGGCAAAGAAAGCCCAGGAAAACGGTGAAAATACTGAAAATAATCAGGAAGGGGATAATTCAAACCCGGATTCCGGTGAGAATAATCAACAGTAAAAAATTTATGCTAAAAATGCATAATCGGAGGGAAATGATATGGAAATAGGTAAAGTTCCGGAAACGGTATTAAAACGTTCCATAATCAAACAGATAAAAAATCAAAGAAGTGAAGTTTTGTTGGGAAGCGGAGTAGGCGAGGACTGCGCCGCTTTAAAACTCCTTGAGGATGAGGTTTTTGTGGTTTCAACAGATCCCATTACCGCATCAGATAAGGACATGGGAAAACTTGCTATAAATATAACGGCTAATGACCTGGCTTCTGCGGGAGCTGAGCCAGTAGCCGTTATGCTTACCTTTTTGCTTCCTCCTGCCACTTTGGAGGAGGATATTAAGGAATTGATGACTCAGATTCAATTAGAATGTCAAAGACTTAATATTCAGACCATTGGAGGACATACAGAAATTACTGATGCAGTAAATAAACCTGTCATTTCAGTTACCGGAATCGGAAAGGTACAGGAAAGTAAGCTTATAAGTACAGCCGGCGCTAAAAGCGGGCAGGATGTGGTTGTTACAAAGTGGATAGGTATAGAAGGCACTGCAATTCTTGCCAGAGAATTTGAAGATGAACTTAAGAAAAAATATCCTGAAGAATTTATAGACAGGGCAAAGGAATTAAACAGGTATCTCTCGGTACTAAAGGAGGCCGCCACCGCCGTTAAGTTCGGCGTCAGTGCTATGCATGATATTACCGAGGGTGGCGTATTTGGAGCTCTTTGGGAGATGTCACAGGCTTCTGGTGTCGGACTTACAGTAGATTTGAAAAAAATTCCCATTCGTCAGGAAACAGTTGAAATTTGTGAATATTTTGAAATCAATCCATATAAATTAATATCTAGCGGGTCAATGCTTATTGCAGCGGATAATGGACATGACCTGGTTTCTTTACTGGAAAAAGAGGGCATATCTGCCAGTGTAATCGGAAAATTTACAGACAGCAATGACAGAGTTTTCCTAAATAATGACGAAAGAGGATTTTTAGAACCACCAAAAACAGACGAAATCTATTCAGTATATAAGCGATAAAAGGAAGGCGATAAAAATGCAGGAATCAATGCGTGAGAAAATTTTAACTTTTATAGAAAAAAACAGCCGTATTGAATTAAAAGAGCTGGCAATTATTCTTGGGGTGGAGGAAGCCACAGTAGCCAATGAACTGGAACAAATGGAAAAAGAAAACATTATTTGCGGTTATCATACCATGATTGACTGGGAAAAAACCTCTAAAGAAAGAGTTTCAGCTCTTATCGAGGTAAGGGTAACTCCACAAAGAGGTCAGGGATTTGACAGAATTGCCCAAAGAATTTATAACTATTCAGAAGTTGAATCAGTATTTCTCATGTCAGGAGGCTATGATTTATTAGTAACTCTTGAAGGAAAGACTCTTAGAGAAGTTTCTCAATTCGTATCAGACAAATTATCAACATTAGACTCAGTAATAAGCACCACCACTCACTTCATCTTAAGAAAATACAAAGATCACGGAACTATCCTTTGTCAGGGAGCATCCGATGACCAGAGAATGAAGGTGTCATTTTGAGAAATCCCTTATCAAAAACAGTTGAAGGACTTGCTCCTTCAGGTATAAGAAAATTTTTTGATGTTGTCAGTGAGATGAGTGATGCAATTTCTTTAGGTGTTGGTGAGCCTGATTTTGATACCCCTTGGCATATTCGTGATGAGGGTATTTATACTCTTGAAAAAGGAAAGACCTTTTATACCTCCAATGCAGGTTTAAAAGAGCTTAAAGAAGAAATCTGCAAATATTTAAAAAGACGTTTTAATGTAAGCTATCATTTTCAGGACGAAGTACTTGTTACAGTAGGAGGAAGTGAAGCCATAGATGTTGCCTTAAGAGCAATGCTTGACCCGGGAGATGAAGTTTTGATTCCCCAACCAAGTTATGTTTCCTATGAGCCTTGTACCGTACTTGCAGGGGGAGTTCCAAAGATTATTAATCTTAAAGAGGAAAATGAATTCAGACTTACAAGGAAAGAACTTGTAGATGCCATAACCCCAAAAACTAAGGTTTTGATACTTCCTTTCCCTAATAATCCTACCGGTGCTATTATGGAAAAGAAAGATTTGGAAGAAATAGCAGATGTAATAGTTGATAATGATTTATATGTTATTTCTGATGAGATATACGCAGAATTAACCTATGGCAGAGAACATGTCACAATAGCCTCTTTACCAGGGCTTAAAGAAAGAACCATTCTTATAAACGGTTTTTCAAAGGCCTATGCCATGACAGGCTGGAGACTTGGATATGCCTGCGGTCCGGAAAATATTATGGAGCAAATGATAAAAATACATCAATATGCTATCATGTGTGCCCCTACAAATAGCCAGTATGCAGGAGTTGAAGCCCTTAAAAAAGGTGATGAGGATGTTGCTATGATGAGGGAAACTTATGATGGCAGAAGACGATTTTTAATGCAGGCTTTTAAAGATATGGGAATAGATTGTTTTGAGCCTTATGGTGCCTTTTATGTTTTTCCAAGCATAAAAAAATACGGCATGACTTCTGATGAATTTGCTACAAAACTTTTGGAAGATCAAAAAGTGGCAGCAGTTCCGGGAACAGCCTTTGGAGCCTGTGGTGAGGGATTTTTGCGAATTTCCTATGCTTATTCCTTAGAAGACTTAAAAGCGGCTTTGGAAAGAGTAGAAGCTTTTATTAAAAAGCAAAAATAAAGAATAAAAAACAGACCGGTATCTTTTTAAAACAAATATGGGATATCGGTCTTTTTAAGTGAATTTAAGCATATATTTTTGTAAAAGCGTTGGATTATGTGTTAGAGGAAATCTTAAAAATTAGAAAGTGAGAAGAAAAAATGTCAAAAATGAATATTGTATTGTTGGAGCCTGAGATACCGGCAAATACAGGAAATATTGGAAGAACCTGTGTTGCAACAGGAACAAGACTTCATTTAATAGAGCCACTTGGCTTTAGGCTTGGACAAAAAGAATTAAAAAGAGCCGGAATGGATTACTGGCAGGATCTTGATGTTACAAGATATATGAATTGGGAGGATTTCCTGGAAAAAAATCCCGGGGCAAAGATTTATATGGCCACAACAAAATCCAAAACAAATTATACAGATGTTAAATATGAAGAAGACTGTTTTATTATGTTTGGTAAGGAAAGTGCAGGAATTCCGGAAGAAATCCTGGTTAAAAATCAAAAAAACTGTGTCAGAATACCCATGAATCATGATATAAGATCACTAAATTTATCAAATTCAGTGGCAATTGTTCTTTATGAAGCCCTTAGGCAAAACGGCTTTTCAGACATGGAAAAGCAAGGAAATCTTCATAGATTATCCTGGAGCGAATAAATATAATAATAGCCAGGCAACTTTTTACATAAGTGCCCGGCTATTATTTTATGTTTATAAAATTAGTAACTGCCTTGGCAGGAAACTATATGACGGATGAAATAATCAGGAGTCTAATGAATTAATGTTTTTACTTAAACTCGACTATTGTGACACCGCCACCACCTTCTCCAAATTCACCAAGTCTATAGGAATCTACATATTTTAGCCTTCTAAGGTGATTATGAACGGCATTTTTAAGTGCCCCTGTTCCACGACCGTGTACAACTCTAACATTTGGTAAATGAGCAAGGTAGGCATCATCAAGATATTTATCAAGAACTGAAACCGCTTCATCACAGGTCATTCCTATAAGATTAACCTCTGGTGAAATATTGGCGGTTTTACTCATTTTTATCTTACCCTGATTACTTATAGTTATATTACTTCCTGTATAAACTGGTTCATCATTTTCAAGGAGTTCAAGGTCATTAATATTTATCATGGAATTTAAGATTCCCATTTGAACCTTTGCTTCTCCTTTGGCATTTGGAGCTTTAATTATGACACCTTTTATATTCATGCTGACTACCAGTACGCTGTCACCTTCTTTAAAATCAATTTTTTTATTAGATTTTTTCTTTTTAGGTTTATGTTTTTCCATGTAGGCATCAGCTTCATTTATTTTTTCTCTAAGTCCTGCTCTTTTCTTTTCCAGTTCCTTAACTGAGTTAGGAGAATTTGCCATTTTATTAATTTCATTTATGGTCTTGTCTGCGTATTCCTTTGCTTCTGCCAGGATTTTTCTTGCCATTTCATTGGCATTTCTAAGCATATTGTCCTTTTGTTTATTAGCATTATTCTGTTTTTCTTTGCTTTTTTCCTTAAGTTCTTTGGTTTCTGCCTTTAATCTTTCTATTTCGGCTCTTTCCTTTTCTATCTGACGGCGGCTTGAATCAAGGTCGGATAGTAAATCTTCAAAGCTTTGGGAATCCTCGTCAATTCTTTTTGTGGCATCAGCAATAATGGAATCAGGAAGGCCTAATCTTTTGGAAATAGCAAAGGCATTACTTTTTCCCGGAATACCAATAAGAAGCTTATAAGTAGGGCGTAGTGAATGCACATCAAACTCACAGCTGGCATTTTCCACTCCCGGTGTAGAAAGAGCATATACCTTAAGCTCGCTATAGTGGGTGGTTGCCATGGTATTAATATGTCTTTCGTGGAGCATATCCAAAATGGAAGTAGCCAGAGCAGCACCTTCGGTAGGGTCTGTTCCTGCCCCTAATTCATCAAATAATACCAGAGAATTTTTTGAAACATTTTTTAAAATCTCAACTATTTTAGTCATATGTGCAGAAAAGGTACTAAGACTTTGTTCAATGCTTTGTTCATCACCGATATCTGCATAAACTTCTTTAAAAACGGCTAAAGTCGATCCGTCTCCCGCAGGGATAAGAAGTCCTGCCTGTCCCATTAAAGTAAGAAGACCAACGGTTTTTAGAGAAACGGTCTTTCCTCCGGTATTTGGACCTGTAATAATAAGAGTAGTAAAATCCTTTCCAAGATATACATTTACCGGAACCACTTTTTTAGGGTCAATAAGAGGATGTCTTGCCTTTTTAAAATTGATATGGCCATTGGTATTAAGCTTTGGCATGGTACCGTTATATTTAAGCCCCAGATTAGCCTTTGCAAAAATGAAATCCAAAAGACTTAGATAGTGAAAATTATCGGATAAATTCTCAATATACTGGCTACAAAGCTGGCTTAAGTTTTCTAAAATCTCTTCAATAGCCTTTTTTTCATCATTATAAAGTTCCTTAAGGTCATTATTTAACTTAACAACCGACATAGGCTCTACAAAAATAGTAGAACCCGTGGAAGAAGTGTCATGGATAAGTCCTGGAACACTATTTTTAAATTCTGCTTTTACAGGCAGACAATATCTGTCATTTCTTAGAGTAATGACAGCATCCTGCAGATAACTTCTTACCGTATTATTGGAAAGAAGAGAATTTATCTGATTATGAATGGAATTATTAATATTATTGATTTTTCTTCTGATTTGATTAAGGGCAGGTGAAGCATTGTCACTGACCTCTGTTTCGGAAATGATACAACGGTCGATTTCCTTTTTTAGGGAAACCAAAGGCTCAATAGGTTCAAAATACTGATCCAAAGAATCCTCAGGCTCATCTTCTCTTTCATGTCCTGCGTAATTTTTAACATTTTTGCAGGCATAAAGCACAGATGATATATCAATAAGGTCTTTTTGGGACAAAGAACCACCGATTTTTAAATGTTTTAAGGCAAAACCAATGTCACAAAGACCGCCAAGGGGAATAGTTCCCTTTTTAAAAATCCTTGTAAGAGCATCGTTGGTATTGTTTAAAGCGACACTTATGTCATTTATATTAGTCATTGGAAGCAATTCATGGCAAAGTTTTTCGCCGGCTTTTGAGGCGGCTTCTTTTTCAAGAAGTGCTATAATTTTATCAAATTCAAGAGCTTTGTAAAATTTCTCTTTCATAATTATTCCTTTCTGTTATATAAGAAAAATTTTAGGCATTTTGAAGATAATTATACAATTTAAAGTCTTTAATCGCAAGACTTGGGAAAGGAGGATAAAAACCTGATAACTTTTACATTGACTTTTTTTTCATGCTTGGTAAAATACACTTGTGTTATTGTGTAAAAACAATATTTTTTCTATAATAAATTATCGCGTTTTTGATATGGAAAGTTATCAGCTAGAAGGGAAAATTAAATGAAATTTATTAAAGATTTGAGAGAGGGAGAAAGAATACAGGGAATTTATCTTTGTAAGCACAAACAGTCTGCAGTGACCAAAAACGGAAAGAGTTATGAAAATGTCATATTGTCAGACAAAAGCGGAAATATAGATGCCAAAATCTGGGAGCCTAATTCACAGGGAATAGAGGAATTTGACAAACTTGATTACATTGATATTACAGGAGATGTAAGTGCTTATCAAGGCTCACTTCAAGTCAGCATTAAAAGAGTCAGAGTAGCTGGTATAGAAGAGTATGATCCGGTAAATTATCTGCCGGTTAGTTCAAAAAACATAGATGAAATGTACCAGGAGCTTTTACAATTTATTAGCAGTGTAAAAAATCCTTATCTAAATACACTTTTATCATTAATTTTTATCCAAAATACAGAATTTGTTAGAAGTTTTAAGGCTCATTCAGCAGCCAAAAGTGTACATCATGGTTTTGTAGGAGGACTTTTGGAACATACTTTAGCAGTTACAAAGCATTGTCATTATTTTGCAATGACTTATCCGGAGGTATTAAACAGGGATCTTCTTATTACAGCAGCTATTTGCCATGATATGGGAAAAGTAAACGAACTTTCAGAATTTCCAATGAATGATTATACAGATGAAGGACAACTTTTGGGACATATAGTAATGGGGTCTGAAATGGTAGCTAAAGCTGCTGATAGAATCAAAGGTTTTCCAAAATCATTAGAAAGTGAATTAAAACATTGCATTTTGGCACATCATGGCGAATATGAATACGGTTCTCCAAAAAAACCTGCTTTGGCAGAGGCAGTTGTATTAAATTTTGCCGATAATATAGATGCAAAGATGGAAACCTTAAAGGAAGTATTTTCTACGGTTTCAACAAACGATTTAAGCTGGCAGGGTTATAACCGCTTTTTTGAATCCAATATCAGAAGAAGCGGAAACTAAAAGCCGGTAAGGATATAAGTTGATGATTAAATAGTCAGACAGAGGGAAAAAAATTGCAAAAAGACGATTTAATAGAACTTTTAATTGAAGATACAGGAGTTAACGGAGAAGGAATAGGTCATTTTGAAGGAATGACCTTTTTTATTAAGGACAGCTTAGAGGGGGATATTGTAAAAGCCAAGATTATAAAAATGAAAAAAAATTTTGGTTATGGAAGATTAATGGAAATTATTAAACCCTCTCCTTATAGAACACAAGCCAGGTGCCAGGTTTATAAGCAGTGCGGAGGTTGTCAGATACAGGCTCTTTCCTATGAAAGACAGCTGAAATTCAAGCAAAATAAAGTTATTAATAATCTAAAAAGAATCGGCGGCTTTGAGGATATAGTTGTTAATGAAACTATTGGCATGGATAAACCCTGGTATTACAGAAACAAGGCTCAGTTTCCTGTGGGAAAAGATAAAAACGGTAATATTCTTGTGGGATTTTACGCAGGACGAACCCATTCCATTATAGAAAGTGAGCATTGTTATATTGGAAGACCTGAAAACGAAAAAATCGTTGAGGCAGTTAAAGAGTATATGGAAGAAAACAAGGTGCCTTCTTATGATGAAAAAAGCGGTCAGGGGCTTATAAGGCATATACTTGTAAGAGTGGGCTTTAAGACAGATGAGATAATAGTTTGCCTTGTTATAGCAATAGATAAACTTCCAAAACAGGAAAAACTCATAGAAAAATTATCAAAAATAGAAAATCTGGTGGGAATCGACCTAAACATAAATAAAGAAAAAACAAATGTTATTCTTGGAAAAGAAAGCCATACAATCTGGGGAAGGTCTTATATTGTAGACTACATAGGAAATATCAAATATCAGATTTCACCCCAGTCTTTTTATCAGGTAAATCCTGTTCAAACCAAAAAGCTATATGACAAAGCCCTGGAATATGCAGACCTTAAAGGAAATGAAACCGTCTGGGATTTATATTGTGGAATTGGAACCATAACCTTGTTTTTATCCCAAAAGGCAAAAATGGTTTATGGTGTTGAAATAATTCCCAAGGCAGTGGAAAACGCAAAAAACAATGCAAAAATAAACAATATCGAAAATGTAGAGTTTTTTTTGGGAAAAGCCGAAGAGGTACTACCGGATTTTTATAAAAATTCCAACAAAGGTAAAGCCCCGGATACAAAAAATGTTGATGTAATAGTAGTTGACCCTCCAAGAAGCGGTTGCGATGAAAAGCTTTTAGAAACAATTCTTCTTATGGAGCCGGAAAAAGTGATTTATGTCAGCTGCGATAGCGCCACCCTTTCCAGGGATTTAAAATACCTTTGCCAAAGTGGAAAATACAGCGTTCACAAGGTTCAGCCCGTGGACATGTTCCCCCACACGGTGCATGTGGAGGTCGTAGTCTCGATGTCTCGGGTCGGGTCGAGACAATAGAACTATTGTATAGATAACAAATCAAGAGTGAATAATGGAGGATTAACCAGTGGATATTAGATACATTGAATTAAAAACAGGGTTTAACGATAATGGTCCTGCGTGGATCGGAAATATAAAAGAATCGAAATCCGGAAAGACGATTTATTTTAATGACCATGCATTCCAAAAATATCATGGTGTATATAGCAATTATATCGATATAGAAACAAATGATGAATATTGGATTTCAAGAGTAAAAAAGAACGGAGAAGATAGGCACTGGGCTGGAAATGGAAAAATTACAATAGATCGGAAGGTTGTTGATGAGTATTTAGCGATAGTCAATGCGGATAAGCTTGATGATTCAAAGTACATAATTGCTGATATTGAAGATATATTTCCAATTGAAAGAATAAGCAATTATTTGAACGCAGTGTAAGCAATCCCCCGCTTCAAAAGCGTAAGCTTTAAGCGGGGGTATAAGCTTACTAGTGTCAGAAGGGGTTAAAGCCCCTTCTGACAGGTGGCACAAAGTGCCACTGCGTTCATGAGGAAGTAGCGAAGCGGATTCCGAATGTCCGCTTTACTATAGAATACATGAAGTCACAATTTGTGACTTCAAAAAAAGAAAATGCAAAGGAATATAGTGTTTATGAAAAATACAACAGACTTACTCACAGTTGAGTCTATTAGAAACTGTGTATATACGATACGCGGACAACAGGTGATGCTGGACAGTGATTTGTCTGATATTTATGGATATGAGCTTAAAGCTATGAATCAGCAGGTGAAACGAAATATTGAGCGATTCCCGGAAGATTTTATGTTTCAATTGACAAAAGATGAAGTTAAATTGGTGAAGTCACAATTTGTGACTTCACGAGAAAACACATTTTTTCTGGACAAGGTGGAGGTCGTAGAAAATTTCCATATGCCTTTACAGAATAGGGCATTTATATGTTAGCAACGGTTCTAAAGGGTGAATTGGCCACTAAGCAGAGTATTTTTATAATGCGTGCTTTTAAGGAGATGCGTCACTTCATTGCTAATAATGCTCTAATGTTTGAGAAGATTAATGCTATCTAACTGAAGCAGTTGGAATATCAAAAAGATACAGATGAGAAGTTTGGCAGGATATTTGAGTATATGGCAAATCATGAGGAAGAAAATCAGAAGATTTTCTATGATGGTCAGATTTTTGATGCCTTCAGTTTTCTTACAGATATTATCGGACATGCAAAGAAGGAAATTGTTTTAATAGATCGATATATTGATGTGATTACATTAAATATACTTGCTAAGAAAAATTCGGGCGTTGATGTATTTGCATATACGTTGCCCAGTGCAAGAATATCTTCGCAGGATATTAATAATTTCAATGCACAGTATCCTACATTAACAATTAAAAAGACTATAGCTTTTCATGATCGGTTTTTGATTATAGATGGTGTGGAAGGCTATCATATCGGAGCTTCTTTGAAGGATGCAGGAAAGAAGTGTTTTGGGGTGAATAAGATAGAGGGTACGGATGTTGTTAAGGATATTATGAAGAAAGCACAACAGACAGGTACGTAACATAGAAGGGATTGATTAAATTGGGTAAGGATAAAACAAAAGTATATTTATATATATACCCGTGTTTCCACATCTATGCAGATAGATGGCTATTCTTTGGATGCACAGAAATCCAGAATGAAAGCTTTCTGTGAATTTAACGATTACGAAATATCCGGAGAATATGAAGATGCCGGAAAGTCTGGTAAATCAATAGAAGGGCGTGTAGCTTTCAATAATATGATGGAAGACATCAAATCCGGTAAAGATGATATTTCTTTAGTTCTGGTATTTAAGCTTTCCAGATTTGGCAGAAATGCAGCTGATGTTCTTAATTCACTTCAGATTATGTAGGATTTTGGAGTGAATCTGATTTGTATGGAAGATGGAATTGATTCATCAAAAGAAGCAGGAAGGCTTATGATTTCTGTTCTTTCTGCCGTTGCCGAGATTGAGCGTGAAAACATACGTGTACAGACTATGGAAGGCCGTATGCAAAAGGCTAGAGAAGGTAAGTGGAATGGCGGCTTTGCTCCTTATGGATATGCCTTGGTTGATGGAAAGCTTGAAATAAATTAAGAGGAAGCTGTAGTTATCAGAACCATCTTTGACCAGTACGTAAATACAGATATGGGGTCAAACGGAATCGCAAAATATTTGGAAAATCATGGAATACACAAAATAGCCAGACAAAATGGAAAGAATCCACTTTTTGATGCTTCACTTATCCGACGTATTATTCAGAATCCTGTATATTGCGGCAAAATTGCCTATGGCAGGAGAAGAACAGAAAAGGTTCATGGAACAAGAAATGATTATCGCCAAGTCTATAAGGATGATTACCTGCTTGTAGATGGGCTTCATGAGGCTTTAGTATCAGAAGAAGTATGGGAGCAGGCACAGATAAAAGTAGCAGCTCAGGCAAAAAAATATGAAAAGGTAAATTCACCTAAAGGTGAGAAAATACATCTTTTATCAGGTATATTAAGGTGTCCTGTCTGTGGTGCAGGCATGTATGGGAATAAAAGCATTAAGCATAGAAAAGATGGAAGTTGAAGGTATGCCATATCCACAAATGAAAATGATTGATATGGGTTTTTGGCAGGTCGGCTTTGATCTGGATACAAGCAAAGGAATAAAGACTGCACACTAGGAGAAATGGATGGATAGATTTTCAGAGAAGAGCCTTCTTTCACTTGGAGATTATTATGTGTATGGACTCATAGATCCACGCAGTAAGCAAATCTTCTATATTGGAAAAGGCACGAAAAACAGAGTATTTGAACATGAAAAAGAAAGCTTGGGCAGTCCTGATAGTGAGAAGTTGAAACTGAAGACTATTGCAGAAATTAAGGATGCCGGACTTGAAGTTGAAAAGATAATTATAAATTCAAATTTGACTGAAGAAGAGGCATTTGCTGCAGAGGCATCACTGATCAATGTTTTCAACTATGTTAGTGATGCGGGACTGACAAACATTGTTGCCGGACATCATTCAGCAGAGGCTTTATCAGTTGATGAGTATGAAAGAATAAACGGTGCCGTTGAACTTGAGGAAAAGGACATTAGGCACAGAATCCTTGTCATCAAAATAAACAGACTCTACCAGAGAGGTATGGATGAGAAGGTATTATATGATGCTGTTCGTGGTGTTTGGAGAGCATCAAAAGAAAAGGTTAAAACAGTGGAGTATGTTTTCGGTGTTTATAACTCTTTGATTGTGGCCGTTTATAAGCCGTCAGAGTGGTTTGTATGTAAAGAGGCAAAGGACAGACTTCCAAGACAGGATATCGTTCTGACACCGAAAACTGAAAATAGATTATTCTTCGTGGATGAAAGATATGAACAGGGACTTCCCCTTGATGAGAATGAAGAGTTCTATATCGGAAAGTCGATAGCCGGACTTAAGTTAAATCAGTCGGCACAGAATCCGATTACATATCTGAATCCACGTTAGAGCGATAAAATTCAGATTTTCGGAATTAAACAAATATGAATTTGAGGAGGATATTGAAATGGATAACAGGTTTGAATTTATTGAAAAGAAAGGTCTGATGGAAGGCACACGTATCATTGTTGACAAGGAGACGGGAGTCCAGTATTTAATGGCTCACTGGACTAACATTGGTGGTCTTACTGTTCTTGTCGATAAGGACGGAAAACCTTTACTTGACCTAAGATATGCAAAGTAACAAATCCCAGTTTGTAGGGATGATATAAAATTCCTATTTTGCTGTGAAGGAGAAATGAAAATGGCATTTGATTTTAAGAAAGAATATAAAGAGTTCTATATGCCAAAGAACAAACCAGAGATAGTTACTGTTCCAAAGGCAAATTATATTGCGGTAAGAGGAAAAGGTAATCCAAATGAAGAAGGTGGAGCATATCAGCAAGCTATAAGCATTTTATATGCTGTAGCCTACACACTTAAGATGAGTTATAAGACCGATTATAAAATTGACGGGTTCTTTGAATATGTTGTGCCACCACTTGAAGGCTTTTGGTGGCAAGATAATGTTGATGGTGTAGATTATTCCAACAAGGATACTTTTAATTGGGTTTCAGTAATAAGACTTCCAGAGTTCATAACAAAGCATGATTTTGATTGGGCTGTTGAAACGGCAACGAAAAAGAAGAAGTTGGATTGTTCATCTGCAGAATTCCTCACTATTGATGAAGGTTTATGTGTTCAGATTATGCATTTGGGTCCTTTTGATGATGAGCCAGCTACAGTTGAAATTATGAATGCATATCTTGAACAAAATGGGTATGCGAATGATATGAATGATAAGAGACTACATCATGAGATATATCTATCGGATGCGAGAAAAGTTGCTCCAGAAAAATGGAAGACGGTTATTAGACATCCGATTAAGAAAAAATAAAATTCCTATTTTCCGCGCCATGATAGGTATAAGTAGTACTAGACAGATTTGTCTAATAGCATAAATACGGCATTTTCTCGTTTTATGTCGTGTTATAAGTTTGCTCATTAAGTTAGTCTGTTGATGAAAGGAGGAAGTCTTAATGGACCAAAAGAAGATTGGTAAGTTTTTAAAAGAACTTCGTAAAGAAAAAGGAATTACACAGGAAGAATTTGCAGAAATGTTAAATGTATCTGGAAGAACTGTATCTCGTTGGGAAACAGGAACTAATATGCCAGATATAAGTTTGTTAGTTGATATTGCAGAGATTTTTGATGTAAGTATTCCGGAAATTATCAATGGCGAAAGGAAAAGTGAGATTATGGAAAAGGAAGTAAAAGAAACAGTATTATCATTATCTGATTATGCGGAGGCAATTAATAAAAAAATAAGAGGAAGGTTATTGGTGCTTACGGTTATTGCTATCGTGGGGATGATTGCATTTGTTGCCATCGAAAGTACGGGGTTAGATACTCCTGGAAGCATTTATGAAAAAATAGCAAGTGCAGGTCTTGGATTAGATTTTGGGATGTTAATTGTACTTGCGATGTATCTTTCTGGTTTGTTAGGGAGAATTAAAGCTAGGCGTAAAATGAGACGAGAAACAAATGTTAAATGATAGGTTGCACTGTAAATTCATATTTGTCGAGCTACTTAGATGAAAAAATTTTTTGAAAAAAGTATTGACTCCGACGTTACGTAATAGTTTATGCTGAAGTCACCAAGTTAAGGGAGGAAATAATAATGATGACAGTGCATGAAGTGAGTAAGCTTGCCGGAGTGAGTATACGCACTCTACAATATTATGACAAGATTGGTCTTTTACATCCGACGGGATATACCGATGCAGGCTACAGACTGTATGACGATACAGATTTGGAGCGCCTTCAACATATTCTGCTGTTTAAGGAATTGGAGTTTCCTCTGAAAGACATTAAGGCAATTATCAATAGTCCTGGTTTTGATAGAAGTAAAGCTTTAGAACAGCAAATAGAGTTGCTAAGGCTTAAGAAGGAACATATTGAGAACTTGATGAACTTTGCACTTGGAATCAAAATGTTAGGAGTGAAACATATGGATTTTAAGGCTTTTGATAGAAGCAAACTGGACGAATATTCCAGACAGGCAAAGGAATTGTATGGCAATATGCCAGAATACAAGGAGATGGAAGAAAAGCAAAGGAATCGAACTGAAGAGGACGAGCGAATTATAGCAGATAGATTTATGCTTCTGTTTAAAGAAGCTGGCGAGATGAAGAATATGGATCCGGCTTCTGCTGATGCTCAGAATCTTGTAAAGAGAATACAGGACTATATTACAGAAAACTTATATACATGCACAAATAAGATTTTGCGTGGATTAGGGAAAATGTATTCAGGCGGTGGAGACTTTACAACGAATATCGATTCATATGGTGGAGAAGGTACAGCCATCTTCGTAGCAAATGCGATAGAAATTTATTGCGATGATGCAGAGTAAAATTGAAATTTACGCAATAGGCATTTACTGTATTTGCCTATACGAGCAATAAGGCAACTCAATATTGGTATCGGTTCGACATACCCATTTTTAGGCGAAAATAGGTGTTCCACCATTCCCTTGTACAGTAGGCATGAAATGCGTTACTCGTTGGAGAACCGAGCCATGTGGAGACGGTTGTTCTTCTGTCCCAACAAAAATCAGATGACACGATAGAGATCGACTTAGACCTGGACGAGCTGGATGCCACCAGTGCCGAGTTGAAAGCAACCTATCAGGAAATCAAAGATTATGTGCTGAAAGAATTTGACCTGAAGGTTTCAAATTTATATATTTCTCAGGTAAAACGCAAATATGGAATTGAAGTGGGAGAAAACTATAATCTTCCAAAATCAGAAAATGCAAGAATTCCACAATGCCCGAAAGAGAAAGAAGATGCTATCAAGGCTGCCCTGAAATATTTTGCGATGATCTAAGGACATATATTCTGATGCGTCAGATGATGGAGCGGCAGGGCATTACGGAAGAATTGAAAGCTCGTGACCAGATGGAATGGGTCAGATTGGTAAATGGTATTCGTAATATGGCAGAAGAGATTGTGTTAAAAGAATTGATGTATATTTAAAGTGTGGAAAGCTCCTTCGGGAGCTTTTTGCTGTCTATAAGATAAATTCTGTCGGAGGTTTTGATCTAATAATTTGAATTATAAAACTGACAATGATACAATTAGCGTAATTTGTAAGAAAGTAGAGAAAATATGAGTGAAAAGTTACTGATTGTTGAAGATGACAAAAAATTAAATGATGGAATCTGTCTGGCTTTAAAGAATGATGATTATTTCTTTTATCAGTGCCAAACTTTGCAGGAAGCTAGAGAAATCTTGAAAAAGGAAGATATCACATTGGTTTTATTAGATGTGAATTTGCCGGATGGGAATGGGATTAATTTTGTAAGAGAAATAAGGAAAAATAGTCAGGTGCCGATTATTCTGCTTACAGTAAATAACATGGAAGTAGATATTGTAACAGGATTGGAAGCTGGGGCAAATGATTATATTACGAAACCGTTTAGCTTGATGGTTTTGCGTGCAAGAGTGTCTGTACAGCTTAGAAATAAAGAGGCAGCAGCTAAGAATTCTATGGAGCTTGATGGATTTGAGTTCTATTTCGATAAAATGGAATTTTTCAAAGATGGAGAACCTATTGAACTTAGTAAGACAGAACAAAAGCTCCTTAGAGCGCTGTGTGAAAACAGAGGAAAAGTATTGAAACGGGAATATCTGATTGACGAGGTATGGCAGGGAGATACAGAGTTTGTGGATGCCCATGCCTTGACTGTTGCTATCAAACGCCTCAGAGACAAATTAGAAGATGATACGCAGAAGCCTGAATATATCAAGACGGTTTATGGAATTGGTTATACATGGGCGGTGAATGGATGATAGAAACAATTATGTTGATTGTAGTTATATTTGTCCTGAGCGGAGTTTTTTGGTACAGCTTTTTTTATCAGAAAGAAAAAAAGCTTTTGAACCGGCTGCAGCAAATGCTGGATTGTGCAGTAGATGGAGAACTGGAACGGACAGAAGTATCAGAAGAAAAGTATTCTGCTCTTGAAAACAGCATGAAACAATATATAGACAGTAGCTTTCTGGCAGGAAAAAATCAACAGGAACAGAAAGAAGTGATACAAAAACTTATTTCAGATATTGCGCATCAGACACTGACTCCTATTTCAAATCTGAAAATCTATGGAGAAATACTCTCTGAAGTGAGTAATGAAAATCAGGAGGAGATAGCTACCATTTTGGAGCAAACAGATAAATTAGATTTTTTGATACAATCATTGGTCAAATTATCACGGATGGAGAGTGGAATTATCGCAGTACATTCGGAGGATACTACTATTAAGCAGATGCTTGAATCTATACAGCAGCAGTTTAACGTAAAAGTAAGGGAGAAGAATATTACTCTGAGCCTATGTGACACGGATTTGCATGTTCGATGTGATTCAAAATGGACCGTGGAGGCACTCGGAAATATTGTAGACAATGCGATTAAATACACAGCATGTGGGGGAAATGTTCAGATAAAAGTCGAGCAGTATTCTTTTTTTGTAAAGATTGATATCATTGATGATGGCATTGGAATAGAAAAAGAAGAAATACCAAAGATATTTGGAAGGTTTTATCGGAGTCTGTCAGTGGCAGACCAGCCAGGAGTAGGAATTGGCTTATTCCTTGCAAGAGAGATCATTCAGGCACAAAAAGGATATATAAAAGTGACATCAAAGAGAGGAAAGGGTTCTACATTTTCTGTGTTTCTTCCGATAGCAAAGAAGGAATAGTATCAAAACTGTGACATTTCAGAAACCAGATGGAGACATTGTTATGATAAAGTCTGTATTGTAAAAATCAATACAGGCTTTTTTGATGGGAGGATGACATGAATATATTAAAAGCAGTAAATTTACGAAAAATATATGGGCAGGGAGAAACAGAAGTCAGGGCTCTTGATGGTATAAACCTGGAAGTAGAAAAAGGGGAGTTTGTAGCGATTGTTGGAACCTCTGGAAGTGGAAAGTCTACATTGCTTCATATCATTGGTGGTTTGGATAATCCAACATCCGGTCAGGTCATTGTTGACGGACAGAATTTAAGCCATATGACAGATGAAGAGCTTACTATTTTTAGGCGTAGAAATATTGGATTTGTATTTCAACAGTATAATCTGGTTCCGATGCTGAATGTATGGGAAAATATTGTTCTTCCTGTAAAACTGGATGGAAAAAAGATTGAAAAAGGTTATGTAAATGAAATCATAAATACACTGGGCATTCGGACAAAACTGGAAAATCTTCCAAGTGCACTGTCAGGGGGTCAGCAGCAAAGGGTGGCAATCGCAAGAGCATTAGCGGCAAAACCTGCTATTTTGCTGGCAGATGAACCGACAGGCAATCTGGACTCAAAAACGAGTCAGGATGTATTGGGACTTTTAAAAGTCACCAGTAAGCGTTTTCATCAAACGATTGTAATGATTACTCACAATGAGGAGATTGCCCAGATGGCTGACAGGATTTTACAGATTGAAGACGGAAAAATTGTTTCAGACAGTGGTTTGGTATAGTGAGGGCGATTATATGGTAAAAGTAGAGAATAAAGAAACGTTACGATTATTGACGAAACGTTTTATGAAAATGAACCGAGCAAGAAATATTATTGCTGTTATTGCAATCATGTTGACATCACTGTTATTTACAAGCCTCTTTGTGGGGAGCGTATCCATGATACTTTCCAAAAGAGCAACGGAAATTAAGCAATTTATGGATTCATCCCATGCTATTGCGCAGAATTTGTCAGAAGAAGATGCGGAGAGATTGCAAAAAACAATAGAACAAAGTGATGAGGTGGAACGATATGGAACAGGCATTTTTCTGGGAGCAGGAAGAGATAAACATTTTGGCTTTTCAGTAGAAGTTAGATATGCAGATAAAAATATGGCAGAAAGCTTTAATTGTCTGCCAACTACAGGAAGACTGCCAGAGAAGGAAAATGAAGTAGCAGTCAGCAGCTTGGTACTGGAAGCACTGGGAGTTACACCAAAGATTGGGGAAGAAGTCACGCTGACGTGGGAAGTAAATCCAATGCTGAAACAATACAAAACAGATACATTCCAGATATGTGGATTTTGGCAGGGTGATAAGGCTGTTTTAGGTCAGATGGTCTGGGTATCTGAAGCCTATGCTAAGGAGAATTGTTATCCTGTTACACAGAAAGAATTAGAAAAAGGTATCTATAATGGGGGAAAGGAGTATTCTGTCTGGTACAAGAATCTTTGGAATCTGGAAAAGAAAACAGAAAATATATCTAAGACAGCAGGATTTACGAAAGCAGGGACAGGATTGGAGATCAATCCGGCATATAATCTTTTTGAAGAGGATTCATTTTCATTCACTTCCCTTATTGTAATGGTGCTGTTTGTGATATTGGCTGGTTACTTAATTATTTATAATATTTTTAATATATCCGTGAAAACGGATATTAGAGCCTACGGATTATTGAAGAACGTGGGAACAACAGGAAAACAATTGAAAAAAATTGTACGTATGCAGGCGTGGAGATTATCAGCTATTGGTATTCCAATCGGATTGCTTTGTGGTTATCTTGCAGGTCTTTGTATGGCTCCGTCCTTGAATACAGATGCTGCAATTAGTGCACAGGCAGGAAAAACGACTCAGACAGTAGTATCAGCGAATCCTTTGATCTTCCTTGCAGCGATACTTTTAACGCTTTTGACGGTGTATCTCTCTAGTTTGCAGGCTTGTAAAATGGTAGAAAGGGTATCTCCTGTGGAAGCTCTGCGTTTGGCAGAAGGAGAGCAGTCACATAGGAAAATAAAAAAGAATACTTCTGTAACCTGGTGGGGGATGGCAGTTCAAAATGTGTTACGAAATTGGAAAAAGGGATTGATTGTTATGCTTTCTATCGCTCTTTCTATGGTGGTGGTAAACTGTATCGTGATGTTGGTGCAGGGATATGATTTTGATTCTTACAAGAAAGTGTTTTTAGCATCCGATTTTCAACTAGATCAGATGACGGCAAGTTTGTCAAATACGAATTTCAACGGTATTACACCTGAAATTAAAGAGATTCTGGACGAAAGCCCTGATAGTGCTCAAACAGGATATGTGTATTATTCGGAGGAAACCCACAAGATGGAGCCGGAACTTCTGAAAACATGGGAAACATTCGCAGATAAATATGAAAAAAACTGGAACGATGATGAAGAACAGATTTGGGAAGAGGCAAAGGCTTCCAATACAGTAAGTGTTCATTTTCTCGGAATCAGCCAGTCAGTGTTTGACAAATTAGAATGGAGAGGGGAAAAATGCTCTTGGGATACATTTAAAAGCGGAAATTATGTGCTTGTAGATTATGGTGATAAATATGCAGAGCATCCGGTTTCTTATTATCAGACTGGGGATGTTTTTCAAATGGAGTACAAAAATGGAAACCAAAAAGATTACGAAGTCATTGGAGAAGCACTGATGCCATATGCATTGGATTATCCGTATGCAGACCTTATCTATATTACGGTATTAGTTCCAGAAGATGAATATATTACTCAGACGGGAAATGAATCAGCCATGTATGCTGCCATCGATGCAAAGAAAGGAGCGGATAAGCAGATAAAAGAATACCTTGATGAAAATATTTTGAAAGAAAATGATATGATCAATGTGTTTTCTGTATTGGACATGAAAGAGAGCTTTCAGCGGTATGTCAATAAATATTATATGATCGGTAGTTTTCTTGTCGTTATTTTAGCATTTATCGGTATTATGAATTTCTTTAATACAACAGCAACCTCTGTAATCAGCAGGAAAAAGGAACTGGCGCTTTTGGAAGTTGTGGGAATGACGAAAAAACAGATATCGAAAATGCTAGTGGCTGAGGGATTCCTATATTTGGGAGGTGCATTTGTGATTGCAGTATTGCTAGTTGTGTTTGGAGCAAAGCAGATTTTAGCAAATACACTCGGTACAGCATTTTACTTCCAGATGCATCTTACGATAGTGCCATGTGTGCTTATGATTCCAATTTTGGTTGGGATTGCGTATGTGATACCAAAGTATCAGTTTGAAAAGATGAGTCAGGAAAGTGTAGTTGAAAGAATTCGTAAGGAATAATAACAATATATAAATTAGGCGTATGGAGTTGCTGATTCATGCGCCTCTTTTTAAAGGAATTATAATTCTATATCCAAAGACCTGTCCGGAAGAAACAGTTTATCAACTTGGTACAAAGGATGGTTATGAGGATGCAATTTTGAAACCGTCTAGCGGAGCTACAAAAGAAAAAAGAAATATTGCGAAATCTCTTCTTGATGGTGCGGTCAATCTTCTAAAGAGAAAATCGGAAAATATCATGGCAGTTGTCAAGGAGGCGTTGGAAAATCCGCTGATGAAGAAAAAGAGTCATGAGGAAATTGCTGAAGCAGCAAGAATGTCTGTGTGAGAAAGACTTGCCAAGGCAAAAATGGAAGCAGACAAAGAAAATGCATCACATGATCATATTCATAAGAAATATGATAGGGATGAGCGGTGATATTTCTGAAGAAAGTTTTTGTTACAGACTATGGAAAGAAGGTAAAAAATTGATGGATGAATTAAAGAGCTTAAGCAAGGAAAAACAGGAGGAAGTAATGTCAGAGGCGGACAGTCTTGATTATCCTGTTTGGATTTCTTCTTAATCAAAAGGATATATCACTTTTGATAAGGATGCCGTCTGCACTACAAAAGACTTATACCGGGCTTACAGAGATTATGGTGAAGCTAATGTTGTAAAGGTAAGATCGGAGACAGCTTTTTCTAAGGAAGTACGTCAATTGGCATCGAAACTCGGTATTGAATACGTGAAAAACGTTTCTATCGAGGCACGTTCCGCTCGCGGTTATAAAGGCTTATACGTTAATCACACGATGAAAGATAATCCTTTTGTTGGCAGATAGGCGGGAGGGCGGAAGTTTTGAGTTGAAAACATTTTTACAACAACTGAATAATTTTTTTGTAACGGAGTTAAAGTACGTGCCTATGTGCCTAATGTCAGTAAAGACGGGGGACATGGGCTTTTTTATGCCTGCAAAGTGTCTGAAAAAATATGATATTACGAGGGAAGAAGGATATGAAGAAATATTATGATAATCGGGAAGATAACATTGCATTTGAGCGTTGTATTGATGTTATGGCAAGGCTGATGCTCAAATACGGACTTGCATTCCTTAAGAGAATGGAGGATAAAAGAGTAATCTGTGTGATCGATATTGAGAGTGCTGAAGATGAAAAGGAGTTTGTATGCAGCTATGTAATATACAGCAAAGCGGTTGCTGACAGTGATTCAAATGAGTCTGTAGCTTGATATAATATTCTGAAATTACCATTGCAGAGGTACACGTTGTGTAAGAAAGATATATATGTTACAATATTATACAACGTGTATTTTGTTTGAGGGTGATAATTCATGGATAATAAAGCAAAGAAAATAAAAGAACTTCGTGAAAGTACTGGTATGAATAGAAGGGAGTTTTGTGATTATTTTGATATTCCTTATAGAACAGTTACAGAATGGGAACGGGATATGCGCCATGCACCGGATTATGTTGTAAGACTTTTGGAGTATTACATAAGGATGGAGAAACTTATTAAAAAGGATGATGAGCATTATGGAGAAAGAGAATAAAACAAGAAATGTATCTGTAATAAAGGATGCGGACGGAAACAACATTGTCATGATAAATGACATTATTTTTAAGGGAAAGAGAAGCCTAAATTGGGAAGATGCTGAACAATATCTTAAAGATTATGTTGGGAATTTTATTCAATAGCAGAAGATGGAGAAATTGTGTATATAGGGACAAATCTTCCGGGAGAATACTCAGGATCGATTTATACAAAGAAGCTGAAAGGGGCTGTCGCTAAAGCCAAGGCAAACGCTGCGCAGGGGATTCATGAGATGATAGAAATAGCAACCAACGGAGTATTTGAGGAAAACAGAAAGAAAAAGCACGGACGTGATGCAAAAAATGGTTGGTATAGATACGATACTCGTTTTGGTTTATCAGTCTATGGCGATGATGGGGAAATCAGAGGATATAATATATTTCATGCAAGGCTTTTGATCAGACATGCAGGTAGCGGAAAAAAGTATTTGTACGATGTTATGGAAATAAAAAAAGAAACGAGCAAGTCCTGTCAGGCTGATGCCCTACCCGGTGAAAAACCCATTTCTTAATTTTCATCTTAAAGAACTTTGTTGTAATTGTCAACAAAAATTTGGAGGGGTACTATTTTATGAAGACAAAAAAAGCTAAATGTTATATGATATTGAGGATTGCAAGGACGAGGTAAAATACGTCCTTGTTTTCAAATTGTCACGTTTTGGAAGAAATGCTGCCGATATACTTAACTCACTCCAGTTAATGCAGGACTATGGTGTAAATCTTATATGTGTCGAGGACGGAATAGACAGCTCAAAGGAGGCAGGAAAACTTCTGATATCTATTCTGGCTGCTGTTGCAGAGATGGAGCGTGAGAACATCAGGGTTCAGACTATGGCAGGACGTGAACAGAAGGCGCGTGAGGGAAAATGGAATGGCGGCTTTGCTCCATATGGATATAAACTTGAACGCAGTGTAAGCAATCCCCCGCTTCAAAAGCGTAAGCTTTAAGCGGGGGTATAAGCTTACTAGTGTCAGAAGGGGTTAAAACCCCTTCTGACAGGTGGCACAAAGTGCCACTGTGTTCATGAGGAAGTAGCGAAGCGGATTCCGAATGTCCGCTTTACTGCGAGCATTAAATAACAGTGTGTTATATATTTGTTTAGTTAGAGCCAAAATCATGGATAGTTTCCCGTTTACGACTGACATTCATGGTGTTGTCTCCAGACATGTGGAAACGGTATGCTTATTGTCCAAACTTCATGAAGCAAAGCTCATGTCAATGTAAAAGTGGGTATGGATGAGCTTGATCTGACAAGTGGGGAAACTAAGGCCACATACAAGGAAATTGAGGAATGGGTGCAGGAACACTACGGATTTCATGTAACAAACCTAAATATTGCACAGGTTAAGCAGAAGCATGGAATTATAGAAAGAGAGAATTACAATAAGCCTAAATCAGAAAACAGCAGACAGCCGGGAACAACACCAGAGAAAGAGAGAGCTATTACTGAGGCACTAAAGTTTTTTAAGATGATATAAGTTTGAGGACAGGGATTAGAAATCTTTGTCCTTTTTCTATTATTGAAAAAATGATTGGTAAAGTGGTTCGTACAGAAATTATTGTTGACAAAACTAACAGTATTAGTATAATAAAACTAACATTATTAGTTTATGGAGGATGGGAGTAAATATGCCAAGAACAGGATTATCTAAGGAAGAAATAATAGAAAAAGCTGCTACATTAGCAAATGAAAAGGGGTTATCATATTTGAGCGTCACAACGCTTTCTGAATATTTAGGAATCAGAAAACCGTCTCTCTATAATCATGTAAAGTCAATAGATGATTTGCACTATAAGCTTATGATCTATGGTTGGAAGACGGTTTCGGATGAGATAGTTGCAGGAATTGATTCAACCAGTCCAAAAGAAAAACTCAAAAATTATGGCATAGCATTTTACAGATTTTCTATGGAGAATCCGGGTGTATTTGAGGCGATGCTTTGGTATAACAAATACTCTGATGAAACTTTACATGAAGTTACAGAGGGCTTGTATTCATTCTTCTTTGAACAAACAGATAGTCTTGGTATAGATAGAGAGGTGGCAAATCATTTGCTTAGAACTTACAGAGCTTTTCTTGAAGGATTTATCATGCTACAGATCCATAATTCTTTTGGCAATCCGATTTCTATTGATGAAAGCTTCGAGATATCTATGAATGTATTGATATCTGGTATGGAGCAGTATAGGAGATGACTATTGTTAGCTGGGATATGAATATGAGCATGAATATACGGCATATGAGGTGTCGAGCGAGGAAATTGCTGCTTGGCAGAAGTGTTGGAGGAACAAATGAGTAAATATGATTCTCTGTGGAAATGGATACAGAAAAACGGCGATGATAAATTCAGCCTGACTTATGCTGAGATTGAAAAGATTGCCGGACTTCCAATAGATCATTCTTTTTTGACATATAAAAAAGAATTGCCGGAGTATGGCTATAAGGTCGGAAAAATCTCTATGAAAGAACAGAAGATCATGTTTGAGAAAATAGTGGAGACCGAGAACAGATGAAGGAATTAAAAACAGAAAGAATTTACCTGGTATTCTGATCCTGAAGATGATACTTCTTTTATAATAACAAAAACTCTTTGAACAGCCAGGGAAGGATGTAAGTATGAAAAAACTCTATGAGAAAAATGAGATATTATTTGCTGTGATAGGTATTGTTTTATACTGCGTTGTGATGACTACATTAAAAGGAAATTATGGATACCAGAGCATAATTATGCTACTCGGAATTAGCGTATTTGCCATATGTATAAGCCTTTTCGTAAAAGAGAATCATCTTGAGACAAAATGCGGTATCTCTTCATGGCCGGGAAATACAAAAAAAATATTTGTACTTTATTCCTATGTGGATACTGGTAACAGGTAATCTTTGCAGTTTCCTGGGGATTTATCCTTACTATGGTGTTTTATAAGAGTGGGAGTCTTCTTCCATGCATAATAACCCATTCAATGATAGATGCTTTTTCAATGTTTGGGGCTGACAATGCAGTTGTGGACCAGATTTATGTCGTGACTACCATTGTTGTTGCGATTGTTTACTGTATATATCTGGGAAGAATAAAAGAGGATGCCATTAAAAATGAGAACGGTTCTATTCCAGACAGTGGGATCCATACTGATATTGGCGATAAGGGTGGAGACAAATGAATAATACAAATGGAGAACTTTTTAAAGGCAGAATATCTGCGATACACAAGAACAATTATACAATTAGATACGAAGGAAAGGATATCCCTGCCAGACTCAAAGGGAGCTTTTATGACTTAATGACAGATTGGTTTCCTGTAGTGGGTGATTATGTTTCTTTTGAATACAACCCAATCGGAGATTCTTTGATCGTATCAGTGCTTGAGTGTTCTGGCCTTTTGCAGCGCCCTGATCAGGCGAAGACCGGAGTTATGCAGTACATGGTAGCTAACGTGGATTATACCTTTATTGTGACGTCGCTTAATGAAGACTATAGCTATAATCGAATAGCTCGATATGTGAGTGTTGTTCTTCAGGGGCATTCTATTCCGGTGGTGGTTTTGACAAAAGCAGATCTATGTAGTAACTATGGCAGATATATAAGAGAGGTGGAGAGCATATCTGATAAGGTTAGGGCTCATGCAATTTCAGCACTTTATGGGATAGGAGTCGATGAACTACAGGAATATATGAGACCAGGTATTACTATCTGCCTAATGGGATCTTCCGGGTCTGGAAAGTCAACACTTTTAAATGCTTTTGCTGGTGAAGAGATAATGAGAACTTCCAGCGTCAGAGAGTCAGATTCCACAGGGAGACATACCACTACCTACAGACAGCTAATTGAACTTAATAACGGCGTATCCATAATTGACACACCAGGCATGAGAGAAATTGGCATGGCAAATACGCAGCTGGGAATTGATAATACCTTTTCGGATATAGCCAAGTTGGAAAAACAATGTAAATTTAGTGATTGCCAGCATGACACGGAGCCAGGCTGTGCTGTGAAAGCCGCAATAGAAAGTGGTGATCTTTCTGTGGACAGATACATCCTGTACAAGTCACTAAGCTCTGAGAACACAAGGAATTATGCCAAGAAAAAAGAAATATCAAAATGGGCTAAGGCTGCAAAGAAAATAAAAAGAGATAGTTTTTGACATTATAAAGGAATTTCAGCGCGGAGGCGGGTATGGGTGAAATTAATAACCTGCTAATTTGTGACATTGCACAAATCCAGTATCTATGCTGATGACACGAAGCGTATCGCCCATGTGACGGCGGGATTCTTTCTGTTTTTCATATCCTTTGATACTTTGAAATCAGCCGGAAGGAAATTTTTCAAGGAAAGGAATTAGAAAAATGAGAAACAGAAAAACTTGCTTTTTAACAGGAGTCACTTTTATAGCATTGTTTGCATTATTAACCTTGCTTATTATGACAATTGATGTTAGGCCCGTCGGTCAAAATGGAACAAATATTGGATTTGCAACATTCAATACCGGATTTCATGCGTTGACTGGAGCCAACATGACACTGTATACCATCACAGACTGGCTTGGGCTGGTACCTATTTTTATCTGCATGATATTTGGTGGTGTTGGGTTACTTCAGCTGATTAAGAGAAAGAGCCTGTTTAAGGTGGATAAGGATATTATCATTCTCGGAATCTACTACATTATTGTCATCATGGCTTACCTTATATTTGAGATGATACCAGTGGGCTACAGGCCTATACCTATTGAAGGGGTCATGGAGGCATCGTATCCATCTTCTACAACGCTGCTGGTACTTAGTGTGATGCCGACACTGGTGGAACAAGCTGGCAGAAGGCTAAGTGATGATCTGATAAATAAACTGATCACTATTTTTGCAGTATTGTTTTCACTATTTATGGTAATAGGAAGACTTATTTCAGGAGTCCACTGGTTTACTGATATCGTGGGCTCGGTACTTTTAAGCATCGGCTTGTATTATCTGTATAAGGGATGTGTTCTGTCATGCAGAAAAAGAGGCATAAGAGGAGATGGCAGCTATGGAGTTTGGCGAAAAAGTGTTGGAACTGAGAAATAGCAAAGGGATGACCCAGGAGGAACTGGCAGAAGCTTTGTTTGTTTCAAGGACAGCAATCTCAAAATGGGAATCTGGCAGAGGCTATCCAAGCATTGATTCGCTAAAAGAGATATCAAAGTTCTTTTCTGTATCCATAGATGAGCTTCTATCCAGTGAAAAACTGGTGACTATAGCTGAAAAAGAAAACAGGGCAAATATTCGCAAGGTACTGGATTATCTTCTTGGGCTAAATGACCTGCTGGCGTGTGGGCTGATATTCCTTCCGCTTTTCCCGCACCCGATAGAAAAGATGGTTTACGCAGTGAGTCTTATCGAATACAGCGATGTTTCGACTACTATAAAGCTGATTTACTGGATATTGTTTGCATCCCTTGTGGTAATCGGAGCTGTAATAGTGGTTTTAAACCATTTTAAGTGTGAAAAGATAAAGAGGGGAATGATCATCTTATCCATGGGAATCAGCATAGTCACCGTGCTTGTCCTTGCTATTACCAGGGCAGCGTATGCTACATCTGTAGCTTTTATTCTGATGACCATAAAAGGATTATTGCTACTTAAACGAGAAAAGACATAAGTTTATAGGAGATTAAGAAATGAATTCAAATGATTATGCAATACGACTTGAGAGAAAAGATGAATACAGAGAAGTTGAAAACCTTGTAAGGGAGTCCTTCTGGAACGTGTATCGCCCGAGATGCAGTGAGCATTATGTGATTCATGTCCTTAGGGAGGATCCTGCTTTTGTAAAAGAACTTGATTTTGTCATGGAAAAGAATGGGAAACTTATAGGGCAGAACATTTTTATGAAGACGATAATTGAGGTAGATGATGGCAGGACTATCAATGTCCTTACCATGGGACCGATCGGTATCGCTCCTGAATTAAAGAGACAGGGATATGGCAAGGCAATCCTGGACTACTCTCTTGAAAAGGCCACAGATATGGGCTTTGGAGCAGTGCTTTTTGAAGGAAATTTTGGATTCTATGGACACAGCGGCTTTGACTATGCCAGCAAGTTCGGAATCAGATACCATGACCTTCCGGAAGATGCTGATGTTGAGGAGTTTGATAAGAATTTTCGGCCAAAGGAAAAGCTTAAGCTTCCTGGGCAGATTTTTGAGTAAACTATAAGGATGATATTGATTATGAGACAGAGAGTCAGAAAAAAGATGCTTTTTGTATCCATGTTTGGGTTCTCTATATTCTTCGGACGTGTGTGGTGGGATACATCTGTCCGGCAGGAGGACTTCAAGAATGTGTATTACTGATAAATGACAAACCATCAAAGCAAGGCGGAAGGAACAGGATCAAATATGTGATCTGGATTATTTGGATAATGGCGGTCATTGTTACATTTATTCTTGGCAAGGGTAATGTGACGATTAATCCGTTTTATATGACCGATCACGGGATATAAAGTTATACTAATAAAACTTATGGAGGAATAACAATGGAATATATTAGAGTTACAAAAGATAATATTGAAGAAGAGCATATTTGTTGCGCTATTTCCAATAATAAAGATATACAGGTATCATCAAAGAAAGTATGGCTTGCCGACAGGTTTGATGAGGGACTTGTTTTTCTAAAGAGTGCCAAAAGGGGTAAGTGTTTTATCGAGTACATCCCTGCTGAGAATGCATGGATTCCCATAAGTGCTGATGGATATATGTATATTGATTGCCTGTGGGTGTCCGGATCTTTCAAAGGGCATGGTTATTCCACGGAGCTTTTGAATGCATGCATCAAAGACAGCAAAACAAAAGATAGAAATGGCCTATGCATTTTGTCATCAGCAAAGAAAAAGCCCTTCCTTTCCGATTCCAAGTTTCTCAAATATAAAGGGTTTGAAGTATGTGATGAAGCAGATAATGGAATACAGCTTATGTATTTGCCCTTTGATGCAAAGGTAGAAAAGCCGATGTTTAAAGAATGCGCCAGACATCCGCATGTAGACGATAAAGGGTATGTTTTGTATTACACAAGCCAGTGCCCTTTTAATGCAAAATATGTACCTGTGTTAGAAAAAACAGCAAAGGAAAATAATATACCTTTCAAAGCTATTCATATTGAGAATAAGGAAATAGCCCAAAGCGCCCCAACACCTGTAACAACTTATGCATTGTTTTATGACGGAGAATATATTACTAATGAGCAACTAAACGACAAGAAATTTCTCAAAATGACAGGAAGGTAGCAAGATTCATTTTGTCAATGCAAAAGGTATTTTAACTGGCAAAAATGGATATTATGGTCTGCTCTGATAATTTTTACAGAGACAGGCCTTTTTTATTCTTTTATAACATTTTATCACCGGCGTTGACACGGCGAATCATTCAGAATCCGGTCTATTGCGGAAAGATAGCCTATGGAAGAAGGAGACCAGAAAAATTACATTTTTTACCATTTGTATTATAGATTTTTCTAGTTTTGTGGATTTACGGAAAAAATATGTCGATATTGAAAATAGTCAGCATTTTCTGGAATTTAGTCGTTTAAAAGATAAAATAATATTATTTATACATTGGGAATCGATGAGTGTTATAAAGAGGGAGGTTCCAAATGAATGATTCATTTATTGGAAGCAGAGAAAAGTATTTGCTTGAAAATTTTGAACGTGCACTTAATCTGGGGTGGATTGAAATATACTCGCAACCTGTAGTTCGTGCGTCTACTGGCAGAGTATGTGAGGAAGAACTATTTGCACGGTGGGATGATCCCGCTCTTGGAATACTTAATCCCTTTGATTTTATACCTGTTTTGGAAAAAAATGGTGTTGTTGAACGCCTTGATCTGTATATTTTGGAGAGAGCTATTGAAAATATTCAGATCCAATCATCTGTTGGGGTAAATTTTGCAACTACATCAATCAATATTTCATTATCAGATTTTCATAATAAAGATTTTGTAAAAGAAATAGAAGATAGAGTCTGTGCTTCAGGTATTTCAAGAGAAAAATTTGCCTTTGAATTATCAGAAAGTACAGTTTTGGTAGAAAATGAAGAAATAGCTGTTCAGCTAGAAAAGCTTGAGGAATTAGGTTATAGATTAGAAATAGATGATTTTGGCTATAATTGCATTCCCCTTATGTTGTCTTCGAAAATCCACTTTGATGCATTAAAACTGAATATGACATTGATTAGAAATATTCCCACCAGTAAGGAATCGGTAATAATTGTAGATGGATTACTTAAGATGGCTGCAAAACTTGGCATAGATGTCATTGCCAAAGGAGTAGAAAGAAAAGAACAGGTAGATTTACTATGCGATATTGGATGTACCAAGCTTCAGGGATTTTATTATAGCAGACCTGTATCTACAGCAGATCTCTATAATTATGCAAAAAGTAACAAACCGTTATTTACAGTGGAGGATGCCAGGGAAGAAGATTATTATGCCCAAGTTGATGGATTAAATATTCATGAATTATCCAGTATTCGAGGGAATAATGAAGGATTTAAGAATAATAATAATGAGGATCCTATGGCTATTCTTGAAATAGATGATGATGAAATCCGGGTTATTCGAATTAACGATGCGTGTAAAGGTTTTATCAGTAAATACTTCCCGGGAAAAGAAAAAATAAGGAGTGTCGACATAAGCTCGCAGCTTAACTTACCAGGAGCCTATGTTCTATCCGAAATCAGGAAATGTATACAGTCTGACCAAAGGATTATTGTTGAGGACACAACTCCAACTGGCAAGACGGCACATTTGTTGGTTCAAAAAGTTGCACAAAATCCGGTTTCACGTTGCACGGCAGTGATTTTTGCAGTCATTTCTGTAGATACATCTTTAAAGAATTCAACTTCTTTATCATACAATTATATTGCCAGAGCATTATGTGATGACTATGTTGCCATGTATATTGTTGATATTGAAACTAATAATTATGTTGAATATCATATGGACGGGCTTAATCGTAACATTACTGTTGAAAAGATTGGCAAAGACTTCTTTTATGATGCACATAATGATGTGGAAAACAAAACATATCATGAAGACAAAAGTATGTTCAATGAACTTTGTACAAAAGAAAATATGCTAAGGCAGATAGCTAAACAGGGCGTTTTTTCTATAATTTACAGAGCTGAAGATGAAGTGGGAATAAGGTATGTAAACTTTAAGGCAGTTCTTGATAAAAGTGATGACAAGCATATTATTATCGGAGTACATAGTGTAGACAAGCAGATAAAACTGCAACAGGACTTTAAATCTCTACAGGAAGAGCGAATTATATTTTCCAGAATAGCAGCTCTTTTCGGGGATTTTTTTGCTATCTATACCATAAATCTTGAAAATAATACTTACTCTGTGTATAAGACCCTTCAGGGAGAAAGATATATAGGAGAAAATAAAGCTGGGGAGGATTTCTTTGCCGAGACTCAGATGTTAATAAAGGAGATAATACATCCGGATGACTTACAGGGTTTTAAGAAAAATATAAAGAAAGAGAATATTCTAGAGAGTATAGCAAAAGAGGGTTTCTTTCAATACCAATACAGGCTGATTGTTGATGGCAAGCCAACCTTTTTTAGGCAAAAAGCTGTTATTATCACTGAAAATGATGAGGAGAAACTAATTATTGGACTTATTAATGTTGATGCTCAGGTAAAAAAGGAAAAAGAGTACGCACAAAACCTTTCTGTTGCTGAGAATATGGCATTAAAGGATGAACTAACGGGTGTCAATAACAAACATGCCTATACTTTGGCAGAAAAGAAACTGGCAGATTCCCTCAAGGAAGACAAGACTAAGAGGTTTGTAATTGTAGTGTTTGATCTTAATGACCTTAAATATATTAATGACAATTTTGGGCATAAAAAGGGCGATGAATATATCAAATCGGGTTGCAAAATTATTTGCGAGACCTTTGAACATAGTCCTGTGTTTAGAATTGGTGGTGATGAGTTTGTGGCTATTGTGCAAGGAAGGGATTTTGAAAATATTGACTACCTCATGAGAGTTATTGAGAAGAAAAACAATGATAATAAACTAAGTGGTGATGTGACTATAGCCGCCGGAATGGCATTTGGAACCAACAATTCTATTGTAAATGATGTTTTTGTACAGGCGGATGCCAATATGTATGAAAAAAAGAAAAAAATGAAATCAGAGTATCTTTGAAGGATATAAATTCGTAAATAAAATCTTACCAGTGTTAGTGCAAGATGAAATGCAAATGATTCGAGAAAGGATGGCACAAAGAAGGGCTATTCTGGCAGAAAAAGTTTGTGGAGATAACATTTACTGTGTTATACTTTATTTTAGGTGAATATTAATAATTTTACTACGGTTTTGTATATTCGGTTTGGAGAAAATGTACAAAATATTTATAGATTTTATAAGGAGGTATTTTATGCTGGAAGTAGGAACAAATGCACCGGACTTTGAATTGCCGGATCAAAATGGAGATATTCATAAGCTTAGCGACTATGCAGGAAAGAAGGTAATTTTATATTTTTATCCTAGAGATAATACTTCAGGATGTACAAAGCAGGCATGCGGATTTTCTGAGAGATATCCTCAGTTTACGGAAAAAGGTGCTGTGGTTTTGGGGATAAGCAAAGATTCTGTTGCATCTCATAAGAAATTTGTAGAAAAGTACGGTCTTGTATTTACTCTTCTTGCAGATCCTGAAAGAAAGGTTATTGAAGCATATGATGTGTGGAAAGAGAAAAAAAATTATGGAAAGGTATCCATGGGAGTTGTAAGAACCACATATCTTATAGATGAAAATGGAGTGATTATAAAAGCAAATGATAAAGTAAAGGCAGCAGATGATCCTGAAAAGATGCTTAAGGAGCTTGATTAATGAAGATTATTCTTTCGCCGGACAAGCAGATGAATGTTGATACGGACACATTAGAGCCTCTTGGGCTTTCGGTGTTTATTGATAAATCTGAAGAAATACTTAGTTTCTTAAAGGGCAAATCATATGAAGAACTTAAAAATCTTTGGGCATGTAATGACAAGATTGCAATGCAAAATTTTGAGCGTCTTAAAAATATGAATTTAAGAAAAAATTTATAACACCATTTTAAACTTTTTTTCTAACAAATAAAAAATGAAATAAAAGAAGAGTTATAGGAGGGGTAAACTATTGAAAAAAATTTTTACAGCAATATTATTAATTTTTGTTTTTTTAACCGGATGTGGTTCAGGCTCACAAGTAGATAGCAGTTTAGTTAATGATGAACCTTCATCGGTTAAAGAAAATGTAGCTTCACAAGAAGCAAAAAAGGCAGATTCAAACGACTTTGAAAGTAAGGATTATATCTATAAAGACAGCTCGGGAAATACTATGTATTTTTATATAGTAAAAAGTAATTTAGACAAAGCTGTATCGCTTATAGGTGATGCTCTTGCTTATGATTCAGAGGGCAATTTGTTAGATACATGCCAAAAAAACATTGAAATAATCGGAAACGGTGAAACCAGTATAATGGCCTTTGAGTTTAAAGGAATAGAAGGAATTGAAAAGGTAGAGTGCGAACTTTCATATAGTGAAGATGTATATTACACACCGGTTTTAAACAATATCAGCCTTGAAGAAAGTGTAAATAAAAACAATTTAACAATAGAAGCTACTAATGAAGGAGATTTAAGTGCTCAGTTTTTAGAGGCATATACCTTGTTTTTTGATAAAGACGATAATGTATTATCATACGATTCATCGTATATAGCGGATATAAATGATGAGTTAAAACCAAAAGCTACATTATCTTGTCAGTTTGATTCAGAAGGGGAGTTTGAGCATGCTCAGTGCTATTTGATAGCAAGAGGAGATGAAACTGAAGAGGCAGTTAAAAATGAAGTATCAGCTGATGATTTTTCAGTTAGATATTTTCCTTTTGAAGCAGAGGGTGAAGATACGGAATATTTTTTTGCAATAAAAAATAATAGCGATAAAACTGTAGAAATACAAGGCAATATGACAGCTTATAATCAAGATAATAAAGCTTTGGGAGCAGCTAATGGTTCTATAGATGTGATAGCTTCTGATGAAGAAATTATTATGCCTTTTTCTTTTGGTTCTATTGATAAAATAGACCATATTTCTTACTCTTTAAGCTTTAATGAAAATCCGGTTTATGACTCTGTTATGGCCGGGCTAAAGATGAGCAAAAAACAAAATTCCGACAGTGTTGAAGTGACAGTTGAAAATAATGGTTCAAAGCCTGCTGAATATCCTCAGGTATATGCTTTGTTTTTAGGGGCAGATGAGGAAGTAATATCCTATGATTTAGCCTTTTTTACAGATGATGATAATGAATTAAAACCTGGTGATTCCATAACAAATACTTTAAATGCATATGGTGCTTATGATTCGGTGGAATTATTTCTTGATGCAAGAGGAGAAAAGGAAGAATAATTATTATTTTTAATGGTGGTTTAAAAAAATAAATTAAATAAAATGCAAATCCCCGCTTGATTAGTCAAATCAGACTTTTTCTTTAAGCGGGGATTTTAAGTTAAGATTATTATAATCCCAATTGATTTACGGCATATTCAGCCTGTTCTTGTGTAAATTGGCTTCCATAAGGAGAAGTAAGCTGTTCGATTAAGCCTTGTCTTGAAAATGCAGTAAGATCCAGATAAGATTCAAAACAGTTATAGGTAAGAAAATAATTTTTTTTATAAACTTTAAAAATGATTTTTCTTCTTTTTCATCCCATCTTGTTTCAGAATCAACTTTTGCTCCACAAACTGAACAAAATTGACTGTTATTTGGTAAATTTGCTCCACAATTATTACATTTCATGTAGAAACCCCCTTGTTAATTAAATTTTTTGATAATGTAAAAATGTTAAAATGTGTACGAAAAATATCAGAATTTTTCTTATGTTTTTTTTACTGTCTTAATATTACTCGCACTACTGTCCTTTAAAATGGACTTTAAAGAAAAATTGTTAACTTTAATTGAATTTTTAAAAGAAAAAAGATGTATAAAAGGATTATTGACACTTAAAGGCAAGTTTGCTAAGGTGAACGAGGTAGTAGCGAAGCGGGTTTAAGAATGTCCGCTTTACGTATGATTTTTTTTTATTTTACATAGTTAGTCTAAACTAACAACAATCAATTGCAACAAATTTAGGAGAAAAGTTTATGATTAAGGAAAAAGAAAGAACAAAATATGTTACCTCTTTAATAGATTTTGGTAATGAAGGAAAAATGAAATGGCTTGGAATTAAAGAATGTCTTTATGTGGGATATATTGATATAAGAACCAGATATCTGCCGGAAAATCTTGCAAAATCAGTGGTTTTTAAAAATCCTTATACAGTACCTATAAAGATAAATTATTGCTTTCATGGCAGATGTGAAGTTCTTCTTAACTCTAAAGTGACAACATTTGTGGTGGGAGATGAATTTGCCATAGATTATGGATTTTCTAACGAAGATAAGACTTCATTTTTTTATCCATCTGCTGATTATGAAGGAATAGAGCTAATTATTTATCCCACAGATGAACTAAATGAATTCATCAATGTTATGCCCGGATATAATTTGATATCTGATATAATACAAAAATTTAATAACAGGACTATACCATTTATATCTATAGCAGATAAAAGATTTAAAAGATGTTTGGAAGATATTAAAGAAGATATTATAAATTCTGATAGTTACGATATTTTGGTGATAGATATTATAAAATTACTATTACTTTTGGAAAAAATATCCTTTGAAAATGATAAGAGAAGGACATTTTGTACTCCTTCACAGGTTGAAATAGCTAAAAAGACCTTGGAGATAATAACAAAAGATTTATCTGTAAGATATCCTGCATCAAAACTTGCTTTATCATTTGGTATAAGTGAAACTTCTTTAAAAAATTATATTAAAGCGGTTTTTGGCAAGGGTTATAGTGACCTGGTAAATGGAATAAGAATGGAAACAGCGGCAAAACTTATTTCAAAAGGGGGAAAATCAATAGGGGAAATAGCTGAACTTGTAGGATTTCAGAATCAGTCTCGTTTTTCAAAAGCTTTCTATAAATATCACAAAATCCTTCCCATGGAATATAAAAGAAGAAACTTTTTGCTTTAAGGACATAAGAAGATGTTAAAAAGGACAAAAATGTTATTAGGATATTGAAAAATGTCTGCTAAAAAATATAATTATAAACTAGGGTTAGCTACAACTAACTAAAAGCGTTTTTTAAAGGAAGGAGTTTAATATGGATGGAGTAACTAATCAAAGAAAATCAGAAGAAAAACTTGGAGGAAAAGATTTAATTAACATTGGAATTTATGCGGCTATATATTGTGTGATAATGACCTCGATTTCAATGCTTGGATTTATCCCGATAATGATGCCTATGTTGGCAGTCCTTTGCCCTTTGATAGGGGGGATAACAATGATGCTTTTTTATACAAAAGTAAAAAAATTTGGAATGATAACTATTATTACAGTAATAATCGGAGCTTTTTTGTGGATTACAGGAATGGGATATTGGCCGTTTATTTTCGGAATTGTTTGCGGAAGTGTTGCAGATTTGGTTGCAAAAAGCGGCAACTATTTAAGTAAGAAAAAGACAGTTTTAAGTCATGGAATTATGAATATTACAATATTTGGCTGTTTTCTTCCTCTATATCTTGATATAAATGGATATTTTGCCACAAGGACATCTTTTGGAAGTGAATATGTAAAGGCACTTAGTGATATATTTAAACCTTGGACTGCACCTATTATTTTATTGTGCTCATTTATATTTGGAATTTTTGGAGCTTTACTTGGAATGAGCTTTTTGAAAAAGCATTTTGAGAAAGCGGGGATTGTTTAATGGATGATTCAAATAATCCGGCTAAAAATAACAGAGGTCTTTATTTAGATCCCAGAACCAAAATTTTATTTCTAATAACAATAACAACCTTTGCCCTTGGAGGCGCCGGGGGAAGAAGAGTGGAAATGCTTGCACCGGTACTTTGCATGGTTCCTTTTCTTCTTTTAATAACAGCCAAAAGATTCAAAACTGCATTAGTTGGAATAATCCTTCTATTTGCATCTAGTATATTACTTGAATTTGCAAATAAGATTAATATGAGTGGATTGTTATATTATCTTGTACTTGGTTCCTTTGGTATTCTTAGCAGATTTTTACCTTGCATTATGATGGGGAGATATCTTATGGAATCAACAACAGTCAGTGAATTTAATGCAGCTATGAAAAAACTTCACATAAGCGACAAGGTGATTATTCCTTTGTCAGTAATGTTTAGATTTTTTCCTACAGTAATGGATGAGGCTGAATCTATAGGATGGGCAATGAAAATGAGAGGAATAAGTCTTGGGGGAAAACATGCTTCAAAAATTATTGAGTACAGGATGGTTCCTTTTATGACATGTTGTGTAAATATCGGAGAGGAATTATCGGCGGCAGCACTTACAAGAGGGCTTGGAGGCGAAGTAAAAAGAACGAATATCTGTAAAATAGGATTTCGTCTACAGGATTATTTTTCCGTTGCTTTGTGTCTGATTCCCTGGATATTACTGATTATGGATGTGGTGAAATGATAAAGTTTGAAAATGTAAATTTTAAATATGCAAGGTCAAAGGATGCATCACTAAATAATGTTTCTTTAAAAATAAAAAAAGGGGAAACAGTTTTAATTTGTGGAGAATCCGGTTGTGGAAAAACTACTTTGGTAAGGATGATTAACGGATTGATTCCCCATTATTATGAAGGAGAAATGTCTGGGAAAGTCTATTTAAATGGAGAAGAGACATCTAAAAGGATGCTTTATGAAACGGCAAAAACTGTAGGTTCGGTATTTCAAAATCCTAAAAGTCAGTTTTTTTGCGTAGACAGTAGAAGTGAATTGGCCTTTGGACCTGAAAATATGGGGATAAATGAGGAAGAAATTCTTAAAAGAATAGATAAAACAGTTTCATCTATGAATATAAATTCATTAATGGACAGAAATATTTTCGCTATGTCAGGAGGAGAAAAACAAAAAATAGCCTGTGCCTCAGTAGATACCTTAAGTCCAAAGGTATGTGTCTTGGATGAGCCTTCTTCAAATCTTAGTCTTGAAGCTATTGAAGATTTAAAAGAGACACTTTTAATGTGGAAAAAGGAAGGCAAAACAATTATTGTTTCCGAACACAGACTATATTGGTTAAAGGATATTTGTGACAGAGTAATTTGTTTAAATAACGGTGAAATTATATTTGATATGCCAATGAAAAAGTTTAAAAATTTACCGGATTTAAAACTTAGAGAATATGGCCTAAGATCTGTTAATGAAAATTTGTCAATGACACCTTTAAAGTCAGACTTAAATAACAAAGATTATATTACTTTTGAAAATTTTAATTACAGTTATAAAAATTTTGATGTTCTTCATATAGATAAATTGGAAATTCCCCGTAATGAGGTAATAGCCATAGTAGGACCAAATGGAGCGGGAAAATCTACATTTTCTAAATGTATCTGCGGACTTATGAAAGGATTTAAGGGAACAGCTCATATTGGAGGGAAAAAATATAAAGGGAAAAAACTTTTACAAAAATCTTATATGGTTATGCAGGATGTAAATCATCAGCTTTTTTGTGAAACAGTTTTAGATGAAATTACCTTGGGGATGGATGAATTGAACGAAAAAAAGATTACAAATATCCTTAATAAACTTGGCCTAAAATCCTTATCAAAAAGGCATCCTATGAGTCTTTCGGGAGGACAAAAACAAAGAGTTGCAGTTGCAAGTGCCTTGCTTTGTGACAAAGAAATAATTTTATTTGATGAACCAACCAGCGGCCTTGATTTTTATAATATGGAAAAGGTTGCAAATTTAATAGGATTATTAAGAGGCAAAAAGACAGTATTTATTGTAACACATGATCCGGATTTAATAAGAAGATGTGCAACGGTTGTACTTCATTTAGAAAAGGGTCATATTGTAAATTCTAATATTATAGGAGTGAGAAAAGAATATGAAAAAGAAGAAGAAGAGTACTATGGTGCAGCTGTTTCATTATGCAGGCAATCATAAGTATTTTACAATTTCTTCCTGGATACTGGCAGGTATTAGCGGGATTATGGCATTGATACCATTTTATTATATATGGTGCATAATAAAAGAAGTTGTAAGTGTAAAAGGCGATTTTTCAAAAGCTACAAATATAGTAACTTATGGTTGGTATGCTGTAGGCATGAGCCTTTTGGCAATGCTTATTTATATTGCGGCATTGATGTGTTCCCATGTTGCGGCATTTAGAGTACAGGCTAATATGAGAACTGTCATGATGGAACATGTAATGAAACTTCCCATGGGCTATATTGAATCTGAAGGAAGTGGAAAAATTAGAAAAGTTATATCAGAATCCAGTGCTGCCACAGAAACATACCTTGCCCATAGCCTTCCTGATAAAGCGGTAAGTTATGTAACTCCCATAGGATTATTATTTATGCTGATTGCTTTTGACTGGAAGATAGGCCTAATTTGTCTTATTCCTGCCTTGATGGCTTTTCTTATGATGGGGGGCATGATGGGAGAAAAAATGCAAAATGATATGAAAGAATATCAAAATGCCTTGGAAGAAATGTCATCGGAAGCCGTTGAATATGTCAGAGGAATACCTATAGTAAAAACTTTTGGGCAGTCAGTTTTTTCTTTTAAAAGATTTAAAAATTCCATTGATAAATATGAAAAATGGACAATAGCCTATACCTTAAAAGTAAGAATGCCTATGGTGGGTTTTGTAACTGCTGCTAATGCAATATTTGCGGCTCTTGTAGCCTGCAGTTTTATTTTTACAAAAAACGGCATAACAGATACATTTATTTATAATATTTTATTTTACATAATTATTACACCTATTCTTACTGTTACACTTATGAAAGTGGCATATGCCGGAGAAAGCCAGATGATGGTATTAGATGCTTTGGAGAGAATGAATTTACTTTTAGAAGTGGAGCCTTTAAAAGAAGCAAAAAATCCAGTTTTGCCAAAAGACGGGGGAATAGATATAGAAAATATTTCCTTTTCCTATGATGAAAAAAAATCAAAAGCCATTGATAATATATCACTTAATATAAACCCCGGGGAGCATATAGCCCTGGTAGGACCTTCCGGCGGTGGAAAAACCACCATGGCATCCTTAATAGCAAGATTTTGGGATGTGAAAGAAGGAAGCATAAAAATAGGAGGAGCAGATGTAAAAGACATAGCCTCCAAAGAGCTTATGAAGCACATATCTTATGTTTTTCAAGACAGCAAATTATTAAAAATGTCCATTTTTGATAATGTAAAACTGGGAAAACCTGATGCTACAAAAGAAGAAGTAATAAAAGCCCTTAAAGATGCCATGTGCTGGGATATTATTGAAAAACTTCCTCAGGGAATAAATACCGTAATAGGAAGCAAAGGTACTTATGTTTCCGGTGGGGAGGCACAGCGAATATCAATAGCCAGAGCTTTTTTAAAAAATGCCCCTATCTTAATACTAGATGAGGCTACAGCCTTTGCGGATCCTGACAATGAAAATGAGGTTTTGCAGGCCTTTGAAAATTTATCAAAAAATAAGACAGTAATAATGATTGCCCATCGTCTTTCTACGGTAGTGGATATGGATAAAATTTGCGTTTTAAAGGATGGAAAAATTGTAGAATCCGGAAAACATGAAATATTGCTGGCAAAAAAGGGCATTTATGCTCATATGTGGAATGAATATCAAAAATCTGTTAATTGGAAGGTAGGTAAAGGAGCATGAGTATAATTGAAAAACTACAGCATAAATATGCCCTTTCAAACCAGGGGGCAAAAGATATGATAAAGGCATTTGTAGCCTGCACATTGGCAAATATGGCTCAAATGATGCCGGTGGGAATGCTTTATATGATGACGGCAGATCTTTTAAATAAAGAATTGCCACAAAATCATAAAACGATTTATATAGCAGGAAGCGCAATTTGTATTGTTCTTATAGCCATAACAGAATATTTTCAATACAATGCAACATTTTTTTCAACCTATGTTGAAAGTGGTGTTAGAAGGCGTTCTCTGGCAGAAAAATTAAGAAAAATCCCCTTGTCATTTTTTGGAAAAAAAGATTTAGCTGACTTGACAAATACCATAATGTCAGATTGTGCTATGCTTGAAACTGCTTCTTCTCATTGGCTTCCTGAGTTGGTAGGAGCTTTTATTTCCACAACATTAGTGGTAATAAGCCTGTTCTTTTTTAATGTAAAAATGGCAATAGCAGCTATATGGGTTTTACCGGTAGCTTTTATAATTGTTTTTACATCAAGAAATGTTATGCATGCAGTAAATAAAAAGGCAAGTAAATATAGGGTGGCTTGTCTTGATGGAATTCAAGAAGCTTTAGAGACTGTTCGTGATTTAAAAGCTTATAATGCTCAGGATGAATATATGACGGGGCTTAATAAAAAGATTAAAGCTGTGGAATCAAACAGTATATTTATCGAATTTTTAAATGCTGCCTTTGTATGTAATGCCCAGATGATATTAAAATTTGGTATAGGAACTGTTGCTTTGGTAGGTTCTGATTTATTAATAAAAAATCAGATAAATGTAATTACATTTTTTATGTATTTAATGGTGGTTTCCAGAATGTATGAACCCCTTCAGATAGCATTACAAAATTTTTCAGCCCTGATTTCCACAGATACCCAGTGCGAAAGAATGGATGAAATTCTTTCACATCCGGAACAAAAGGGAACACAAAAACTTTCAAATAAAGGCTATGATATTGAATTTAAAAATGTAGCATTTTCCTATGAAGAAGGAGATAGCGTATTATCAGATGTAAATTTTGTGGCAAAACAAGGAGAAGTAACCGCCCTTATAGGACCTTCCGGAAGTGGAAAAACCACGGTTTCAAGGCTTGCTTCAAGATTTTGGGATGTTAATAAAGGTTCCATAAAAGTAGGAGGAATGGACATATCAAAAATTGATCCGGAAAAATTACTATCCATGTATTCCATAGTATTTCAGGATGTAACACTTTTTAACAATACACTTTTAGAAAACATCAGAATAGGAAGAAAAGAAGCCACCGATGAAGAAGTAAAAATTGCAGCAAGACTTGCTCATTGCGAAGAATTTATTAACAAACTTCCAAAAGGTTATGATACTCTCATAGGAGAAAACGGTTCTGAATTATCCGGTGGTGAAAGACAAAGAATATCCATTGCCAGAGCCTTTCTTAAGGATGCCCCTATAATATTAATGGATGAAGCTACTGCATCTCTTGATGTGGATAATGAATCATTGATTCAGGAAGCAATAAGCAAGCTGATACAGGATAAAACCGTATTAATAATTGCTCATCGTATGCGTACTGTAGCCGGTGCAGATAAAATAGTTGTTCTTAAAGACGGAATTGTGGCAGAAGCAGATTCACCGGAAAAATTAAGAAAATCAGGAGGAATCTACAGCCATATGATTTCTCTTCAGATGAAATCTGATAATTGGAAAATGGCATAAAAAACGCTAAAAAAGCTTCATGAATATATCTCAAAGTATTATACCTTTGTGACCATAAAAAATTTAACCCTGCAGCAAATTGATATGTTGCAGGGTTTTTAATTCAAAGGATATTTATCCTGCCATTTCCAATAATTTTTGATGAATACGATAATCATCAGTCATTTCCGGATGAAATGACAGGCCGATTTGATTTTTATATTTTACTGCTACGATTTTTTCATCCACTTTTGATAATACAGATACATTTGAATAAACATCTGTAATATAAGGAGCGCGGATAAAGACCTGAGGAAAGTTATTTAAATGTCCCACATCAGCCTTTGTAATAAAGCTTCCCAGTTGTCTTCCGTAAGCATTTCTTTTAACTTTTACAGGAAGTGTTGCCAAATGATTATTTTTTTGATTTTCTATTTTATCTGCTAGTAAAATAAGCCCGGCACAGGTTGCAAGTGTTGGAAGGCCGTTTTCTATTTCTTTTTTTAAAAGGTTAAACATATCAAGCTTATGCAAAAGTTTTCCTTGTACAGTGCTTTCGCCGCCGGGTAATATTAATCCGTCAATGTCTTTAAAATCTTTTTTTTGGCGGATTTCTACGCATTTTACACCTAATTTTTCAATTATATTTTTATGCTCTATAAAAGCTCCTTGTACAGCCAAAACACCAATTTTCATATGCTAGATTCCCCTTTCTTCCATGATTAGTTTTATTTCATCTTCATTTATTCCAACCATTGCTTCTCCCAAATCATAGGACAATTTTGCAATAAGTTTTGCATCAGTATAATTTGTCACAGCTTGCACAATGGCTTCGGCTCTTTTTTTAGGGTTTTTTGATTTAAAGATTCCGGAACCTACAAATACACCTTGGGCACCAAGTTGCATCATTAAGGCAGCATCACTTGGAGTAGCAATACCTCCTGCTGCAAAATTTACCACAGGAAGTTGTTTATTTTTATGAACATAAGATAATAGTTCAAAGGAAACTCCTAATACTTTTGCTTCTTCAAATAATTCATCTTTTGATAAAGATGAAACTTTTCGTATCTGGGAATTGATTTTTCTCATATGACGGACAGCTTGTACTACGTCTCCTGTTCCCGGTTCGCCTTTTGTACGAATCATAGAAGCTCCTTCTTTTATTCTTCTTAAAGCTTCTCCTAAATCTCTGGCACCGCATACAAAAGGTACTTTAAATTTAGTTTTATCAATATGATATATATCATCAGCAGGTGAAAGTACTTCTGATTCATCTATATAATCTATCTCAAGAGCCTCAAGTACCTGGGCTTCCACAAAGTGTCCGATTCTACATTTTGCCATTACGGGAATTGAAACAGCTTCTTGTATTTCTTTTATTAATTTAGGATCGCTCATTCTTGAAACGCCCCCTGCTGCACGGATATCCGCCGGGATTCTTTCAAGAGCCATTACAGCACAAGCGCCTGCTTCCTGGGCGATTTTTGCCTGAGAAGCTGATGTTACATCCATAATTACTCCGCCTTTAAGCATTTTTGCCAAGCCTTTATTTAATTCATATCTGGTATTTTCCATTATTTTTCCTCCTTGTGATTTGATAGGAAAAATCATATAATAAATCTGGATATATTAAAATTATCAAAATAAACAAATTTTATATTCCAGATTAGGAGAGAAAAAATGATAACCTATAATTTTGATGAAGCAAAAGAACCTTTATATTTTTTTCTTTATAAATCAATAAAAAAAGATATTTTATCATGAAAATTAAAGCCGAAAGAGAAACTTCCATCAAAAAGAACCTTTGCTAGAAACAACGGAATTAGAACCATTACGATTCAAAACGCTTATGACCAGTTAATAAGTTAAAAAGCACATTAAAAAAAGGTTGTATTATTCAAAACAAAGAAAAAAATTTAATACAATTTATCTATATTCCCCCATGGTAATTCAGACGATAACCATAGGGGAATACTTATTTTATATTTAGGGAATATATTGGTTATAAAAATAACTATAATGGGCGTTCATGAGGAAGTAGCGAAGCGTATTCCGAATGTCCGCTTTACATGTATAATTTCGAAAGTTGAAAGGAGATAGCAGGTATGAAGGTCAGAAAGGTCAGTATTACCAATAAATTAATCTTTGTTATTTTTGCGATGTTTCTAATCGCTGATGTGATTCTTGGATATGTAACTTATAGCAAATCTGAAAATATGCTAATTACTCAAATTAAAGATAAAGCAATGAGTATATCATCCAGCGTTGCTATGGGGGTAGATGGGAATTTAATATCTTCAGTTTCGCCAGGGGACGAAGAAAACAAAGATTATAAGAATTTGAGTGAAAAACTGTTAGAATATTCCGACAAAACCGGTGTGGAGTTCATATATACATTTAGAAAATCTGCTAACGGTGGAATGGAATATGCAATTGATGCTGCTATTGATAATCCTGCCATGACAGGTGATATATATGATAATGAGGAGGCCGAACCAGCACTCTCCGGTACAGTTCTTTCAAGTAATAAGCCTTATACTGATGAATGGGGGAGGCATATTTCTGCGTACAGCCCTATATATTTAGATGGTGAAATTGTGGGAGCTGTCGGTGTAGATGTCAGCGTGGATTGGATAGATCAGCAGACCACGACACTTCTTTGGGAGATAGTCATAGTATGTGCTGCTATTATCATTATCTTTTCGATACTTATATTTATTGTTTTAAGTCTTACACTTAAGCGTAAGTTTATCACCCTTAACGATAAGATAATAGAGCTTACCGCCGGTGAGGGTGATCTTACAAGAAAGATATCATTAAGAAGTGGTGATGAGTTTGAGGTTATAGGTAACAATGTAAATAAGCTCATCGAGTTTATAAGGAATATGCTTCTTTCAATCAACACAGATTCCAACAAGCTTGATAGTGCTTCTTCCAGTATTGCAGACAATATTCGAGGTGCCCGAGGTGATGCAAATTCCATTTCAAGGACAATGTCCGATATGAGTGCTGTTATGCAAAATACTTCTGCTTCAATAAATGAGATAAATGAACTTGTATCTGAGATATCTAATTCCTTTACAGAGATATCCGACGAGATTAACTCAGGTCGTTCCTTTGCCCATGAGGTGAAGGAATCTGCTGATAAGGTAGGCAAGTCTGCTGAGAAACAACGCGTTAATACAGAAGAAAAGGTTGAGCATATGGCGCAGGCAGTTTCTGAAAAAATAGAGCGTTCAAAAGCAGTATCCCGTATTGAAGATTTAACGGGAAATATTATTGCAATATCCAATCAGACCAATCTTCTTGCCCTTAATGCTTCCATAGAGGCAGCCCGTGCAGGAGAAGCCGGAAAAGGATTTGCCGTTGTAGCAACTGAGATAGGTGATCTTGCAAATAATTCCCAGGCGGCTGCATCTGAGATTAAAACTGTATCAAGTGAGGTTGTAACGGCAGTAAATGAGTTATCATCAGAAGCTGAGGAAATGATTAAATTTGTTAATGAGACAACAAAGAGTGGATTAGATGACCTTGTTAAAATGAGTGAGGAATACCAAAATTCTGCAGAGCATATCTCTGAAATGATGGAAAAGTTTGCTAATGCAACCAACCAGATAGTAAGTAATATTGAGGATATCAAAAGCTCAACAGATACGGTTAATCATGCAGTAGAAGATGCGGCTGATGCTGTTACCAAAACTGCAGAGCGTACCGTTGAAATGTCTGATAATATGTCTAAGATTGACCAGGACGCAGCTCAGAGCAATGAAATTAGCGATGGACTTAAAGAAAAGGTAGGCAAATTCAAGCTAGAGTAAAAAGTATTGGCACAGGCCTTAATGATGCAGCACAGATATTATATCCGTCTGTGCTGTATTTTTGTGTATAAACAAACATTTTCAAATGTTATATTAGTTATAAAGGGAGATAGTAACATGACTAGAAAAGAAGCAGCAATGAATAATTTTTTGAAGGGATATAACTGTTCCCAGTCAATAATACTTGCATTTGAGGATATGCTTCCTGTTGATAAGGAGATACTTTCTAAAATGGCATCATCCTTTGGTGGAGGAATGGGAAGACTTCGTGAAGTATGTGGCAGTGTCAGTGGTATGTTTATGATAGCAGGTTTATTATATGGCTATGCAGGCCCCGAAACCGGTCAGATAAAAGCGCAACATTACAAAAGAATACAGGAACTTGCCAATAGATTTGAAGAAAAGCATGGAACAATAATCTGTCGGGAGATGTTAGGACTTAGTATACATCATGATGATCCGGTTCCTGATGGGCGTAGCGCTGAGTATTACAAAAAGCGTCCCTGTAGAGAGATTATTGGAGATGCAGCAAAAATTCTTGAAGAATACATAAAAGAAAATCCACTTTAACATAAAGTTTTTAATAATACTCTTTCTTGGAGAATATTTATCAATAAAGTATAATATGTATAACAGATGTATAAATATGTGCTGTTCTGCGGTTAGAGAAATCTAACTATAGAAGGGAGAAGATTATGAGTATAAGTGAAGTAAGAGAAAATGAAGATGCTGTGATTACAGCCATACAGGGTGATACACGATTTATGAGCCGGATAACATCCATAGGTTTGACACCTGGATGTAAAATTAGTGTAATAAAAAATGATAAGAACAGACCCCTGCTTGTTTATACAAGGGATACAATGATTGCCCTTAATCGAAAGGAGTGCAGCGGTATTACGGAGGAAGAGGTGAAAGCATGACAAAAAGTGCGACAATAGCTCTTTTAGGACAACCAAATTCAGGTAAGTCAACTTTGTTTAATGCTCTTACTGGACTTAGACAGCATGTGGGATTGCTGATATGGTAAGGGGGCATTTACGTGAAAGAGCTTTTAGAACTGTTAAAAGATGGTCGTGCCAGAACCATAAACCTTTTGGCGATTGAACTTAATACAAGTATTGAAGATGTCAGTAGAAAGATGGAGTATCTTGAAAACATGGGAATTATAAAAAAAGTAAAATTCTCCTCTAAAGGTTGTTCATCCTGTAATTCCTGTTCAAAGGAAATTAATAAGGAAGGTCATACCTGTAAAAGTTGCCTTCCTGAGGATGGATTTAAGAATATGGGTAACATGTGGGAAGTAATGGAATAGATATAAGAAGGAGTGTAGAAAACCGGGATTGATAGGAAATCCCGGCTTTATGATTTTTAGCTCATCTTTGGCTCTTGTTATTGCAGTGTGAAAGATGTCGTGTGTTATATTACTAGCACTTGTTATTACATGTTTTACGGATTGGGGCGTAACGAATACGTGTTACATCACAGATTTTATTATTAGCAACAGATAAGACAGAAATAACAGAAATAACAGAATTGACAGAATTGACAGAATTGACAGATTTAACAGATATAATATATAATTTTAGATATAACATAAATTATCATTACTATGTAGATAAAAAAGATGATTTTAAAGGAGAATATAAATTATGTTTTCTAATCCATTTACCCCTATATTTGGAGGTAAGCCAGATGTCTTTTTTGGACGCGATAAAATACTAGAACTCTTTGAATTGGCTATGTTCGAACGTGGCAGTGATGAAAGGTTGATGTTCATCACTGGGACTAGAGGTTTTGGAAAAACAGCATTGCTAGAACAAATGTCCATCCGAGCAATGAAGAAAAGAAAGGTAATAGATCTTGGTCCAGATGATACCGTGGAGCAATTTATAACAGAATTATGTGGATATGACGAAGTCGTAAAGACGGTTAGTCCTCAGGCCAATCTAAATATACTTGGAGTCGGAGGCGGGGTCAGCGGAGGCTCCATATCAAAGGCAAAACACATCGGACGGGAAAAACTCCAGCCCCTTCTTCTTGATTTTTGCTCTAAAAACAAACAAGGACTCCTTGTAACAATAGATGAAATCCAAAAGGTTTCGCTTGAGGATGTATCATCTATTTGTAACGCATTTCAGATGGCCTCAAGAAAAGGATACGATATAATGTTTGCAGCTGCCGGTCTTCCATATTCTTATGATAAAATCGTGCAGCATACAGGATGCTCTTATCTTCGTCGCTCAGTACATGAAGAGATTGGGCTGTTCACATGGGACGAAGCCTCTGATGCACTAAATGAAATGTTTTCGGGTATCAAGGGGTTGCAGATTGACCAGTCATATCTTGATGAAATTAATAAATTCAGCTATGGTCATCCTTATATAATGCAGCTTCTAGGATATCACCTAATCTTATGTATAAATGAAAATAAGCCAAAGGCTAGGCATACTGTTTCAGAAGTTGAACTAAAAAAAGCCGAACAGAATACTTTGCTTGCTTATCAACATAGAGCTCTAAAACCCCTTCTTGATGAGTTTTCAGGGCAAGAAAGGAAATATTTGATGAAAATGTCCGAGTGCTTGGATAGTAATAGGCTTACTGCTACATCTGATATAGCCAAAGCTCTTGGTACAACGCAAAACAAACTAAGCAAGGTAAGAGAAACTCTGATCGCACATGGTATTATTGCAGCTCCGGAACGTGGTAAGGTAATGTTTTGCGTTCCTTATTTGGCAGATTATGTAAAACAGGAAGCAGTCAATTCGAGCGTAATTAGCGTTGCTAGACAAAGAGGTGTGTAAATTTAACACGCCGTGAGCAAGAAATCCCCCACTTCTACAAGTGGTGAGATGAATTGCGATAAACACGGTGTTTTCTTGACTTTTGTATCTTATAGCAATATAATCTAATTATAAATCAGCCGTATTTGTGAGAAAGGTTATAATATAATGCAATTAGATACAAATAATCATTCAGTGTTCATGTTACATTATCATCTAATCATGTGCGTAAAATATCGTAATAAGGTGATTGATGATAATATCTCTAATCGCCTGAAAGAGATGTTTGTAAAAATTGCTCCTACCTATAACGTTACGTTGGAAGAATGGAATCATGATATAGACCATGTTCATATTCTTTTTAGAGGGCAACCAAACACTGAAATCAGTAAATTTATCAATGCTTATAAGTCTGCAAGTAGCCGTATCATAAAGAAGGAGTTTCCTAAGATACGTAAATCTCTATGGAAAGAGATGTTCTGGTCACAGAGTTTTTGTCTGTTGACCACAGGCAAAGCTACGGTAGATATTATCAAACAATACATACAATCTCAGGGTAATAAAGATGGCAAACAAAGCAATTAAGTATAGAATATATCCTACAACTGAACAAAGCATTATGTTTGCAAAGACCTTTGGCTGTTGCCGTAAGGTTTATAATCTTATGCTCGCTGATAAGATTGAAGGTTATAAAGTGACTGGTAAGTTCCCTATTGTTACACCTGCTAAATACAAAAAAGATTATCCATATCTTAAAGAAGTTGATAGTCTTGCTCTTGCTAACAAGCAGATGGATTTGCAGGCAGCCTTCCGTAATACGTTTAGCAAATCTCGTAAGAAGAATAACGGATTTCCTAAATTCAAAT
>NZ_FOJY01000022.1 GCF_900112085.1 Acetitomaculum ruminis DSM 5522
CTACACCTTTTCTCTTGCATAATTCACTTAAAATATGGGCTATGTCAGCTCTTATTTTTTGATATATTATCTTTCTTCTAAATTTTGGTGCGAATACGATATGATACTTACATTCCCATGTTGTATGTGCTAGACTATTTTTGTCCATTTGGATAAACCTCCTTTGATTTTTTAGTGCGGCTGTCGAACCGGCACTATTATATCATTGGAGGTTTTCCTTTTCTTGAAGCTAAAGCTCATTGGGAACACACCTGCATAGCAGGTGGTTTTATTGGTTTTCAATCCAAAAAGAAACCCGGTTGATTATTTTACCGGGTTCTTTTTTTTGGTTTTTTCGTCTTTTTTTATGTCATTATTATGGTTTAATCTGTCAATAAGCTGTTCTAAAAGATGTTTTTTTACATAAATATCAAAGGAAAGGGATGCGATAAATTCAAAAAGTTGTAAAAAGTCCTTTTCATCCTTTGGGAAATTTTCGAAACTTGTCTGACTTTTTTTGTATTTATCGGTTATGTCTTTAACTTCATCTTCTATCTTTGATTTTTGTTCGCTGTAAATTTCCTCGTATATTTTTAATAAATCAGTATTTGATTTATCATTATCAAAAAACTTATCACTTATGGGATTTAATATTTCCTGAATATCATTAATACTTAAGAAGCTCTTAAAATAATAGATTAAAATAAGCATTACCATATGCTCGCTGGTATATTTTTTCTTAATAGGAGGCGGTAGAAGCTTATTTTTAGCATAATTATTAATCATGGTTTTGGTAAGAATCTTGTCGTCCTTATAGCGTTTTGTGGGTGCTAATTTTGAATCCATAAAGGTGGTAACCTGATCCATATATAGCTCTATGTTTGGTATATCCCCGGGGTTTATATGACTAATATTTGATAATTGTCCAATTAAATCTTCTATAATTTCTTTACTTTTGTTATCCATATAACTGCCTTTCAAATATAGCTTTATTGTTTGATATACAAAATTGTAAATATTTCTTTTTTATAAATAATCTTTAAACTGCATCTAACATTATATAGTATTTAAAACCATGTTACAAGGGGACAAATAACCGTTATAATAAATAACTCACACTTGGACTTTTCTTAGCTTGCTGATTATGATATAATCTTGAAAGGTGTAAATGATTTATTAAGAACATACAAAGTGGGGAAGAGATAATGAGTATATATGATACATTAAATGATAAACAAAGAGAAGCTGTACTTATGACCGAAGGACCGCTTCTTATTTTAGCTGGGGCTGGTTCGGGAAAAACCCGTGTACTTACCCATAGGACAGCTTATCTCATAGAAGAAATGAAAGTAGCTCCCTGGAATATAATGGCTATTACTTTTACAAACAAAGCAGCCAACGAGATGAGGGAACGAATCACAAATCTGTTAGGATATCAGGCAGATGGAATCTGGGTTAGAACCTTTCATTCATCCTGTGTTATGATTCTTAGAAAATTTATTGACAGGATAGGTTTCAGCTCTAATTTTTCAATTTACGATACAGATGACCAGAAAACGGTTTTAAGAGAAGTTTGTAAAAAACTGAAAATTGATACAAAAATTTATAAAGAAAAGATGTTTCTCAGGGAAATATCCAAGGCTAAGGACGAATTTATATCACCTGCTGAATATATAAAAGAAAGCGGACAGGATGAATTTGCCGCAAAGCGTATTGCTGAAGTTTATGATGCTTATCAAAAGCGTCTTAAAGAAAATAATGCTTTGGATTTTGATGACATTATTGTTAAGACCATTGAGCTTTTAAGAAGCGATGCAGAAGTTTTGGAATATTATCAGGAAAAGTTTAAATATATAATGGTTGATGAATATCAGGATACTAATACAGTGCAGTTTATGCTTATTAGTCTTCTTGCAAAAAAATACAATAATTTGTGTGTTGTTGGTGATGATGACCAGTCTATTTACAAATTCAGAGGAGCCAATATTTATAATATATTAAACTTTGAAAAGGCATATCCAAATGCAAGAGTTATTAAGTTAGAGCAAAATTATCGTTCTACAAAGACCATTCTTGCAGCGGCAAACAGTGTCATTCACAACAACAGCGAAAGAAAAGACAAGTCCTTATGGACTGAGAATCCTGAAGGAGAAAAAATAGATTTCAGAGAATTTGAAAATGCCTTTGAAGAGGCTACCTATGTGGCAGAAGATATTAAATCAAAAGTTGCCTCAGGAAAGCTTAAATTCAGTGATTGTGCTATTCTTTACAGAACAAATGCCCAGTCAAGACTTTTCGAAGAAAAATTTATCAATCTGAATCTTCCTTATAAACTCATAGGTGGAGTAAACTTTTATTCCAGAAAAGAAATTAAAGATGTTTTGGCATATTTAAAAACCATAGCAAACGGAAATGATAATCTGGCTGTGAGAAGGATAATAAATGTACCCAAAAGAGGCATTGGTAATACCACTATTGGAAAGGTAAATGATTTTGCAGATTCTAGGGGCATAAGTTTTTATGATGCCTTAAAAGATGAGGAAAGTCTTGCAAATGTAGGAAAAGCCTCCACAAAGCTTAAGCCTTTTGTTGATTTGATTGAAGATTTAAGAAACAAGGAAGGTACTATTCCTTTAAAAGATTTAATAGACGAACTTTTAGAAAGAACAGGCTATATAGCAGATTTGCGTAATGAGAGAACGGATGAGGCTCTTACAAGAATTGAAAATATAGAAGAATTTATAAACAAGGCAGTGGATTATGAAGAAAATGCAGAAGAGCCAAGTCTTGGAGGCTTCATAGAAGAAGTTGCATTAGTTGCCGACATAGATTCTTATGATGATGCGACAGAATATGTTGTATTTATGACATTACATGGTGCAAAGGGACTTGAGTTTAAACAGGTATATCTTGCAGGTATGGAGGATGGCACTTTTCCAGGCTATTTCACCATAAATTCCGGGGATACTTCAGAGCTGGAGGAAGAAAGAAGACTTTGCTATGTAGGAATCACCAGAGCAAGAGAATTTCTTGCTATTACCTCTGCAAAACAAAGGATGGTTCATGGTGAAACAAAGTATTGCAAAAGGTCAAGATTTGTTAACGAAATACCGATTGAATTAATGAAGGAACAGCCTGTAGTTAAGCAGGAAAAGGTTATACCTATTGAAGGAAAAATGAAAACCGCTTATGCCAAAGCCAAGGCAGAATTTAAGGCAAAACCTTTTGAAAGTAAACAGTTTAAGGTTAATAAGGCAGAAGGTTTGTCCTATGTTGAGGGTGATACCGTAAAACATTTAAAATTTGGCCTTGGAACAGTTTTAAATATTGTTGATGGTGGCAGAGATTATGAAGTTACAGTAGATTTTCAAAAAAGTGGTGTAAAGAAAATGTTTGCATCATTTGCAAAATTAAAAAAAGTGTAATTAATCATTATAGGAGTTTTTAATGATTTAGATAGTATTAAGCTTCTTAAGTCAAATTATAAGAAAGCAAAAAATAGAAAGGAAGAAACAACTATGGATAAATTTAAAGATATGGTTGATATGAGAAGGATTGCAGAAATTGTTAGCAAATTAGACGAAGTTAAAGCACAAAAAAAGAAAGACAAAACACTTACTATACTTGCTGTTATAGGAGTTGTGGCAGTGGTATTGGGCCTTTGCTTTGCTATTTACAAATTCTTCACACCGGATTACTTAGATGACTTTGATGAAGATTTTGATGATGATGATATAGAGGATGATTTCTTTGAGGATGAAGAATAATTTATAATCTATCCTTTAATCACAGATAAAAGAAACTTTAATTAGGAAAACTTTTTTATATGATGTACTTGGATATTTACAGATGTAGGTATAGAAGTACATCATTTTAATTTTAGAAAAAATATCATTGCTAAGATAATAAGTCTGGGTTAGAATTAAAAAAGTTTTGAATCAAAAGAGAAATAAGGACTGACAGGTCTGAAAATTATATAAGAAAATGAGGACAAAAGATGAAAAAAGGAGATATATTATCAGGAGAAGTAGTAAGAATAGATTTTCCAAATAAGGGGATAATAAAAGTATATGATGAAAATATATCGGATTACCGAGAGGTAACAGTTAAAAATGCAATTCCCGGTCAGACAGTAAAATTTCAGATAAACAAAAAAAAGCATGGCCAGTTAGAGGGAAGATTATTGGAAATAATAGAAAAATCCTCCTTAGAAACAGCTGTGGCCTGTGAACACTACAAAGAATGTGGCGGATGTTTATATCAGGGAATCTCATATGAAAATCAGCTATCAATAAAAGAAGAGCAGATAAAAAAAATACTGGAAAATTCCTATAAAGAAGAATTTGACTTTGAAGGAATAATTGCCAGCCCCGTAACAAATGGCTATAGAAATAAAATGGAATTTTCCTTTGGTGACGAATACATGGATGGTCCTTTGGCTCTTGGACTTCATAAAAGAAACAGTTTTTATGATATTGTAGATATTACAGGCTGTAAAATCTGCCATGAAGATTTCAGTGCCATTATAAAAGCGAATTTGGAATATTTTAAATCAATAAAAGAAAATTATTTTCATAAAATGCGCCATGTTGGATTTTTAAGGCATCTTTTAATAAGAAAGGCTGCTTCCACAGGGGAAATACTTGTTAATCTTGTGACTTCTAGCCAGTCTGAACTAAGAAAAGAAGAATATGTGAAAATTCTTACTAATTTAAATCTTGAAGGGAAAATTGTGGGAATTTTACATACAATAAATGACAGTAAGGCAGACGCAGTTAAATGCGATGAAATGGAAATACTTTATGGCAAGGATTATTTCTTTGAAGAGATATTAGGTCTAAGATTTAAAATATCACCTTTCTCGTTCTTTCAAACCAATTCAAAGGGTGCTGAAATATTATATAGTAAAGCTAGAGAATATGCAGGAAACTACGGTGATGGAAAAGTAGTATTTGATTTATATTCGGGAACAGGAACCATTGCTCAGATAATGGCAAAAGTTGCTAAAAAAGTTGTGGGAATCGAGATTGTGGAGGAAGCGGTAGACGCAGCAAAAGAAAATGCAGATATTAATGGTATAGATAACTGCGAATTTATTGCGGGAGATGTATTAAAAGAGCTTGATAATGTTACACAAAAGCCGGATTTCATTATACTTGATCCCCCAAGAGATGGAGTAAATCCAAAAGCCTTAAAGAAAATAATTGATTTTAATGTGAAAAACATTGTTTATATATCTTGCAAACCAACCAGCTTAGCAAGGGATCTGGTAGAACTTAGAGCAGCCGGCTACAAAATAGTTAAAGGGTGTGGGGTGGATATGTTCCCATACACAGCAAACACAGAAAGTGTCATTCTTTTATCAAAAAGCGAAACAATGTAAAAAATAAGGACAATGATAACGCTTTAATAGTTTTCTAAGAATCTAATGTGAAAACAAAAAAAAGATTGGAAACAGCCAACAAAAAGACATAAAATATAAAAATCTGTAAATTTTAGGAAGTCTAATTTTTACAGATTTTTTTATGGGAAAAATCCCCTAATCGTTGATAAAATAATTGACTTACGACCGATTGTTAGTTAAAATAAATACAGTAAAATTAATTTTATATTATATTTGTAAATAAAATATAAAAATAGTAAGCATTGGAACTTAATGGTTTAGATATCGTTTGAACGCAGTGTAAGCAATCCCCCGCTTCAAATGCGTAAGCTTATTCTCACGCTTACATCTTTAGGGGAGTATTGATAAAAGGAAAAGAGGATAAAAGGATGGAAAAGGTTAATATGAAAGCTCAGATACTTAATGAAGCATTGGAGCTTTTTTCAAAGAGGGGATTTGAGGCTACAAGTATAGCTCAAATAGCAGAGGCTGTAGGATTAAAAAAAGCTTCTTTGTACAGTCATTTTGCAAGCAAGCAGGATATTTTAGATACATTGCTTGATGTAATGGAAAAAAAATACAGCGAAAATTCCATACTTTCAAAGGTAAACTGGGATAATCCGGAGTTTATAAAAGATATGGAAAAAATGTCAGCAAAAGATTTAGGAAACATGGTTAAAAGACATATCATTTTCATTATACATGAACCAGGAATCAGTAAAATGAGAAAATTTTTTACTATAGAGCAGTTTAGAAACGAAAAAATAGCCAAAGTTCAAACTCAACACAGCTATGAAGATATTTTAAAATTCAGTAATGGACTTATAAGATTTCTTATAAAAAAAGGTGACCTTGTAGATGATAATCCTGATATTATCGCAGCACAGTTTGCATGGCCGGTTTCAATTTGGATTAATCTTTGTGACAGGGAGCCGGAAAGGGAAGCAGAAGTACTGGAACTAGTAGACAGGCATATTCATCAAATGCTTAGAATATATAAAAATAACGATAATTCTTAAAAAGCGAGGAATGAAAATGGTTTTAATCATTGATACTACTGAAGAAAAGTTAGGAAAAAGAGTTGTTACGGAACTAAAAGATAATAAGGATATTTCATATGAGTACATTGATGCTTTAAGTTTGGACATTTTAAATTGTCAGGGCTGTAATTGCTGTTGGTTAAAAACTCCAGGACAATGTGTTATCAATGATGAATTTGAGCCGGTTTTAAAGAAAATAACCAAGGCAAGACAGGTATGGATGGTTACCGATACGAAATTTGGTTTTATTTCCTATAAGACAAAAAACATAATTGACAGACTTATACCTATAATAACCGTAAACTTGCATTTTGTGGGAAAACAGGTGAAGCATGTTGTAAGGTATGATAATAAGCCGGATTTCGGAATTATATATCTTGGACAGGGAGATAAGGATTATCTTTCTTACTGGTGTGAAAAGTGTGCCATAAATATCAATGGAAAATCCCTTGGTGTTTATGAAATAGAAAAATATAAGGAGGCTGTACTGTGCATGTAATGATTGTAAACGGAAGTCCGCGAGTTGAAAATTTAAGTAATACAGAAAAAATAATTGATGCCTTTGTAACCGGTTTGTCTGAGTGCGATGCTACATATGAAAGATATGCAATATCAAAAAGAAGCAGCTGGAAAAAAATCAAAGAAGCTTATATGAAAAATACAGAAATTATTTTTGCCTTACCCTTATATGCTGAAAATATACCGGGAATTATGTTGGAATTTTTAGAAACACTTCCAGCCAAAGATAGTAATACCAGATTGTCCTTTATTTTACAGGGGGGATTTGGAGAAGCAAGCCAGCTTGATTGCGGATTACGCTTTTTAAGAAATCTTCCAAAGTATCTGGGAGTAAGCTATGGGGGAACTTTAGTAAAAGGTGACAACTTTGGAATCAGAGTAGTTAAAGAAGAAATAATAAAATTTATTATACCTTATGTAGAACAGGGAAGGGCTTTTGTAAGAGAAAACGGCTTCAAATCTAAAAGGATTAAAAAGTTTGCAGGCCCGAAATATTATGCATTGCCTGTTAGAATTATTTACCAGTTTATTTTTATGACCTATGCCAAAAAGCGTTTTGCAAAGCTTGCTAAAGAATGGGGCAGCAGTGTTCCTATAGATTATAAACCCTGGGAATAATCTTTTAAAATAATTAACAAAATCTGTTATTATTCTTCAGATAAAGCTGTTATTATATTATAATGGAAAGCGAAACAATAAATTTTAACAGAAGGATAATGACATGAAATTAGAATTTGCTATATTAGATGCATTACAGACAATTCACACTCCATTATTGGATTCTATAATGATTTTTATCACAAAATTAGGTAATGGTGGCATGATTATGATTGCCTTCACAATACTGTTACTTATAATTCCCAAAACCAGAAAAACAGGCATGGTTTTATTAGCAGCACTTGTTTTGGAAGCTCTGGTAACAAATCTTTGTCTTAAACCCCTTGTAGCTCGAATCAGACCCTATGAAATAAAGGAAGGCATAAAACTTCTGATTTCGGCTCCTGTTGATTATTCATTTCCTTCAGGACATACAGCAGCTGGGTTTGCTTTAGTTTCAGCCTTGTTTTTTGAAAAAAAGAAAATTTGGATACCGGTTTTTTTACTAGCTTTTATTATAGCTTTTTCAAGGCTTTATTTGTATGTTCATTACCCAAGCGATGTACTTTGTGGAGCGATAATAGGAATAATATCAGGATTTTTTGCAAAGAAAATTGTTGAAAAGATAATAAAAAGAAGGAAAAATAAAGAAAAATCCTTTAAGGATAAAAAAGCGGCATAAAGAGGGGAGATATTTATTGACTAGAGAAGAATGGTTTGACAGATTATTTACCAGGCTTGATAATTCCAAATTTCGAAACAGCTTTCATTTAAAAGAAGAGGATGTAAAATATATTGAAAAAAAGGGTTTGGAAACCATAAAAGAACATGCAAAGGACTTTATCTTAAAAAGACAGGCACCGGCTTTTATTGCAAATGACGGAAAGCAGACTCCCATGAAGGGACATCCGGTTTTTATTGCTCAGCATGCTACAGCCACTTGTTGTCGAGAATGTATCAGAAAATGGCATACATTTAAGCCAGGGACTTGTCTGGGTCAAAAGCAGCAGGAATATCTTGTTGATGTTATTATGACCTGGATAAAAAAGGATATGAAATTATATTACAAAAATAATAAGGAGTTTTCAATGAAATCTAATTATGACATTATGGCCGAAAATATGAGGGTTAAATTTCTTGACTATGATCAGGAAGAAATAGTTAAAAATTATTCATTAAAATCTGATGAAGAATATATTTATTTTACATTTTTGTTAAAGGAATATTCTTTATCAAGAAAAGATGGGAAAATTTATAAGAAAAATGGAAAAGAATTAGTAGAAGAAAGGGAATTCAACGCCTTGGGGACAATTTATGATGTACTTTCCACTATGGGAGATGTGAATTTACCAAAAGGAAACTATGTTGATATTAAAAGTCTGAATAAATTGCAATATACTTCCTCCTCCCATAGTCTGGGAGAGGGATTTTTTACAAAAGGTGTAAAAGAATTCGACAAAGAACCGGAAAGATTAAAAATCGCCTGTGAAAAATTAAAGGGTCAGCCTTTTAATAAAGGCGATGTGGCTTACGAAATTTCTGTGTTTGACTTTATGAAAGTAATCTTTCAATTCTGGAAATCGGATGATGAATTTCCTGCAATTATTAATTTTTTCTGGGATGAAAGTATTTTGCACTTTATGAATTATGAGACAGTTTATTATGCCAGCTTAGCAGTATTAGATAGAATTAATGAAGAGTTCGAGGGAAAACAGATTTAAAAAAAGTTCTTTCTGATATTATTATTGAATTGAAAAAATACTTATTTTTATAGTTTTTTGTTGGTTGCAACCCCGGGTTGACAAATTTCAAGGTAAAATTGGTAGTGTGTAACCAGGAAAAAATGTATTGTGATTGCAGAAACGAAAGAAAATATTTCAAAAACTGATAATGGTTTTTAAACAAAATATAATTTAAAATTCCCTGTCAAAAAATTTGAAATATTCGTTAACGAAGGGAGATAGTAAGAATGATTTTAGCAGACAAAATTATTGAAGAAAGAAAAAAGAACGGATGGTCCCAGGAAGAACTGGCAGGTATGCTTGAGGTATCAAGACAGGCAGTTTCAAAATGGGAAAGTGCCCAGTCAACACCGGATCTTCAAAGAGTAATTAAAATGGCAGATATCTTTGGGGTATCTACAGATTACTTATTAAAAGATGAAATGGGAGAAAAGTTTTCTCTTAATGAAGAAAAGGATGCTGAAAACTCAAAGGGATATAGAAGAGTTTCAATGGAAGAAGCAAGTGATTATTTAAAATTTAAAGTTGAATCCTCTAAACAAGTGGCATCAGCTGTTTTCATGTGTGTAATAAGTCCGGTCCTTTTAATATTTTTAATGGGATTAGCTGATTCACATATATTAAATATTACTGAAAAAGCAGCAGTTTCAATAGGATTACTTGTATTGTTTGGTCTTGTATCAGTTGCAGTTTATACATTTTTGACAATTGGTACAAAGGATAAAAAATTTGAATATCTTAAAAAAGAACCTTTTGAAACAGCTTATGGTGTTGATGGAATGGTAAGAGAATTACAAAAAAACACAGAAGTAAGAAGAAACACATTCCTTGTTTTAGGCGTAATCTTATGTATTTTAAGTGCTGTACCTTTAGTAATTACAGCTATAATGGAGTGTCCTGATTATATTATTATTTCTATGGTTTCATTATTACTTCTTGTTGTTGGAGTAGGAGTTTATCTTATGATTTATTCAGGAATTTTAGGTGACTCTTACAAGGTACTTTTACAGGAAGAAGATTTTGAAATAGGTAAAAAGGGAATTGATAAAAAAATCGAGCCTTATAAACAAATTTACTGGAGTGTTATAACAGCAGTTTATCTCATATGGAGCTTCTTATCAGGTGATTGGGGATTTACATGGATTGTCTTTATGATAGGTGGTGTTTTATATGGCTCCATTGAAGTAATAATGAAAACAGTCATTGGCAGAAAATAAAATAAAAAGTAGGGAAAAGATAAAATTCCCTACTTTTTTGCGTATATAAGCGTATTTATTGCATTCTAAGCACAGTATTTTTAACACATTTATAAGTATTAACGAAAAAAGAGATTTTTTATCAAAAAAATGTGTACAAATAGCTGATTAAGTGTTAGAATATGATTTGTAAATGACATATGTCAAAAATAAAGCGCTTACAAAACGCAGAAGCAAACAAATATATTATATATTTTCTGTGGGAATTTTACAATTAAAAATCATATATGAGGTAGAAATATGGCCAGACCAAAAAAATGTAAAAGAATCTGTAGCATACCGGATATTGGTAAGTTTGTACCTGATAATGGTGAGACCCAGGCTAAGGCTATTACTATGACATTAGAGGAGTATCAATGCATCAGGCTTATTGATTATAAAGATGCTTCTCAGGAAGAGTGCGCCATAAGTATGAATGTTGCCAGAACTACGGTTACAGCTATGTATGATTCTGCAAGAAAAAAACTTGCAAAATGCCTGGTAGAGGGGAATATCCTTTATATCGAGGGCGGTAACTATGTTGTTTGTGATAAAAGTGCAGAATGTGCAGGCAGTAAGCCTTGTTGCGAGAGAAATCATGGCTGATGGCACAGGATTATTCTTTTATCAAAAAAGATTTTTAGGCAGTTTAAGCTGCTTAAATTTAGGAGGTAACTAATGGTTGTAGCAGTGACATATGAATATGAAACAGGAAATATATTTCAACATTTTGGACATACAGAATGTTTCAAAGTATATGATGTAGAGGATGGCCTTGTTAAAAATGGCCATGTAGAAAGTACAAATGGAAAAGGACACGGTGCTTTGGCAGGTGTTTTAAATGATTTAAAAGCAGATGTTCTTATTTGTGGAGGTATAGGCGGCGGTGCTCAAAATGCTTTGGCACAGGCTGGAATTAAGCTTTATGGAGGCGTTATGGGAAACGCAGATGAAGCAGTTGAAGCTTTTGCAAAAGGAAATCTTGATTTTAATCCAAATGTACATTGTGATGATCATGAACATCATGGCAATCATGTCTGTGGAGAACATGGCTGTCATTAATAAATGATAATTATGAAATGTATTATTAATTGTATCTGAATAAAAGTTGTTTTTAAATGAAAGCTTTTTATTTTGCTACCATAAATTCAAGAAAATGCTAAATTTTAGAAAACACTGTTCTAAAATTATATAACTTCAGCAAACCTTACCCAAAAGCATCTTCGAAGGATTTAAATAATAAAAAAGAATGTTTTAAAGATAACATGTTTAAAGATATCAAAAATACTATATTTAAAAAAGACCGTAGGATGAATTTTCCTGCGGTCTGTAAAATAAATTATGCATTTATTATAAATGTTCAAATTTAAATAAAATACAGTATAGAAGGTGTGTAATAATGCTTGAATTGAAGAATGTAACCTATGATGTTATTGAAGATGGCAAAACAAAAAGAATTATTGATCATCTGAATTTAACCATAGACGATGGAAAATTTGTAGTTATAACCGGCCCAAACGGTGGTGGAAAGTCCACTCTTGCAAAGCTTATTATGGGAATCGGACAGATAACTGAAGGACAGATATTATTTGACGGAGTTGATATTACAGAAAAAAATATCACTGAAAGAGCAAATCTTGGATTAAGTTTTGCCCTGCAGCAGCCGGTTACCTTTAAAGGAATCAAGGTAATCGATTTATTAAGACTTGCAGCGGGAGAAAGAATATCAGTATCAGAAGCCTGCGATTATCTTTCAAAAGTAGGTCTTTGTGCAAAAGAATATATAGATCGAGAAGTGAATTCATCATTATCAGGTGGAGAATTAAAAAGAATTGAAATAGCAACAGTTATTGCCAGAAAAACAAAATTCTCCATATTTGATGAACCAGAGGCAGGTATTGACCTTTGGAGCTTCCAAAACCTTATTCATGTATTTGAAAATATCAGAAAGACCATAAATGGAACTGTACTTATCATTTCTCACCAGGAGAGAATTTTAAATATTGCAGATGAGATAGTGGTTATTCAGGATGGAAAAGTTAAAAAACATGGTTCAAAAGATGAAGTATTTCCAGAACTTTTGGGTACATCCTCGGCTATTAATACAGCTTGTTCAAAATTAAATGAGGAGGTATCAACATGTTAGATAGCATACAAAAACACTTATTAGAAGAGGTGGCAGATCTTCATTCCGTACCGGAAGGAGCTTACAACATTCGTTCAAACGGACAGCTGGAATCAAGAAACACCACTGCCAATATTGATATTATTACAAAAACAGACAAAAGCGGAATAGATATAAAAATTAAGGACAATACAAAAAATGAAAGTGTTCATATTCCTGTAGTCCTTAGTAAATCAGGTTTAAAAGAAACAGTTTACAATGATTTCTACATTGGTGAAAATTGTGATGTTACAATAGTTGCCGGATGTGGCATAAGTAACTGTGGTGTTCAGGATGCAGAACACGACGGCGTACACCGTTTCTTTGTTGGGAAAAATTCAAAGATTCGTTATATTGAAAAACATTATGGCGAAGGTGACGGCACCGGAAACAGAATCTTAAATCCAAGAACTGAGGTATATCAGGAAGAAGGAAGTTATGTGGACATGGAAATGATCCAGATAAAAGGTGTAGATTCTACAAACAGAACAACAATTGCCAAACTGAAAAAAGATGCAAAAATGGTGGTACATGAAGGAATTATGACCCATGGTGGTCAAAAGGCCGAAAGTTCTTATGAAGTAGAATTAAATGGTGAAGGCTCAAGTGCAGATGTTGTTTCAAGAAGTGTTGCAAGAGACGATTCAACTCAGATTTTTTCAGCAAGTCTTATAGGAAACACAAAATGTAATGGACATGCTGAATGTGATGCCATCATCATGGATAAAGCCCATGTAGTAGCTATTCCAAGGCTTGATGCCAATGATGTGGACGCAGCATTGATTCATGAAGCTGCCATTGGAAAAATTGCAGGAGAACAGCTCATAAAATTAATGACTCTCGGACTTACTGAATCAGAAGCCGAGGAGCAGATCATCAATGGATTCCTTCATTGATTTAAAAATTCTTTTTCTTTTCATCAAAAGTGTGATACAATTAAAAAAATAGATTATTCGCAGTAATATTTACTGTGAATAATCTTTAACTGTGGAGGAAAACAGGTGGAAAGGGTTTCTGAGGAAAAGAAAAACGTTTCAAGAAAAAAGCGCATAAACGCCATAAGAAATTTTATTTTGATAGGAATACCGGTTACCTTGGTATTTCTTATTGTTGTTTGTGTATTTCTTTTGGTAAAAGTTTTTTCCCTTCAAAAACAAATTGATATGTTATATACCTCAAAGACCGGAACTACCTATCAGGCTGCTTTGGCAGAAGATTCCAAAAATGAAGAAGAAGCGGTCCAAGATGAGTTAGAACACTCTGTTTCAAATTCTGCCATTTTAGCAGGTTCCAAGGTTTATTTGACTTTTGATGACGGACCTAGTGAAAATACCTCCAGAATTCTTGATATATTAGACCAATACAATGTAAAGGCTACTTTTTTTGTAATAGGAAAAACAGATGATGTTTCAAAAGAAGCTTATAAAGCTATAGTTGAAAGGGGACATACCCTGGGCATGCATTCGTTTTCCCATCAATACAGTAATCTCTATTCATCTTTGGATAGCTTCAAATCAGACTTTTTCCAATTACAAAACTATTTATATGAAGTTACCGGCACTAGGCCGATTTTTTACAGATTCCCCGGGGGAAGTTCCAATCGGGTTTCAAAAGTTGATATGAAAGAATTGATAAATTTTCTTGAAGAAGAGGGAATAGAATATTTTGACTGGAATGATTCAAGTGGAGACAGTACAGGTAAAAACTATTCTACCCAACAGCTTGCTGAAAATGTCATTGCAAATATTAATACAAAAGGGGATACCTATGTATTAATGCATGATACTACAGATAAAATCAGGACAGTGGAAGCACTTCCTGTGATTATAGAAAAACTTCTGGATATGGATTTGAATCTGGTGGCAATCAATGGAAATTCAGTTCCGGTGCATCATATTGAAGCGAATGAAGAATAAATTAACTGGAGGTAAATTTACTTATGGGTTTTTTTAAAGACTTTAAGGACGACCTGACAGCGGCAGTTGACAGTGTTGTACCTGAATCCGCAGGAAATCTCAAAAAAAAGGAAGAAGATTTCGCAAAAGAACTTGAAGAAATGAAAGTGCCTGAAGGTATGAAAATTGAAAAGGACTTTTTGGAAATTGACGAACTTGTAGATGATGAAAAAGATGGAAGCGAGGACGATATCGAATTTGAAGAAAGCTTTTTAAATGAGATTGAAAGCGAAGATGTTCAAGAAGAAAGTATCGATTTTGAATTAAATGAAAAATCGAAATTATCAGCTTTAAGCCTTTTTGGTAATTCAAATGAAAAACAAAATGAAATACAAATGGAGGAGAATGAAAAAGTGAGTGAAGAATTAGAAATAAATGTAGAAGATGCAGTTGAAGTAGAAAATGAAGCAGTAATGCAAAAAAGAATACCTGGAGAAGCAACAGATGAAGTTACCATAATTACATCTGGTACAAGAATTGTGGGAAGTGTTGAATCAGAAGGTTCAGTTGAAATCAATGGAAACATTGATGGAGATGTAACCTGTAATGGTAAAATTACTGTTACCGGATGCATCAACGGAAATTCAGATGCAGCAGAATTTTTTGCTGATTCAGCTAAAATCGAAGGTGAGATTTCAGCAAGCGGAACTGTAAAAATAGGAATTGGTTCTACAGTTATTGGAAATATTTCTGCATCAAGTGTGGTTATTGCCGGAGCTATTAAAGGCGATATAGATGTTAAAGGACCTGTTGTTGTGGATACTTCAGCAGTTGTAGTTGGAGATATTAAATCTCGTTCAGTTCAGATTAATAATGGAGCAGTTATCGAAGGCTTCTGTTCACAGACTTATGCAGAAGTTGATGTAAAGACCATTTTCGGAGAGGAAGCATAATAATAATGAGAATATTGTTGAAGCTAAGTGGAGAAGCGTTAGCAGGTGATAAAAAAAGCGGCTTTGACGAGGCTACTGTATTAGGCGTGGCTAAACAGGTTAAAGCAGTTAAAGATACGGGAGTTTCATTGGCAGTTGTTACCGGCGGGGGAAATTTCTGGAGGGGCAGAAGTTCCGAAAATATAGAAAGAACAAAAGCAGATGCTATTGGAATGATGGCAACTGTGATGAATTGTATTTATGTTTCGGAAATATTCAGAAGTCTTGGAATGAAAACAAGCGTTTACACACCGTTTTTATGTGGCTCTTTCACAAAGCTTTATTCAAAGGATGCTGTTGAAGAAAGCTTTGCAAAGGATGAGGTTGTATTTTTTGCAGGCGGAACGGGACATCCTTATTTTTCAACAGATACAGCAACCTTACTAAGAGCAGTTGAAATTCAGGCTGACAGGATTCTTCTTGCCAAGTCCATAGACGGAGTTTATGATAGTGACCCAGCTATCAATAAAGACGCTAAAAAATACGATAGGATTACTATTGAAGAGGTAGTAGAAAAGAAACTTGGTGTAGTAGATATGGCTGCCTCGGTATTGGCAATGGAAAATAAAATGACGATGCAAATCTTTGACTTAAATGAAAAAGATAGTATAATAAATGCTGTTAAAGACGAAAATATAGGTACATTGGTTACAGCATAGCATTGGAGGAATTATAATGAGCGAACTTTTAACTGACTTAGAAGAAAGAATGAAAAAGTCAATTTCAAATCTTGATGAAGAATATACTTCAATAAGGGCAGGACGTGCAAATCCTCATATCCTTGATAAGGTAAAGGTGGATTATTATGGTGCACCGACACCTTTATCACAGGTTGCAAATATAAGTGTGCCTGAGGCAAGAATGATTCAGATTCAGCCTTGGGATGCATCATTATTGAAGGATATTGAAAAAGCTATTTTAACATCTGATTTAGGACTTAATCCAACTAACGATGGAAAAGGAATCAGACTTCTTTTTCCGGAACTTACAGAGGACAGAAGAAAAGAACTTGTTAAAGATGTTAAGAAAAAAGGCGAAAATTGTAAAGTTGCTGTTAGAAATATCAGAAGAGATGGAAATGACACCATAAAAAAACAGCAAAAGAACAAAGAAATTTCCGATGATGAAGTTAAGGAATTAACAGATAAAATTCAAAAGATTACAGATAAATACATCAAACAGGTTGATGATGCCATAGAATCCAAATCAAAAGAGATAATGACAATTTAGCTTTATGGATAATCTTGGATTTTAGAAAATCTATGGAATTTTAAGTAAAAGGAGCATGATTATCATGTTCCTTATATTTTAGTATAATAATTATTAATGAGAAATCCTGATAAAATATATTTAAATGGAGATAATTTATGAAGATACCACAACATGTAGCTGTTATTTTAGATGGAAATGGAAGATGGGCCAAAGAAAGAAAAATGCCAAGAACCTATGGTCATAAACAAGGTGCTAAAACCTTAGAGGATATGTGCGAAATTGTTTATAATGAAGGTATTAAATATTTTACAGTATATGCTTTTTCTACTGAAAACTGGGCTCGCCCTCCAAAAGAAGTGGTAGCTATCATGACACTTCTTAGAAATTATATGAAAACAAGTATTAAAAGAGCAAATGACAATAACATGAGAGTCAGAGTAATTGGCGATTTAGATAAGCTTGATGATGATCTTAAAGAAAGTATTCTGAAGCTTGAAGATGCTACCAAAGACAATACGGGATTGAATTTTCAAATTGCATTAAACTATGGTTCAAGGGATGAAATGATTCGTGCCATGAAAAAAATGTTTATTGAAATGAAAGAAAACAATGAAGACGCAGACGCCATAACCATGGAACGCTTTTCTTCTTTTTTAGATACGAAAGATATACCGAATCCGGATCTTTTAATAAGGACTTCAGGAGAGGAAAGAATTTCCAATTTCCTTTTATGGCAGATAGCCTATAGTGAACTTTATTTTACAGATGTAAACTGGCCGGATTTTAATAGGGAAGAATTACTTAAAGCTATAGAGTCCTACAATTTACGAGACAGAAGATATGGCAAAATAAAGGAGGAAGAATAATGTTTAAGGAAAGGCTTATAAGCGGCATTATACTTGTTGTCCTGGCACTTTTTTTAATAATTCTTGGAGGAAATATACTTCTTTTAACAGTTACCGTTCTTTCCGGCATAGGAATGTATGAACTATACAAAATCGCTGATATTCAAAAAAATATTTTAGGAATAATATCATATATTTCAATGATTGCCTATTATGTTTTTTTGTATTTTAAAATGCCTGATAAGTACACTATAATACTTATACTAGTGCTTTTAATGCTTCTTATGACAGCTTATGTTTTTACTTTTCCAAAATATAAGGCAAAAGATGTAATTATGGCAGTATTTGGCTTTATTTATGTTGCTTTGATGCTTTCGTATATATATAAAACCAGAATGTTGCCGGGAGGAGCCTTTAGCGTTTGGCTGATATTTATATGCTCCTGGGGGTGTGATACCTGTGCTTATTGTGTTGGTAAACTTATTGGTAAGCATAAAATGACTCCTGTGCTTTCCCCTAAAAAAACAATCGAAGGTGGAATTGGAGGACTTATAGGAGCAGCTTTACTGGGAATAATATATGGATATTTTACAAAAGATTATGTTAATGGGTATTCAATATCCCTTCCACTGGCTTATGGTATAATTGCTTTTGTGGGAGGTCTTATTTCTATGGTGGGTGATCTTGCTGCATCAGCCATAAAAAGAGACAACGATGTAAAAGACTATGGAAATCTTATACCAGGACACGGAGGAATCTTAGACAGATTTGACAGTGTTATATTTACAGCTCCGGTAATATTTTATCTGGCAGAATTTTTATTAAGATAAAAAATTAAAAAATAATTCTTAAAATAGACACAATTATTCTCTAAAATGAAAACTTGTGAAAAATAAAAAGGTGAATTGCATGAAAAATATCGTGATTCTTGGCTCTACAGGTTCTATTGGAACCCAGGCATTAGAGATAATAGAGGAAAAAAATGATCTGGCAGCTTATGCTTTGGCTGCTAATAAAAATATTAAGCTTTTAGAAGAACAATGTAGAAAATTCAAGCCTAAAAAGGTTTGCGTTTATGACAGTGAAAGTGCAAAAAAGTTTAAAGAAAATATAAAAGACCTTTCAATAGAAGTACTTTCTGGAATGGATGGACTTATTGAGTTGGCAACCATGAAAAACAGCGATATAGTCTTAGGTGCAATGGTGGGAATGATAGGAATAAGGCCTACAATAGCAGCCATAAAATCCAAAAAGACAATAGCTTTGGCAAATAAGGAAACTTTGGTATGTGCAGGACATATTATTATGGATCTTGCAAAAAAAGAAGGCGTGGATATTTTGCCGGTTGACAGTGAACATAGTGCCATTTTCCAATCTTTAAATGGTGAAAATCATGACACTGTTTCAAAGATACTCCTTACTGCTTCCGGAGGCCCTTTCAGGGGTAAAAGTATAGAAGAACTTAGAAACATTAAGCCAGAGGATGCGTTAAAACATCCAAACTGGAATATGGGTAGAAAAATTACCATTGACTCTTCAACTTTAGTAAATAAGGGACTAGAGGTAATTGAAGCAAAATGGCTTTTTGACGTAGATGCGAAAAATATTCAGGTGGTGGTTCAACCCCAAAGTATAATCCATTCCATGGTGGAATATTGTGACGGAGCAGTTATTGCCCAGCTTGGAGTTCCAGATATGAAACTTCCTATTCAGTATGCTTTTACATGGCCCAAAAGAAAGCCAATGTATAATAATAAACTGGATTTTTGGGAGCTTAAAAATATTACCTTTGATAAACCGGATATGGAGACTTTCTATGGATTAAGGCTTGCTTATGATGCCATAGAAAAAGGAGGAAATCTTCCAACGGTTTATAATGCCGCAAACGAACTTGCAGTAGCAAAATTTTTAGAAAATAAAATTGATTATCTTCAAATTCCGGAGATAATAGATTATTCTATGAAAAATTGTAGTTTTCTTGAGTCACCTTCCATAGAAAAAATATTGGAAACAGAAAGAGAAGTATATGAATTAATAGAAAGCAGGTGGTAATTTGAGAATAATAGTAGCATTATTAATATTTAGCCTTATAATAATTTTCCACGAATTTGGACATTTTTTGTTGGCCAAAAAAAATGGAATTTGTGTATTGGAATTTTCACTGGGTCTTGGACCTACCATAGTGGGATTTACAAAAGGAGAGACTAAATATTCATTAAAGCTTTTGCCTTTTGGTGGCGCTTGTATGATGCTTGGGGAAGATGAGGATTCTGATAATGAAAGAGCCTTTGGTAATAAATCAATAGCAGCAAGGATGTCTGTAGTTTTGGCAGGTCCTATATTTAATTTCATTTTAGCCTTCATTTTTTCTGTAATAATAATTGGAACAATAGGATATGATTCTCCCGTTATTTCAGGGGTAATAGAAGGTTCATCTGCTGAAGAAGTAGGCCTGAAAGAAGGAGATAAAATCCTTAAAATAGATAATACAAATGTTACAATTTACAGAGATATTTCTCTTTATACAACTACACATCCAAATGCTCAAAAAGTTGATGTAGTATATGAAAGAGATGGTAAAAGTTACGAAACCACTATTACGCTTAAGGCCAGTAAAGAAGACGGAAGAAAGCTTATGGGTATAGCAGGAAGCATAGGAAGAGTAAAAGGTGATGTTTTCACAGTTATAAAATACAGCTTTAATGAAGTTGGCTTTTGGATAAAACTTACCGTGGCAAGCTTAAAGATGCTTGTAACAGGGGGAGTATCATTAAATGACATGTCAGGCCCTGTAGGAATAGTAAATGTAATTGGAAATACCTATGAACAGTCCATCATGGAAGGATTGTTAGTTACATTTTTAAATATGTCAAATATGATAATTTTATTAAGTGCCAACCTTGGAGTAATGAACCTTCTTCCGATTCCGGCACTTGATGGTGGAAGATTTGTATTTTTGTTTATTGAAGCAATTAGAGGAAAGAAATTTGATCCTCAAAAAGAAGGCCTAGTAAATACAGCATTTTTTGCTATATTAATGGTATTTATGGTGCTTATAATGATTAATGATATTAGAAAGCTATTTTAACCAGAAAATAATACAGTCCATGCCGGTTTTGACAGGGAGGTTATATTTTGACCAGAGAAAATACAAAAGTAATAAATATAGGTGGAGTAAAAATAGGTGGTGGTAATCCCATAAGGATTCAGTCTATGACCAATACAAAAACTTCAGATGTAGAAGCTACAGTTAAACAGATAGATGCCCTTACAAAAGCAGGATGTGAGATTATAAGATGTGCAGTTCCCGATATGGAAGCTGCACTTGCTTTAAAAGAAATAAAAAAACAAATCTCCATTCCATTAGTAGCTGATATCCATTTTAATTATAAATTAGCAATTGCTTCCATGGAAAACGGTGCTGATAAAATCAGAATTAATCCCGGAAATATCGGAGATACAGACCGAATAAAAGCAGTAGTAGAAGTAGCAAAAGAAAGAAATATTCCAATAAGAGTTGGGGTAAACAGCGGTTCCTTAGAAAAAGATATTGTTGAAAAATACAATGGTGTTACAGCCCAGGGAATAGTTGAAAGCGCTCTGGACAAGGTAAAAATAATAGAAGACCTAGGCTATGATAATTTAGTTGTTAGCATAAAATCCGCAGATGTAATGATGTGCCTACAGGCTCATGAACTTATCAGTAAACAGATAAATTATCCATTACATGTTGGAATAACAGAAGCCGGTACCATTATTTCAGGTAATATCAAATCTTCCATAGGTCTTGCTCTTATATTAAATCAGGGAATAGGTGATACCATAAGAGTATCCCTTACAGGAAGTCCTTTGGAGGAAATTAAATCCGCAAAAATAATTTTAAGAACATTGGGTCTTAGAAAAGGAGGAATTGAGATAGTTTCCTGCCCTACCTGCGGAAGAACACAGATAGATCTTATAGGTCTTGCCAATAAAGTAGAAAATATGGTGGAGGATATTCCCCTTGATATTAAAGTAGCGGTAATGGGTTGTGTGGTAAACGGGCCTGGTGAGGCTAAAGAAGCAGATATTGGAATTGCCGGTGGAAAAGGTGAAGGAATCATCATAAAAAATGGTGAGATTTTAAAGAAAGTTAAAGAAGAAGCTTTGTTAGATGAACTTCGCATGGAAATATTGAAGTTTATGTAGTTATTGAAAGGCTGGTGGAATATTGGAGAAATTATTTTCTGAAGTTTTTCCTACATTAAAACTTGATAATACCACGAACGAACTTTTAAAAGAAGCAAGAGTTTTAAAAGTATCTTCAAACAGAAATCACGATTACATTAATGTTTACATTAATAATAACAGATTGATACCTAAATTTCGAATCTATAAAATAGAAGACAGTATAAAAACTCAGCTTTTTCCGGGAAATAGAATAACGATAAAGGTATATGAGCATTTTGATTTGTCAGATGCTTATACACCGAAAAAACTTTATGAAGCATACAGGGAAAGTATGCTTTTTGAGTTAAGAAGAGAAAGTATGATGGAATACAATATGCTTTCCCATGCTGATATAAATTTTTTAAGTGATAAGGTAATGTCCATTAAAATAAATGATTCTGTAATATCCAGGCAGAAAATAAAATCTCTAAAGGGTTACATCACAGATGTTTTTAATGAAAGATGTGGTGTGGAGTTAGAAGTTCACGAAGAGTTTACAGAAAATTTCTCAGATTATCTTTTAAAAGAAAATGAGATAAGAATGAGACAGGAAATCGATAACATTGTGGAAAACTCATCCTTGAGTCGTAAAAAAGAAGAAGAAAACTCCAAGGATGTGGATAACATTATCCCAAAAGGAAATGAATCAAAAGAGAACAATTCAGAAGATTCACAAAAAAATCAAAAGAAAGATACTGATAAAGCTAAATCTTACAAGGCAAAAGAAGGAGGATTTAGCAGAAGAAGAACCTCAGTAAAAGAAGAAAATATGATCTACGGCCGTGATTTCGAAGGCGAGGAAATCAACTTATGTGATATAGCTGAAGAAATGGGTGAAGTTATCGTTAAGGGTAAAATTATTGAGGTTGAAACCCGTGAAATCAGAGACGAAAGAACAATTATTACCTTTACCCTTACTGATTTTACAGATTCTATTCAGGCAAAAATATTTGTCACAAATGAAGAACTTCCTGCTACTTTAAACGCTTTAAAAAAAGGAAAATTTGTAAAAGTTAAAGGAGTAACTGCTCTTACCAAGTATGACAGGGATATTACCATAAATTCCGTAAGAGGAATTAAACCTACCGCGGATTTTTCAAATCAGAGAATGGATACAGCCCCTGTAAAAAGAGTTGAACTACACTGTCACACCAAGATGAGTGACATGGATGGCGTATCAGATGTAAAAGATATTGTTAAACAGGCCATAAAATGGGGACATTCAGCTATTGCCATTACTGACCATGGTGCAATTCAGGCCTTCCCTGATGCACATCATGTAGTTGAAGATTCAAAAAATGCCATAAAAGTAATTTACGGAGTGGAAGCATACCTTGTAGATGACTTAAGACAAATTGTAGAATATCCCAAAGATGCAATTTTAGAAAATCGTTTAAAAGAATACGGACAAAACTTTGACGGTGATTTTGTTGTTTTTGATTTGGAAACCACAGGTTTTTCTGCTAATAAAGACAGAATCATAGAAATCGGTGCGGTAAAAGTATCAAATGGAAAGATAGAAAAGAGATTTTCAAGTTTTGTAAATCCAAAGATACCTATTCCATTTAAGATAGAACAGCTTACAGGCATAAACGATGACATGGTATTAGATGCTCCGGTCATGGAGGAAGTTCTTCCTGAGTTTTTAGAATTTTGCAAGGGCTGTGTTTTAGTTGCTCATAATGCATCTTTTGATGTGGGATTTATAAAAGAAAAAGCTAGAAGAATAGGAAAAGATGTGGATTTTTGTGTGATAGATACTGTAGGTCTTGCAAGACTTCTCCTTCCAAATTTAAACAGATTCAAGCTTGATACAGTTGCAAAAGCCCTTAATATTTCCCTTGAAAATCACCACAGAGCAGTTGATGATGCCGCCTGTACCGCAGAAATTTTTGTGAAATTTATAAAAATGTTAAAGGAAAGGGATATTTTTAATACGGATGAGTTATACGATAAGGGAAAACTTTCCGTTGAAGCTATCCAAAAGCTTAAAACCTACCATGCCATTATTTTAGCCAGAAATGATATAGGAAGAGTAAACTTATACAGACTTGTTTCAATGTCTCATTTAAAATATTTTCATAAAAGGCCCATAATACCTAAAAGTGAATTCTCAAAATATAGGGAAGGACTGATACTTGGTAGTGCCTGTGAGGCAGGAGAATTATTTCAGGCCATGCTGGCAGAAAAATCTGATGAATATATTGCTCAAATAGTTAATTATTATGATTATCTTGAGGTTCAGCCTATTGGCAATAACCGATTTATGATAGCATCAGATAAGCATTGGGTAAAAAACGAAGAAGATTTAAGAGATTTAAATCGAAAAATAATAGAACTAGGTGACAAATTTAAAAAGCCTGTAGTAGCTACCTGTGATGTACATTTTCTAAATCCGGAGGATGAAGTATACAGGAGAATAATAATGAAGGGAAAGGGCTTTGATGATGCCGATAATCAGGCACCTTTGTTTTTACATACAACAGATGAAATGCTGGAAGAATTTTCCTATCTTGGATATGACAAGGCAAGGGAAATTGTCATAGATAATCCTAATTTTATTTCAGACTGTTGTGAAAATATATCACCTGTAAGACCTGATAAGTGTCCACCTCAGATTGAAAATTCTGATGCTACCCTTACTAATATTTGTTTAGACAAGGCAAAGCAAATATACGGAGAAAATCTTCCGGAAGTTGTAGACAAAAGACTGAAAAAAGAGCTAAATTCCATTATTTCCAATGGATTTGCCGTAATGTATATTATTGCCCAAAAACTTGTATGGAAGTCCAATGATGATGGATATCTGGTAGGCTCCAGGGGATCTGTAGGTTCTTCCTTTGTGGCTACAATGGCAGGAATTACAGAGGTAAACCCTTTAAGTCCTCATTATATTTGTCCTAAATGTCATTATTACGATTTTGACTCGGAAGAGGTAAAATCCTATGCCGGTCGATGCGGTGTTGACATGCCGGATGCCACCTGTCCAAAATGTGGTGAAAGACTAAAAAAAGAAGGGTTTGACATTCCATTTGAAACCTTTCTAGGTTTTAAAGGAAACAAAGAACCGGATATTGATTTGAATTTTTCAGGAGATTATCAAAGTTCAGCTCATAAATACACGGAGGTAATATTCGGTGAAGGACATACCTTTAAAGCAGGAACCATTGGTACTTTGGCTGATAAAACAGCATTTGGTTATGTGAAAAATTATTATCAGGAAAAAGGTATTCATAAAAGAAACTGTGAAATCACAAGACTGGTAGGTGGTTGTGTTGGTGTAAGGCGTACTACAGGACAGCATCCTGGAGGAATTGTTGTTCTTCCCCATGGAGAAGAAATATATTCCTTTACTCCGGTCCAACATCCGGCCAATGATATGACATCAGATATAATAACCACCCATTTTGATTACCATTCCATTGATCATAACCTTCTTAAGCTTGATATCTTAGGACATGATGATCCTACCATGATTCGTATGCTTGAGGATTTAACAGGTTTAAATGCTAGGGAAATACCTTTGGATGACCAGACGGTAATGTCATTGTTTACCAGTACAAAAGCTCTTGGAATAGAACCGGAGGATATAGACGGATGCACCTTAGGTTCCCTTGGTATTCCGGAATTTGGTACCGAATTTGTAATACAGATGCTTAAAGATACAAAACCAAGTTGTTTTTCTGATTTAATAAGGATTTCTGGTTTGTCCCATGGTACCGATGTGTGGCTTGGAAATGCACAAACCCTTATTGAAGAGGGAAAAGCCACTATTTCAACGGCTATCTGTACCCGTGATGACATTATGACCTATTTGATAAATAAAGGAGTGGAAAGTGAGCTTTCTTTCAACATAATGGAAAAAGTCCGTAAGGGAAAAGGCTTAAATGATGATTTTATTAAAGCCATGAAAGAACATGATGTTCCAGACTGGTATATCTGGTCCTGTCAAAAAATACAATACATGTTTCCAAAAGCTCATGCGGCAGCCTATGTTATGATGGCATGGCGTATTGCCTATTGTAAGGTTTTTTATCCTCTTGCCTATTACGCAGCATATTTTAGTATAAGAGCAAAAGCATTTGATTATGAAATGATGTGCCTTGGAAAAGAAAAGCTTGAGGAACATATGGAAGATTTAAAGCGAAGAAAAGATACACTTACGGAAAATGAAAAACTATCCTTGAAAGATATGAGAATCGTCCAGGAAATGTATGCCAGAGGCTTTGAATTTCTTAAAATAGATATTTTTAAAGCCGGTGCCAAACGCTTTAAAATAATAGACGGGAAGCTGATGCCTGCTTTAAATACTATTGCCGGTCTTGGAGATTCCAATGCTGAAATGATAGAAAAAGCATCAAAAGACGGTCCTTACCTGTCAAAGGATGATTTCAGGGAAAGAACAAAGACAACAAAGACCACCATAGAAAAAATGGTGGAATTACGAATTCTTGAAAATCTTCCGGAATCCAATCAGCTGTCACTGTTTGATTTTATTTAGGAAAGATTTGGTAGTTATATAAAATTTTGTAACAATCAATTTAAACAAATAAATTTACAAAATTATCAATTTTACACAATTAATTTAAAAAAGTAATATAATGAGTTCAGTAATTAAATATAACTGATTTGGAAAAAACTAACTCCCTAAAAAGTCTATTCCATTAATAATAAGAAAAATGAACCAAACAAAGTAACCAAAGTTTAATATAGATACAGGATAAAGTTCCTCCACAGTAGACATTTATGAGTAAATATTCATTTGTAAATGATACTGTCTGTGGGGCTTTATCCTGCTTTTTTCTCAATCTAAAAATCCCTTTAAATTAATCACTAATAATTCTTTTATAAATAAAACCCTAACTTTGACGAAATAATATTCGGAAAGGAGTGACGTTTGAGAAAAATTTACATTTCATTAATAAATAATATGGTAATTCTTTTATTTCAAAAATAATCTAAGACAATAATCCCCCAAAGTTCTCAAACGATATAATTTAGACATGAATAAAAACGGAAAAATGTTTGAGCCAATAAAAATAGGCAGATTTCTTTCAAAAAATCGACTTGAAATTGCACCCGCAGGGGCTTTTTTAACAGACAGAGATGGTGGAAACAACGAAAAATACATGGCCTATATGGAAAGCCTTGCAAGAAGTGGTGCGGGAATAGTTACCACTGGAGTTTCCAGCATAAACAAAGCAGCCAGTGGAGTTGCCATTACCTGTCTTGGAAATCCATTTCTAATACCGGGATATGTGAATCTTTCTGAATCAATGCATCGTTTTGGCTGTCTTGCAAGCATGGAACTTGTTCCGGGAAATGAAATGATTATGCCTCCTGATGTAGTGGTAAATCAGGCGGACAAAGAAAAAATAAGGGATCTTATTACTCAATATGCCGATGCAGCAGATTTTTGCTTAAAATCCGGTTTTGACATGATAATGGTACATGGAGGACATGGAAATGTTCCAAGTATGTTTTTCTCAAGCTTTCATAACAAAAGAACTGATGAATATGGTGGTTCATTTCAAAACAGATCAAGATTTGCTTTGGAAGTGTTAGAAGCCATTAGAGACAGAGTAGGAGACAAACTTGCTATAGAATACAGAATAAGTGCTGAAGAATTAAAAGAAGGATATATGCAAATAGATGAAACCCTGGAGTTTGCAAAGCTTATTCAGGATAAAATAGATATAATTCATGTTTCAAGAGGACTTTTAGAAGAAGATGAGTTATTACCTTATATGTTCTCGCCGGCATATTTCCCTAGATGTATGAATCTTAATGCCGCAAAACGCTTCAAAGAAGAATTAAAGATACCTGTAAATGTAATTGGTGGATTTAATCTTGAATTGGCAGAAGAAGCCATTGAAAGAGGAGATGTGGATATGGTATCCATGATGCGTACTTTTCTTGCAGACACAGACTGTGTCCAGAAAGTATACAGAGATCAACAGGCAGATATTCGTCCATGTGTCAGATGTAATACCTGTATAGATCATACACATTCACATTTTGTAGAAATAAGATGTGCAGTTAATCCAAAGATAGGCAGGGAAACCTGGTTTCCAAAGGTATTTAAACAGCAGGATTCTAAAAATGTGGTAATTATCGGTGGTGGTCCTGCCGGGCTTGAAGCTGCAAGAAATCTTTCAAAAATGGGACATAAAATAACCTTATTTGAAAAAGAACTGGAACTTGGGGGAGCACTTAGAATGGCTGCTGCCGCTGATTTTAAATTTGATATGAAAAATTATCTTGATTGGTCAGTCCGTTCAGTACTTACCGATAAAAACATAGATGTAAGGCTTGGAATAAAAGCTGACAAAGAAAATGTAATGGCACTAAATCCTGATGCATTATTTATAGCACCTGGGGCAAAACCGATAATTATTGATTTTCCAACGGCTCCTAAAGGAAAAGTGGTATGGGTTGGTGAACTGGAAATGAAAAAAGCATTTGTCGGGGAAGATGTAGTCATAGCAGGAGCCGGTTTTACAGGCCTTGAAATGGCTCTAACATTGGCAAGACAGGGAAAAAAGGTAAGAGTTATTGACATGAAAGACGAATCACAAATAGGTGCTGATGGAATTCATATAAGTATAACAGGATTAAAGCAACTTTTAAAAGAAGAAGGCGTGGAATTTACCTGCAAGGTAAAATTAGAAGATGTAAATAATGAAGGTGCAATAGTAACAGACCTTAATACAAAAGAGACGAAAACGATAAAATGCGATAATGTGGTTCTTTCTCTGGGAGTTGTTTCCGACACCAAAACAGTTGAAGAATTTAAAAATCTGATACCATACACTTATGTAATGGGAGATTGTCAGGGTGAAGCAAAAACCCTGTATAATGCAGTACGCACCGCTCATGATATGGCAATGGCTTACTATACAGAATACTAGAATATTTTTAACTAAAAAAATCCTTTTTGGTATTTACCAGAAAGGATTTTTTTTAGTATAATCCCACGAAAAAATTTTTATATGTAACTATTACAGCCAACTGTGTTATAATCAAAACTATTAAAAACAAACATCTTAAAAGACCATAATATATTCCAATTTATGAAAGGGTAAAAATATGGTATGAAAAAAATAATAATATTTTTTAGCCTGCTTGTTTTTGTATTTTCCTCGGCATTTACCTATGTGGAGGAGAAACAAAGAGTCTTTGATAACAGTGATACACTAATAAGCAATGAGCTAAACAGTCTCGAAAAAAAATGCCAAAAATACTCATTTATCTATGAAGGAGATTTTGTAATTCTGATAGACTCAGAATATGAAAAAAACAGAGCAAAAGATTTTTATAATAATGGATTTTTTGGATATACACAATCAGGACATGACGGTATAATACTTTATATATCAATAGATAAGAAAAAAGTTGAAATTAAACGCTTTGGCAGTTTTTTAAATCTTTCGCACAAAAAAATAAAAGTAATAATAAAAACAGTCCAAAAAAGTCTTAAAGAAGAAGACTATTTAGGAGCCTGTAAGTCATTTTTAAAGACTACCGTGTATTTTCTTGAAAACAAAGATGCAGATGCAGGTGATTATGAAAAAAGCATTGCTATGAATCGGAATCTTAAAATATTTATATCCGGTATGTTTATATACCTTCTGGTAATGACAGTAGCAATGATTATAATATTAAAAAAACATAAAAGGAAGTAAAGGAGAAGAAAAATGTTTGCTGATAATATGAGAGTGGGTGACAAATTAAAAAAAGGATATAACCTTATTGAAGAGGGAAAGATTGAGGGAGCATATATCTTTTTTGAAGCTGTGAGAGATATGTATCTTTACGATATGATAGAAGATACAATATTTGAAAAAATGTCTGCATACATTAGAAGTCTAGATTTTACCAAAAAACCTGAACCTGGAAAAAACTGGCTTAAAATGATACTTATTGATTTAAGATATGCAAAAATGGTATCCCTTAAAGGAGATCTTTTAGAAAATATCTGTGATGTGTTAAACAAACTTCCCATAGTAGAAGAAAATGCATTAACCCAGAATCTTTTAGAAGGATCTCTTGAAAAAGTAAAATTAGCTGATGGTGCTTATTATACAATCCAAAGTAATTATGAAAGTAATCAAAGATTTCTTATAAGATTTAAGGATGGACAGATATCTCCACTGGATTTTGATGTTAAAGATTTTGAAATAAACAGACAGGATGACAGAATTGAGTTTTCCTATACCAGAGGAATGAAAGATACCTTTAGCATAAAAATGGAGGGTGGAGACAAGAAAAAAGTAGATAAAAAAGGTAATACAAAAACTTTGATAAAAATAGAGGGACATCATCACGACCATGACCATAATCATGAGCATCATGATCACGAGTAATAAATAAAGAAAAATAAAGGCAGAGACCACCAGATGAACTGGTGGTCCGTATCAAAGAATATAATCACAAAAAGGATTGATGAGTTAAAATAGGTATTTATCTTTGCTCTATCGATGCTATAAATTTATCATAAGTAGAATTCTCAAACAACGTAAAGGGTGTATGAATGTATTTGTAAAAGACTATAGGTATTCGTGAAAAATGCACCAATAAGCAATGGTGCTCATTTTACAAAAAATGATTTGGGAAAAATATACAACAAAACTTTGTGCTATTAGCACGAAGTTTTATTAATTTTAAAATACTATAAAAGGAGGCAGTAAAAATGAGTTATGAAGTAGTATTTGAAATTTTTAATGAATGTTCTGCAAATGTTATGAGAGATGTGTTTTTTGATGAAATTGAAGTGGAATCTGAGGAAGAACTTGAGTCTTACATAAAAAAAAGACATTCAGAAAAGGATTTAAAAATCAAAAAAGAAGTGATAAATCCTAAAAATATAGTGTTTAACATAACCTTATCAGATACAAAAGCCAGATATACATTTAGCCAGATTGATTAGAAATATTGTTTAAAGTATATATAAAAATTACGGTAATTTTGTATATATTAACTTGACTTTGCAACAAAAAAATGTTAATATTTCACCATATCCACTAGGGAGGGATATGCAGGGGTAGTCTCAAGGTGAGTTTATCAAAAATCCAATAGTTTAGTTATATGAAATTACTAAAAGTTTTACAATTAAGAAGTGTTGAATCGGATTTTGTTTATCTGATTCGTTAAAAAACTAACATGATTCACAAATTAGGAGGATTGCGTGATGGCAAAAACTATAGCTTTAGCAGGCAAAGGTGGTGTAGGAAAAACCACTACTACCGGTTTTCTTATTGAATATCTTGCTGCTAAAAAGGATGGAGCTATTCTTGCGGTAGATGCAGATGCAAATGCAAATTTAAATGAAGTATTAGGAGTTGAGGCAGGTGCTACTCTTGGAGATATCAGAGAAGAGATTGCTCAGGCAGAGATTTCAACAGATAATCCTATTCCTCTTGGAATGTCAAAACAGGATTATACAGAATTTAAGTTTAACAGTGCCCTTACAGAAGAGGACGACTATGATCTTCTTGTTATGGGTAGAACACAGGGAAAGGGCTGTTATTGCTTTGTAAACGGTCTTTTACAATCCCAAATCCAAAAATACGTTAACAATTATGAATATATTGTAGTAGATAATGAAGCAGGAATGGAACATATCAGCAGAGGAATACTTCCTAAAGTTGATGTGATGATTCTTGTAAGTGACTGTTCAAGAAGAGGAATCCAGGCAGTTGGAAGAATAAAAGAACTTGTTAAAGATCTTAACCTTGAACCGGAAGTTATAAAGCTCATTGTAAACAGAGCTCCAAACGGAGAATTAAATGCCGGCATAAAAGAAGAGATTGAAAAACAGGGATTAGATCTTGCAGGCGTGGTACCACACGACGAATCAATCTATGAATTTGACTGCGAAGGAAAACCGTCTTCAAAAGTAGCTGCTGATGATCCAGCAAGAACAAAATTGTATGAGATATTTAAAAGCTTAGGCTTATAATATCAAAAAAAGTATGTAGAGATTAATAACACATATATAGGTTAATGTCTAAAGGAAAAAGAGAATGAGAATATGGAGCGAGTCATTAGTGCGGGACTTAAATGAAATCAGCCCTTACACGACATACAGTGAAGGGTGCTATGTATCAATGATAAGCTAATAACCTTTGAAAAAGGTGGAGTGAACACTAAAACAAAGGTGATAATATTGCTTAATAAAGCAAAATCATAAAAGGAGGCCTATATGGAAGAATTTAAATTAACTACTTACGAACAGTTACAAGAAGACACAGACAGATTACTCGAAACTGCAGAAAAAGTTGGTGCTAACACCTGGCAGGAAAGAGTAAAAAATCAGACACCTCATTGTAAATTTGGTGAGAATGGTGTATGTTGTAGAATTTGTACAATGGGACCATGTCGTATTACACCAAAGGCACCTAGAGGAATTTGCGGATGTGATGCTCATGGTATCGTAGGAAGAAACTTCCTTCGTTTCACAGCTGGTGGATCTGCTACACATTCAGATCATGGACGTGAAATTTGCCATACATTACATATTGCAAGCCCGGATGGAGATTACAAAGTTAAGGACGAAGCTAAACTTAGAAGACTTGCTCCAGTCTTTGATATTGATCCAGAAGGAAAAGAAACATATGAATTAGCTCATGAAGTAGCATTAGCAGCTCTTGAAGAGTATGGTAAACCATTCGGATATCAGAAGATGACTAAGAGAGCTACAAAAGAGCGTCAGGAGACATGGTTAAGAGAAGGAATCCTTCCACGTGCTATCGACCGTGAAGTTTCAACAGCTATGCATATGACTCATATGGGCAACTCTTCACTTCCAGAAGCTCTTATCAGACAGGCTCTTAGAAATGGTTTGTCAGATGGATGGGGCGGTTCCATGATGGGAACAGAATTATCAGACGTTCTCTTTGGAACACCTAAGGAAATCGAGACAGAAGCAGATCTTGGCGTTATTAAAGAAGATGAAGTAAATATCTGTGTGCATGGACATGATCCATCACTTTCAGAAATGATTGTTGAGTACGCTGAAAATCCAGAACTTCTTGCTCTTGCAAAAGAAAAAGGAGCTAACGGAATCAATATTGTTGGTGTATGTTGTACATCTAACGAGGTTACTATGCGTCACGGAATTCCAATGGCTGGTAACTTCTTATCTCAGGAAAATGTTGTACTTACAGGTGCTATGGAAGCTATCGTAGTAGACGTTCAGTGTATCTTCCCAGCATTAGGACCTCTTAGTAAATGTTTCCACACAAAATTCATAACTACATCAGATATCTGCCGTATGCCAGATTCAGAATTCATTCATATGGATCCTACTAAAGCTGGTCAAATTGCATATGATATCGTAAAGATGGCAGTTGAAAACTTTGCAAACAGAAATAAAGACCTTGTATATATTCCACAGCATAAACAAAAAGCATATGTTGGATATTCATGTGAGGAAATCATCCACAAACTTGATGGAGTAACAAACAGCCAGGTAGATCCTACCGGAACATACAGACCACTTGCACAGGTTGTAACATCTGGTGTTATCCGTGGTGCTGTAGCATTAGTTGGATGTAACAATCCTAAAGTACGTCATGACTACGCTCATGTTGAACTTATGAAGAAACTTATAGCAAATGATATCATTCTTGTTCTTTCAGGATGTTCAGCTCAGGCTGCTGCAAAAGCAGGTCTTCTTGACAAGAGAGCTAAAGAACTTTGCGGAGACGGTCTTAAGAGAGTATGTGAACTCGTTGATATTCCACCGGCACTTCATATGGGCTCATGTGTTGATATCAGCCGTATGATGCTTCTTGTATGTGATCTTGCTAATGAATTAGGAATTGATACTCCACAGCTTCCAGTAGTTGGATGTGCTCCTGAGTACATGTCAGAAAAAGCTGTTTCAATCGGTAACTATGTTGTTTCAACTGGTATCGATACATTCTTAGGCGTTCAGCCATATGTAGCAGGTTCTAGTGAATGTACAGAACTTCTTACAAATGGAATTGGGGACTGGGTAGGTGCTACTTACTATGTTGAGTCAGACATCGAAAAACTCGGCGACATGATGATCGAAAGAATTGAAGAAAAACGTAAAGCTCTTGGAATTTAATCCATAAGAATACGATAAAATATAGTATATTTGCTGAGCATTTATTACATTTAGAAAGGTGATACAGATGAAAATTGCTGTAACTGGTAAGGGCGGAGTAGGAAAGACAACATTGTCTTCTACATTAGCCAGACTATACGCAGATGAGGGTAAGAATGTTCTAGCTGTTGATGTTGATCCTGATGCTAACCTTGGGTTGGCATTAGGATTTAGCGAAGAAGAATTAGACAGCATAGTTCCAATATCTCAAATGACAAAACTTATTGAAGAAAGAACAGGTGCATCAAGTGATGGTCTTGGAAAATTCTTCAGAATAAATCCAAAGGTAGATGATATACCTGATAAATTTGCAAAAACCTGTAACGGAGTAAAACTTTTAGTTTTAGGAACAGTAGAAACAGCTAATAGTGGTTGTGTATGTCCGGAACATGTTATGTTAAAAAGAATTATTTCCCATTTACTTATTCAGGATGATGATGTTGTCATCATGGATATGGAAGCAGGTTTAGAACATCTGGCAAGGGGTACTACCGAGAAAATGGATCAGTTTATTGTAGTTATAGAGCCAGGAGCAAGAAGTGTACAGACATATAAAAATGTTAAACGACTTGCTACAGAATTGGGAGTTCCTCAGGTAAGGGTAGTTGCAAACAAAGTTCGCAATGAAAAAGATGAGGAGTTCATCAAATCTAAAATACCTGCAGAAGACTTTTTAGGCTTCATTCACTATAATGAGGATGTAATAGATGCAGATCGTCAGGGTCTTGCTCCTTATGATATCAGCAAGGGAGCTACTGATGAAATAATTGAAATCAAAAAAATAATTGATAATGATTAATTGGATAGGAGGAAACACAGTGACATTATTAGATAGAGTTTTTGGCGGCGCTGATGCAGTTAAAGGTTTAACACTTGGTGCTATTGACGAAGCAATCGCAAAATACGGAGAGGACAAACCGGTTTCTTTCCCTGACACAGCATACAGTCTTCCATGTTACTACGCTGTAACAGGACAGAAAATTGCTACATTAGGAGAACTTAAAAAAGCAACAGAGACTATCGTAGCTTTAAACACAAGAGAGCCACGTCTTCATGACGGATTTATGTCAGGTGTAGCTACAGCTCTTGGAGCAGAATTTATAGAAGTATTAAAATATATTGACAATGACACACCATACGAAGAGCCATGTGCAGGACATCTTCCGGATGCTATCATCCGTGACATGGGTGTACCGCTTGTTACAGGAGATATCCCAGGTGTTGCTGTTATCATCGGAGCTGCTCCTACAGCAGATGAAGCAGTTGAGCTTATTAAGAGCTATCAGGAACAGGGTATTCTCGTAACATTAGTTGGTGGATGTATCGATCAGGCAGTAGAAAAAGGACTTAAGATGGGATACAATGTAAGAATCGTTCCTCTTGGAAAAGAAATTACAGCTGTTGTCCATGTAGTATCTGTAGCATTAAGAGCTGCTCTTATCTTTGGTAACGTTGAACCAGGTGATGCTGCTACACTTATGAAATATACTATGGATAGAGTTCCTGCATTCGTTAATGCATTTGCACCAGTTGATGATGTTACAGTTGCAGCTGGAGCTGGAGCTATTGCTCTTGGTTTCCCTGTAATCACAAACGATGAAAACAACATCTTCCCTGTACCAAAGAGCCTTATCGTACAGCCAGATGTTTCAAAATTCAACGCTACATCTCTTGAAGCTCGTGATATTAAGATTAAAATTACAAAAATTGATATTCCTGTTTCTTATGCATCAGCTTTCGAAGGTGAAATTATCAGAAAAGCTGACATGCAGATTGAAGCTGATGGTTCAAGAGTAGACTGCTTCGAGTTCGTTCAGATGAAAGAATTATCAGAAGTAGAAGACCATAAGATTACAGTTGTTGGTAAAGACTTTGATGAATTTGAAGTTGGCGAAAAAATCAGCATGGGTATTATCGCTCATGTAGCTGGAAAAGCTATGCAGCCAGACTTTGAATCAGTATTTGAAAGAAAATTCCACTCATTCTTAAACTGTATCGAAGGACTTATGCACACAGGACAAAGAGACCTTATCAGAGTTCGTGTAAGCAAAGATACATTTAATCAGGGATTCAGAGCTAAACACATTGGTGAAGTAATCTACGCTAAATTAAAGAGTGAGTATGACACAGTTATTGATAAATGTGAAGTTTTCGTATATACAGATGCAGACCAGGTACATGACCTTCGTCATAACCTCGTTATCCCTACATTCAACGCTAGAGATGCTCGTATCGGAAACATGACAGACGAAAGTGTAGACGAGTTCTATACATGTATCCTTTGCCAGGCATTCTCACCTTCACATGTATGTATCGTTACACCAGAAAGACTTGGACTTTGCGGTGCTGTTTCATGGTTAGATGCTAAAGCAACACATGAACTTCAGCCAAACGGACC
>NZ_FOJY01000012.1:0-53081 GCF_900112085.1 Acetitomaculum ruminis DSM 5522
CTGCCACTTATCCGGTTTGATATGACTTTCGCAACCTATTATGCCAAGAAGCGATCTGAGGGAAAGCCACATCGCGTTGCCATTTCACATGTCACGAAGAAATTAGTCAGAGTCATTTTTGCATTGGAGAGGCAGAACACTGACTTTGTATCTACCTCACTTCGCTGACATAAATAACTATTTCTACTGCACCATCTGAAATACGGTGTATTCAGATGGTTTATTTGTCATGCAATTTTTACTTAATTAAAATTTATTCAAAAATCACTTGACTATTTATAGTTTGTCACCTCATAAAAATAGTGCTAGAAATTGTTCATAAGCATAATCGAAAAAACAATTATCCTGTGTGAATTATAATTTCTAGCTTCCAATTGTTTAATATTATTCCTTATATACGCAAAATCTGACTATTATGTCAAATAAAGCTTTTTTATTTTAACATAAATAGTCAGATTTTGCAATTAGTATAAAAACAAAAATTCTATTTTAGTAATTATTCAATCTCTTTACCAAGTTTGGTTTCGATTCTTTTTCTTTCGGAGAATTTACCGATGAAGAAAGCGATAATACCAACACCGATACCTGTCTGAATACAGAATAATAAACTTTCGATTTCACCTGGAAGTTCTCCACCGATGAATTGCTCAAGAACAGGTGTAAACCATGCTTCATATTCTGTACCTGTTATTTCGTTAACCATTTCACTTCCTGCGTCATCAGAGCCGCCAAACTCTGCACCTTTTAATGCAAAGAAAGGTACTATGGCAATTAAAACTGCAAGAACTAATAAAATTACTACTGTTTTTGATGTCTTCATAGTAAACTAGGCCTCCTTTGTCATAAATCCAATGTCAGTAAGTTCGTTTTTAGCATATGATTCAAGTCCCATGATAATAGCAGTTGTTAAAAGTCCTTCAACGATTGCTAACGGAACCTGTGTAGGTGCGAATACACCAAGGAATTTAACAACAGATACTGCGTATCCGCCATCTGCAGCAGGATATGCTAAAGCAAGCTGTAAGCTTGTTACACAGTATGTGAAGAGATCACCAAGGCTTGCTGCAAGGAAAATTCCCACATGTTTGTTAACTTTTAATTTTTTGCAGATTACATAGATTGCATAGGATAAGAAAGGTCCTGCAATCGCCATTGAGAATGTGTTTGCACCAAGTGATGTAAGTCCGCCGTGAGCTAATAAGATAGCCTGGAAAAGAAGAACTATTACACCAAGAATACTTGTTGCAGCAGGTCCAAAAAGCATAGCTGAAAGACCTGTTCCTGTCATGTGTGAACAGCTTCCTGTAACTGACGGTATTTTCAATGATGAAATTACGAAAATAAACGCACCTGAGATAGCTAGGATAGAGATAGCTTTTTTGTGTTCATTAAGGGTCTTTTTAATGGACATAAAACCGGCAACCCAAAATGGAATACAAATAACTCCCCATACAATACAGAATGTGACTGGAAGGTAACCTTCCATGATGTGCATTGCATTAGCAACAGGCATAATACCTACAGCTAAAGCAAACACAGAAACAGAAATTAAAAATTTCTTCTCTCTGATACTCATTGTTATCAAACCTCCTGTGAAAATTAATGAAATTTTAAAAAAAAGTTAATAAATAGTTAAAAGCATCAATAGATGTTAACACGATTTCAAATGAAAGTCAATATATAATTACAATGAAGCCTAAAAAAACGGCAATTTTAACCTGAAATACCTAACGGGGTATATTGTATGTTATAAAAATTAATGATATAATTTTCATTATTCTTTAGCCGGGTGTCTTTATAAGGGACAGGTATTTGTTAGGAGGTAAAAACATGAACGTAGAAATGCTGGGTATTGACCATAGTGCAGCTTCAGTTACCTATCGTGAACTGTTTTCATTTACAAAAAAAGAATGTGGCGAAGCCCTTGAAGAATTTGTGAAAGTAGATGGTGTACTTGGTTGCGTAATTATTTCTACCTGCAACAGAATGGAAATATGGATCAGCTTTGAAGAAGGATTTGAAGTCTCCATTTATCAAAAGCTGTGTCAGCTTAAAGGGGTTGACAGCTCCAAATACCATAACTTCTTCATAAGTAGAAAAGGAATGGAAGCTGTGGATCACCTTTATAATTTAACCTGCGGTATGAAATCAAAAATCATGGGAGAAGACCAGATTATAACCCAGGTAAAGGATGCATTAAAAATGGCCAGGGAACATTATTGTACAGATAATGTATTAGAGGTTCTTTTTAGAATGGCTATAACTTCTGCCAAGAAGGTAAAAACGAATGTACATTTCTCTACTGCTAATTATTCGGCTATCAATGAGGCCATTAAAATGGCAAAAAAACATAAATTTGTATTTAAAGATGCAAAGTGTCTTGTAATCGGCAATGGAGAAATGGGCAAGCTTGCCGCAAAGGCCATGAGAGATGAAGGGGCTAAGGTTACCGTTACTGTCAGACAGTATAAAAGTGGCGTGGTTATGATTCCTGACGGATGTGAAAGAATTAATTATGGTGATCGTATGGAATATCTTCCGGAGTGCGATTTTGTTGTCAGTGCCACAGCAAGTCCTAATACTACCATTAAACTGGAAGAACTTGAAAAAAGCGGCACCGGAAATGTCAAAATGATGATAGACCTGGCTGTGCCAAGGGATATCGACCCAAGAATTAAGGGATTAAACGGAATCAGACTTTATAATATTGACAGTTTTAAAGTGGATCTTCAAACAGATGCCATGAAGGAGCAGTTAGAAGAAGTAAATATGATTCTTCAAAAAGAAATCCAGGAGTTTGTTTCCTGGTATGAGTGTAGGGATATTATTCCCGTAGTTCAATCTCTTGGAAAAATGGCAGGTAAAGATGTTTTTTTGAGGATAGAAAAACCGATTAAAAAATTAGAACTTACAGAAAAAGAAAATGAAATAATAAAAGAAAATGTTTTGAAAGCTTCGGCAAAGGTTATAAATAAGATTATGTTTGAAATAAGGGATAATGTAAGCATAGAAACTTTCAGAGAATGTAGCCAGGCCATCGAAAAAATGTACAAGGAAGAAGAAATCTAATGAATGAAAATAACAGTTTTTTCCCCATGTTTGTGGACTTAAAAGACAGGAAAATAAAAGTATTCGGTGCCGGAAAAATTGCATCTAGGAGGATAAAGACACTTTTGTCTTTTGAAGCAGATATTACCGTTATAGCACCTTTTGCCAATGAGACAGTTTTAGGATTGTCAAAGGAAAAACTGATTTCATATGAAGAAAGACCCTATAAAAAAGGTGAATTAAAAGATGAATTTTTTGTGTTGGCAGCTACAGATAATTTATCGGTAAATGACGATATATACAAAGAATGTAAGGAAAAAAACATTATTATAAATGTTTCATCGGATTTTTTGAAATGTGATTTTCATTTTCCGGGTATTGCCAGAAAAAACAATATAGTAATTGGCATAAATGCCGGAGGAAAAGATCACAAAGGGGCAAAAGAATACACAAAAAAGATAAAATCTTTTTTACAGGAAGAAAAAGAATAATAGAAGTTGAGGATTAGATATGAGAAAAGTGACAGCAGGAAGCAGGGAAAGTAAGCTTGCGGTTATTCAGACAGAAATGGTTATGGATTTTATAAAAGAGCACAATGAAAATGTTGAGCCTGTTATGCTTACTATGAAAACAACCGGTGACATTATTTTAGATAGGACTTTGGACAAAGTCGGAGGAAAAGGGCTTTTTGTTAAAGAACTTGATAAGGCTTTAATGGAGAAAAAAAGTGATTTTTCAGTACATTCTCTTAAGGACATGCCTATGGAGGTTCCTGATGAACTTCCTCTTATTGCCTTTTCAAAAAGAGAAGATCCAAGGGATGTTTTTGTTCTTCCTAAAGGAGTTACAAAGTGGGAAAATGATAAACCTATCGGATGTTCATCTCTAAGAAGAACCCTGCAATTACAAAAAATATTTCCGGATGCTACTTTTGAAAGTGTAAGAGGAAATGTAATAACAAGACTTAGAAAGCTTGATGAAGGCCAGTACTCAGCCTTGATACTGGCAGCAGCAGGTCTTAAAAGACTGGGCTTTGAAGATAGAATAAGCAGATATTTTACCACTGAAGAAATGATTCCATCTGCCGGACAGGGGATTATTGCGGTTCAGGGAAGAATCGGAGAAGATTATTCCTATCTTAAAGACTTTAATGATGAAAAGTCTGCCTATGCGGCTACAGCTGAAAGAGCCTTTGTAAAATATCTTGACGGAGGATGCAGTTCTCCAATTGCTGCACATGCCATTATTGACGGAGATGAACTATCATTAAGCGGGCTTTACTATAGTGAAGATGATAGAAATTATGTAACCGGAAAAGTTTTGGGAAATGTAAAAGAAGCAGAAGAACTTGGTATAAAACTTGCAAAAGAGTTAAAGGATAAAATTAATAATAAATAAAAGTGGAATTTATAATCACTTTAATTTGGATTTGGATGTCCCTTCAGGGCAGATAGGAGGATAATATAGATATGAAACAGGGAAAAGTATGGCTTGTGGGAGCCGGCCCATCAGATGCAGAATTGTTGACATTAAAGGCTAAGAGAGTGCTTGAAGAAGCAGATGTGGTAGTTTATGATGCCCTTGTCGGAAGAGCTATTCTTTCCATGATACCTTCTGATGTAAGATGTATAGATGTGGGAAAGAGATCAGGAGACCACACTATGTCTCAGTATAAGATGAATGAACTTCTTTTGGAAGAGGCCCAAAAGGGAAATAATGTTGTTCGGTTAAAAGGAGGAGATCCTTTCCTTTTTGGAAGAGGAGGAGAAGAGCTAGAGCTTCTTTCAAAAAACAATATTGCTTTTGAAGTAGTACCTGGTATAACTTCTGCTATTTCTGTTCCAGCTTATAATGGTATACCGGTAACCCACAGGGATTATGTGTCATCTCTTCATATCATAACCGGACATAAAAAAGCCGGTGAAGAATACAATATTGATTTTAAGGCCCTGGTAAATACAAAAGGAACACTTGTATTTTTAATGGGAATTAAAGCACTTTCTGATATTGCAAAAGGATTGATGGATGCGGGAATGGATCCTAACATGCCTGCAGCAGTTCTTTCAAAGGGAACTACATCAAGACAAAAAAGAATTGTTGCAACTTTGGAAAGTCTTGAAAATAAGGTAAATGAAATAGGAATTGATCCTCCGGGAATCATTGTTGTTGGAAAAGTATGTAATCTTTCAAATGACTTTGAATGGTATGAAAAGCTTCCTCTTTTTGGAAAGAGCATCATTGTTACAAGACCAAGAGACAGAGCTTCTAAAATGACAGCAATGCTTAGAAAAAACGGCGCTGAGGTTCTTGAAATTCCTTCCATTAAGACCATTCCTATGGAAGAAAACAAAGAATTTGAAGAAGCATTAAAAAATGTTTCACAATATAATTACATTGCCTTTACTTCTGTTATCGGAGTTAAAGTATTTTTTGAAAAATTAAAGGAATTAAGAATAGATGTAAGGGATGTTAAGGCTTATTTTGCAGCCATTGGTTCAGGAACGGCTAAAGAAATAGAAAAACATGGCGTATTAAATTCCATTATGCCAAAGGAATTTGATGGACTTCATTTAGGAAGAGAAATAGGAAAACATGCTAAAGATACAGAAAAAATTCTTATTCCAAGAGCAAAGATAGGACAATCTGAGATTGTAGAGGGAATTAAAGAAGAATCCAATGCTCATATAGATGATATTGCAGTTTATGACACAAAATATGAAACAAACGGAATAGTTGATGTAGCCGGAGAAATTGAAGCCGGAAATATAGATTATGTATGCTTTACATCTGCTTCCACCGTAAAAGGTTTTGTGGAAATGGTTAAGTTAGAGGATTATTCAAAAGTCAAGGCATTATGCATAGGAAAGCAAACCGAAGAAGCGGCTAAATCTTTCAATATGACAACTTTTGTTTCAAAGAAAGCTACCATAGACAGTTTAGTCGAGCTTTGTATAGAAATGTCGCAATAATGTTTAAAAGGAGATAGTTATGATTAAAAGACCAAGAAGATTAAGGAGTAATGAGATTTTAAGGAAAATGGTCAGAGAGACAAGAATAGATAAATCTTCACTTGTTTATCCGATTTTTGTTAAAGAAGGTGAAAATGTAAAAGAGGAAATTCCTACTATGCCGGGACAATATCGTTATAGCATAGATACAATTTCCGGTAAAATAGAAAGCCTTTTAGATGCCGGTGTTACAAGTCTTATGCTTTTTGGAATTCCTAATGATGAAGATAAAGATGAAGTGGGAAGTGCTGCTTTTTCGGAAAATGGAATTATTCAAAGAACTTTGGAGGCCGTGAAACCTAAATATCCACAAATGTACTTTATTACAGATGTCTGTATGTGTGAATATACCTCTCATGGACATTGCGGAGCACTTTGTGGTGAAGATGTTGATAATGATAAAACTTTGGAACTTCTTGCTAAAACTGCACTTTCACAAGTTCAGGCAGGTGCTGATATGGTGGCACCGTCAGATATGATGGACGGAAGAGTGGCAGCCATCAGAGATATTTTGGATAAAAATAATTATAAAAATATTCCTATAATGTCCTATGCCGTAAAATATGCTTCTGCTTTTTATGGACCTTTCAGAGATGCAGCAGGTTCAGCCCCGTCTTTCGGGGATAGAAAAACCTATCAAATGGATTTTCACAACATTAAAGAGGGCGTAAAAGAAGCAATTTTAGATGTTGAAGAGGGAGCAGATATTATTATGGTTAAACCGGCAATGTCATTTTTGGATGTTGTTAGAGAAGTTTCGAATCAGATTACCCTTCCTGTAGCTGCCTACAGTGTAAGTGGAGAGTATTCCATGGTTAAAGCAGCTGCAAAAGCCGGATTTATTGAAGAAGACAGGATAATTGCAGAGATGGCGGTAAGTGCTTTCAGAGCAGGAACCAATGTTTATGAAACATATTTTGCAGAGGAAGTTGCAAAACTTATCGATGAAGGGAGAATTGGATAGTGAGTAAATCTAAAGAAATTTTTTCAGAGGCGATAAAATATATACCAGGTGGTGTAAACAGTCCTGTAAGGGCTTTTGGAAGTATAAACAGAGAACCTATATTTATTAAAAAAGCCAAGGGTTCCAAAATATATGATGTAGATGGAAATGAATATATTGACTTAATCTGCTCATGGGGACCAATGATTTTAGGTCATAACGATGAAAGAATAAAGGAAGCAGTTTTTAAAGCCTGTGAAGACGGTTTAAGCTTTGGAGCTGCAACTGAAATCGAAGTTGAAATGGCAAAGCTTATTTGTGAAATTGTCCCTTGTGTGGATATGGTTCGTATGGTGAATTCCGGAACAGAAGCGGTTATGAGCGCCATAAGAGTTGCCAGAGGTTTCACTAAAAAAGATAAAATTATTAAATTTACCGGATGCTATCATGGACATAGTGACGGCCTTTTAGTAAAAGCCGGTTCAGGAGTTATGACGGCAGGCGTTCCTGATTCTGCAGGGGTTCCAAAGGGATGTACAAAAGATACTTTAAGTGCAACCTATAACGACCTTTCAAGCGTAAAAGAACTATTTAAAGAAAATGAGGGTCAGATTGCAGCAATTATTATCGAACCTGTTGCAGCAAATATGGGAGTTGTTCTTCCAGAAAAATCATTTTTAGAAGGACTTAGAAAAATCTGTGATGAAAATGATGCTCTTTTGATTTTTGACGAAGTTATTACAGGCTTTAGACTTGGCGTGGCAGGAGCAAGCCAGTATTTCGGAATAAAACCTGATTTGGTTACCTACGGAAAAATAATCGGAGCAGGAATGCCTGTAGGTGCCTACGGTGGAAGAAAAGAAATAATGGAAATGGTTTCTCCTGTAGGAGCAGTTTATCAGGCAGGTACCTTAAGTGGAAATCCCGTTGCCATGGCAGCAGGCATAACCCAGTTAAAAATATTGAAAGAAAGTCCCGATATATATACTGAATTGAATAAAGCCGGAGATACACTTTACTCAGAGATTAAGAAAATTATTGAGAGAAAAGGCTTAGGATATACAGTTAATAATATTGGTTCTTTGGCAAGTATATTTTTTACAGGAGAAGAAGTAAAAGATTATTCATCAGCTAAAAAAGCAGATACTCAAAAATTTGCAAAATATGCTGATTCTATGTATAAAAACGGTATTTATGTGGCTCCTTCTCAGTTTGAAGCCATGTTCTTAAGCGCATCTCATACAGATGATGATCTTGAAAAAATTCTTGAAGCAGTAGAAAAAAGTCTTGTTTAAGACAATTGCTTTAAGAAAATAGCGAATTTAAACAGGTATCTTTTGGTGCATATAATATGCATTCTTAAGATACCTGTATTTGTTTATAAGGACAGATTTTTAATTTACAAAAAAATTGTCCGATTACGCAAAATTATACAGGAAAAATTTTAGTTTAGCCGTAATAATATATATACGATAAATAAAATATAATAAGGTAACATATAAAAACTTTTATGGAGAGTGAAAACTATGATAGTAGATGCTGTAGTAGTGATACATGCAATCGCAATATTTCTTATATTTTTGCAGGTTGCCGGCATGGTGACAAAACAGGAATCATATGAAAGAAAGTTAATGATAATTGCCGACATTTGCGTAATAATTCAAAATTTTGGATTTATTTTGGAAATGACTTCCAAAAATCTTGAATTATCCCTGCAGGCAATAAGAGTTGAGTATTTTGGCTCTATTTGGACAGGCTATCTTTTTATGCTCTTTATGTATCATTTTTGTAAATTAGAAGTTGCAAAAAGTTTAAAAAGGTTAATATTTGGCTCTCTTTGTATGGTTTTGGCTGTTATATTAAGCAATGATGTCACCCATCTGTATTATCTTGACGCTTCATATGTGAGTGATGGAGTCATGCCTCATGTTAAATTGAGTTATGGCCCTGTATTTTATATATTTCTCTTTATAATGTTTATAAATCTGTGCGCATGTATCAGATGTTACTATCTCTTTAGAAAGAATAATCCTTATGTGGAAAAGAAAAGATTATCTTTAATGCGAGTAGTAATTTCTGCTTCATTTGTACCTTTCCTGTGCGTAATTTTTTATTCATCAAAAATTCTGGGAAGCTATGACCCGACGCCTTTAACTTTGTTAGTTTCCGTATATTATGTAAATTATATAATGGATAAAGATGACCTTTTTGATGTGGTTTCGTCTGCTAAGGAAAGAGTCATCGATAATATGGATGATGCCTTGATTATTATAGATGAAAACAGGTATGTAAGGGGCTATAATAATGCAGCCTTAAGCATTTTTCCGAAATTGCAGAGTATGCAGACTGAAGAAAAGGTATTTGATATTCCGGAACTTAAAAGTGACATTTTTGAAAACAAAAACCTCAACGAGTTAAAAATAAACGGAAGATACTATGATGTACATATAAATCCGATTTTTGATGACAATAATGTGGAAAGAGGATATAATCTGCTGTTTTTTGAAGTTACAAAAATGTATGAATTTGTATCCCAGATTGTCAGCATGAAAGAAGAGGCGGAGGAAAAACAAAATCAAAGTAAGGAATTTTTATCAAATATCTCCCATGAAATAAGAACTCCTATGAATGCAATAATAGGTTTAAGCGACCTTATTATAGAGGAAAGTGTGGGTAGAAAGGTTTATAACCTTGCGGTAGATATAAAAAATGCTTCTACACACCTTGTAACAATATTTGATGATATTTTAGAACTTTCCCAGATAGAGTCAGGTAAAATGGCTCTTGTGGAGGATAATTACTATCCTCAGATTTTATTTAAAGACATAGAAAACATGACTTTCTTTCAAACCTCAAGAAAAGGTCTTGTATTCAAAGAAAAAATCAACAATGAAATGCCTTTTAAACTCTATGGTGACAGTAGAAGAGTTCAAAATATCATAACAAGCTTTATTGATGCCTCAATAAAATATACAGAAAGCGGATTTGTAAGCTTAAGTGTTGATTATGAATTGCTGGGAGATGATAAGGTTCAGCTGATTTTTGTAATAGAAAACAGCGGAGAGAGCATTCCTTTTTCTGATGTCAATGAAGTATTCAATAATTATTTGAAGTTTAATTCAGATGAGTACGGTAAGGTTGAATCAATTGGCTTAACCCTTAATATTTCAAGGAACTTCGCCAAATTAATGGACGGGGATATTATAGTTGAAAACAATGTTAATCAAAACGGGGAAGGCTGTAGGTTTACAATCACCATTATACAGCAGGTTGTAGATGAAAGGCCAATAGCATTAAATCCTGTAAAGCGTGAGGAACAGGTAGATGAGGATAGGAAACCGTTTAAATCTCCGGCAACTAAAGTTTTAGTAGTTGATGATAACAAGATAAATCGAAAAGTCGCCGAGGGTATTATGGGAATTTATGATTTGAATATTTCCCTTGCTGAAAGTGGCGCCCAGGCTATTGAACTATGTAATGAAAACGATTTTGACATAATTTTTATGGATCATATGATGCCGGAAATGGATGGTGTGGAAACGGCCAGAAGAATATTTAAAATGGGATATTCAGGAGAAATGGTTGCTCTTACTGCCAATACCCTGCCGGAAGCTAAAAAAATGTTCTTGGCAAATGGATTTAATTCATTTATAGCAAAACCAATAGATCAGAATACTCTATATGATGTTCTTGAAAAGAGTATACCTATGGAAAGAAGGATTTATCTTGAGGAAAATGAAAAAAACGGTGAAAACTGGAAAAATGCGGATATTTCAAAGGGCACTTACGAAACGATGGTGGAAACCTTTGCTAAAAAGACTTCTTCAAAGGTTAATGAAGAGGAAATTGCAATTGAGTATATCAAAATGGCTAAAAAAAGTCTGGATGATATGGAAAGTGAACAGGCGCTTAAAAAATTGGAAGAAATTCTGGGCTTAGAAATTAGTGATTCATTAAGAGTTCAGGTTCAATCAGCCATAAAAGCTTTGGATAATTTTGATGATGATAAAGCAATTGAAGTAATTGATAGTGTTTTAGAAGATGCATAAAAAGGAGCATTGTTATCTGATTTTCATGAAAAGATAACAGTGCTTTTTTAATGCTCAAAAACCTGCTTTAATGGGAGTTTATCACAGGAAATGAAGGTAATATATAAAAACAATTCAGAAAACAATCATAATTTCCTGATGTTATATTCAAAAAAAATAGTTTAAATTATAAATATAAATAATCAACCAGGCAGTTTTTAATGTTTTCTTAACGGGAAAATACAGGATAACAAAAATTATTTATCAGTAAAAATAATTAATTTTGAAGGGATGATTAAAATGAAAAATAAATATATAAAGGGCTTTTTGGTAGTGTTATGTATTATAGCTCTTACCTTATCCGTTAGCAGATGTTCAAAAATAAACAATGATATGACTACTTCTTCCTCAGACAGTGAGGAAGTGACCAAGGTAAGTAATGTAGTAATTGATGACGAATTTTCTGATAAGTTATCAGAGGGTTCTTATGATGAAGATGGTGCAACCACAATAGTAGTTACAGATAATAAAGTTAATATAGATGGTGAGGGAGCAGAGTATAGCAATAATGAATTAAAGATCACCGCCGGTAAAACCTACATAATATCTGGAGAGTCAGAAGATATAAATATTTTAGTAAACAGCTCTGATGAAGAAAATGTGGTATTGGTTTTAAACAATGTGAATTTTACCAGCAAGGACGGTGCAGTTATAAATTGTCAAAGTGCAAAAAATCTTGTTATAACCCTGGCGCCGGATACTGAAAATTCCCTTACGGATTCTTCTACAAGAAGTGATGAAAACACAGATGTAAAAGCAGCTGTGTTTTCCAAGGATGATTTGATTATTAACGGAAGCGGAAGCCTTAGTGTAAAAGCCAATTACAAAAATGGAATTCAGTCAAAAGATGATATTCAGATTCTGGGTGGAAAAATTAGCATTACAACAGCTGGCAATGGAATTGTCGGTAAAGATAAAGTGGCAATTAAAGATGGCACAATAACTATTAATTCAAAAGAAGATGGAATAAAAGCCACAAATTCAGAAGATGATTCTAAAGGATATATTTATATTACCGGAGGAGATATTTCAATAGAATGTTCAAAAGATGGAATTCAGGCAGAAACTGATGTAATCATAGAAGGGGGAAGCTTTAGTATTGAATCTAATGATGATGCTATTCATTCCAATATCAATGTTACAATAAATGGAGGTACATTTGAAATAGCATCAGGAGATGACGGCATTCACGCAGACGAAAATCTTGTAGTTGAAAAGGGGGATATTACCGTAACCGCATCCTATGAAGGGCTTGAAGCTACAGTAATAACAATTAATGATGGAGAGCTTAATATTACAGCTACTGATGATGGATTAAATTCAGCAGAAGCATCAGCTTCCACAACAGATGAATTTGATATGAAAAATAGAAAATCCTTTGGAGGAGGATTTGAAGAGGTTTCAGAAAAAGCTCATATTTATATAAACGGAGGGAATTTAAAAATCTCCTCAGGTGGTGATGGTATAGATTCCAATGGAACGATAGAAATAAATGGTGGAAATACAATAGTCGAAGGTCCGGAAAATGATGGAAATACAGCTGTAGATTATTCAGGAAATTTACTAATTAATGGTGGAAGTATAGCAGCTACAGGAAGCAGTGGAATGTTTGAGGCCCCATCAGATGATTCAGGTCAATATACCATTGCAATGACCTTTGAAAAAAACTATGACGTAAAAACAACCATTACAATAAAAGATTCCTCAGGAAATGTAATAGAAGAAATAAGTCCGGATAAAAGTTTTGCGGCATTGATATATTCATCTTCAAAACTGCTATCTCAGGAAACTTATACCTTGTCGATAGGAGATTCCTACAGTGAGGAAGTAACAATAACAGAAAAAATAAACGGTTCCTACAAACAGGGCATGTTTGGGAAGAAATAAGGATACTTCGGTACTTTCTTCCTGAAATTATATATAAATCAACAATTTTAAAGTTTTAGAAAGAGTTTTATTAGTTAAAAATGGTTAAATCCCATGAAATAAATTGCAAAAAGATAAACAAAACTAATAAAATTATAAAAAAGTAGAAAGATTTTAAAAACTATGTCGATAATATAATTGAAGGTTTTTTAATTAGGGTTTTGTTAATAAGGAGTGGTAAAAGAACATAAAAACAGGAGAAAATCTTATTTAAAACAGCTTGTTTTAAGCAAAAAGGGACAAAAAGTTAATTTAAGTTTGTTTATTAAAAAGCGTGACCAAGTGAACTTAAACTAATAGCATATGGGCTATGATACGTAAATAGAAGAAAGAAATGTAAAAACTAAAGGGAACCTCTTTTATATGTAATTATTATTAAAAAGGGTTCCTTTTGGTTTGTTTGCTTTAATAAAAAACCCTTAAACAGTAAGATGTTTAAGGGGAATTGTGTTATATTTATAAAATATTAAAGAGTGAATCTCATGGTATCAAATCGATACATCTTATAATCATCATCTTCTTTAAATCCTGCTTCTGCTAAAGCGATTTCTAACATTTGTTTTGAAGATTTAAAATCCTGAGCATTTGGAAGGCAAAGACCTATAACTCCGTCTTTTTCAATATAAAGACCATGTTTTCTGTGATTTACCTGATTTAAAAACTGAATGCTTTCTAATGGTTCTATAATATCAACTGTAACACTTATGGCATCAAGTTCTTCTAAAGTAATAGGTTTGAAACGCAAATCATTGCTTGCAGCAGCCACAGTCATAGTGATAATTTCAGTAACAACATTTGATGTGGTTACTGTGAAACTTCCCATAGAGCCTCTTGCCCTTTTATTGATTTTAAATGAAACAAATACTCCGTTATGGTCATTAATAAGAGGATCAGTAATTTCTTTTGGAAGTTCATTGGCATCTATAATACGATCCTCGGTCAACAAAGTCTGAAGAGTAATCATGGAAATTTTAATAGCATTTGGAGCATTTTCAATCTTTCTGTCAACGCCATCTAAAATGCGCTCGTTTAATATCCTCAAAAATCTTCTTGTAGAATCATTCTCTTCAAAATCATCAATTGTAAATCCACATACACACATACCTATGCCAAAAGGTGCCTCATAGGATTTAAAATCCGGAACAGGATTTTTTCCATCAAGGCAACCTGCCATAATGGTAATTGGCATAAGAACACATTCTGTAGCTGCCAAAACCATATCATCCTCAAAACCGAAAAGGTTTAAAAAGTCCGTTTTTCTAAGAGCTGTAGTTAAAAGACCGTCATAAAGTGCCCCGTTTTTGTGGTATCCAAAAGGACTATCTTTTTTTACCCTGTGAGAAAAATCACCGCTGGCAATAACAATAGCTTTTCTTCCTGTCGCTTCAACTGCATCATTGATAAGCTGACCGAATTTATAATGAATGGAGTTTCCAAGTCCGGAAATACTTATACTAACGACTTTGTATTCATTTTTAATGTATTTATTAAGGTAATAAAGGGGAACCATGATACCATGGCTTAAAGGTTTATCCTCGCCCTCTGTTCCAGCTGGAAAATCTTTTTCAAGGCAGATATTTTCAATAGCCTTTACAAGCTCGGTGTCATAGTCAAAACTAAATTTTACATTACCGGCCCCATATGCTGAAAAATCTCCACTTGCACATTCTTTGTTGTTAATATGGAAATAATCACCATAAACTGCTTCGTGAGAGTTAATGATGATTATTGTCTCCGGTTCAATAGCTGCAATTTTCTCAGCTATTTCATTGTAAGATATTGTTGTTGCCTCAAATTTTGAAATTCTATCTTTCGATATTTCAGGTATCAAAGCCTGAGCATGTGGCAGTACATAGGTGCTTATAATACTCATATTTAATTGTTCTCCTTAGTTGTAGTCTTATATATTTTTAACAATAGCTATTGAAAATCATGCCGCTGTAGATTGAAACCATATAAGGATTTGCAAATACTCTGTTTGGGTTCTTATAAAAACACAAGGTCTTTTGAGCATAACGCATAGGATCCATCAACATGGAATCTGCTTCATTTTCAATAGATTTTTTTAATGATTTCATGGTGTCGCAAACAGCATCCATTCCGGAATCTTCTGAAGCTATGGTGGCAATCTTGGAATTATCCACATCAATACTTCCGTCTTCGCCAAAGCTTATGCCTATATCTTCAAGAGAAGCCTTTAATGAAGAAATGCCACTCACCATATCTTTGATAATATCTTTGGTACCGCTTTGTTCGTTGGCGAAACTTTCGGCTGTTGTTATAACATTATTATATGCTTTAATAAGGGAATCAACATTGTCAACTAATGAATCAACATCAGTTTTAAATCCAATGGATACCGGCTCTGCCCCTTTCGGACTTGTATTGTTTAATGTAAGTTCAAAAAGGTTATTTACAGTAAAAGTATTTGATTTGGAATTATGGGTATTTCCATTTAAAGTAAATTCAGAGTTATCAGAATTCTGAATGATATTATCAAGACCAAAATAGTCGGTACATCCTTTATTCTGGCTGCTTCCGTCACTAATCGTAAAAATCTGTTTCCCGTTTTCCAATTTACCTGTGGATAAGGATTCAAGTTTAATGGAGGTATTGTTGTTGGCATCTCTGACAAGTACAGCATCAATACCGATAGAAGCCTTGTTTAGCATTCCGGCAATACGGTTTTGAACAGTATAATTGGTATCTTCTTCAGATATAGCATATTCAAACTCGTAATTCATATTGTTTATATTGATATTTAAACTGTAATCTCCAGGATTTAAATTAATCCTATCATTTGGAAGGAAACGACCGAGATTAACCTGTGGTGTGGCAAGCTTTTTTACAGAAACATTGAACTCTTTAAGGGAATCTTCTGCCTCAGCCTGGGCATTTGTGCCTAAATAGCGCACAGAAACCACATCATCGTTATCTGACTTGGCGGCCTTTTGGGTAAAAGCACCACTTTCAAGGGAAAAACTGTCTGAGAACTCGCTTATAGTGTTCTTTAATTCACGGGCACTTTCTTTTACTGTAATTGCAAAATTGGCAATAGAATTAGAACGGTTATACATGTATACAGGCGCTTTTGTATTATAGCGTACCATATTATTGTATTGGACACGCAGCTCACTTTTTTTGTGTGAATCGTAACGATTATTTTTAATGTTTCTGGTATACGGAGATAAATAATAACTGTAAGCTTCTAATAACGCCGGCATAGTTGAGCCCTCCTTTCCCTAATGAGAGACAGACTCGAACGTACTATATAAGAATATATAGACTATCAAGTTTTTTTCAAAATATTTTTTAACTTCTTACTTACCCTTATTTAAATTTCCATATCGTAGAAATATAATTCCCTTATTATATGAAGCGACTTCAATCGTTTTATAAAAAAAGACAAAATCACCTATAATCAGTATAACACGAAAAGTAAAATTTGCAAATAAAACATTCATAAAAAAACTTGACGATTGTAATGGAAATGTGTTATATTGGATGAGCGATGGAAGTAGGTCTTTTTTTTATGCCTAAATTCCAATAAATGACCTATAAAATGACATAAAAAAGAGACAAATTTAGAATTTTATGAAGTGAGGTGGAAGTTGTGCGTGTTAAAATCACATTGGCGTGTACTGAGTGCAAGCGAAGAAACTACAACATGACAAAAGAAAAGAAGAATCATCCTGACAGGATGGAAACAAAAAAGTATTGCAAGTTCTGCAAAACTCATACTTTACACAAGGAAACCAAGTAATAGCAGTTTAATACTGCATGATAGCCGTATCCCTGCATAAAGAAGGTACGAATGGAGGCAGAAATGGGAGACATTAGAGAAAAAACCCAAAAAAAGAGCTGGTTTGATGGAGTAAAGGCCGAATTCAATAAAATCATTTGGATGGACCGCAAGGATGTTATCAAACAGACAGTTGCTGTAAGCATCGTATCTATTATTTTGGGCGGAATTATCGCTATGCTGGATTTTACAATACAGTATGGCATAGATATTCTGGTTAATTTATAGAAAAAGGTGATTGTATGTCAGAAGCAAACTGGTATGTAGTTCATACTTATTCAGGCTATGAGAATAAGGTGAAAGCCAACATTGATAAGGCTATTGAGAACAGACACTTGGAAGAACAGATCCTTGAAGTAAGAGTACCGCTCCAGGATGTAGTTGAGATAAAAAATAATGTTAAAAAGACAGTGAAAAAGAAACTTTTTCCGGGATATGTACTAATTAACATGGTTATGAATGACGACACCTGGTATGTAGTTCGAAATACAAGAGGAGTTACAGGATTTGTTGGTCCTGGGTCCAAGCCGGTTCCTCTTACCGATGAAGAAATGAAAAATCTTGGTATTATGGATAAAGAGATTATAATAGACTTCACGGAAGGAGATAGCATTACAGTAACAAACGGCGCTTGGGAAGGCACAGAAGGTGTCATTCAATCGATTAACTTCAACAAGCAAAGCGTTACTATCAATGTTGATATGTTTGGTCGAGAAACTCCGGTTGAAATCAGTTTCTCAGATGTAAAAAAACTTTAGAAATTAAAGCAAAGATTCAGATTTATCTTTGCAAAGTGGGAGGCCGTCTTTGAGCCGAACCCCGGACGATATGTCCGTACCACAATATTTAGGAGGTGCCAATATGGCAAAGAAAGTAGAAGGTTACATTAAATTACAGATTCCTGCTGGAAAAGCAACTCCAGCACCACCTGTTGGACCGGCACTTGGTCAGCACGGTGTAAACATTGTACAGTTTACAAAGGAATTCAACGCAAAAACCGCAGATAAAGGTGATACAATTATTCCTGTTGTAATTACCGTTTACTCAGACAGAAGTTTTAGCTTTGTTACTAAGACTCCACCTGCAGCAGTTCTTTTAAAGAAAGCTTGCAATCTTAAATCAGGTTCAGGTGAACCAAACAAGAAAAAAGTTGCAAAGATTTCTAAAGACGATGTTAGAAAGATTGCTGAGGAGAAGATGCCTGATCTTAATGCTGCAAGTATAGAAGCAGCTATGAGAATGATTGAAGGTACTGCAAAGAGCATGGGTATCGAAGTAGTTGATTAATTTCAAAAAGTAAACAGTGGGAGGGTTTTACTCCCGATAATACCACAGGAGGTAATTAAATGAAACACGGAAAGAAATACGTTGAAAGTGCAAAAAATGTTGACCGCACTAAAACATATGAACCAAATGAGGCTATCAGCCTTGTAAAGAAACTTGCAGTTGCAAAGTTTGATGAGACTATCGAAGCTCATGTGAGAACAGGATGTGACGGACGTCATGCTGAACAGCAGATTCGTGGAGCAGTTGTTCTTCCACATGGAACAGGTAAGTCAGTTAAAGTTCTTGTATTCGCTAAAGGTGATAAATATGACGAAGCTACAGCAGCAGGTGCTGATTTCGTAGGTGGAGAAGAACTTATTCCAAAGATTCAAAACGATGGATGGCTTGATTTTGACGTAGTTGTTGCTACACCTGATATGATGGGTGTTGTAGGACGTCTTGGTAGAGTTCTTGGACCTAAAGGTCTTATGCCAAACCCTAAAGCAGGTACTGTAACTATGGATGTTACAAAAGCTGTTAATGATATTAAAGCCGGTAAAATCGAATACAGATTAGACAAAACAAATATTATTCACGTGCCAATCGGAAAAGCTTCCTTCTCAGAGGAACAATTAGCCGACAACTTCCAGACGCTTATGGATGCATTAATTAAAGCAAGACCAAGTAGTTTAAAAGGAACATTCTTAAAGAGTGTTACATTAACACCTACTATGGGTCCTGGAGTAAAAGTTAATACTCTTGCTTTCTAATTAGAAACATCTAAATAATAAACTAAAGTCGTCATAATTACGGGATTTTTCGTAATTATGGCGACTTTTTTTGAACGCAGTGTAAAGCAATCCCCCGCTTCAAAAGCGTAAGCTTTAAGCGGGGGTATAAGCTTACTAGTGTCAGAAGGGGTTAAAGCCCCTTCTGACAAGTGGCACAAAGTGCCACCGCGTTCATGAGGAAGTAGCGAAGCGGATTCCGAATGTCCGCTTTACTAAAAAATTTGATGCCCAAAAATTAAGATTTTATCAATGATATTTGTTACAAAAAATTGATATAATAATTAAATTAGGGGAACTTTTTATTAGCGAAAGGAGAAATTATGAAAAAAAGAGTTGTGGCATTTATATTTTCTGTCTTTTTGGCAGTAGGAAGTATAAATGTTGATTTACAAGCTGCGCCGTTAGGTGAAAGTAAAAAAGTATCACAAACTGAAAAAACAGAGGAAACAAAGGAAGATATTTCGGAAAAATCAAATGACGATGATTTTAGCCCTAGAAAAAATGGAAGTTACAGGGACAATCTGAAAATTCAAAGTATTCATGGAAATGATGATGATAATAGTCTTATTCAAGAAGATGGGACCTGTTTTAAAGCTACAGTTCTTCCTGAGAAATATATTAGTCCGGATTCAGTAGTGCCGGTGGCTAAAAATCAAAAAAGCTTTGGAACTTGCTGGGCTTTTTCCGGGATTCTTTTGGCAGAAGTGGATACTTTAATACAAAATACCAATAATGCCGGAATAGGAAACGAAAATGGAATTTATACAAAAGATAATATTGATTTTTCAGAATTGTTACTAGCATATTCAATTTATACAAAAGGCCATGAAGATGAATTAAAGCTTCTGGCCGGTGATTATTGTATTGCTGGAAATGGTGGATGGGATGAAATATTAAATAATGGATCAAATGCTATTAGTTTAAGCTTATTTTTAAGTTCCTGGAGAGGAATATATGATGAATCTAAAGCACCGGTAAGTTATGAAAAAATGCTTCAATATTATGACGAAGACTGGACATTGGATAATGTCAAAGAAGATTTTTCTAATTTTGATACAAATGATGTTGAACTGCATATGCAGAATTCAAATTGGCTAAATTATGATGATAAAAATGAAATAAAGCAGGAAATTTTGAAAAATGGAGCTGTATCAGCAAGAATAGTAGTGGACTGGGATGATGATTCAAATGGACACTATCGTTACATAAATGAAAACACACATTCATTTTATACTCCTAATTATCTCGATGGAACGGGGCATGAGATTACAATTATCGGATGGGATGATAACTATGACATTTCTAATTTTTCTACCCAACCAGATATTTCTGGTGCCTGGATAGTAAGAAACAGTTGGGGAGTAAATGGTGTTCTTGCAGATTCTGAAGGGAATTTTTATCTATCATATGAGGATGCTAACTTATCATCTGAACACATTATATCAAATTATTTTGAAAAAACTGACAATTATGATTACAACTATCAATATGACGGTGGTATTTCCCAGGCGTGTTGTTATGGCGAAAATGGTGAAGTAATGGCGGCAAATGTCTATACAATTATGGGAGATTCGGAGGCTGAAACAATTGAGGCATGTTCATTTGCCACAGAAGGAGTTAATCAGGATTATGAGATATCAATTTATGGTGAATTGAAAGAACCTCAAAATCCTGTCAGTGGAGCATTACTTTCAACTACAAAGGGCCATGAAAGCTATGCAGGTATCCATACAATTCCCCTGGACAAACCGGTGACTTTAAAGAAGGGAAGCCAGTTTGCAGTGGTGGTAAAATTGACGGTAGGTTATAAGAATTATAATGAAGCCAGCATATTATACGATTGTGATACAAATTATGGGTATTGCGACAGCCACAATGAAGTTGAAGAAAATCAGAGCTTTATTTTTACAGATGGTAAGTGGGAAGATATTGCTCTATCAGAATATACCAGTTCTGGAAGTGCCAGAATAAAAGCTTTTACAAAAAAAACAAAGCCTTTGTCTGTTTCGGATAAAGATATTAGTGCACAGGATGTTAAGGCTGTAATAAAAGGTATTGATTATGTAAATGATAATACAAAACCAACTGCAGATGATATTTATATAATCGATATTTCTTCAGGAGAAAAACTTGCAGAAGGTGTAGATTATAAAATTGGAGCAGTTTTTTACAATGGCGATAAAACTCAGGGTACATTAACAATAGAAGGTATTGGAAAATACAAGGGAAGCAGACAGGAAACATTTAATTCTATTGGAAACAAAATAATATTTAATTGTGGAAATAAGCTTAAATTAACTTATGGAGACTCGCCATATAAAATCGAGGCAAAATCCTATACACATGGAAAAGAAAATGAAGATGCTGATATAAAATTTGAAATTGTTCAAGATAATTATTCGGCGATTTCATTAGATGAAAATAATACAGTAGAGGTTAAGCAGACAGGTTTTGCAAAAATAGAAGCAAAAGACAAATTTGGAAATAGTGCAAATCTTGAAATTATAATTCAACCCAAAGATATTTCGAAGGGTATGATAAAGGCATCAATGCCTGCAGTTGCCTATTATCCTGATATATACTATGTGAAATTTCCTTTTGAAAAATATGTCACCTTGTATGATGAAGAATTAAATACTGAGATTTCTGAAGAAGAATTTTATGTCGACATGGATTCTCTTAAAATGGATTATGAGAAAAAGAAAGGTAGCTTAGAAGTTACTGGTTTATATAATTATAAAGGAAAAATCAAGGTAGAATATGATTTAATAAAAGGGTATACCTCTTTAAAAATGCCTGTAAAGAGTAAAAATTTAGAAAGAGGCAAAAAATACACAATAAAACTTTCAACAAAGAAAAATGCTGGAATATTCAGTGATATTTATTGGGAAAGTACTAATAAAAAAATAGCAGAAGTTAAAAGAACAAAAGACACAATGTCGGCTGTTGTTTTGGCAAAAGCTCCCGGTACTGTTATCATTAGGGCAATGACAAGGGATGGAAGCGACCTGAATGCGGAATTTAAATTAACAGTTCCTTATAGGGTAAACTATTATTTAAATGGTGGAAAAAACAACAGTAAGAATATCAGCTCTTTTGTAGCATTGAAAAAGAAAACAAAATTATATTCACCTGATAAAAATGGTTATAAATTTTTAGGCTGGTATACAACGAAGGATTTTAAAGCATCATCAAAAATAAATTTCATTCCTAAAAAGTGTTCAAAAGATTTAAATTTATATGCTAAATGGGAAAAAAATTACAAAATAACATACAAACTCCAAGGAGGAAAAAATTCCACAAAAAATCCTGTGACTTATAATAAAGGAACTAAAATTATATTGAAAAATCCTTCAAAAGCCGGATATTGTTTTGAAGGTTGGTATAGCACAAAAAGTTTCAAAAAGTATTCTAAAGTTACTTTTATATCAAAGAAAAGTGCAAAAGATATTATCTTATATGCGAAGTGGAAAAAAATTTCTCTTTCCACTACAAAAATAAAATATGCCACAAAATATCTTAATTCAGTAGATATTGTTAGGTTTAATGAAAAGGATGCAGATGGTTATGAAATTTTATATTCATATTCAGCTGGCTTTGAAAGTAAATTTGTAAATTATGTTGGAAATACCTGTTATTATTCAATGGCGGATATTTATAATGGAAATCCGGTTTATTTAAGAATAAGATCCTATAAAACAGATTCTCGAAATAAAAAAATTTTTGGAGCTTACAGTCAAATAGTCAGTGTAGCATAAGCAAAACTAATAATAAAAAAGATTGACAAAATATAATGAATGGTGTAGAATACCATTCGTATGCCGAAGACAGCAGGTGCGAAAGCATAAATTTATTACCTGCCGAGGATTTAAGAACTACTTAATATAGTATTAGTTTATTGAATCTCCTGCCGCTTTGCGTATACAAAGCGGCTTTTTTATTAAAGCGTACGAGAAATAATATTTAAGGAGGTGTAAATATGGCAAAGGTTGAATTAAAGAAACCTATCGTTGAAGAAATCGCTGAGAACATCAAAGATGCAGCTTCTGTAGTTTTAGTTGATTACCGTGGTCTTACAGTTGCTGAAGATACAGAACTTCGTAAACAGCTTAGAGAAGCAGGTGTTATTTATAAAGTATATAAAAACACCATGATGAAAATAGCGTTTGAAGGAACTGATTGTGCACAGTTAGATGGACTTTTAGACGGACCTAGTGCTATAGCTATTTCAAAGACAGATGCTACAGTTGCAGCAGGTATCATTGCAAAATTTGCAAAGACTAGCCCTAAACTTGAAATTAAAGGTGGTATCGTTGAAGGAAAACTTTACGATGCAGCTGGAATGCAGGTTATCGCAACTGTTCCATCAAGAGAAGAACTTCTTTCCAAATTACTTGGAAGTATTCAGTCACCTATCGCAAACTTTGCTCGTGTTGTTAAACAGATCGCAGAGTCTAAGGGTGAAGAAGCATAAGATATGCTTATGATTTAAAGTGATTATATTTAATCGATTGTTTAATAATAAGGACTACCGATTTTGCGAAAGGTAGTTGAATACAAAATTTTAATTGGAGGTACAAAAATGGCAAAATTATCTACAGCAGAAATTATTGATGCTATAAAAGAATTAACAGTTTTAGAATTAAATGACCTTGTAAAAGCTTGCGAGGAAGAATTTGGAGTTTCAGCAGCAGCTGGTGTTGTTGTAGCAGCAGCAGGAGCAGATGCAGGAGCAGCTGGTGAAGAACAGTCAGAATTTGATGTTGAATTAACAGAAGTTGGACCAAACAAAGTTAAAGTTATCAAAGTTGTTCGTGAGTTAACAGGTTTAGGATTAAAAGATGCTAAAGAATTAGTTGATAGTGCTCCTAAGGTTATCAAAGAAGGAGCTGAAAAAGCAGAAGCTGAAGATATCAAAGCTAAGCTTGAAGAGCAGGGAGCTAAGATTACTCTTAAATAATTCCTGTATTAAATACAAAAACATGCACCTCGTAATATTTTGCGAGGTGCTTTCTTGATTAATCATTTGAGTTTATGAAATAGGGTTTCAGGTAGTACAAAATCAAATCTATATTAAAACAAAAAATTCTTGACAGGTCATATTTTCTATGATAGTATGGAAAATGCACTATTGTGGAAATGTGTGCCTAAATCTTGTGAAATTATGTTTCATTCACCCAAGTACTATAAGGAGTTTCATAGTAAAGCTTGATATGCATGGACAGATAATGTCCGGATAAACAAAGAAGCAAGGTTAAAATTGATATATTAACACATTGCTGAATTTTAATTCGAGATTCATATGGATTCCTACCATAATTAATAATACATTATGAGAGGCTACTTTTACAATAGGACAAAATATACAATTATGAACTGATAAAAACTAGTTCTTTCTAACATAATTATCAATATAACACAAAAACGAGAGGTGAAACGTCAATGGAGAAAAACAGAATACATCCGGAAAAATCCGGTAAAAGTGTTCGAATGAGTTATTCACGTCGTAATGAAGTATTGGAAATGCCAAACTTAATTGAAGTCCAAAAGAATTCATATCAATGGTTTCTTGGAGAAGGCTTAAAAGAAGTTTTTGAAGATATTTTTCCAATTTCTGATTATGCCGGTCATTTGAGTCTAGACTTTGTAAGCTTTCAATTATGTGAAAATGACAAGAAATACACAATTGAAGAGTGCAAAGAACGTGATGCTACCTATGCTGCACCGTTAAAAGTTAAAGTCAGACTTTTTAACAAAGAAAAAAGCGAAATTAACGATCATGAAGTATTCATGGGAGATCTTCCATTGATGACGGAAACAGGAACCTTCGTCATTAACGGAGCTGAGCGAGTTATTGTTAGTCAGCTTGTTCGTTCACCTGGAATATATTATGCAGTGGCTCATGATAAAATCGGTAAAAAACTCTATTCATGTACCGTTATTCCTAACAGAGGTGCTTGGCTTGAGTACGAAACAGATTCCAATGACGTATTTTATGTACGTGTTGACAGAACCAGAAAAGTGCCTATTACGGTATTCATCAGAGCCCTTGGAGTAGGTACAAATGAAGAAATTATAGAACTTTTCGGAGAAGAACCAAAGATTATTGCAAGCTTTGGGAAGGATCCGTCTACAAGCTATGAAGAAGGACTTTTGGAGTTATACAAAAAGATTCGTCCAGGAGAGCCTCTTAATGTAGACAATGCCGAAAACCTTATATCAAATATGTTCTTCGACCCTAGAAGATATGATCTTGCTAAAGTCGGAAGATATAAATTTAATAAAAAATTAGCTCTTAGAAACAGAATCAGAAATTGTGTTTTAGCTGAAGATGTTATTGATGAAAACACCGGAGAAATTCTTGCAGAAGCAGGAACGGTTGTAAATGCAGAACTTGCTGATGCTATTCAAAATGCTGCTGCTCCTTTTGTATGGATTAAATGCGAGGATAGAAATGTTAAGGTTCTTTCTAACCTTATGGTTGATATTACAGAATATGTTGATTGTAATCCGGAAGAACTTGGTATCAAAGAGCTTGTATATTATCCGGTACTTGAAAGAATTCTTCAAGAGCATAATGAAAAAGAAAATGCTACAGATGAAGAACTTCTTGAAGAACTCAAGAAAAATGCCCATGATCTTGTTCCTAAACATATTACCAAGGAAGATATTATGGCTTCCATAAACTATAATATGCACCTTGAATATGACCTTGGAAACAAGGATGATATCGACCATCTTGGAAACAGAAGAATAAGAGCTGTGGGAGAACTCCTTCAGAATCAGTATCGTATAGGTCTTTCAAGACTTGAAAGAGTTGTAAGAGAAAGAATGCAGACTCAGGATTTGGGAACTATTTCCCCACAGAGTCTGATTAATATAAAACCTGTAACTGCAGCTGTTAAAGAATTCTTTGGTTCTTCACAGTTGTCACAGTTTATGGATCAGAATAACCCTCTAGGAGAGCTGACACATAAAAGACGTCTTTCAGCTCTTGGTCCTGGTGGTCTTTCAAGAGATCGTGCCGGATTCGAGGTTCGAGATGTACACTATTCTCACTATGGTAGAATGTGTCCTATTGAAACACCTGAAGGCCCAAACATCGGACTTATAAACTCCCTTGCTACATATGCAAGGATAAATGAGTATGGATTTATTGAAGCTCCATACAGAAAAATAGACAAGACAGATCCTAAAAACCCTAGGGTAACAGATGAAGTTGTTTATATGGCAGCAGATGAGGAAGATAACTACCATGTTGCTCAGGCTAATGAAGCTTTAGATGCAGAAGGACATTTCGTAAGAAACTCTGTATCAGGACGTTATCGTGCTGAAACACAGGAATACGAAAAAGGTATGTTTGATTATATGGACGTATCACCTAAGATGGTATTCTCAGTTGCTACAGCCCTTATTCCTTTCCTTGAAAATGATGATGCTAACCGTGCCCTTATGGGATCAAACATGCAGCGTCAGGCAGTTCCGCTTCTTACAACAGAAGCTCCTGTTGTCGGAACAGGTCTGGAAGAAAAAACAGCAGTTGACTCAGGTGTTTGTGTAGTAGCAAAAAAAGACGGTGTAGTTGAAAGAGCGACTTCAAAAGAAATTTGGATGCGTTATGATGACGGAGAACGTGAAGTTATCAAACTTACTAAGTTTGCAAGAAGTAACCAGTCAAACTGCTATAATCAAAAACCTATTGTATTTAAAGGTGAGACAGTAAAAGCCGGTGATGTAATTGCAGATGGTCCTTCCACATCAAACGGTGAAATTGCCCTTGGAAAGAATCCTCTTATTGGATTTATGACCTGGGAAGGTTATAACTACGAGGATGCTGTTCTTTTAAGCGAAAGATTAGTTCAGGATGATGTTTACACATCCGTTCATATAGAAGAATACAATGCAGAGTCCAGAGATACCAAACTTGGACCGGAAGATATTACAAGAGATGTTCCGGGCGTTGGTGATGATGCATTAAAAGACCTTGATGAAAGAGGTATTATAAGAATCGGTGCTGAAGTAAGGGCCGGTGATATATTAGTTGGTAAGGTTACACCTAAAGGCGAAACAGAGCTTACAGCTGAGGAGCGCCTTTTAAGAGCTATTTTTGGCGAAAAAGCCAGAGAAGTAAGAGACACTTCTTTGAAGGTACCTCATGGAGAATATGGTATTGTTGTTGATGCCAAGGTATTCTCAAGAGAAAACGGAGATGAACTTCCACCTGGAGTAAATCAGTCAGTTAGAATTTATATAGCTCAAAAGAGAAAAATCTCAGTAGGAGATAAGATGGCTGGTCGTCACGGAAATAAGGGTGTTGTTTCCAGAGTTCTTCCAGTGGAGGATATGCCATTCCTTCCAAACGGTCGTCCTTTGGATATCGTACTTAACCCTCTTGGTGTGCCTTCTCGTATGAATATAGGACAGGTACTTGAAATTCATTTAAGTCTTGCAGCTAAGGCTTTAGGATTTAATGTTTCCACACCTGTATTTGACGGTGCAAATGAGATTGACATTCAGGATACCCTTGAACTGGCAAATGATTATGTAAATCTTGAATGGGATGAATTCTATGATAAATATGTGGACACCCTTCGTCCTGAAGTAATGGGATTCTTGGATGAAAACAAAGCCCATAGAGAATTGTGGAGAGGCGTTCCAATAAACAAAGACGGAAAGGTTCAGCTTCGTGACGGACGTACAGGAGAACCATTTGATTCACCGGTAACAATCGGACACATGCATTACCTGAAACTTCACCATTTGGTAGACGATAAAATCCATGCCCGTTCAACCGGTCCATACTCACTTGTAACTCAGCAGCCACTTGGTGGTAAGGCACAGTTTGGTGGACAGCGTTTTGGAGAGATGGAAGTTTGGGCTCTTGAAGCTTATGGCGCAGCTTATACTCTTCAAGAAATCCTTACCGTTAAGTCTGATGATGTAATCGGACGTGTAAAAACATACGAGGCTATTATTAAAGGAGATAATATTCCTGATCCGGGAGTTCCTGAATCATTCAAGGTTCTTCTTAAAGAACTTCAGTCATTGGGACTTGATGTAAGAGTTCTTAAAGAAGACGGTTCAGAAGTGGAAATAATGGAAAACCTCGAAGAAACCAATACAAGCTTTAACTCCTTGATTGAAGGAGATTCAAAGGATTATGCAGCATTTGACAACAGTGAGTCCTTCAATGGATTTTCAAAACAGGAATTCAACACAGAAGGCGAGCTGGAAGAAGTTGAGGAAGAAGATTCAGATGATGACTTTGATGATGCTGATGACTCCGATTTTATAGGCATAAATCCAGACCTTGACTTGGATTAAATCCATATCTTAATGATTAGAAAAGGAGAGTAGCGCATGCCAGGAACAACAAATAATGAAACATATCAACCAATTTCATTTGATGCCATTAAAATTGGCTTAGCATCACCTGAAAAAATCAGAGAGTGGTCAAAGGGAGAAGTAAGAAAGCCTGAAACCATTAACTATAGAACATTAAAACCGGAAAAAGACGGTTTATTCTGCGAAAAAATCTTTGGACCAAGCAAGGACTGGGAATGCCATTGTGGAAAGTTCAAGAAAATTCGTTATAAAGGCGTTGTTTGTGACCGATGCGGAGTAGAGGTTACAAAAGCCAGCGTTAGACGTGAGCGTATGGGGCACATTGAACTTGCAGCCCCTGTGTCCCACATCTGGTATTTCAAGGGAATCCCTAGCCGTATGGGACTTATACTTGATCTTTCTCCAAGAACTTTGGAAAAAGTATTATATTTTGCTTCATATATTGTACTTGAGTCAGATATTTCAGAACTTGCTTACAAACAGGTTCTTTCTGAAAGAGAGTACCAGGAGGCAAGGGAAAAATATGGTAGAACTTTCAGAGTAGGTATGGGAGCTGAGGCCATTTTAGAGCTTTTAAAAGCTATAGACCTTGAAAAAGATGCAAGAGAACTTCGTACCGAATTAAAAACAGCCAGTGGACAAAAGAAAGCTCGTATTATTAAGAGATTAGAGGTTGTTGAAGCCTTCCGTGAATCAGGAAACAAACCTGAATGGATGATTATGACGGTAATTCCTGTTATACCACCGGATCTTCGTCCTATGGTTCAATTAGACGGTGGTAGATTTGCTACATCAGATTTAAATGATCTTTACAGAAGAATTATTAATAGAAACAACCGTTTAAGCAGACTTTTAGATTTGGGAGCACCTGATATCATTGTAAGAAATGAAAAGAGAATGCTTCAGGAGGCTGTAGATGCTTTAATTGATAATGGAAGAAGAGGTCGTCCTGTAACCGGACCTGGAAACAGAGCTCTTAAATCATTATCTGACATGCTTAAAGGTAAAGGCGGTCGTTTCCGTCAGAACTTACTTGGAAAGAGAGTTGACTACTCAGGACGTTCAGTTATCGTTGTTGGTCCTGAGTTGAAGATATATCAATGCGGACTTCCAAAAGAAATGGCTATAGAACTTTTTAAACCTTTTGTTATGAAAGAACTTGTAGCCAATGGAACAGCTCATAACATTAAAAATGCCAAGAAAATGGTTGAGAGACTTCAGACAGAAGTATGGGATGTCTTAGAAGATGTAATTAAAGAGCATCCGGTTATGCTTAACCGTGCCCCTACACTTCATAGACTTGGTATTCAGGCTTTTGAGCCTATACTTGTAGAAGGAAAAGCTATCAAGCTTCATCCGCTTGTTTGTACAGCTTACAATGCTGACTTTGACGGTGACCAGATGGCTGTGCATCTTCCACTTACTGTTGAAGCACAGGCAGAATGCCGTTTCCTTCTTCTTTCACCAAACAACCTCTTAAAACCATCAGACGGTGGCCCTGTAGCAGTTCCTTCACAGGATATGGTTCTTGGTATTTATTATCTTACACAGGTAAGAAAGAAGATAGAAGATAACGAAAATCCCAAATTTTATAAGAGTAAAAATGAAGCTATTTTAGCTTATGAAAACAGAGTAATTACCCTCCACGAAGAAGTTAAAGTGCGTATGACAAAGAAACATCCAGACGGTACTGTACATAGTGGAATAATTGTTACTACAGTAGGAAAGCTCTTATTTAACGAAATTTTACCTCAGGATTTGGGATATGTTGACAGATCTATTCCTGAAAATGAATTTGTTTTAGAAGTTGATTTTCTTGTTAAAAAGAAAGAATTAAAACAGATTCTTGAAAAAGTAATTAACAATCATGGTGCTACAAAGACTGCCGAAGTTCTTGATGATGTTAAATCCATAGGATACAAATTCTCAACAAGAGCAGCCATGACCGTTTCAATTTCCGATATGACCGTTCCACCGGAAAAACCGGAAATGATAAAGAAAGCACAGGATACTGTTGATAAAATTACAAGAAACTTCAAGCGTGGACTTATTACAGACGAGGAGCGTTATAAAGAAGTTGTTGAAACCTGGAAAAAGACTGACGATGACCTTACAAAGGTACTTCTTGAGGGATTTGATAAATATAACAACATTAAGATGATGGCCGATTCAGGAGCCCGTGGTTCTGATAAGCAGATTAAACAGCTTGCCGGAATGCGTGGACTTATGGCAGATACTACAGGTCGTACTATCGAGCTTCCTATTAAATCAAACTTCCGTGAGGGTCTTGATGTACTTGAATACTTTATGTCAGCTCATGGAGCCCGTAAGGGACTTTCAGATACAGCTCTTCGTACAGCCGATTCAGGATATCTTACCAGACGTTTGGTTGATGTATCCCAGGAGCTTATTATTTCACAGATTGATTGTGTGGAAGAAGGAGAAGAGATTCCTGGAATGTATGTAACTGCATTTATGGATGGTAAGGAAGAAATTGAATCACTTCAGGAGCGTATTACCGGTAGATATGCCTGTGACAATCTTGTAGATGCAAATGGAAATATAATTGTAAAGGCTAACCACATTATTACTCCTAACAGAGCTGCCGAAGTTATGGCAAAGGGAGTAGATGAGAATGGCAACCCTCTTACAAAGGTTAAGATTCGTACTATTCTTACCTGTAGATCCCATAATGGTATCTGTGCAAAATGCTATGGTGCAAATATGGCAACAGGAGAGGCAGTACAGGTTGGAGAGGCAGTTGGAATTATAGCTGCTCAGTCCATTGGTGAACCTGGTACACAGCTTACCATGAGAACCTTCCATACCGGAGGAGTTGCCGGTGATGATATCACACAGGGTCTTCCTCGTGTTGAGGAGCTTTTTGAAGCAAGAAAACCTAAGGGACTTGCTATTATTTCTGAATTTGCCGGAAAAGTTGAAATCAGAGATATTAAGAAGAAGAGAGAAGTTGTTGTAACAAACAACGAAACAGGTGATTCAAAGGCTTATCTTATTCCATTTGGTTCAAGAATCAAGGTATTTGACGGTGATGAAATTGAAGCCGGTGATGAACTTACTGAAGGTAGTGTAAATCCACATGATATCCTTAAAATTAAGGGAATCAGAGCTGTTCAGGATTATATGCTTAGAGAAGTTCAAAGAGTTTACAGACTTCAGGGTGTTGAAATCAATGATAAACATATCGAAGTTATTGTTAGACAGATGCTTAAGAAAGTCAGAGTTGAAGATAATGGAGATACAGAGTTCCTTCCTGGAACATTAGTTGATTTAATGGACTTTGAAGATGCAAATAAAAAGATGAGAGATGAAGAGTTAGAAGAGGCAGAAGGTAAACGTATCCTTTTAGGTATCACTAAAGCCTCCCTTGCCACTAATTCATTCCTTTCTGCCGCTTCATTCCAGGAGACAACAAAAGTTCTTACTGATGCTGCCATAAAAGGAAAGATAGATCCACTTGTAGGTTTGAAGGAAAATGTTATCATCGGAAAACTGATTCCTGCCGGAACAGGTATGAAGCGTTATCAGTCAGTTAAATTGGACTGTGACGAAAAAGAAGATGAAATCCTTGATTACGATGATGGATTTGAAGATAATATAATATCTTCTGATGGCGAATTAAATTTTGAAGATTAAATATCAAAATAATTTATAATAAAAACTGACCATTGCCTTGCTTATTGTGAGGCAATGGTCAGTTTTTATTATAAAAGCAAAAAAAGGATTGGCTCTTAATAAAAGAACCAACCCTTGGTTTTGAGTCATTTTTTTAAAAATGCAAACATTTTGTCTGCTGTAATTATTGATGAACAAAAGCTTATCCCTTTTGTTCAAAAGTCATTTAAATCTTGGTATTCTTGCAGAAAAATCAAATTCCATCTGATGAACTTCAGATTGTTTTTCGAGATCAACCTGCTGCCTATAAAGAAAACTCCTAAGTAATTTTTGATTATTTATCCAAGCGTAAATTTCTTCTTCCGAGATAATAACCGGCATTCTATCATGCACTTTTTCTACAGAAGAGTTTGCTTTGGTAGTTAAAATTTCAAAGTGTGCTTCGTTATCAAATAAATCGTAGAATCCCGCCAGGTACAAAAGATTTTCTGATGTACTGAAAAAAGCTGATTTCTCCTTGTACAATGACCATTCGAAGAAACATTTGGCAGGAACCACTGCACGGCGATTTTTTATAGCCTTTTTAAAAATCGCCTTGTTTAAAACGTTTTCAGAACGGGCATTAAATATAATACCGTTTGAACAATTACCTACAATACCCCATCTTTGGATGCAGGCCTTCAGCTCTCCATCTACACTCATAATGACAGGTGCTTTGTCACCTGGATGTATATCCTTACTTGGAAAGTGAGCAACATCTTCCTCATACTTAAAGTTTTCTGTTATATGCTTAATTACACCTTCGTCAATGTAGTATCTTCCACACATAAAATCACTCTCCGAAAAACTAAAACCAGTGTTTGATGTTTGTGATAGCTTTTGATTTGGAGATAATGTCGTTTGTATTTTCTTTAAGATAATATCTTATCATCGATAACTCATCCGTTGAAAACCCTTTACTTTCAACAATTTCACAGGAAGGAACTTTTGCTTCCACAAAATCGGTGCCATTTCTCTCAAATCGCACAGAAACAAAATTTCTGCCAGCATTATTAACTACGGCAGAAAATATCATTTCAATGTTTTCCTCATTGACTGACATAATTATATCCTCCTTGATAATGTTATATAATCCTTTAAATCTCCACATAAAACAAAAATACAACCATTTACAATAAATGCTGCCAAACCAAGCAGATTTAGGATGATATCATAAATAAAATTATATATTCGTTTCTGAATAGTTTATCGGAATAATAAAGAAAAAATTAAAAAAAAGAATATTAAAAAAAAATAAAAAAAGATTGACTAATTAAAAACCTAGGGTTATTATTATTTAGTAACAGAATTATAAATGTCAAGTCTCTGTGTATTTGGAGTTAAAAGGAGAACAGGTCAAAGTCCTGTACGGTTACCGCCACTGTAGTCGCATAAGCGAAAGTCAGGAAGCCTACTTGAGTTATGATTGGTTGGAGAGTAAGTATTTGGCGTATTCGGGTCATGATATCTCTTTAGAGGGATATTGTGACCTTTTTTATTTATAAATCCCTGATATTTATTCTTTGAGATTTGTTAAATGGAGGTATTATATGAAAAATAAGCAAAGGATAGCTTTGGTTCTTGCAGCTTTGATGATGACAACATCTTCTACACCTGAAGCATTGTTGACCTCGTATGCTGCAGAAAACAATCAAACAATGGCGTCAGAAACCCAGGATGATAATTTATCCAATGATACATCCCAGTCAACACAGGAAGATGCCGAGAATCTTGAATATCTAAATAAGGTAAAGGATTCTTTTTCATATGGCTCATTAAGTCCTGTATATGGAACTGATACAAATGCCATTGACTTTTTTAAATCAAAAATAGAAGCCAAGGGGTATGAAGGTGTTGAAGTATCAATTGAAAATACAGAATACACATCAACATCAGAAGTATTAAAAGACTATGCATCAATAGCAGGTGATGGAACAATCAATTACCTGAATTATGACCTTGAGAATTATTCAAAAATGAATAATCAGAAGTATGCAGGAATAAATGTAACCTTCAAGCTTAAAAAAGGAAATGCTCAAACTACTTTAGTAAAACAGGTAAATGTAAAATGGGATGAAGACAAGGTAAAAGAGCAACTGACTTCAAAAATAGCTGATAAAATTACAGAAGATGATATAAAAGGTGATAACGAAAATCTTGATGAAGTAAAAGAAAATCTTAAACTTCCAAATTCTGTAAGTGGAGCCGGATTTGCAGATATTACATGGACTTCTTCAAATAAAAATGTAATTGCCATAACAGGATATTCATGGGATGATTTTTCAAAAGGAACGATAACACAGCCTGATGAAGACACAGATGTAACTTTGACAGCAAATATCAAATTTAACAAGACAGATTATTCTGACAAAGAAATATCCATAGAAAAGAAATTTGTAGTCACGGTAAAAGCAATTGATAAAGCAGGCGTACTTGCACAAATGCAGGAAAAACTTGACACCTATTATCCGGAAAGCTGTGTAACGGATTTTAATACCGGAAGCAAGATGGATAAAGATGCCATTACAGGTGATTTTAATTTTCCTAGTCTTAAAAAGAGTAAAATGCCTGACAGTAGCGGTTACAAAATATCTTTTACATCTACAGATACTACTGTAAACGGTTTTCATGTCAATATAATGAGACCTTTACCAGGAGAAGAATCAAAGGTAGTTACAGTAACTGCAAAATTAGAGGATAGAAATAATAAAGAGCTTTATGTAACTAAAGACCTTAAATTTACAATTAAACCGATTACCAGTGAAGAAATAGATGAACAGGCAGCTCTTATAGAGAAAATAAAAGCTGATTTAAAAACTGGTTTATTAGGAACTAATACAGATGCTGAAAATATTACTACAAACCTGGCAACAATCTATTCAGGTTCTTATGATTCAGAAGGAAATGTTAATTGGGCTAAAAACAAAAATCAATCTTCTGGAATAGGAGTTAAGGTAGAAAGTTTTAAATCTGATAATGAAGACATTATAGCATCTGGTACATTAAAATATGTTGCTACACCAAAATATAATACCAATGTAACTGTATCTGCATTATTATCCAGCGAGCTATTTGAAAAATATGCTATTGCATATCCGGATAATAAAGATTTTGCAAAATTATATCAGCAGGAAGTAACAACTACATTTAAAGTAACCGGTACTGATGGAGAAAAACAGGCTGATGAGCCGAATGCAGCAGATGTAGAATATTTGAAAAATGTTCAGGATTCCTTCGGATATGGTGCATTTACTCCTGAATACGGAACAGATACCAATATAGTTGAATTTATTAATAAAAAAATCAAGAGTAAAGGTTTTGAAGATGTAGGAGTTGAGTTTATTTCAGCAAGCATAGATAATACATCTTCTGCCCTTGAAAATTATTCAGGAATTGAGGCAAATGGTGATTTAAAATACTTAAATTATGACTTAAATAACAAACCAAGCTCTTTCTGGCAAAAAATTGCTTATTGGAATGCTAATTTCAAGCTTACATACAAAACTGCCACAGCAGAATTTACAAAAAGAGTAAATCTTAACTGGGACGAAGAAAAAATCAAAGACCAGTTAAAAACAAACGCAGCAGACAAAGTAACAGAAGATACTATAAAAGGTAATAACGAGTCTTTGGATACAGTTAAAGAAGATATGAAATTACCTGTAGCAATTGATGGTGCTTCTTATGTAGATGTGAAGTGGACTTCATCTGATAGTGATGTGATTGCGATAAAAGAAGCTTCAGGTTATGGAGCTACAAGTTGTGATGCAAAAGTATCAAGACCGACAGAAGATAAAACAGTAAAACTTACTGCTACATTTAAATTTACACAAACTGATTACGGTTCAAAAGATATTACCATTACAAAGGATTTTGATGTAACTGTTAAAGCTGTTAATGCCCAGGAAATTATGGCAGAGATGCAAAAACAGTTAGACGATAATTACACAACAGACAAATTAAAGGGATTCTACAGTGGAAATGCAATAAATGCAGATGCAGTAGATGAAGACATTTTGTTTGTATCAGGTAGAAAAACCGGCGTTGATAATTACAGTGATTATACCTTTGAAGTACTTTCAGACAGCGATAATGTAGAAATCTCAGGTTATAGAGCAAGTATTTACAGACCGTTAGTTGGACAGGAAGCAACAAAAGCTAAAATTACTATAAAGATGACAAATAAGAACAATAAAGCTCTTAGTGTCACAAAAGATTTCGAATTTACTTTAAAACCAATTGAGCAAAGTGAATTAGATGCAGCAGCAAAACTTATGAATGCAGCAAAAGAAGATTATAAAAATGCTCTTCTTGGAGAAAATGAAGATATAGATCATATTACAAAAAATATGAAACGCTTTTTTGAAGTAAGATATGATGAAAGTGGAAATCTTTATTATGCAAGAACAAAAAGTAATGAAATCGGAACAGGAATAATATTAGACGAATTAAATACAACAGATCCTTTAAATACCGGTCATTATTTTGATACAAGCGATACAACAATTTTAGGAACAAACAGCCTTGTATTAGTTAGCACTCCAAAATATAACACTAAAGTAACAATCAATTCATTGCTTACAAGTGGAGAATTTGGAAAATATGCAAAGAAATATCCAGAAAATGAAGATTTTGCAAAGCTTTACAGACAGCCGGTATCAGTAGATGTTACAGTACTGGGAACTGATGGTGAAGATCCAAATCTTGAAAAACAGGATATTCAGGTTAAATTTGCCCTTTCAGGAGATACATTACACAAAGATGGCCCTCATGATGCATATCTTTGGTGGATTACCCAGACAGAAGTTACTGTAAAAGAAGATGATACAGTAATGGAACTTCTTAAGAAGATTTTAGCAGATAACAATTACACCTTTGAAGGAAGCGATAGCTACATAAGCTCAATAACAACCCCGGAAGGTCTTAAATTGGCTGAAAAAGACAATGGTGAGATGAGCGGCTGGATGTATTCAGTAAATGGTGAAATACCTGGAGTGTATGCAAACCAGTATAAATTAAAAGCCGGAGATGTTGTTCAGTGGTTTTACAGCGATGACGGAAAGGCAGTTGAGGTTCCTGAAAAACAGGAAGAACCTGATGCAGCTGATGTAGAATACTTAAATAATGTTGTAAGTAAGTTTGCTTATGGTACATTTACTCCTGTATATGGAAAAGATACAAATATTTGTGAATATCTGAAAAATGAAATAGAAAGCAAAGGCTTTGAAGGAGTAGAGGTAAAACTTGCCAGTGCAAATGTAGCCGGTTCATCAGTTTCAATTGCAGACTGTGCCGGAATTGCCAAAAATGGAGACATAACCTACCTCAACTATGATTTAAATAATAAACCTGGTATGTTCTGGCAAAAAACAGCATATTGGGAAGCTAACTTTGAGTTAATATATAAAACTGCAAAAACAGACCTAAAAAAACAGATTAATATTCCTTGGGATATAGACAAGGTAAAAGCACAGGTAAAAACAAATGTAGTAGATAAAGTTACACCGGATTCAATTAAGGGAGAAAATGATTCATTAGATAAAGTAACTACAGATATTACATTACCTATTCGCTTTAATGATGCTTCTTATGTAACTGTACAATGGGAATCATCAGATGAAAGCGTAATTGCAATAGAAACACCAACAGGAGTATTACCAACTACTTGCAATGCAAAAGTATCAAGAACAGATGTAGATAAAACAGTAAAACTTACTGCTACATTCACATTTATTCAGACAGAGTCTGATGCAGAAGCCATTACACTTACAAAAGATTATGATGTAACAGTTTCCAGAATTGATACAAAAGAAATCCTGGAAGAAATGCAGAAAAAACTTGATGACAATTATACAATGGAAAAACTCACCAACTTCTATGCAGGTACACCTTTGGTTGCAGATGCAGTTGATGACGATATTCAGCTTTTGACATCAAGAAAAACAGGAATCAGTGGAAATTACAAATATGAAGCTATAGCCAATACTGACAACCTTGAGGTGTTTGGCTACAGAATAAGCGTCTATAGACCATTACCGGGTGAAGAAGCACAAAAGGCTTCCTTTACAATTAAAATGACCGACAAGGACAATACAGCCCTTAGTGTAACAAAGACCTTTAATCTTACATTAAAGCCGATTGCACAAAGTGAAATCGATGAGACTATCAGACTCATGGAAGCTGCAAAGAAAGATTATTCCAATGCAATTCTTGGAGAAAACAGCGATATAAATCATATCGAAAAAGATATGCGCAGTTTCCAGGAAGTAAGATTTGGCGAAAATGGAAATCTTTTCTACGCAAGAAATTACAAAGAAAAAATCGGAAATGGTATTATTTTAGATGAGTTAAATCCTGATGTACCTTTGGATTCAGGACATTACTTTGATACAAGTAATGATGCTATTATCGGAGAAAATTCTCTGAAATTATACAAAACACCACAATACAATACTGTAATTAATATTAAATCATTATTAACAAGTGGTGAATTTGGAAAATATGCAAAGAAATATCCTGAAAATGAGGATTTTGCAAAATTATACAGACAGCCTGTATCAGTTGATGTACTGGTATTAGGTACAGATGGTGAAGATCCTGGAACAGAGAAACAGGATATTAATGTAAGTTTTGGAATTTATGGAAATAAAAAACTTGGAGAGGGTAGTTATTCAAAACTTGAAACATGGTTTACAAATGCCAATGTTACAGTTAAAGAAGGAACTACAGTTATGGAACTCCTTAAAAAAATGCTTGAAGCAAATCACTATACCTATGAAGGCAGCTCAAATTATATTTCTGCCATCACAACACCTGACGGTTACAGACTCGCAGAGTTTGATGAGGGAGAAATGAGTGGCTGGATGTACACAGTAAATGGTGTACTAGCAGATGTTTATGCTAATGCATACACATTAAAAAATGGTGATGTAGTGTCCTGGTTCTATTCACCAAACGGAACTGTAGAGGAGCTTCCACAGGAAAATAATGATGAAACAGAAGCAAAAGCTGTGGATGCACTCATTGAAGCTATCGGAAATGTTACATATACAGCAGAAAGCAAAGCTTTAATAGAAGCAGCAAGAAGTGCCTATGAAAAATTAACAGAAGCACAAAAAGCACTAGTAAGCAAATTAGAAACATTAGAAACAGCAGAAAAAGCCTATGAAAAGCTTGAAGAAGAGGCAAAAGATAAAGAAAGTGCAAAAGCTGTAGACGAACTGATAGAAAAAATCGGAGAAGTAAAAGCAACAGCAGAAAGCAAAGCTTTAATAGAAGCAGCAAGAAGTGCCTATGAAAAATTAACAGAAGCACAAAAAGCATTAGTAAGCAAATTAGAAACATTAGAGACATCAGAAAAAACCTATGATGAGCTTACACATGTAGCTGATTTAACATTAAAGAAAACTTCAGCATCATTGTATGAAGGTGCAACAACAAAAATTATTCCACTTGTAGCACCAGATACAGCTATAGAAAAAGGCGTAATCTACACAAGCTCAAATGAAAAAATTGCTACAGTAGATGCAAACGGACTTGTAAAAGCAGTAAAAGTGGGTACAGCAGTAATTACCGTAACCACAATTGATGGAAATAAAGCTGCAGAGTTTAAAGTGACTGTAAAAGCAGCTTCTATCAAATTAAATGCTAAAAAGGTAACATTATATACAAAAACCCTAACAAAGAAGAAACTTAAAGCAAGCGTAAGAGGATTAAGCAAGAAAGTAAAATGGAAATCTTCTAATTCAAAAGTTGCCAAAGTTGATTCAAATGGCGTAATTAAGGCGTTAAAGGCAGGTAAAACAACTATTACAGCAATCTGCAATGGTAAAAAAGCAAGCTGTGTTGTTAATGTATTGGCACCGGTTCTTAAAGTAAATAAGAAGAGTGCTACAATTAAAAAAGGCAAAACCCTTACCCTTAAGACTACTGTTACACCAAGTGCTACTATAAAATGGGTATCAACCAATAAAAAAGTAGCAACAGTTAATTCTAAGGGAGTGGTTAAAGGCATAAGGTCTGGAAAAGCAATAATAAAAATTACCGCAAATGGCATTACTAAAACTGTAAAAATAACAGTTAAATAGTAAAAAAACAAATTCTCTTTCTTAAAACAAAGCCAAAAATTTGGCAAATTAAACACAAAAACGCACAAAAATTAAAAACAGACCTGAAAGGCAGCTGATTGATTTCAGTTGCCTTTCCTTTTTATAAAAAAATAATAAATAAAATAGAAATTTATCTACAATAAATATTGAAAATATATGAAAAAGCTTGACACTATATACCTAAAAGTATATAATGTTATCTCGTGTATGGAGTTTTTTATACATTTATAGAACTATTTTATTTTATTACCGTAGGAGGTGAATTGGATGCCAACATTTAACCAGTTAGTAAGAAAAGGAAGAACTTCTAATGTAAAGAAGTCAACTGCACCAGCACTTTTAAAGGGATATAACTCTCTTAGAAAGAAAGCTACAGATACAGCTTCACCACAAAAAAGAGGTGTATGTACAGCAGTTAAAACAGCTACTCCTAAGAAACCTAACTCAGCCCTTAGAAAAATCGCCAGAGTTCGTCTTTCAAACGGAATCGAAGTAACAAGCTACATTCCAGGTGAAGGTCATAACTTACAGGAACATAGCGTTGTTCTTATCAGAGGTGGAAGGGTAAAGGACTTACCTGGTACAAGATACCATATTATCAGAGGAACTCTTGATACAGCCGGTGTTGCAAACAGAAAACAGGCTCGTTCCAAATATGGTGCTAAGAGACCAAAAGCTGGAAAATAATTTTGTAAGAACAATCGCCTGACATATCAGGCAGAGTAATCACAAACAGAACTATGGTAGTGTTGGAATTCAAGCAGCATGAACACATAGAAAGACACATGTGAGTACCGATGAATTAATTGAATCGTTAAGATTCGTAAAGTGATTAAGGAGGGAAGTAACGTGCCACGTAAAGGACATACTCAGAAGAGAGATGTATTAGCAGATCCTATGTACAATAGTAAGATTGTTACAAAGCTCATCAACAATATCATGTTAGATGGAAAAAAAGGTGTAGCACAAAAGATTGTATATGGAGCATTTGAAAAAATCGCTGAGAAGACAGGACAGCCTGCTCTTGAAGTGTTTGAAGCAGCTATGAATAACGTAATGCCTGTTCTTGAGGTAAAAGCAAGACGTATCGGTGGTGCTACATATCAGGTACCTATCGAGGTAAGACCTGACAGACGTCAGACTTTAGGCTTACGTTGGTTAACAGTTTATTCACGTGCTAGAGGAGAAAAAACTCAGCAGGAAAGACTTGCTAACGAAATCATGGATGCAGCAAATAATACAGGTGCATCTGTTAAGAGAAAAGAAGATATGCATAAAATGGCAGAGGCTAATAAAGCATTTGCTCATTACAGATTTTAATTATATATAGATTTATTTGTCTTTTGACTAAGTAAAATAAGGAGGAAAATACCTTGGCTGGAAGAGAATATCCATTGGATAGAACTAGAAATATCGGTATTATGGCTCATATTGATGCTGGTAAAACAACATTAACAGAGCGTATTTTGTATTATACCGGTGTTAACTATAAAATTGGTGAAACTCATGATGGATCAGCTACAATGGACTGGATGGAGCAGGAACAGGAACGTGGTATCACTATCACTTCTGCTGCTACAACCTGTCATTGGACATTAGAAGATCATCATAAACCAAAGGCTGGAGCTAAAGAGCACAGAATTAACATCATTGACACACCAGGACACGTAGACTTTACAGTTGAAGTTGAGCGTTCTCTTCGTGTATTAGACGGAGCTGTTGGTGTATTTGATGCTAAAGCTGGTGTTGAGCCACAGTCAGAAAATGTATGGCGTCAGGCTGATACTTACAATGTACCTCGTATGGCTTTCATCAATAAGATGGACAAATTAGGTGCAGATTTCTACTATTCAGTACAGACAATTATTGATCGTCTTGGAAAAAATGCTATTCCTGTACAGATTCCTATTGGACAGGAAGATGATTTCATCGGTCTTATCGATTTATTCGAAATGGAAGCTTATTATTACAAAGATGATAAGGGTGAAGACATTGAAATCACAGCTATCCCTGATGATTTAAAAGATAAAGCTGATGAGTGGCATCAAAACCTTGTTGAAAAGATTTGTGAATTAGATGATGATCTTATGGAACAGTATCTTGAAGACAATGAGCCAACAATCGAGCAGCTTAAAGCAGCTCTTAGAAAAGGAACAATCGCAAGTGAAGCTGTTCCTGTATTTTGTGGATCTGCTTACAAAAACAAAGGTGTTCAGAAATTACTTGACGGTGTTATCGAATACATGCCTGCTCCTATAGATGTACCTGATATCGCAGGTGTGGATTTAGAAGGTAATGAGATTACCAGAGCATCATCAGATGATGAACCATTTGCAGCTTTAGCGTTTAAGATTATGGCTGACCCATTTGTTGGAAAACTTGCTTTCTTCCGTGTATATTCAGGAACTTGTAACTCAGGTTCTTATGTACTTAATGCTACAAAAGGAAAGAAAGAACGTGTTGGTCGTATCGTACAGATGCATGCTAACAAACGTAATGAAATTGATAAAGTATACGCAGGTGATATCGCAGCAGCTGTAGGTTTCAAACTTACAGGTACAGGTGATACAATCTGTGATGAAAATCATCCTGTAATTCTTGAGTCTATGGAATTCCCTGAACCGGTTATTGAGCTTGCTATTGAGCCTAAGACTAAAAATGACCAGGGTAAGATGGGTGAAGCTCTTGCAAAATTAGCAGAAGAAGATCCTACATTCCGTGCTCATACAAATCAGGAAACAGGCCAGACTATTATCGCTGGTATGGGTGAGTTACACCTTGAAGTTATTGTTGACCGTCTCCTTCGTGAGTTTAAGGTAGAAGCTAATGTTGGTGCGCCACAGGTTGCTTATAAGGAAACAATAACAAAAGCTGTTGATATCGACAGCAAATATGCTAAACAGTCAGGTGGACGTGGACAGTACGGACATTGTAAAGTTAAATTTGAGCCTATGGATCCAAATGGTGAGGAAACCTTTAAGTTTGAATCAACAGTAGTTGGTGGTTCAATCCCTAAGGAATATATTCCAGCTGTTGGTGAAGGTATCGAAGAAGCTGCTCAAGCAGGTGTTCTTGCTGGATTCCCTGTACTTGGTGTTTCAGCAACAGTATATGATGGATCTTACCATGAAGTCGATTCATCAGAAATGGCATTCCACATCGCTGGTTCTATGGCATTCAAAGATGCTATGAGACAGGGTGATGCAGTTTTACTTGAGCCTATTATGAAGGTTGAAGTAACAATGCCAGAAGAATACATGGGAGATGTAATAGGAAGTTTGAACGCTAAACGTGGTCAGATCGAAGGAATGGATGATGTAGGTAATGGAAAAATTGTTCGTGCATTCGTTCCACTTTCAGAAATGTTTGGTTACGCAACAGAGCTTCGTTCATCAACACAGGGACGTGGAAACTATTCTATGTTCTTTGAAAAATACGAACAGGCTCCAAAGAGTGTTCAGGAAAAGGTAATTGCTTCCTTGGCAAAATAATTCCCATCAATTAGGTAAATAAGGCTTGAAAATGCTATAGATTTAAAATATAATCTATAGTATTAGAGCCAATTTGTTTAGACAATAAACGAAAAGCCGTATGGTAGAAGATTTTAAGGAGGACGTTTTTAAAATGGCTAAAGAAAAATTCGAGAGAAACAAACCACATTGTAATATTGGAACCATCGGTCACGTAGACCATGGTAAAACAACTTTAACAGCTGCTATCACAAAGACATTAGCAGATAGACTTGGTCTTGATGAAGCTGTTGCTTTCGAGAACATCGATAAAGCTCCAGAAGAAAGAGAAAGAGGAATCACAATTTCTACAGCTCACGTTGAGTATCAGACAGAAAAGAGACATTATGCTCATGTTGACTGCCCAGGTCATGCTGACTACGTTAAGAACATGATCACAGGTGCTGCTCAGATGGACGGAGCTATCCTTGTTGTTGCTGCTACTGACGGAGTTATGGCTCAGACTAAAGAGCATATCCTTCTTGCTCGTCAGGTAGGTGTTCCATACATCGTTGTATTCATGAACAAATGTGATATGGTAGACGATGAAGAACTTCTTGAGTTAGTAGAAATGGAAATCAGAGAGTTATTAAGCGAGTATGACTTCCCAGGTGATGATGTACCAGTTATCCAGGGTTCAGCTCTTAAAGCTCTTGAGGATACATCAGGAGAATGGGGAGACAAGATCATGGAACTCATGGCTGCTGTTGATGACTATATTCCAGATCCACAGCGTGATACTGACAAACCATTCCTTATGCCTGTAGAGGACGTATTCACAATCACAGGTCGTGGTACTGTTGCAACTGGTAGAGTTGAGCGTGGTGTAATCAACCTCAACGAAGAAGTTGAAATCGTTGGTATTAAAGAAGAAACTCAGAAGACTGTTGTTACTGGTATCGAGATGTTCAGAAAACTTCTTGATCAGGGACAGGCTGGAGATAACATCGGAGCATTACTTCGTGGTGTATCAAGAGAAAACATCGTAAGAGGACAGGTTCTTGTTAAACCAGGTTCAATTACATGCCACAAGAAATTTACTGCTCAGGTTTACGTTTTAACAAAAGATGAAGGTGGACGTCATACTCCTTTCTTCAACAATTACAGACCACAGTTCTATTTCAGAACAACTGACGTAACAGGAGTTATCCAGTTACCAGAAGGAACAGAAATGTGCATGCCTGGAGATAACGTAGAAATGACTATCGAAGTTATTCATCCAATCGCTATGGAGCAGGGTCTTACATTCGCTATCCGTGAAGGTGGTAGAACAGTAGGATCAGGAAGAGTTGCTTCTATCATCGAGTAATTTCTTATTTATATCTTAAAAATATAGTAAATTTAAGGCTTCCGAGGATTTTCTTGGAAGCCTTTTTTATCGTTAAAAACTCTTTATTTTATCATTTTATCCGCACCAATTTCAAAATGACATTTTACAATTCCGATATCTACCTGACTTAAAACGCCCCCTTTATCTTCGAATTCAACTGTCTCATCTTCATTTAGATGAATGATAAATTTCTGCTGATTAATTGCTGTTGGAGCTAAAAGTGCCATTTCTACACCGTTTTTAAACCACTCAGGTAAATCTCCATGCACATCTGTTACTTGCTCGATTTTTTTTGATTTTCGTTGTTTTCCGGAATTTTTTCCATATCCTATTGCTATAGATATTACCAATCGCTCCCCAGATAAAATCTCGGCACCTATATTCTTTTTGTTAAAGGTTCCTGCCCAACAGGTATTAAGACCTAGACATTGTGCATATAAGACAAGTTTCTCTCCGTAATAACCAATTCTTTGATCAAGTGTCTCATCATTGGGGCCTGCACATGCAATTACGCTAGGGGCAGACCCAAGCCCCATAGCCCTATTAAGAAGCTTGTTATAAGTATTCCCAGCATCTTCAATAAATTGCAAATGGATATTCCCTTCTTCATTTAGCTCAATAATTTTTTCATTTAGCTTTTGTATCTTCTCCGGTTCAATTTTGTCCGATTTATAATTTCTTACAGAATGTCTGAATAAAATAGCATCCTTTAACGTCATAATAAAACCTCCTTCTAACTCAAAAATACATACTGTTAGTATACTATGAATAGGAAAAACTTTGTTTATTTCCTTTTCTAAAAATTAATTCTTATTTTACTATATTGATAATCTGTTTCATATACTCTGTAAGTTCTAATTCAGGCTGATCTTTTATCATTTTCCCTAAATAACTTAATTTTTTTGGGCATCTGACATAGATTCACAAAGTTTTAGCGCCTCATTTTTGACTCTTTAATTTAATAATAAATTATTCATTGATTTATAAAAATTTATTGTTATAATATAAATATGATAAAAATAGAGGGGGATTAATAATGTTCAAAAAAAAATCACTAATAATTTTAACTTTAATAATGACAGTTAGCTTTTCTAATGTTTCATTTGCATCTGGTAGATGTGATGAAGTTAATAAGCAAAATGCTATTGTGAAAGCTGCAAATGGGGTGCAACTAATTTCTACAACGGTTAAAGATAAGGATGGAAACAAATATACCGTATATGGCAGTTCAGGTGCTTCAGGGAAAACTGCAACAATAAGAACTGAATATGATGTTACTTACATAGGAGATGGTAAATCATCTAAGAAAGTGTATGGATACACCAAGACATTAGGTGCCAAAGCAAGTGTTTGTATGAGCGGTGGAGCGAAAAATACACTAGGTAAAACAGGAGTTAAAAAAAGTGGAAAATCAAACTATTATCAACCATCTACTAAATATATGTATAATGTAACCTCTATTACAACTGGACATTCTTTTAGTTGTAATGGAAAATCTTACTCCGGATCAACAAGTTGGTATTAAAAATGAAAAAAATAACAGTAATCCTTGTCATAGCTTGTCTTTTACTTTATCTATCTGCCTGTGGTGAGAAGGAAGCGGAAAACGATTCTTTTAAGAGTAATGTGCATGATGATTTAGTAGAAGGAATAAAACCATTTTACGATAATGGTGCATTTGCTTCCTATGGTGATGGTCTTCTTTATGGTCAGGACGGACTTTTAAAAGTATATGACTTTTCTACAAAAGAAAGATATGTTTTGTGTGGAAATACGAATTGTAAGCATTTTGGAAACGATTGTGCAGCCTGGTTTGGAGATAATTCTATGGGAGTGTTTGGTGCTGCGCTTTATAATGGAAAAGTATACTATTTCCAGAAAGATGACAAGGATATTAAATTGCACTCGCAAGATGTTACCGGAGAACAGCAAAAAGTTTTATATAAAATGGATTTAACGGATGTAAAGGTTGGCTCTTATACCTTTGTTGATATTGTAAGAGCTATTTATCATAATGGCTATGTATGGGTGGAAGCAATATATGATGCCATAAAAGACAAATCTGGAAACGATAGTGTAGAAACTAAGGTTATCCAGGGAATTAATCTTGAAACAGGGGATAGAATAGAACTAAGTACTCTTCCAAAAGTAGTTGATGAAGATGCATCAGAATATTCAGAGATTGAATATATTGGAGACGGAGTTGTAATAGTAGGAAACATTACACCTTTAGGAAATAATGTTTCAAGGGAAGCTTATATACTATATGACATAGAAAGCAAAAGCACAAAAGAAATATATAAATCTGAATTAATATCTATATTAGATGAAGATGGTAATTATAATGGAGAACTTCCAGAACTTCAATTTTTTGGTAAATATAAAGATAAATATGTCTGTACAAAATATTATGATGAAAATGTTAATGGCAATGATGGAAAGTTTGACATTTACTTATTTGACACCGATAAGAAGACTTTTGAATTAGTAACAGATGGAATCGATGGATTTCCATTTTTTGAAAACAGATATTCTATGAAATCCTTGATAGATGGCTCAAAGCTTATTTATGAAGTATCAAAAGATGATAAGAGCGAAATTTATTATTATGATTTAGAGAAAAATGAATCTAAATTAGCTTTTACAGATGAAAAAAATTTAAAATATCGGTTAGTTGAAGAAACAGAAGATAAATTAATATTTAAAATTTATACAAATGTTGAAACTGATAGTAGTTTCAATATTTATACTATATCTAAAGAAGATTATTTAAAAGGAAAATTTGAAAATAAAGAGGAATTTTCTATAAAATGATAGTATGAAGGCAAAAAGGTTATCCCCCGCATTAAGTGGGGGATATAATAATAAAAAAATCCAAAGTTGAAATAAAGCTTAATTGTAAAAAATAATTAGAAAATATGTACATAGCGAAGAAAATATAATAAATGCCGGCATATTTATTTTAGTATAGTATTAGGGGAAAAGAAAAATGAATAGTTTGAAGGTAATAGATTAAAAAGATATGGTAAAAAAGGGTTATAAATAATGAAAAAAATACTAAAATATGCATATTTATTCTAGTTTGGTATAAGGGAAAAAGAAAAATGAATTGTTTGAAGGTATTAGATTTAAATAAAAAGTATGGTAAAAAAGAGGCTTTAAAAAATGTGAATATTACTCTGACACCGGGGATTTATGGGCTATTGGGCTCTAATGGTGCAGGGAAAAGCACTCTGCTAAAAATATTAACCTTGACTTTATCTAAAAGTTCAGGAGAGATTTATTGGAATGAAGAGAAAATCAAAACGGGGCTAAAGGGAAACTGCAACTATCTACGTTCATTATCCTATCTGCCACAAAATCAGGCATTATATCCGGATTTTACTGCCTATGAATATCTGGATTATATTGCATCTTTAAAGGAAATTCCCAAGGAAAAGATAAAAAATGAAATAGAAAAAGTTCTTAAAGATGTGGAATTATGGGAAAATGCTCACCAAAAAATAAAAATATTTTCTGGTGGAATGAAACAAAGATTAATGATAGCGCAAAGCATGATGAATACCCCGGCGATTATCCTTCTTGATGAACCAACTACAGGATTAGATCCAAGACAAAGAATGATTTTAAAAGGCCTTTTGGTAAAAATCAGCAAAGAAACTATAGTCTTGCTGTCTACACATATTGTTTCTGATATAGAAGCATTGGCAAATCAGGTAATTTTAATTAATCATGGGGAAATAATAAAAACGATGGCACCTGAAGAGCTTGTTGATGAGATGTATAAAAAAGTGGGTGGACAAGTATCAGAAGAAGGTTTTTTATCAGACCTAGAAAAAGCTTATTTGTATTTTTGCCGAGAGGAAGGTTTAGACAATGGGGGAAATGAAAAAAATTAAATATGAGATAAAAAAACTTAGTCTGGGAAAAAAAGCTTTATGGGTTGAAATTATAGTCACTGCGATTCTTGTTTTGGGATTATTTTTTCAAATTTATATAGATAAAAGTAAGGGTTATACAATTTATGAAGGCTTTTTAATGTGGAAAAGTGAGGGGGCTTTTTCAAAGGATGTAGAATTCTTGTATAAAAAAGACTACGACACATATAAAAATGATATAAATAATTTTCCCGACTATATCAATCAGATTATTAATTATAAAGAAAAAAATACTTTGACCGGTATTTTTAAGAAAGAGACTGAATTTGATAAGAAAAATCTGGAAAATACTGCAAAAGAGTATAAAAAAATTAAAGATATTAAGGTTAAGCCTTCCTACATGTATGGAATATCAACTTTGTTTTTTGGACAATGGCAAAATATTCCATATTTATTTTTGGTACCTTTCTTTGGCCTGGGGGCTTTTTCAAAAGACTCCTGGCAAACAAGGGCATTTCTAAAAACCACACTAGAGGGAAGAAGAAATCTTTCATTTAATCAATTGCAGGCTGCAGCTTTTAAGGTTTCTCGGGTTTATGTAACATCTGGAATAATATGCGTATTTTTACTTTTATTTGCAACTGATTTGCCAGGATTATTTAATACAGTTCAGTCAATACCAGGTTTTATAACCAGCCCTTTAAAGCTTTCGGTTTGGGAAATTCTTATAGTACGGTTTATAATGAAATGGCTTGGACTAATGGTGACATTGCTTTTAATATATCTTTTATCCGGATTTTTTTGGTCTTATTTAGAGGTTTTCATAGGCCTGATTATATTTTTTTTATTTCAATATGAAGTATTTAATGGTATAAATATACATTCTGACATAGCATTTTTTCATTTTTTTAATTATTACAATCTACTGTGTCCTGAAAAACTTCTTTGTAATTATATAAATGTGAATATATGTAATCATTGTGTTAATGGGACGGATTTATTGATATTTACAATGGTGATTTTTGGTCTTATTTCTTTTTTAGTCGGAAGTTATTTCCATAGGAATTATATTCCACAAAAAAACAAGAAAAGATTATCACACTATATTTTTAATTTAAGAAAGTTATTTGTTGTAAGACACCATGATTTGCTTTATTTTGAAGGAAAAAAACTTTTTATAATAGCAAAGGGGGCTTTAGTGTTATTGCTATTTGTTATGGGGTTAACATATAAATCATATCAAAACAGGCATTTTTTTGATTTTAATGAATATTTTTACAACTATTATGCTGATGAAGTCCAAAAATTGGAAGTAGGCTATGAAAGAACTTTTATTGAAGAAGAAAGAGAAAAGCTTTATACCAAAATGGAAGAAGCAGCTACAGATGAAAGTATTGATGATACATTAATAGATATTCAGATGGATGCTTTAGATAAGATTTCCCTGGAAATTGATGATGTAGAAATGCGAAGAAATGAAAATAAAAACGCTGACTTTTTAAATCAGACACCCTGGCTTAAATTATTCAGAATTATTCCACCTGAAAGAAAAGTTTTTTTGTGGGTATCTGTAATGACAGTGCTTCTTGTTCCGGTTGTCTTTGAAAATATTTATGAGAAAAAACATAAAGTATTATGTGATTTTTTCTTTCTTGTGGGCATGAAAAAAAGAAGAATCTCTGCCCTTAAAATAAGAATGTTATATGGAATTTTAGTATGGTTAGCCTTATTAGCAAGAGATTTTTATGAAATAATTGGAAAATACAGCATATATGGCTGGGGAAAAAACAGTAGCAGTCTATTGTTTTTAACGGATATGCCGGTGACCATGCCGATTTTTCTTTTATATTTTCTTTATCAGGCAGGATGGCTTGTTATTATAGCAGGAATAGTTAATAGTTCATTTTTATTGATAAGAAAATAGGGTATTGGTTTGAACGCAGTGTAAGCAATCCCCCGCTTCAAAAGCGTAAGCTTTAAGCGGGGGTATAAGCTTACTAGTGTCAGAAGGGGTTAAAGCCCCTTCTGACAGGTGGCACAAAGTGCCACTGCGTTCATGAGGAAGTAGCGAAGCGGCTTTAAGAATGTCCGCTTTACAAAATAATAAATAGTGGATTCATCTCATTTTTTGTGGAAAAAGTTAAATTACAATAAGTATTGTGTCGATAAGTAAGTTAAGGGGGAGTAGTTACTGCTTTTTCTGTAAGAAAGAAATGGATTTCAGATTATTCTCAGGGATTGAGATGCTTATGGATATAGCAAGATTGTTGCTATATCTTTTTTGTTTTTCGGCTTGTCAATTCTGACTGAGAATTACTCATTACTAATAAGGTTGATTATTTAATGCATTTTATCTTGGGTCAAGGTGAATTGCAAAAGGGAGAATTGGTTATGAAGGTAAATAGTAAAATAATGAATTTAAGCGAGGATGCTTTAATAGCACGAAGTAAAAAGGATTCAAAGAAAAAAACAAAGGATAAGAATACAATAGATTTTTCGTCTTTAAAAGAAAAATTGGATCCGATTTCACGAAAAAGGGAAGAAGCAAGGAAAAAAGCTATGAAAATAGTTTCTGATGCATTTGCCAGTGATCAAAGGCTTGCTGATAGATTAGATCAAAGGCGGGATAGGATTAGATATTTGTACATGGAAATGGATGAGGCAAATGATAATATCAAAGAAGTTGAAAAGAAAAGGGGTGAGTTAAGAAACTCTCTTGGAATTGATGAAAACAGTCAGGAAGAAAAAGATTTGAAATTGTTGGAAAAGCAAAGAAAATCCTGGAATCCGGAAGCTTCAATTTCTCTTACGGAAGATGAAATAAAACGAATTGAGCAAATTGAGAAAAACGGGCTTACAGAATATCAGGAAATGTCTTTAGCCTTGTATGCCGGGGAAGCACCTTATAGAATGACTATAAATGATGCTATTAAAGATATTAAAGATGAAAATCTGATTTTAACCCGGAGCCTTCGTGAAATGTATAAATCTCATACTATGCATGATGCTAAAGAACAGGCAGATGCTGTTTTGGAAGCGGCTTCAAAGGATATAATTTCCATGATTTTGGAAGAAGCTAAAGAAAATATTGAGGAAAAATTCGAAAAAGAGAAAGAAAAGGCTAAAGAAAAAGCTGAGAAAGAGGAAAAACTTAAAGAAAGAATTGATGAAGCTAAGGAGAAAAAGAAAGAAAAAGAAAAATTTATAGATGAAATACTTGGTATTGTTATGGAAGCTGTTGATAGTAAAAATGAGCTTAATGATACTAAAGAGGAAATTAAGGCTATTGTAGCTAAGATGAAATTAATTGAGGATGATATTAAAGGTGCATCAGTAGATGAAAATGTATAAATTATATTATAAGGCAGTGTAAGTTAAACCATTGGGGGATGGTCTGCACTGCTTTTTTTGTGCCATTTTAGGGGATTTGCTAAAAATTACAAATAATTTGCTTTAGAAAAAATTAATAACCTTATATTGTTTTAATTGTATTTTAATATCGAAAAATTTACCGATAGAAATATTAGGGATTTTGTACAGGAAACCACCAAAAAAGGAGGAGAATTGAATGCCGTTAGAAATAACGAAAAAGACATATGACAAGTTAAGAGAGTATTTTGCTTATGTTGAAAAAGTTTTTGGCCATGATAACAGATGGTCAATTAATTCATATAGTTATATTTTTGAAAGCGATGTGCAAAGATTTGCATATTATTTAATAGCACAAGATGGCATATTAGATGAAAAGGAAAGAACTTATCTTAATGCCTTAATTGACAATGGCGAAGGCAAAACAGATATAACCTATGTAGATCAAAATTCGGGAATTTTACCTGCAGAGGCAAGAATTAAGTTTAAGACGACTCCACCCAGATCTTTTATACTCTGCCTTTGGGCAACAAATAAGTTTGCAGAGAAGGGAAACATAAATAAGGCGTTTGGAGTTATTGAAAATTTATACAAGCAGATTGCTATTGATATATTAAAAATAGATGGTAGAACCTCAATGGATAATATGCAGAAAGTGGGAAATGTTATTAATTCATTGGTTAAGGTGTCAAAAGAAAGCTATGATGAGTTTATAGAAAATTTGGGAGAAATGGAGAAAATTCCACAGGAAGATGAATCAGTAAGCGAGATGTCTAAGACGCAGGAAACGGAGATGCCTATGGAAGAATCAACAGCTAATGTAATTGAAAAAGTGGAAGAGATGCCAGTAGAAGAGGCTCCAGCAGAAGTAATACCGGAAATGGAAATGCCAACAGCAGAAGTACCGGAAGTAGAACTACCAACAGCGGAAGTGCCAGTAGAGGAAGTTCCGGAAGAGGTAATGCCAGAAGTAGAGATGCCAACAGCAGAAATAC
>NZ_FOJY01000012.1:54193-68174 GCF_900112085.1 Acetitomaculum ruminis DSM 5522
ACCGGAAGTAGAAATACCAATAGAGGAAATGCCAGTAGAAGAAGTGCCAGTGGAAGCAATGCCAGAGGTAGATTTATCAACATTAGAAGTGCCATTGGAAGAAGCACCGGCAGAGGCAGTACCAGAAATGGAAATACCAGTGGAAGAAGCCCCAGTAGAGGCAGCACCGGAAGTAGAAATACCAATAGCGGAAGTGCCAGTAGAGGAAGTTCCGGAAGAGGCAATGCCAGAGGTAGATTTATCAACATTAGAAATGCCGGTAGAGGAAATTCCAGTAGAGGCAGTACCAGAAATGGAAATACCAGAAGTAGAGATGCCAGTAGAAGAAGCCCCAGTAGAGGTAATGCCGGAGGTGGATTTATCCGAATTGGAAGTACCAGTAGAAGAAAATGCAGATATTTTTGAAACTGTTGATACAATAGATACAATGGATTTAGGAATAGATCAAACAGAAATGTCAGAACCGGATATTGGAGTAGAATTGGCTTCAATTCCGGAGATGGAAAGTGAAGATTTTGAGGATATATCAAATCCAGCTGAAACTATGGAAGATATGATGAATTTCGAATCCGGTGAAGAATTAGAGGGATTGTTGGATACGGATATTGCAGAGGATGGCCTTGGAAATATGATTATTTCAGAAGATTTGGGAATGGACGGCAATATGGAAGATGGTCTTGGATATGAAAATATGTTAGAGGACGGTTTGTCAATTGACGAGAGTCTGGATTTGGGATTAAATGAAGGTTTGGGATTTGGAGAAGGACTTGACTTAAATAGTGATTTGAATTTGGGAGAAAGTCTGGATGTAAGTTTAGAGGACAGTTTATCATTGGGAGATGGCTCAGAATTAGGTCTTGATGAAGAAATGTCCATAGATGAAGATTTTAACGAAATTTTGGACATAGGAGATTTAATAGAAGAAGGATTTGATGATAGTCTTGATGAATTAGGTGATCTTACATTGGAAGAAGAATTGGATACTTTTACCAATGTGGAGGATAGCTATAATATTTTAAATAGTGAGGAAGCAGGTGACTTGGAAGCAGTGGAGGAAAATCCAATGGAAGAAATAGCGGTAGAAGAACCACCAGTAGAACCGGTAGCAGAAATGGAAGTTCCAACCCAAGAAAATCCAGTGGAAGAAATAGCGGTAGAAGAACCACCAGTAGAACCGGTAGCAGAAATGGAAGTTCCAACCCAAGAAAATCCAGTGGAAGAAATAGCGGTAGAAGAACCACCAGTAGAACTGGTTGCAGAAATGGAAGTTCCAATCCAAGAAAATCCAGTGGAAGAAATACCGGTAGAAGAACCACCAACAGAACCGGTAGCAGAAATGGAAGTTCCAACCCAAGAAATTCCAATGGAAGAAATACCGGTAGAAGAACCACCAGTAGAACCGGTAGCAGAAATGGAAGTTCCAATCCAAGAAAATCCAGTGGAAGAAATAGCGGTAGAAGAACCACCAGTAGAACCGGTGGCAGAACAGGAAGCTGCAACCCAAGAAATTCCAACCCAAGAGAAAATTGAAGAAGTTTTAGATACTGAATTACAAGCAGAGGGGATGTCAAATATGGATGCAATAATGGGATTATTGAATGGAAATCAAAAAGAAGATGTCATATCAGTTGAGCAGATTTTTGATGAAGTAAATGAAGCACCAAAGGATCAGCCGGTTAGCAAATCTAATAGCTATCTGGAAATATCCATAGGAGAAAATGGCGGTTCGTATATTGCTTTTGAAATTCCTGAACTAATGATAACAAATATTTTCGGAAGCGGTGCAACGGGAAGCAAAACAGTTATGTTACTTGGAAATTACCTAAGTATTGCCTATGGCGAAATGATAGTAAGAGTAAATCTTTTAACCGGTGAGCCAATAGAAAAGGTATCCACAAGTGAAAAAGTTCAGTCAATTAACAAAAACATTGAAGCCATAGGAAGGGCTAATACGAAATGTATAGAAGAAAACAGTAGATTGTCAGAATATTTGAACAGCTTCCTTGTTATATTCGAGGATGCCACCCTTGTGGGACCTGTTAATGATTGTTTAAAAGAAGATGATTGCGGATTATCTTTAAAAACAAATGAGAATGGATTGCTTCAGGTAGTAGATGAAAATTCCATGGTTCATTCCATTGAAGAAATAATGCTTAAAGTAAGTCTTGGAAAATAAAAAATAAAAAATCACTAAATCGGAGTAAGGATATCGTTTATAATGAAAAATAAACGGATTCATACTCCGATTTTTTTAAGGAGCTAAATAATGAACAATATTATCGAAGGTAAAGAATGCTTTATTTACGGTGAAATATCCAGTAAAGATATAATTATTCAACCTGTAAATGAAAATGAATTTGAAATGCTTGAAAAAGAAATTGAGCTGATAAAAAACATATCAGGCAGAATGGATTTTTGCTTTATTGCAATTTTAATTGATGACTGGAATTATGAGCTTTCACCCTGGGGGAATGAAGGGGTTTTTAAAGGAAAAGATTTTGGAAATGGAGCAAGAAAAACTTTGAATTTCATTACTGGAAAGTTACTTCCTTTTGTTTTTAAAAATGAAATAAATAATAAGCGACTTTTTCTTGGGGGATACTCCTTATCCGGGCTTTTTTCCCTGTGGTCATGCTATCAATGTGATATTTTTTATGCTGTTGCAGTAGTTTCTCCTTCAGTATGGTTTCCAGGCTGGACTGACTATATTAAAAATCGAAACATTAAATGCAAAAAAGTATATTTAAGTCTTGGAAATAAGGAGGATAAAGTTAGAAATCAAATAATGTCAAAGGTGAAAGCTAATATTTGTATACAGTATGAATTAATTAAAAATTCTAATAGGGATATAGATATTAAAATGGAATTAAATCCGGGAAATCATTTTGCGGATTATGAAAAGCGTACTGGCAAAGCTTTTGCATGGCTGATAGAATAGGCATTTTTTGCTTCGTGTTATTTGCACCAAAGATAATATAAAAATTTCTGTATTTTTTTGTAAACTGTATAAATCGTACAAAAATTTCTGAAAATTATTGAAAATACTCGGTAAAATGTATAAAATTATATTTGTGAAAGAATTAGTGGTTTAGGATATAAAAATCCTATTTGCCACTAGCTTTTTAAATAAAGGGGTATTTCTTTAATAAGGAGGTAGTTATTAATGTTAACAAAAAAACAGAATTTATTGGAAACAATTCGAGGGGGAAAACCGGATCGCATCGTTAATCAGTTTGAATATGTAGCCTTAATGTTTGATCCATGTACTTTAGAAGCAATGGGAAAAGTTCAAAAAGGCGGTTCCTGGTTAAATGGATGGGGAGTTCGTATAGAATTTCCTGAAAATGTTCCGGGAATGTTTCCTGACACATCACCGGAGCATGTTGTTATTAAAGATATAGTTGATTGGAAAAAATATGTTAAAGCTCCAAATACTAAATTTTCTGATGAAGCATGGCAGGCTTGCCTTGATCAGGTTAAAGACGTAGACAGAAATGAAGTTTTTATAGCTCCATTTGTAGCTCCTGGTATTTTTGAAAAAATTCATTATCTTATGGGAATGGAAGAGGCAATGATTAATTTTTATGAAGAACCGGAAGCTATGCATGAGCTTATAGAATATCTTACGGATTATGAATTAGATGTTGCAAAGGAGATTTGTGACCATCTTCATCCGGATGCATTATTCCATCATGACGACTGGGGAAGTCAGTTATCCTCTTTCCTTTCACCGGCAATGTTTGAAGAATTTATTGAGCCTGCTTACAAGAAAATCTATGGTTATTACAAAGAACATGGGGTAGAACTTATAGTACACCACAGCGATTCTTATGGAGAAAATCTTATTCCTTCCATGATAAGAATGGGAATCGATATCTGGCAGGGAATAATGTCCACAAATAATATTAAGGCAGCCATTGAAAACTACGGTGGAAAAATTTCCTTCCAGGGTGGAATAGACAATGGTAAGGTTGATCGTGAAGACTGGACAAAGGAAAAAGTTTGGGCTGAGGCAAAAAATAATATTGATACAAACTACAGCGGACATTACTTTATACCGGCAACAGTTATGGGTGAGCCGGGAAGTATTTATCCGGGAGTTTATGATGCGGTTTCTGAATATATTGCAAAGGTTAATGCGGAAAAATATGGCATTAAAGAAGAAGTAAAATCCGCAAATATGATGACTCAAGGCTAAAAAATTACATATTGCCATACAAAAAGGCTTTCTCTAAAAAAATGAGAGGCCTTTTTTTATTTGACAAAAATATAAAATAAGAATAAAATAAAATTAATTTGCAAATGATTCGCATTTTAGAAAGGGGTAAAGCAAATGAAAAAAATAACAACAATGCTTTTATTATTAATGCTTACAGCTGTTATGGTAAGCGGCTGTCAAAGTACAAACAAGGATATTACCAGTGCCAAAGATGAGGAAAAGTCGGATAAAATATCCATTGTGACCACAATTTATCCGGAATATGACTGGGCAAAAGAAATAATTGGTGACAATGAAAACATTGAACTTACCATGCTTTTAGATAGTGGGGTGGATCTTCACAGTTACCAGCCAACTGCAAAAGATATTGCAAAAATATCAAATAGTGACCTTTTTATTTATGTCGGTGGAGAGTCTGATGGCTGGGTTGATGATGCTTTAGCAGAATCTACCAAAAAAGATCAGATAGTAATTAATCTTTTAGAAGTTCTTGGAGATGATGTAAAAGAAGAAGAAGTGGTAGAAGGAATGGAAGCTGAAGAGGAGGAAGAAGAAGAATCCGAGGAAGGGCCTGAATATGATGAACATGTGTGGCTTTCACTTAAAAATGCAAAAAAACTTTGCCAGGCCATTGGCGAAAAAATAATGGAAATTGATGAGAAAAACAGTGAAACTTATAAGGAAAATCTTGATAATTATATCAACAAACTGGATTCTTTGGACCAAGAATACGAAGAAACAGTTAAAAATTCTCCTAAGAAAACCTTATTGTTTGGTGACAGATTTCCTTTCAGATATATGATTGAAGATTATGGATTAAAATATTTCGCGGCATTTGTAGGTTGTTCAGCAGAATCGGAAGCAAGCTTTAAAACAATAACATTTTTATCTAAAAAAACAGATGAATTAGGTTTAAAGACTATTCTAAAAATAGAAAGTTCTGATGGAAAAATAGCTGAACAGATTAAGGAAAACACCAATACAAAAGACCAGGAAATTCTCACTATGGATTCTATGCAGGCTACAACAAAGGAAGATGTGGAAAAAAATGTAACTTATTTAAAAGTTATGACAGATAATTTAGAGGTTTTAAAGAGTGCTTTGAAATAAATATTTGAACGCAGTGTAAGCAATCCCCCGCTTCAAAAGCGTAAGCTTTAAGCGGGGGTATAAGCTTATTAGTGTCAGAAGGGGTTAAAGCCCCTTCTGACAGGTGGCACAAAGTGCCACTGCGTTCATGAGGAAGTAGCGAAGCGGATTTAAGAATGTCCGCTTTACTAAATTTTTATATGAAAATAAATAAGAAAAGGTGCTATTTTTACATAGCACCTTTGTTTCTTTTAAATACTTGCATAACAGTTACTAACATAATCTTAAAATCAAGGAATATATTCCAGGAGTCTATATATTCGGTATCTAATCTTACAACCTCATCAAAATCAGTTATCATGCTTCGACCGCTAATTTGCCAGAGTCCTGTTATACCCGGACGAATACTTAAGCGTCTCCATTGATCTGTTTGATATTTTGAAACCTCATCTAATGTAGGTGGCCTTGTACCTACAAGACTCATATCACCTCTAAGTACATTAAAGAACTGAGGAAGCTCGTCCATAGAGGTTTTTCTGATGAATTTTCCAACTCTGGTAACTCGCGGATCGTTTTCAACTTTAAACATTAGTCCGCCCTCTACCTTGTTTTGCTTCATTAAAGATTCTTTTTTATTTTCAGCATCTGTGCACATGCTGCGAAGTTTGTACATTTTAAACTGACGACCATTTTTACCTACTCTAGTCTGAGAAAAAATAACAGGTCCTTTAGAATCTATTTTAATTGCTATTGCACAAATAATCATTGGTATGATTGAAATAATTATTCCTATGATACTTCCCAAAATATCAATACCCCTTTTTACGGCACAGGAATATTTATTTAAGTTTACATTATGATATGTAACTACAGGATATGTACCCACACTGTAAATATAACTTTGCATTCCGCCTACATGGTAAGGAGCTAAAATAACCTTGGCTGTTACACCAATCATAAGACACCTACTTATATAGGAAGAAATATCTTCATCTTCACCTATACTTGACTGGAAAAATACCTGATCAATAGCATTATCGTGGATAAGTTTTTCCAATTCATCAAGATTTCCCAGATATTCTCCTCTGTTATCTCTTAACTGAGGTTTATCATTAATATAACCTATTATATTTATGTTCATATTACTTCTGTCAATGTAATGACGAAAACGCCCGAAATCGTTTGGATTACCCACTAAAAGTGTTCTGGCGGCATCCTTTGAACTGTATTTTTTTCTAAAAATTCTATTGGCAAAAGTACTGCACAATATAAAGAAGAAACTGAAACCTAAATACAAAAGGTAAAAATCAATATTTATTCTTGACTCACCAACTATAAAAAGTATAGCAGATATAATAGCTATTGATAAAAAGAAAGATTTTAGAACAAATTTGATAGTTCTGTCTGTATAGAAAAAAGTCGTTACCCTATACAAAGAATTGTTCGATGCCATTATCATGTATACACCGATAAACACCAGCCACAGCATAACATATCGTGGTTCAAACATTATTGAAATATCACCATAAGCAAAAATGGAAATCACGTATGCAATGAAACTGGAAATAAAATCCAAAATCATATGTTGTAGGTTAGTTGTTGCGTTTCTGTTATATTTACCCATATCCTTCTCACCACCTCTTGTAGCATACTCTATCAAAAAAAAGTCACACGTAAGTCTTATGAAAATAAAAACATGATACATGTATTACCTTTCAAACCCCGAATTCAATATATTCTACCATAATTTTCTAAAAATAAAAGTAAGAAATAAGGCTCAATTACAAAATTTTTATAAAATTTAAAAATAAAAACTCCTTGTAATATTGACCGGGAAATAAAATAAGTTAAAAAAAATATTGATAATATTGCATATAATTAAAGAAAGTTTCAAGAAAAATCTATCAAAACTGCAAGAAATTAACATTTAAAAGAAATAGCTGTTATATTATTCTCAGATTTATATCTAAAAATTTAAACAATTTTTATGAATACTTTATGACTAGCCGGGGGTCAAAAAAGAAAGGAGAAAAAGATGAAAAAGAAGATTAAAAGTGTGACTAGTGTCTTTTTTGCTTTTTTGATGGCAGTGTCCTTGCTTTTTGCAAATGTACTTGAAACTTATGCCAAAATAAAAGTAAATGGTTACACAAATCCGACAAATGGAAAAGATGTAAGAGTTGTCTCTTCTAAGGACTATACTTTGGTTCCGGGAGTGACGGAAACCGATGTCGTATTAAATGACAAAAGCGGAAATTCTCAGGCAAAAGGATATATGACTACCATTGAAAAAAGTGCAGATGTATCCATTAGAGCCACATATTCCGGATTTTACGACAAATACGATGCAGCTACTCAAACAAGCAGCTGGGAAGTGGGAAACTGGGATCTTACCAACACCACAAAACAGGCTGCAGTTTATGAAAAGGCTACGGGAGAAAATATAATCTTTGCAACTAACGGAGATTATTTTAACATGCAGACCGGTCAGCCTTTAGGACCTACATTTTTAAGAGGGGTAAATATTAATCCTGACAAAACTGCTTCAGAGCCATATTTTGCAGTATTAAAGGACGGAAGCTATGTTCTTAGAGATGCAGGAACAGACACAAGCGATGTGGAAGAAGCGGTGGGAGGACCGTTTTTCCTCGTTAGAAACGGACAAAATGTTTGTAATCCTGGAATGAACACACTCTTTCCTGTAAACTCCGTAGGATTTAAAGCAGACGGAAGTCTTGTATTTTTCCAGGTTGACGGAAGACAGTTTCCTAACTCCGTAGGTATGTCACAATATGAGATGGCAGCATACCTTATAGCTCAGGGAGTAGTGGAGGCTCTTTATCTTGACGGTGGTGGATCTGCTACAACTGTTACAAAGCGTGAAGGTGACAGTAAGCTTAAAGTAAGAAACAGCCCGTCAGATGGAAGTGAAAGATCAATTTCTTCAGGTATTTTTGTTATTGCCAATGCAACAAATGACGGAGTATTTGATCATGCATCCATTAGTCCAAATAATGAAGCTTATACACCGTCTTCTACAGTGCAGTTTACTGCAAAAGGTGTAGATTCAGCTGGTGGTGCGGCAAGTCTTCCGGCAGAAGGGCTTACATGGAAATTAAGCAAGGAAAGTGAAGCTTTAGGAACAATTGATGCAAAAACTGCTGTTTTTACATCCAACGGAAGTGTGGGAGAAGTAACAGCACAGGCATATTACGGGGATAAATTAGTGGGTAGTACCAGTGTGTCAATAGTTGAACCGGATGAGATTTATTTTAGTTCTACTTCGGCATCTCTTGACTTTGGTCAATCCAGCAATTTAGGTTTGGTTGTGAGAAACAATGGTAAAGAAGTAAATTACAAAGTTGGAGACTTTACATGGATTATTACTTCTAATACAGAAGGAGTACCTGATACTGCTGTGGGTGCCATGAATGGAAATGACTTTGTTGCTACAAGCAGTGGAAAATCTGTAAATGCAACAATTAAGGTTAATTATATAAAAGCTGATGGAAGCCTTTTGGCTGCTGAGATTGCAGTAGAAATCGGAAAACTTCCATGGGTAGCTGAGAACTTTGAGCCTGATGAAAATGGAAATCCTGTTAAGGGAGCGCATTATCATTGGGGAAAAAGCTCTTATGTAGATGCAGGTGTAACACCGGGTTATGTAGGAAATATATCACCTATAACCGTACCGGTGGATAATATATATTGTTTCAATAAAGAAATAAGATATGCCACATTAACTGCACCATACAGATTTACCGGAAATTACGAGAGTTCAGTTCCGGCAGCTGAAATCTTTAAACAAAACGGTTATAAATACTATTTGTGGCCGAATAATACAATTACAACCTACAATGCAGGAAGTGTTACTTCTACCACATCAGAAGAAGGTGGTCAGGTGCGTTTTGGAGATTATTCTCTTGAATTAAACTACGACTATGCTTCTTACAACGGTTCTGCAAATGCCAATTATTATATAAGATATTGTGGTGAACCGATAAAAGTTGAAGGAAAACCAACCCAGGTGGGTGTATGGGTATATGCAGATGCAGAAACCTATAACCTGGCAGGTTATGGACTTTATGCAGATATTGCAGTTTATAACAGTGATGCCGACGACTACAACACAAAGAACCTTCGATTGGTTCATGATACAGTTGATGCAAATGGAAATGTTAGTGTTTCAAGTGCCTTTGACTGGGTAGGATGGAAATATTGCTATGCTGATTTAAGTGCCTTAGAAAGCTATTACAGTGAATCTCATCCTTATATGATAAGAACTGGTGAAGGAATGTTTTGGTTAAGCTATCAGCCAAAAGCAGGTGGCGGAAGATATTCAGGAACTATCTATTTTGATAATTACCGTTTTGTTTACGGTACGGATTTAGACGACCTTGATAATCCGGTTATAAGTTCTATTAAAGTAAATGATAAAGCTTTAAGTGATGAAGATGTAACAATTGATACTAATGATATTGAAATTACTGCAGCATTTAATGATCCACAAGGAAAGAATGCTTCAGGAATCAATGCAACAGCTACAGTATTTAAGATTGACGGAAAAGAAATTGCCAGTGACGGAGACGATTCTTTTGCTACCACAAGAACAAGTCTTGCCAATGGATTACATAGTATTTCCGTTACAGTTTATGATAATTTCAATAACTCAGATACAGTAACAAAATACTTTACAGTAAATGCTTCTGAATCTGAAACAGCTACAGCTTCCATTACAGGTGCAAATACTGTTACCATGGGAAGCAATTATGAATTAACTCTTAAAGCTACAGGAAAGGTAACTAAGGTTACAGGAAATGTGATTAAAGTAAATTCAGACTTTGGTCAGCCAAAAGTTACATTTAGTGATGGCTTTAAAGGTGAATTTAAATATGAATCCACAGGATTTAAGAAAGCCAAAATGATTATTGAGGCAGAATGGACAGGTCAGGGCGAGGCTCCTGCAGATGTTGCAATTGCTACCTTATCATTTGATGTACCTACAAATTTAGACCCTGAAATTGACTTCTTTACTTATCAGGTACAAAATCTTGAGTGTACATCAGTAAGTGGAGATATTACTACAAGTTCTCAACCTTTAGTAAGTCTTAATTTAAGTGCTTACTACTCATTGGATGTTGGAATCAGTGTTTCCGGACAGGCAACTAAGCTTACAGTATTAGATCCTGATGGAAAGGCAGCAGCCGGCGTAGATGTATTCGTAGATGATGCAAATATCGGAAAGACTGCTGAAGATGGTACAATTATGATTGAAAAATCAAAAGTACTTACACCATCTTCCACATTTAAGGTTTATGCAAAGAAAGATTCAAAAATTTCATTTACATCTACTGTAATTGTAATGAACGGCTCCACCTCTTCAGTTGGAAAACCTGTAGGAATAAGTGTTACAGCAAGTAAAGACGGTTCAGACCAAAAGACTGTTTCATGGTTTGCCGATACAGCTTCTGCTGCAAAGGCAGTAGTGGAATATTCTACATCAGACAATTTGTCTAATGCGATAAAAGTTGAAGGAAATACCAAATTACATTCATTTAGCACAAGTAAAACAGCTTCAAGAATTAATTCTGCAGTTCTTAGTGGATTAAAAGCAGGAACTACTTACTACTACAGAGTAGGAGACGGAAATAATTTCTCTGAAATAAGAAGCTTTAAGACTATTGGCAAAAATGCCGATACAAAATTCTTTGTAATTGGTGATACACAAATGAGTGGAAGCGTTTCAGCAGATGCTTCAGATATTGCCTTATTACAGCAGATTGCCGGAAATGTTTCAGGATATGATTTTGGTATCCAGACCGGTGACTACATTGATAACGGTGGAAATTATCATATGTGGGAAGAAATTCAAAATGTATTTGGAAGCACATTTAACGGAATCGACATGATTCATACCATGGGTAACCATGAATACTATGGAGATTCTTCAGGAGTTGCAGCTTCTCTTGTTTACAACTTAGAAGGAAAAGACAGCTTATACTATTCAGTAGAATATGGAAATGTATATATTGCTGTTGTAAATTACAATGCAAACCTTAAAGAAGCTATGGATTGGCTTGTAAAAGATGCTAAAAACTCAAATGCAAGATGGAAAGTATTATCAATCCATCAGCCGGCTTATTATACAAATGTAAACGGCGGTAGTGAGAGATTCCACAAATATGTGCCAAGTGCAGCAGATGAGGCAGGAATCGATGTAGTATTCTCAGGACATGACCATTCATATGCCAGAACATTGCCAATGACAAATGGCAAAGTTGATGAAAAAGAGGGTACTGTATATTACATCTGTGGTGATTTGGGAGAAAAGAGCAGAAATATTAACTATAAGGCAGTAAATACACCTGAATTTAATTTTGCAAATATCTCTCAGGATTATGATGCATTATATATTTCAGTAGAAACCACAGAAACTGCTATGGTACTTAAAACCTACAATTCAGACAAGACATTACTTGACAGTTATAAGCTTGAGAAAAAAGCTTGTGAGCATGAAGATGGAAACTTTATCTACAACCGTCAGACAGGTAAATTTATCTGTGCTCAGTGCTCTAAAGAAGTTGACCCTTCAGATGTACTTGGATTTGTTACTGATTTTGAGACAGGAAGAAAAATGTATCATACAAGTGACGGATTCCAGACAGGTAAATTCTTAAATCCTGAAGATGATCAATACTACATGTTTGAAGCTAATGGTCTTGCTTACGACGGAATCTATGTGATAAATAATGCAACTATTGAATTTAAAGACGGACTTCCATGTGGAGGACAAAACGGATTCGTTGATTATAAAGGTTATAAATATTATTATGTAAACGGTGTGATGCAAAGAGGTTGGACACAGATTAATGGAAAAACATATTATTTCTATGAAAATTACAGAGCAGCCCGTGTTGGTGGAATGTGCACTGGAACAGTAACTGTGAACAAACATACCTATACATTTTATAATGATAAAAATAGTCCGGATTATGGTGTTCTTATAGAAGGCTCATTTGCTAAGGATAAAAAAGGTTATATGCAATACTGGTGGGCAGGAAAATATGTAACCGGATGGCAAGAGCTTACAGTAAATGGTGTTAAAAACACTTATTATTTCAATGATAAAGGTTATAGAACTGAGAATACCGTAGCTATATTAGACGGAAAGCTTTGCAAATTTAATTCAGAAGGAGTTTTGGTTGAAAGTCAGAATATTCCGACTGAAGATGGAATGATAAAATTTGACGGAAAAACCTACTATGTTGAAAATGGTCAGATTAAATCCGGATGGGTTGAAGTTAAAGAAAATAATGAGACAAAGACTTATTACTTTGATGAATCAACAAATGCAATGGCTACCGGAAAAGTTAAAATCAGTGGACATACCTATGAGTTTAACAATGAAGGAGTACTTGTTAAAGGAGAATTCTATGATGTATATGTTAAAAACAGCTATAAGGGTACTCAATACTGGTGGGCAGGAAAATATGTAGTTGGAGAAAGAGCAATTGACGGAAAAACTTATGTATTTGACTCAAAAGGCTACATGTTAAAAGGTTTACAAAAGATTGACGGTATTTACTATGACTTTGGTAAAGAAGGAATCCGCTCAGAAAAACCTTACACAGGCTTCTATGATGAAGGAAGTAAGACCTACTACTTCGAAAGCGGTGTTAAAGTTACAGGTTGGAAAGAGATAGAAGGTTATTATTATTACTTCCACCAAAATACAAAAGCTTCAACTTGTGGTTATATGTACACCGGAAGTGTTACTATAAGCAAAGTAAATTATATCTTTGCCAATGACGGAAAACTTACGGAGCCTGGAATCTATACTGACAAAAAGGGAACAAAACGTTACCTTGCAGGAGAATACTTAAAAGGTTTCCAAAAGATAGGAGATGACACCTACTACTTTGATGAGACAAACGGTTATATGTATAAAGGCTCATTAAAGCTTGAAGATAAGGTATATATCTTCAATGATGAAGGAAAACTTGTTGAAACTTTAGAAGTTAAAGAATTAAATGGTCTGGTAACAATAGATGGAAAAACCTATTTCTATGAAAACAATGACGCTGTAACAGGCTGGAAAGAAATAGATGGAAAATACTATTACTTCGACAAGAATACAAAGGCAGCCCTTACCGGAGAAAACCAGACTGTAGACAAACATAAATACAACTTTGATGCAAGTGGAGTTCTTCTTTCAGGAGAAAAATTCTACAAAGGAGCAAGAGGTTATCAATACTTCTTCGCCGGACATTATGTAACCGGAGAGCAGGTAATTGACGGTAATATCTATTACTTTGATTCCAGAGGTTATATGCAAACCGGAGTGGTAAAAGATGGTGACTTATATTATTACTTTGGCCAAACTGAGACAGTTGACTATGGCATCCGTTTGGAACAGCCTTATACGGGATTTGCAATATTTAGCGGAAAGAAATATTACATTAAAGATGGAGTAAAACAAACGGGATGGCAGGTAATTAACGGAAACATCTATTACTTACACCAAAACCAAGCTTCCTCAAGCAATGGTTATATTTATACCGGAACCAAAAAAATTAGTGGCGTAACCTATATCTTTAATACTGATGATATAAATAGTGAAAACTATGGAAAACTTGAAGAATTAGGAAGCCTTACAAAGAAAAACATAACCAG
>NZ_FOJY01000012.1:68834-107026 GCF_900112085.1 Acetitomaculum ruminis DSM 5522
CCCCTTCTGACAGGTGGCACAAAGTGCCACTGCGTTCATGAGGAAGTAGCGAAGCGGATTTAAGAATGTCCGCTTTACAATGAGTATAAAATTGCAAAATACTCCGAATCGGGGAAAAAGAAGGAAAGGATGAAAGGTATGAAAAAAAAGAAATTTTTTTCCGGAAAAGTTTTGGCAGTAATGGGATTATCCCTTGTCGTAACAATGCTTTCTACTTTATCGGTACTAGCTGATAAAGATGTTAGTAAAGATGAAAATTCATCAGAACTTCCGGGAACATTTGTGTCAGAAACTCACGATGTTTTTTCAAGAAAGACATCGACCCTTGCACCTGGTATATCCCAGGATATTGTATTTGCTTACAATAAAGAAGGGTCACAGATGGCTTATTATGTAATGACAGCTGATATAACAAAGGAGGATGTCAGTGTTTATGCAAACTACAAGGATAATCAGTGTCAGGAGTTTGGGATGGAGAAACTGACTGCACAGCTGTCAACGGCACAAAAGAAGCATTCTAATCCTGAGGATAAGGAAAACTATATTGAAAATTACAATGTAATCGGTGGGGTAAATGCTGATTTTTATAACATGACAACAGGAAAACCTTCCGGTGCGTTTGTTATGGAAGGAAAAGTGGTTAATAATGCAAATAACAGGCCTTGGTTTGCTGTTTTGGATGATGGCAGTGCAGCAATAGGATATAACAATAAGGACTGGGCAAATGTGGCAAATCACGTAAAAGAAGCCGTAGGCGGTTCAGTTGTACTTGTATGGGATGGAAAAGATGTAACAGCTAATGCTTCCGGAAACTACAATACTGACAGACATAGCCGTACCTGTGTAGGTATCACAAAAGAAGGAAAAGTAGTATTAATGGTATTAGATGGTCGTCAGGAGCCTTTTTCTGCCGGTGGCTCTATGCATGAACTTGCCCAGATAATGCTTGAGGCAGGTTGCGTATCTGCAATAAATCTTGATGGTGGCGGTTCAACCACCTTTGCTGCAAAACAGGAAGGAGAAAATAATATTTCAATTGTGAACAGACCTTCCGACGGTTCTGAACGTTCTATCAGTTCTTCTCTCATGGTGGTTTCTACTGCTGTGCCAACTGATAAATTTGATCATGCAATTTTAAGTGCTCAATCAGATTATGTTACTCCTTTATCAAAAGTGAATATTCAGGCAAAAGGCGTAAGCCAGGTAGGAACAAAGGCCAATCTTCCTGAAGATTATAGTTTTGTATTAGAGGATGAAAGTTTTGGCAGCATCAGTGATAATACTTTTGTCTCAAATGGAAAAACCGGAGATGCGGTAGTTGAAATGATTTATCAGGGAAAAGTAGTGGGGAAAACGAGTATTCATGTGGTGATTCCTGATTCTATAGCTTTTTCTCAGAGTCAGACAACAGTTCCTTATGGAAAAAATGCAGAATTAGTAATAAATGCCCTTTATGGATTGAATCAGGTAACTGTAAAAGAAAGTGATTTTGATTTTGTATTAGAAAATGAAAATGCCGGAAAAATGAATGGATTTTTATTTGAAGCTACAGATGATGAAAGTATAGGTTCTACAAAAGTTACAGCAACTTTGGTTCATAATAAAGAGCTTAAAAGTGAAATAGAAGTAAGCCTTGGAAAAGGTTCGGAAGTTATTTTTGATTTTGAAAATGAAGAAGATATATTGAAATTTGGCTCAGGTTACAATAACTCTTATAACTATGTTGTTCCTGATAACAGTATTTCAAGGGCAAATTCCCAAAACGGAAAAGTACATAGTGGAAATGGAGCTTTGGCATTAAATATTGACTATTCCACCAGTTTGGAGTCCGGTTATCAATTAGCTTGCTTAAGCTATAAAGGAGATGAACTTTTATTAAAAAATGCCACATCATTCGGTGCATGGTTTTATATTCCGGATGAGTTTGATGCCGGATGGATTCGTTTTGTATTATATCCTGTAAAAGAAATCGACCAGGAAGGAAATACAACAATATCAGGCAGTACTGTTACAGGTCAGATATTAGATGGAGACAGTGTATCTACTACAGGATTTGTAAGTAAGTTTGAAGAGTCAGGATGGCATTATATTTCCTGCGATTTATCAAACTATAAGGGTCTTTCTTTAAAGAGTAACGCTTACTTTTTACAGTTTTATATTTCAGACAGGGATGGTTCAAGCTTTGATTATTATTTTAAAGAACATAAATCTCTTAATTCAAAATTTACATTTTATATTGATGACATAACTGTGGATTATTCATCAGCAGTAGCTGACAGGGAAGCTCCTGTATTTTCAAACTTTACCTATGCTACAAAGAATATGAGTGATGCGGTAGAATTAAAGGGACAGACGGTAGATAGTGATGTTTTAAGCTTTAATGTAAATTTAAAAGACAATACCAAAAAAACTAATTATACAGGAGTGGATAAAGACAGCATTAAAGCCTATGTGGATGGAGTTGAAAAAGACTTTACCTACAAAAATGGAATTGTAGCATTAGAAGATGTTAAACTTTCAGACGGACTTCATAAAATTAAGTTTTCTGCCAAGGATATGGCTGGAAATTATAATTCCATAATAAGGACAGTAAATATTAAGGCAGATTCTTTGGAAAATACCATTAAAGTAGTGGCTCATGATAAGTCTTTAAACAGAATATTACTTGGATCTACATATTATGTGGATCTTGTGGCAACAGATATTTCAAAGGTTGAAGAGGTAGAAGTTGACTTAGATCTTAACAATATGAGTGTATGGCAGCTTGATAATATGACAGTTGCAGATGGCTTTGAGGCTTCTTATAAAATTTTGGAAGATAATATTGCCAAAATAACAATTAAAAAAGTTTATAAAACAGAGCTAACGGGAGAAACAATATTAGCTTTTCTACCAATAAAAACCTGGGAATTAAAAATGAATTATATATATGCCTCAGGAAACAAAATGGGAAGCCAGGCTTTAACTTATGCCCAGTTTAAACAAATGAAAGAATTTTGGCCTATAGATATCAGCGTTGAGGTAGATAGGGGACTTGTAACCTTTACAGACGGACAAAAATCAACCTTCTCAGGTGAAACTGTTCAGGTAGATACAGAAATGTGGGCTAATTATGCAAACATGAATGCAAAAGAACCACAATACTTAAAAGAATGGAATGGTGGACATATTCATCAGGCTGAAGCTTTGGAGGATAAAGAAGCCAGTTTAACAGAAAGCGGATACAGGGGAAGAACCTATTGTCCGGTTTGCAATTCAATAGTAGACTGGGGAACAACCATTCCAAAATTAATAGCTGATGGTTGGCATGGGGATTCATATTATGTAAATAATGAAAAATTAACAGGAATAAAAGCCATAGATGGAATATATTACGATTTTGGAGAAGACGGAATTTGTAAAGATAAAACAAAATATACCGGATTATTCTATGATGAGGAAGTGGGAGCTTACAGATACTTACAAGTCGGAAAATTAGCAAGTGGCTGGAAGATGATTGACAATGAATGGTATTACTTTATGCCAAGAAAATATATTGCTGCAAGTGGAAAATATTCCTATAGGGGCATATCTTACTGTTTTGAAGAAACAGGTAAACTTATATCAGGTGTATGGGTAGAATTTGAAGGAAGTTATAAATATTATTACGGACCGGATTATTATAAACGTGAATGGGCAAATATAGATGGAAAGAAATACTATTTTGACAGAGCAGGATATCCATATAAAGGAGTTCACTATGTAAAAGAGTCCTTTGATTTATATTATCAATGGTATGATTTTGGAGAAGATGGTGCAATTGTAAGGAAAATTGAAGATACTGGTTTTTATAAGGTAGATGGAACACTTTATTTTGTAAAAGATGGAATATCAGAATATTTTGGCTTATTTGTATATGAAGGAAATTATTATTATGCAAAGTCTGATTATTCATTAGTAACAGGAAAATATGAAATAAATAAGTCAAATGGTTTGTTACCTGATGGAGAATATGTCTTTGATGAAAACGGAGTTTTGACTACCGGAGGATGGGTTACAAATTCAAAAGGTACTCAATACTGGGAAAATGGAAACTATTCAAAAGGCTGGAAAGAAATAGAAGGAAACACCTATTACTTTGATTCAAAAGGCTATATGGCAGTCGGTGTAAAGGTAGTTGATGGAATAAGTTATATATTTGGAGATGACGGAGTATATACAAATTCTAAATTTACCGGTTTTATTGAATTAAGTGGAAAAACCTACTATTACGACGATGGTGTTAAAGTTACAGGCTGGAAAGAAATTAATGGCTCATATTATTACTTCCATAACAATGCCAAGGCTTCAAACAACGGTTATATGTATACAGGAAGTGTTACCATAAGTAAAGTAAATTATATCTTTGCCAGTGATGGAAAACTTACGGAGCCTGGAATCTATACTGATAAAAAAGGAACAAGACGTTACCTTGCAGGAGAATACTTAAAAGGCTTACAAAAGATAGGGGATGATACCTACTACTTTGATGAGACAAACGGATATATGTATAAAGGCTCATTAAAACTTGGAGATAAGGTTTATATCTTTAATGAAGATGGAAAACTTGTTGAAACGCAAGAAAGTGAAAAATTAAACGGTCTTGTAACAATAGATGGAAAAACCTATTTCTATGAAAATAATGAAGCTGTAACAGGTTGGAAAGAAATAGAAGGATATTATTACTATTTCGATAAGAATACAAAGGCAGCACTCACAGGAGAAAACCAGATTGTAGACAAACATAAATACAACTTTGATGCAAAGGGAGTTCTTCTTTCAGGAGAAAAATTCTACAAAGGAGCAAGAGGTTACCAATACTTCTTTGCCGGACATTATGTAACCGGAGAGCAGGTAATTGACGGAAACACCTATTACTTTGATTCCAGAGGCTATATGCAAACCGGAGTAGTTAAAGATGGCGACCTGTATTACTACTTTGGACAGACTGAGACAGTTGATTATGGAATCCGTTTGGAACAGCCTTACACGGGATTTGCAATATTTAGCGGAAAGAAATATTACATTAAAGATGGAATAAAACAAACAGGATGGCAGGTAATAAATGGAAATATCTATTACTTACACAAAAATGAAGCAGCAGCAAGCAATGGCTATATTTATACCGGAACCAAAAAAATTAGTGGCGTAACCTATATCTTTAATACTGATGATATAAATAGTGAAAACTATGGAAAACTTGAAGAATTAGGAAGCCTTACAAAGAAAAACATAACCAGTTATTACTGGTATGGAAACCTTGTAAATGGCATCAGAGTAATTGATACAAACGTATATTACTTTGATGAAAAAGGACAGATGGTAAAATCAGCTGAGGTTAATCTTAACGGAGAAAAATTAATCTTTGGTGAAGATGGAAAAATGACTGATGCTAATGGCACTGTTATAACTTTAGGTGATAGCTTTAGTGTAGTTGCAGGACAAAGCTACTATCTTGCAGAAGGAAAATCCCAATACGGTTGGTTGGAAGTTGATGGCGAAAAGTATTATTTTGAGCCAATGACCACAGCTATGGTTAAAGGATTCTATGAAATCTCAGGTAAAACCTATTACTTTGATCAGGATGGTAAAATGCTTTATGGATGCACAGTAGAAATTGAAGGAATTCAGTATAGTTTTGCAGATGATGGGGTTTTACAAAATTAAAAAAACTAAATAAAAATAGCATTAAAGGGGTGGAAAGCTTTTAGGGTTTTCCACCTTCTTTTTTGTAGAATAAACAAATATAAAATAAACATTTTTGTTAGAAAGCTGTTATTATCGTTACAATGTATTAGAATAGTAAAATGCATGTTTTTATTAATAATGAATAAAAAATTAAGAAAAAAACCAAAAAATAAATAAGTTTATAAGTTATAATGTATCAAAGGAATAATACTTTTAAATAATTATAAGAAAAATACAATATTTCATATGGTATTTACTGGATGTCATTAACTTGCTTACACAGTTAATGGTATGATAAAATTTTTATATTAAGGTAGATAGAAAGGAAGGTTTAAAAAAATGGGTCAAAAAAATAAAATAAAATTGTATGCAAATGAAAGCCCATTGATTAATGATGCAATAGATCGCATTGTCGTAGAAATACATAATAAAAAAAGTGATGATATGACTTCACAGTCTGTTTTACTTACAGGGTGCAGTCCCCAGTGTGGTACCACTTCCACATGCATCAGCTTAGGGATTGCTTTTGCTACATCCCAGTGGAAAACCCTTATTATTGACTGCGACATCAGAAAAGCAAATAAATTCAAAAAACTTAATCAAAAAGCAGAGGTGGGATTAGAGGATTATCTTGTGGGAAAAAAGAATAATGATGAGGATATGACTGTTTCAGATATTGTATATGAAACGAATGTTGAAAATCTGTCTTATATTCCCTGCGGGAAATATGCTGAAAATTCCACAAGGATGTTTTGCTCACCAAAAATGTCTGATGTATTTAAGTATGCTAAGGAAAACTTTGATTATATAATATTTGACTGTCCTTCCATAACAGTTGTTCCGGATTCTCAAATATTATTTAAAAAGGTTGATGGAATCGTCTTATTGTCGGCTCTAAGAGGAGTTACCAAAAAGCAGATTAAAGAGGCAAAGCTTAAGATAAAACCATACCAGGATAAATATTATGGAATGATAGTAAATAAAGTTGAACTGCCATTATACAAAAAATACATTAAGAATTTTGATTATTACTTTCTTAATAAATACGGAGAACAGAAACTGGATAATAATGCAAATAAAAAATACAACAGACTTGCCCAAGAAGGAGGACGGGACATATGATAAAAAATATATACAAAGCCTTAAGCCTTGTTCTTGTGCTTATGTTAGCATTTTTATGCATTCCGAATATGGCTATGGCAGAAGAAGTATCAGCTAACAGATCAGATGTACTTGTTACTTCATATTCATTGTCAAACGACAAAATTATTCCTGGAAAGAGATTTACCCTTACCTTTACCATTAGAAACTACAGTGTAAATGTTCCGGCAGAGGGAGTTAAAATATTAGTGGTTAATCCTGATGGTGTTGCACCTGTATATGGAACAATAAGTGAAGCTTATGTGGGAAATATTGCCCCTAATCAAAGTGTTGATGTTGCCTTTAATTATGATTCCTGGTCTAGTATAAACACAGATACTATTAATTTTCAGGTAATGCTTACCACATCTACAGCCCAAGATCAGTTTATTTTAACAGCTCCTGTGGGAACTGATGCACCTTTTAGCGTAAATACAGTTACTATTCCTGAAGAAGCAGGAACGGATACACCTGCTAATATTCAGACTTCTTTTAGCATTGTAGGATCAGACAGTGTAAGTAATATTGAAATTTCCGTTGAAGGGGAAGGTATAGAAACTATTTCAAATAATATTGGTTTATTAGCCGCAGGAAAATCAAAAAATCTGACAATTCCCGTAGAATTTACAAAGGCAGGCTCTTATGAGGTGACAGTTTATATTTCCTATACTGATACCGAAGGTGCAACTCAAAAGGTTGCTTTACAAACTGGAACCATAAAAGTTACCCAGGGTGCTGTTACTCCCGGAAAAACTCATACATCCACAATGAACGAAACAGAGAGTGACTCTGAAAAGGGAGTTAGCAGGATGTTAGTTGTAGGGCTTAGCGGAATTGCAATAGTTTTGGTTATTGGAGTAATAGTATTACTGTTTTATAAAAAAAAGAAATAAATGAAAGGAGCCCATAATGGATATAAAAGAACTTGAAGAAGTCGATTATGACATATTGGAAAATATCAAAGTAAGCTTTCGTGAACTATGGAAGAAAAAATGGATAATAATTTTAACTACAATACTTGGGGGATTGTGTGCATTAGTTTATATAGGAATAGTTGGAAGATCCACTTATTATACAGCCAGAGCATCGGTTTTTAGTGCTGCCTATGGTTCTTATGAAGAATCGGCAACGGGAGTTTCTGCCATGAATGCCTATGCAGATATTATTGGAAGCTCTATTGTCTGTGAAAGAGCTGCGGAATCTCTTAGCGAATATGGCATCACATCAGATAAATTAAAAGAAATGGTTAGTGCCGGGCAGATTTATGTAGCTGGTGCGTCTACCAGTTCAAGAGAATATGGTTATAAATTGCAGATTTATGCTTCTTCAAGATCATCGGAAAGAGCTATTCCTATTGCAAATGCCATGGCAAATGCTTTTACGGCAGAATTAAATGCTTTCCTTGGACAAAACATTATACAGGTTATGGATGAGGCTTCGTCCTATTCTGTTTCTGAAAAGATAAATGTAAAGATGTATATAGCTATTTTTTCAGCAGTTGGACTTGTTTTATCCAGTGGCATTATTTTTGTATGCACCTTCTTTTCACCATGGGTAAGAAGCGTGGAACAGTGTGAGATGAAAGAAGAAAATATTTTGGGGATAATACCGTTTTCAAAGGAATGACAAAAATGGCAAATAATAAACAATTGAAGATATGTTTTGCAGCATCATCAGGGGGACATTTTGAGCAATTGATGATGCTTAAGCCCTTAATGGAAAAATATGACAGCTTTATTTTTACGGAAAAAACCCCCTATACCGTGAAAAATAAAGATATAAAAACCTATTATGTACCTCAGATTAATCGTAAAGAGTTGTTTTTTCCCATAAAAATCATACATAATTTTTTCCTTGCTTTAAGCATAGTAATGAGAGAAAAACCTGATGTTATGATAACTACAGGAGTTTTGGCAGTTGTTCCTTTAGCTTTTATACTAAAAATATTCGGTGGAAAGCTTATTTATTTAGAATCATTTGCAAAAGTAAATTCAGCCACAATAAGCGGAAAAACACTTTATAAAATTGCAGACCGTTTTTATGTTCAATGGGAAGAAATGAAAGAAATATTTCCAAATGCCATTTATAAAGGCGGCATTTACTAAAACAGGAGAAGAAAATGATTTTTGTTACATTAGGATCTCAAAAATTTCAATTCAATAGATTATTAAAAGCACTGGATGATTTAGTGGACAGAGGCATCATTAATGAAGAAATATATGCTCAGAAAGGTGCCAGTGACTATGTTCCGAAAAATTACAAGTCAGTTGATTTTTTAGATAGAGACCGGTTTGAAGAAATGACTTTAAAATCTGATATTGTTATTACCCACGGCGGAACAGGAGCCATAATTGGGGCTGTAAAAAAAGGAAAAAAGGTAATTGCAGTTCCAAGACTTGAAAGGTATGGTGAACATGTGGATGATCACCAGCTTCAGCTTCTAAGACAGTTTGATGACCTGGGTATAATATGTGCCTGCTATGACACGGGAAAGCTTAAAGAATGCTATGAGGAGGTCTTAAGCAGACAGTACCGCCCTTATGTGTCTAATACAAATACAATAATTGATTCAATAGAGGAGTATCTTGATACTTTAAAATAATCAGGAGTATACATTATGTTTGTTAAAAAAGTAAAAAAATATTATGAGTATATAATGACAAAATTTAATGTATTACTGGAGCAAAAGAGTTTTCGCCATGACACAGTGGTCAGAAAGTATATATATAAGGATTATCCTAAATCTGATGTGCTGGTGGTTGTATTTAGTTCCTGCACAAGGCCGGGCTTAAAAGCCAGATATAATTATGTCAGAACCTTAAACCCTATGCCGGTAAAACGCCTTTTTATTCTTGATGATACAGGAAGTGATAACAGGGGCAGTTATTACATGGGGTACAATTGGAATTTTAAGGAAGAAGCTGCCACAATAGAACTGATTAAATCTTTTATAGAAAAGACAAAAGCAAAAAAGGTTATTTTTTGTGGATCGAGTAAGGGAGGATATTCAGCTCTTAATTTAGGAATGGCTTTTGAAAATTCCAGAATGATTGTAGGTTCTCCCCAATATTATCTTGCAACATATTTGGAAACATCCAGTAATATACCTACACTTACTCAGATTATGGGAGAAAAAACCCCGGAAAAGTTTGAAAAACTGGATTTTTATTTGAGAGATAAGTTAAAAAACAATCAATACATAAAAAGCCAGAAGATTTATTATCATTATTCGAACAAAGAGCATACCTATTTTGAACATGTAAAAGATATGATAAGGGACATGAAAAAATTTGGATATGATATAAAAGAAGATGTGGCAGATTATACTAATCATTCCGAAATCAGTTACTATTTTCCGGATTTTTTGAAAAAATCTATATATGACATAATAAGAAATCAGGATTAAAAATGTTGGAATTAATAAGTAAAATATTTAGTCAAAAAAATATGAACAGGGCCTTTTCCCAATTTGGAAATATGTCCATAAAATGGTTTTTTATAATCACTTTTATTGGCTTATTGATCATGGCTTTTGTTATTTTAATACGGATAAAAGTCCTTAATAAATCTGTAGAACCGATAAATATATTAGCAGGAGCATGTCAGATTATATATTTGGCAATAATGTTACAATTGACCTGGTTTTGCCGTGAAAGCGGTTCAAGAATAGGTATAAAATTACAGCCCTTTAAGGATTTAATGGGACAAGAGTCGGATTTTCACTGGCTTATGATAGCTTATGCAATATTAAATGTTGCATTGTTTGTACCTTATGGTGTTGCTATTTCATTATATTCCTGGATTTTGGAAGAAAAGGTATACATGAAAATAATATGGACGATTCTGATTGGTTTTTTAACTAGCCTTATTATAGAAGTGGTTCAACTTATAACTGAAACCGGATATTTTGAAATAGAAGACATTATTTGTAATGTATTTGGAGGAGTAATAGGCGTTTGTTTATTTATTCCTTTTAATGAAATCATAAAAAAAGCTGCTTTAAAAAAGAATAAAAATAGCGAATGAAGATTGATAATATAAACTTTGCATAAAAAATATAGAGAATCTTTGTTTATTTAAAAGATAATGGTATTGATATGGAAGCAATAAGAGAAATAATAGATGAATTAAAATTTAAACATAAAACATTTATATCAATGAATACTGATTTATGTGAATTAAAACATATGAAATTATTCTTTGTTTTAATGTCTTTGCTTATAATTGGGGATTATGTTATGCCTCAATATTTTGGAATTCATATAAAATATGATTTGACAACCACAAGATTTATGAATCTTTTAATATTAGCTTATTTTATGGTAAATGGTAAAGTGTTAACCAGCTTTATCAGAATGATATGTTATATGAAAGTTACATATGTCTTGATTCCCTTTGTAATTGTAATTATTTATACAACTGTTTTAAGAACAAGCATAAATACTTTTTTTCTATCAGGTCTTGAAATTCTCACATTATATATGCTTATCTACGGAATACGTTATGTAGTCGGGGTTAGAAGGACAATTAAGTGGTCAGTGGGAATAGCATATTTTTTTGCAATTTATGGTATGGTAGAATACATAGCCGGACAATCATTATTTTTAAAATTTCTTGCAACTGTACCAACAGATGTAAAAAACTGCTATAGATCCGGACACTATCGTATAATGGGACCTTGTGGACATCCCCTGGGGTATGGTTTATTGCTATTGATATTTATAGCCATTGCATGTATAGATTATGAAAAAGATGAGATTTTTTTATTTAAAAGACCGCTGTTAATAGTTTTATTGTTTGCTAATATAGTTCTTACGGGTTCCCGTTCAACATTGGGAATAGTGTTTATAGAATTTTTTGCTATTATTTTATTTAGTAACTCTATAAACAAAAAAAAGAGTTTATATGGGATTATTTGTGCTATATTCGTATTTATTGTTTTTGAATTGGTATTTTATAATACGTCTATAGGACGATATGTTATGATGCAATTAACAAGTGTTATTGACCATGTTTTTGAAACTAGCTATAGTGCAAATTTCGGTGCAGATTTAAATACTTTGGAAAACAGTGAAAACTATAGAAAATTTCTGCCTAGGATTTTCACCCTGGAATGGTTAAATCCGTTTGTGGGAAGAGGAGTACGAAGCTCTTTTGGTGTTGAATTTGATGGTGTATATATTCATTCCATAGACAATTATTATGTGGGCTTGTATATAAAATATGCATATCCCGGAATGATAGCATATATATTGTTTTTCCTGTTTGCTATCTATTCTATGTTAAAAAAAGCATTTAAATTTAAATCAGGAATATGTGCTTCCGCTGCTATCGGGAGTATTTCTTACTACTTTAGTTTATATTGGGTTGATACTTTACAGACTCTTAAATACGAATATTTGCTGATGGCAATATTTTTTGCATATGCTTTGGAGAAGGACAAACAATATGTGCTAAAAAATAACATGGGATAATTTAAAAATTACATTAAAAAACTCTAATTTTATGAAAAGGAGGAAAAGGCAATGAAAAAAAAGCTTCTTATCGCTTTGTTGGCGTTAACTTTATGTGTGGCTGTACCTGTTGGTGTAGCAAATTTTAATCAAAAAACAGATGAAAAAGCTGCAACTAATAGTATTTCAGCTAATGAAAATGAAACCGATAACTCCGAAAAAAACAATTTAGAAAGTGATTCAAAATCAAAGTTACAGGACAAGGAAGAAAATAAGGACGTTAATTCATCAAACGAGGAAGAAATTGACAAAAATTCAGAAGAAAATAAATCAGAAGATAATGAATCTTTGGCAAATCAGGATATTTCTGACGAAAATGTCGATGAAGAGACTTCTGGAAATGAAAATACTGACAAGACAGGCGAATCTGATAAGGGCGTTGTAGCAGGAATGTATAAGGAAGTGGAGAAAGAGTTCGTTGACTATAATACAGCAGATACAAGTAGCTCTAGATTAAAAGTTAATGAAACATTATCAGATCAATATATAGTACCGGATAAATATTCCACAGGTGTCAAGGGCACATTAACAGTGGTTAACAAAGGCACGGTTTGTAATGGTGTGCCGATTTATGTAAGTGGTAATATTGGTTTATTTAATCCTAAATATGTTGATATTCCGGATACGGTTACTATTTCAGGATATGATTTTGAAAGTTTTAAGGAGTTTACTGTTCTTAAATGTGCTTATGACAAAAATAAGACTGTTATTTTTGAAAATTGTAAATTTTCAAGATTTAGAACAGCTATAGTTCAAGATAAGGTGAAATTTATATTTAAAAATTGTACATTTCAAAATTTTTATGGTTCAAATGCTGAATTAAAAAACTGTTATTTAGGTGGAGTAATGAGAGATTGTACAAATCCGTTTCAAAATGTAACCTATGACTCATGTATGTTTGCAGACATCTGTAAGCCTTTAGAAAGCGGAGTACTTCATTCAGATGGGTGTCAGATTTATGCTAATAAAGATGCAGCTGCTATAAATATTCATTTTAAAAACTGTAGATTTGAAATGCCAAGGTTTAGATTTTCTAATACAGAATCTCAAAATACTGTAAATACCTGCATAGGTTTAATGCTGGAATATAACACCGGAGATGATATTACATGGGAAAGATGTGTAGTTAATGGTGGAGGATACAGTATTTATCTAAGCGGAAAACATGGATGCACTTTTACTAACGCATCTTTAAAAGATATAAGAGTAGGATGCTCCCATGAATACGGTATTTTATATAGGGATTCGACAGGTGGAGCTGAGTATGTAAATGTCAGAGATACGGATTCTTTATATGTGGGCTCTGTATGGAAAGACAAGGATGGAATTCATATGAGTGTTACTAATGATACAAATGAGGAAAGAAAACTTATGGTATATACAAATAAAGGTTGGAGGAAATATAATGTAGCTGCGTGTAAGACCTGCAATCAGCTTACTATAGATAAGTATAGCTATAAAGACATGCCTTTTGATATTGATATTACAATACCTGAAGATATAGATTTTCTGGTATGTTATGATACAACAAGTGATATAACAAAACAAATTAGATTTGTAAATATGGGGGACTCAGAAGTATTCGTTTATGATTATGAAAAATATTTATCAAAGGTTGTTTCTGAGGAATAAATTTGGTACAGGAGCAGAAAATGAAAACATGTAGAGAAGATGTAGCAAGATGCCTTGCAGAGATAATCAGGTATCAGGAAAACGGAAAGGTACCTGAATCTCTGCCAAGGGGATTAGATGCAGACCAATTATTAAAAATAGCTTACGAACATCAGATAATGGGGTATGTTGGTCAGGTTTTACTTGCCATGGAAGGAGTTTTGGAGGAGGAAAAACGGGAAGAGATACACAATGTATGCTTAAATCTGTGTTTTAAGGCAATGATTCAAAAAAAAGAAGCTGATGTCATACAGGACCTTTTAGAAAAAAATAAGATAAAAAATGTTTTGCTAAAGGGTTATTACATGCGTCAATATTATCCAAAGCCTGAGTTAAGGGAAATGAGTGATATAGATTTATGCGTTGAAGAAAAAGCTTTGGATGAAGTAATACCTTTGATGGAAAGTCTTGGATATACTTTTGTAAAAAGAATATCCAATCATGATATTTATAAAAAAGAGCCATGTATTACTGTAGAGGTACATAAAAATCTTTTTAAGGGAGAAATCGATAAAAATCAGCACGACTACTATAGTTCCATGGACAAAATGCAGTATGTTGAGGGAAAAAATTACTCATATAAACAGAATTTAGAGGATTTTTATATCTATATGACTTCCCACATGGCAGGACATTTTTACAAAAGAGGCTGTGGTATAAGAAATCTTATTGACTTTTATATATTTAATAAAAGATTTGAGAATCAGCTTGATAGGAAATACATAGATGCACAGCTTTTAAAGTGTGGTTTGTCAGATTTTGAATACCATATTTCAAATTTAAGCCAGATGTGGCTTGGGGACAGACCTTTTAAGGAATTTTATTATGATTTATTTGAATATATGCTAAATTGTGGTATTTATGGAAAAACGGAATATGGTATATGGAATGAATATGCTCATGTACAGGATAATAAAAAAAATAATTCACAATTTCACAGAAAACTTTGGTATTTACTTCCACCACTGCATTATATGAAAAAATACTATAGTTTTTTGAGAAAAATTCCTTTTTTGTTGCCTGTGGCATGGATAGTAAGAATAATTAGAGGGGCATTCTTTAGAAAGAGTGTGGTAAGAAGAGACTATTTAAAAAGAGTTTCTGAGAAAGACATTGATATGATACAAAATATTTACAGAAAAGTAAAATTAGATTTTGAGCCTAAATAATCGATGTTTTAGGGTGAAATACATGTTGAGTGAACAAATAGTAAAACAAATATTATCAAATTCTAATACAAGTATAATACTTGAAAATGAAAGTATTGATCCGGTAGACATATTTATATTTACCGATGATATAAAAGAGCTTAAAAAGAATTTCTGCACTTTAAAGGATTATAAAATATTTGAAAACAATGGAAAAAGAAAATTTATAAGTTTTATTTCTTTTTCAAAAGCTGGATTAATAAGCTGGAAAAAATATTTACTTATAGGAGCAGAAGAAAAAGCTTCGGGTGTATATAAATTGGATAGAAATAAAGAAAATATGTTATGGTTATACTATCTTTTTATATATGCTAATAGAGATACTATACTAACAAATAACATATTAAACTATCTGAAAGAACAACTACAGTGTGATTTTGACGGAGTTGTTAAATTTTTTAAAAAAAGTATTCATAAGAATCACTTAAAAATCCAATTATGTAGAAGCTACAAATATTTCGACATAATGAAAAGTGAAATGGCAATGGTTCACAGGTATATTGCTATTACAAAAAAATATGTTTCACGTTTCGTTTATAGAGTATATTATACATATGCATTTAAAAAAGCATTTTTATTTGGAAATTATTCCTTGGACTCTTATGTGAATATACTTAAGTCGAAAAATGTGCTATCACAAAAATGGGATATTATGTCATCACAACAAAATACTTCAACAGCCTGTTGTTATATAAAAACCTACGAAAAGGATGGTAATTATTTTTTAAAAGGAAATGAAATAGAAATATTTAATTCTATCAAAAATGAGATTGAAGTTCAAAAAACACTTAGTATGAGGGAAAAGGATAATTCATGGTTTTTAAAGATGACAGATTACAGTGAAGACTATGAGTGGATTAAATATCCTTATCTGGAAGGCATGACATTGAAGGATTATTCTGATAGTAGAGAATTAAAAAAGGAAGAGATAACTAAACTTGGAAAGTATTTAGTGTTTATGATTGATAAGCTTAATGCTAATAAAATTATACATAATGATTTAAGAAGCAAAAATATTATGGTTAAACTTGATGAAGATAACAATATAGCTGACTTCACTTTGATAGATTTTGGGAGTTCGTTATACGACGGAAAATCACCCTGGAATTTAAAGAAAAGAGGAGAAAGATATCTGGCACAAAGTGTAGCCGGGTCATCAAGATATAATGACTTAATAGTTGATGATGCGGCGGCAGCAGAAAAAATATATTATGATTGTGGAGGAGTTTGTGATGATGAATTTGCAAAGGAGCTCCATTCACGGATAGGACGGATTTATTATATAAGTAAATAATATTCAGGAGAAAGAAATGAAAAAAATAAAGGTAAGCGTGGTGGTTCCGGTATATAATACGGAGCCATATTTGAAAAGATGCCTTGATTCGTTAATTGGACAAACCTTGTCAGAGGTGGAAATAGTAGCAGTTAATGACGGCTCCACGGATGGTTCCGGAAAGATTTTAGATGATTATAAAGAAAAATATCCTGACAGAATTCAGGTGATTCATAAAGAAAACGGCGGTCAAGCCACAGCCAGAAATCTAGCATTTACTCTTTGTAAAGGAGAATATATAGGTTTTTTGGATTCTGATGATTATGTTAAAACAGACATGTTTGAAAAAATGTATAAAAAGGCTAAAAAGACCGGTTCGGATTATGTGGCCTGTGGATATACTGATTTTACTGTAGAAAATGGAAAAGAAGTAATTTTAGTTGATTATGTTGCTTCAAAGCCGGTGAAAAAAACAAAGGATATGTTTTTTGGGGCTTTGGCTTCTCCTTTTTTACATCTGTATAAAAGAGAACTGATAACAGATAATAATATAATATTTCCGGAAGGGGTTATTTACGAAGATACAGCCTTTTATCTTAATCTTATTCCCTACATAAAAAGTGTAAGTGTTATAAAAGAAGCTTTGGCCTTTAGATTAAGACACAGTAATTCCACTACGACCACCTTTAAGAAAGAAAAGGTGGCCAATATTTTTCCCGTTATGGAATATAGTATTAATTTTTATAAAAACAATAATTTTTATAAAGAATACGAAAAAGAGTTGGAATACTTTATTGTAAAGGTTCTTTTATGTAGCTCCATGCAAAGAGTATGTAAGGTAAAGAACTATAAAGACTCCTATGAACTGGCAAAGATGACCTTGGATTTTATTGATAAATATTTTAAAAATTATAGAAAAAGCAGGTACTTTAAAAAAGGATTTACCAATATTTATATGAAAAGCTTTTGTAGGGCTACTGCCTGGTTTTATGTGGTTTTACTTAGAATTTCTGCAAGGTTTGGGAGGAAATATTCATGAAAACATCTGTAGTAATGGCAACCTATAATGGTGAAAAATTTCTCTTGGAGCAGCTGGATTCTCTGAAAAATCAAACACTAAAGATAGATGAAGTAATAATTTGTGATGATGGTTCTAAAGATAATACCGTAGAAATAATAGAAAAATATATTAAAGATAATAATCTCTTAGACAGTTGGAAAATTATCGTAAATGAAAAAAATTTAGGCTATGGAAACAATTTTCATAAAGCAATGACCCTGGCTACGGGGGACTATATCTTTTTTAGCGACCAGGATGATATATGGCTTTCTCAAAAGATAGAAGAAATGGTTGATATAATGGAGAAAAATCCAAAGATTCAACTTTTATGTACTGACTATGAGCCCTTTGCCTGCGAAGAAGGAGCACCGGGTGTTCCTAATAATATCATGGAAAAAATGACAAATGATTCTTCTTTGGAATTTATAGAGCTAAACAAAAAAAATATATATATAGCAAGTCTTGGCTGTGATATGTGTATTAGAAAAAGTTTTAGGGATAAGGCAGAGCCTTTCTGGATTGAAGGCTGGGCTCATGATGATTATGTATGGAAGATGTCCCAGGTATTGGATGGTTGCTTTGTTTATCATAAGGCTCTTATTAAAAGAAGACTCCATTCAAGTAATGTATCAATGCATAAGATGCATAAAAAAGATATCAGGGTAAAATTTTTAAAAGAACTTGCAGATGCTAATGCATCCATGCTTAAATTTGCAAAGCATGAAAAAATTAATCCACAAAAAATAAAATTTATTGCCAGGACGGTAAAAGCCAATAGACTAAGAAAAGAGCTGGTAGAGAAAAGAAAATTATTAAATGCAATATCCCTTTTAGGATATTTAGATTGTTATCAATATAAAAAAGCATATTTAACAGAAATAGCTATTTCCTTGAACGCAGTGTAAGCAATCCCCCGCTTCAAAAGCGTAAGCTTTAAGCGGGGGTATAAGCTTACTAGTGTCAGAAGGGGTTAAAGCCCCTTCTGACAGGTGGCACAAAGTGCCACTGCGTTCATGAGGAAGTAGCGAAGCGGATTCCGAATGTCCGCTTTACATAATAGCTATTAATAAGAAATTAAGTCATGGTAGTTAAAAATTACCATGACTTTTTTGTGAAAAAATTACAAAATATTAGACTTTATTTACCAGACATATTATGTTTTTTACAAATTAAATCGATTTAATTATTGATGGCAACTATAGGTTTTATTTATAACAGATTTAGGAGGAATATGTAATGAAAAAGAAGAGAGTGCTGGCTGTTCTACTGGCAATTGGAATGGCATGTTCACTATGTGCTTGTACCGGTGGTGAAAAAGATTCTGATACAAAATCTGAAAATACTAAAAAAGAAACAAAACAGACATCAGAAAATACAGATGATAGTAAAAATGATGCCACCATTAACAGTGATAGTACAGTAATTTACACAAATGCAGGAAACATTCTTACTGAAGATGATGAAACCCAGGGTGCTACTGTCTTTGCTGTAAAGGATGGCAAGTTTGTATATGTGGGAAATGATGTAGAAGAGGTTGAAAAAGATGATAATACGGTAACAGTGGATTTAGAGGGTAAATATGTTACGCCAAATCTTATTGATGCCCATACCCATCCGGGGACAGTTGCCATGACAAAGTGGTGTACTGAAATCGACGGAGAAACAAAGGAAGAACTTTTAACCCAGATAGAAGAAGCGCTTTCCGAAAAAGATATAGAAGAAGAACCATACGTATTTTTCAAGTCATTTCCAAGTGATTTATTTGGAGAAGAAGGACCTAAAAAAGAATGGCTTGATGATATATGCAAGAAACTTGATAAGGATTTTGCAATAGCAGTATCTGACTTTAATGACCATAGTGTCTGGGTAAATTCAAAATGGCTTGAGATTTATACAATGGATGAAAATGCTACAACAGAAGGCTTTAATACAAATGCCGATGGCAGTTACACTGGCTATATATCAGAGCTACATTGGATGGATTATATGGATTCGTTTTATGAAAATTTAGGTTGGAAACCACCTATAGATGCTACTGAGGAACTTATGTCTATAGTAACGGATGATTTAAAACAATGGGGTATGACCGGAGTATTTGATGCATATATTGAAAGTGATGAGCAGGTGGAATCAGTCAGTCAGCTTGATAAAGATGGAAAGTTAAATATGTATTATGATCTTTCCGTAAAACTTCCACAATTTAAAGACCTTGAAGATGTGATTGCAAGGATTAAAAGGCTTAATGATAATTATTCAACAGATCATGTTAAAGTTGATACCATAAAGATATTTTATGATGGAACAAATGAAGCTGGAACTTCAGCTTTGGTAGACGGACTTGCTACAGATCCAAATAATCATGGTTATCTTTTGATGAATGAAGATGAAACCTATCAGGTTTTAAAAAGAGCCAATGAAGAAAAACTTGATGTACAATTTCATATGGTAGGAGATTTGGCTTTTCGCCAGGCATGTGATGCAACACAACGTCTTGAAAATGAAATTGGACAACTTGACAGTCAGGTAGAGTTTTGTCATTGTGAATATATTAATCCGGCAGACAGGGAGCGCCCTGCAAAACTTGGCATAATAATTAACTGGACACCTCAATGGTCAGGCGGATATTTTGGAGAGGCAGCAAGGACATATCTTGGTGATGAGCGTTATAACGATATGTATCAGTTTAATCCTACTATAGAAGCCGGAGGCATTGTGACCTTTGGTTCTGATATATATTCCTGGGATGAAGAACAAAGAGCTAATCCGTATTTTGGAATGCAGACAGCCATGACCCGTGTTGATATTGAATATCCTCTTGAGGACGAAAATGGCAATCCAAAGGCAAGGGAAAGTGAATCGGCTAAGCTTTCTTTGGAAAATCTTCTTAAAGGATATACCATAAATGCAGCTATCGCCCTTAGGGTAGATGATGTAACAGGTTCAATTACCAAAGGGAAATCAGCAAACTTTAATATATACGAAAAAGACTTATTTGATGTTGATGTAGAAGAATTAAAGGATGTGCTTCCTGAAAAGGTTTATTTTGAAGGAAATATAATAGCAGAAAATTAATAGTATACATGAGGTCAATTTACAAAAGGCTCCTGCCGGAAAAGGTGGGAGTCTTTTTAGGTAGATAAATATAACAATTCTGATGAGTTTGTAGATTTAATAAAATTGTATCTGTTATAATAAACAATACATGTAATTGATAAATTAATTTTTAAAAAGGATGTAATAATGTGAAAAAAAATAAAATTTTACTGTTTTTGCTTTTATTGTTTTTGAGTTTATTATTATTTAGACAATATAATATTACGCCAAGGTATGAAATTAAAGCTGAAGAGATGTCTTCTCTGGCAAATGTTAACTGGAATGATTTAGATTCCTGGCAAAAAGGCTCTTACTCCTATAAAACAGTTGAGTATGTAAATAATTCACACAGGGTTTGTTTAAAAGAGTTTAAAATGGTAGAAAATGGAGAAGTATATAAGATAAATCTTCCAGAAAATTATACTTTAACAGTCCGTGAAATGGATGCTGAAAAAATTTATGTAAATAGCAGGACCTTTTATAATGCCACAAGTTATTCTCCTAAGGAAAATGTTAAATATGTGGCAGTATTCGTTAATGAAGCAAGCAATGCCAAGGTATCCTTTGATACATATAAAGAGATGATAGAAGCAGGACAGATTTATCTGAAAGTAGAAAAAAATGAATCAGACGAGTCTCTTGTTGATGAGCTTTATGAAAGTGCAGATGATTTTGAAGTAGATGAAGATTTGGACGAGTTTGATAATAAGGAGATTGAAAACTATGAAAGCTATGAGCTGACAGAGCAGCCAAATAGTGGTCAGGATATAATCACATATGAAAAAGAAGGCATTGAATCAATGGATTCTATAGTAAAAGATACTACAATTATAGAAAATTGTGATCTTAAGGATATGTCTTTCTGGGGGTCGTATAAGTATGATTATAATACTGGAAAACTGGTAACAAATCATAACAGAATTTGTTTAACCGATTTTAAGACCTTTATAGAAGGTGAAAAATTTAGGGTTGTAGTACCTGAGGACATGATTTTAGTAGTAAGGGAAATGAACGAAGACCTAGAAAGGATTGTAAACAAAAGTCTTCATAACGGAGGAGAATATGTACCCTCGGCAAATGCAGTCTATATAGGTATTATGGTTTATAAAGCGGATAACAGTCATTGTAATTATGATACCTATAAAAACTATATAGAAAATGGACAGATACAATTCAATCCGTCAAAAACCATAGAAAATATGTCGATTATATCTGACGGAACAGTAGTTATAGATACAAATGATAAGGGAATCCTTAATAATGTGAATTTTTCTAATTTAAATAATTGGAAAAAAGGAGCGTATTGTCCTTGTGGTGATAACTATTCCACTTCAATAGCTGCCTTAAGTTTAAAAGAAAGTAAGAAAATAGCAAAAGGAACCTCTTATACTTTACATCTTCCTGATAAATACAAGATGGTAATAACCGAATTTGATGAAAATAATAATTTTTTAGGAAGGGTAAATGTACTTAATGAAGGAGTATATAAACCCGGTGCTTTTGTATATAAAGTTGGAATAAGTATTGAAAGCTTTGATGGTTCAAATGTTAAAAATAAGGTTTACAAGGCTTTGGTAAGTTCGGGAGATTTGAGTTTTAAATAAATAAAAGCGTAGGGATGTAATAATCTCTTCGCTTTTATCTTTTTTATTTTATGAAAAATTTTGCTTTAACTTTTGTAAGTAATAAAAAGTGTTTTTCACTCCAGTATAATGACAGACATCCCACAATTAAGGCCATTATCCATCTAACAATTAAAAGGTCTTTTATAAGAATGGTTCCAAGACCTATGGCTACAGTTACAAGGGAAACTCCATATAGTCCCTTAAAAGAAAACAGTGATGAACCATGAATCCTTTTGGCGAGGAAAAAATGGAAGGAAAAATACAAAAAGTAGGTTACTAAGGTAGTATATGCAGCTGCAATATATCCAAATCTGCTTATAAAAATATAATTTAAAACAATATTTAAAACAGCAGCTGAAACAGTTCCTATGGCAATGAATTTTGTTTTTTCATAAAAGTATTCAATTTGGGAAGGAAGAGTATACATAAAAGCAAAATAACCTCCTAAAATTACAGGAATAACACAATCTGCCGAATCCCAATAGGCTTTATCTCCCAGAATTCTTATAATCTCCGGAGAAACTAATATTATCAATATGGTAAAAAGTGCCATACCAAGAGCATAAACATTACTTTGCTTTTTAATAGTAGCATAATCTTTTGCGTTCATTTTTTCATATATCCAGGGTTTCCAAACATTTTGTAAGGAATTGGCAGTAACATTAAACAACGAGTAAATAACATAGGAAAAACTGTAAATACCTGCAGCATCTGAATTGACCATTTTTTTAATCATAATTCTGTCAAAAGAAGAAAGAATTATCTGGGAAATACCATGGGGTATAATTGGCAAACTATATATCGTGCCATATTTCCAGTAATCAAAATTTATAACAGGTTTTCCAAGTTTAAAAAAGAAAAGTATTATATAACAACCAATCAATATTATTGGAAGCGCCATGCCGATTATTCTTGCAAATAAAACATCACTTTTTAAAACAGTAAGCATAAGTATAATAGAAAGACCCATATTTGATATGGCATTTATGGAGGTAAGTTTTAGGTAGTTTTGGAAACTATAACTTAAGCTTGCATATATATTATAAAATTGAAAGAGAGAGCTTCCCATACAATGAATAATCAAAATATTAAGAACCAGTCGGTTAAAATCAAAGGCATCTTTATAAAAAGGAAAGAAAATATTTCCTATAAACAACCATCCTAAGGTACTTAAAATAATAAGCAAAACTAAGGAAGAGATATATTCATTAAATTTTTCCCCATATTTATATTTTGCATTGTTTAAACTGGAATGAAGAGCCAGTCCCACTATTATATAAAAAATAGCTTCGTAAGAAGTATAATTGCTAAAATCACCAAAATCCGAGGTGGTCATCAATCTTGAAAAAATCGGAGCAGATAAAAAGGTGATTCCCTTTAATAAATAATTCCCAATTATGTAACCGGCACCGGCTTTAATAACTTTGTTACCAGATGAATTTTTATTATCCATGCTTAATTCCTTCCTAAAATAAATTTTTTATCTGGATTCGATTTATACAAATAAACATTTTAACATATTTTTTTATAAATAATAAAGTATCTAAAAATATTGTTAGAGAATAAAGATTAAAAATATAAAATAATACTAACATTTGTGTTATAAATATAGTTTAAAAATGAATTATTATGATAAAATATGATAGTGTGAAAGGGGATATTATTATCTTAACAAGTCAAAAAGATGTAAATATATTCTTTTGATGTTTTTGTACAAGAAAGTGGTGGAAAGAAGTATTATTATGAAAAAAGATTTCAGTATAATAAAAAATAAATTTATTTTCTTAATCTTAAGTCTTATATTAATAGTTTTATTTGTGTCAGGACTTCTTTTTGATGAAAATACCTTATCAGGTCAGATTTCTTTTAACATCAAATTAAATAATAGTTCAGAAGAAACCTTTTTGTGGGATGATGGTCAGGGGAGTTTATATGTTTTTTTACCTTCTTACGCTTCTATGAAAAATCTTAAGATAAAGCATGCAGAAAGTGATTTTTACATTGAGGGTGAAAGTGCTTTTGATGGAATGGATTGCAGCAGTTTTGAGTTAAATAAGTTTTATAAGGTTGAAAAAAAGGGGCTTTTAAAAAGTAAGTCCTATAAATTAATATTTATGAAGTCAGAAAATGTATCCTCTATGCATGTCACCACTGTTTCCGGGGGAATGAAAAGTATTAAATTTAGCAGAGATAATTCAGAACTTTCCAATATAAGAATTTATAATGAAAAGGGAATTCTCGATTATCAGGGAGGATATAGTGATAAAATAAAGGGACGCGGAAATACAACCTGGAGTCTGGATAAAAAACCCTTTACCATAAAATTGGAAAAAGAAGCTAATCTTTTGGGAATGGGTCAGGGGTTTGACTGGGTTCTTTTGGCAAATGGATATGATGAATCAAATATTCGAAATAAACTGGTTTATGATTTTGCATCTAAATTTCTTAAAACATGGTCTCCAGAAAGCAGATATATTGACCTTTACATTAATGGAGAATATATGGGACTGTATCTCTTGACAGAAAAAATAGGTGTTTCTAAAGAAAGATTTAAAGCCGGTGAAAATGGTGCTCTAATCCAGCTGACACAAGATTATAAAATAAAGGATAAGGATACAGTTATTAACTATAAAAACAGAAATTTTATATTAGAATATCCTTATGAAATTAATGAAAAACAGCTTAATGAATTAACAAATGCAATAAAAAGTGTTGATGATGCACTAAAAAACGATGATTCTAAAAGTTTGGACAAGTTAATTGACATTGATTCAATGGCTAAGAAATTTTTAATAGATGAAGTTTTTTTAAATAAAGATGAGGATGAAGTCAGTTCCTATTATTACTATGACGCTGAATATAATAAACTTTTTGCAGGTCCAATATGGGATTATGATTTATGTTTAGGAAATGATGCCGGTATGTATACTGATGAGTCAAAAGATTATAAACAGATTTTGTCCTTAAATAAAGTTTGGTATAAATATTTATATGAAAATGAATATTTTAAAGACTATGTAATTGACTTATATAAAAAAGAGTTTAGGAGCTTGTATAATAGATATATTGAAGAAAGAACAGATATTTTACTTGATGAGATTAACACTTCAGCTAAAATGAATGCTATAAGGTGGAATCAGCTTAAGGAAAAAATATATGATAATGGAATTATTTTAAAAACTCATGACAGTATAATGATTTTAAAAGATTTTATAAAAAACAGGATTAATTTTTTAGATGATTTATGGCTTAATGATAAATATTGCCTTGTAACTGTAATGAAAGATAAAGATATAGTTTTTGATTATGTCTATGTTAAAAAGGGTGAAACAATAAAAGAACTTCCTGATGCACAAGAGTTTAAAGCAGCAGATATTATTTACTGGTATTTACCGGATGGAAGTAAATATGATGATTCAGTAAAAATAGAAGATGATATGGTAATATATCCTAAATTATCCTTTAGTGGTGGAAATGCATTAAATAAGTTAGTAGGTAAGGTTATGGAAAACCAGATGTTTATCTTGCCACTTTTGTTTTGTGGTATTTGGGGTATATTGGGGCTAATTCTTTTATTCAATGATATAAAAATAAACGGTAACTTTACAAGAAAGAAAGATGGGGGAAATGGATAAGAAGTATAGGCATGAAATAAAATATCTTATATCAAAAGGGCAACTTGAGATTTTAAAGACGAGGCTAGACGGTCTTATAAAAAAAGATCCTCATGTGGGTAAAGATGGCAAATACAATATTTGTAGTTTATATTTTGATGATTATTATAACAGTTGTTATTATGAAAATGAAAATGGAACTGATCCAAGGGAAAAATATAGGATTCGCATTTATAACCATTCTACAAAAAAGATAACCTTGGAATGTAAAAGAAAAATGCGAGGGAAAAATATAAAAAATTCCTGTCCTTTAACATTAAATGAAGCAAAAATTTTAAGTCAGGGGAAATATATTGAAAATTATTTTAGTAGCTATCCGTTGATGAACAAATTTCAAATAGACATGAAAACAAGACTTTTTCGTCCTGTGGTAATTGTTGATTATGACAGATACCCTTATGTTTATAAAGATGGAAATGTACGAATTACGCTGGATACAAATATAGCCGCTTCTTCGTTATATGAAAAATTTTTGGAAGGGGGATTTGCAAAAAGACCGGTAATGCCGAAGGGATTACAGCTTTTAGAAGTTAAATATGACGAATATTTGCCGGATTTTATTTACAGAAGTCTACAACTGGAAAATCTGAGACAGACTGCGTATTCCAAATATTATATTTGCAGAAGGTTTAATTTATAATTTTAGTTTGTATTAAAGATAACTATTGGAGGAGATTATGACAACATTAAAAGACATTTTTAAAAAATCATTTCTTGAAGGTTACAATAGTACTGATATTAATGTTCAGTCAGTGCTTGTGGCTTTACTTCTTACAGCTATAATTGCAGCTTATATTTTTATAGCATACAAGGTTATGACAAGAAAAACCTTTTACTCAAAAAATTTTAATATTTCCCTTGTAGGGGTTGCTTTAGTTACAGCCGCTATTATAATTACTATACAATCAAGTGTAGTGGTATCTCTTGGTATGGTAGGTGCTTTGTCTATTGTTCGTTTTCGTACGGCAGTTAAAGATCCGTTAGATCTTATGTTTTTGTTCTGGGCAATAAGCACCGGGATAATTTGTGGAGCCGGGTTTGCGGAATATGCCATTATATTAGCCTTGTTTTTAACTGTAGTACTTTGGATTTTAGACCATATTCCATTGGCGAAGGTACCAATGATTTTAGTGATTAATGCGTCAGATATAGATTTAGAAGATAAGATAATAGAAATAATGAAATCAAATGTCACTTATTACAAAGTTAAATCAAGAAATATGACATCAGAGGATTTAAATTTAACAATTGAAGTAAGAACAAATAAAGCAAGTCAATTGGTTAGAGGTTTAATGAATATAGAAAATGTTATTTCAGCATCTCTTATTTCTCATGATGGTGAGGTGACTTTTTAAGATTTTAGATTTAGGAGGTTTAAATGTTTAAGGATAAAGAAGATTTGATAAGTATTATAATTCCGGTTTATAATGTGGAAAAATATTTGTCATTTTGCCTGGAAAGTATCATTAAACAAACTTATAAAAATCTTGAAATAATATGTATAGATGATGGATCTTTTGATACATCAGGGAAGATATGTGATGACTATGCAAAAAAAGATTCAAGAATAGTTGTTTATCACATTGAAAATGGCGGAGTCAGTAGGGCTAGAAACTTTGCTTTGAAAAAAATAAAAGGTAAGTGGTTTTCTTTTGTGGATGCAGATGATTGGCTTGAGCCGGATTTTTACCAAACACTTTTAACAAATGCAATTAAGTATGAAAGTGAGATATCCGCATGTCTTTTTCAAAGAAATACTCAGTTTCAAATGGGAAAAACAGATAATAAAAATTATGTAATAACCTTAGATTCATCAAAGGAATGTATACATAATTTTATTTGCCATGGCTTTTCACTTATGGGTCAGGTATGGAATAAATTATATTTAAGTGAGAAATTTAAACATATAAATTTTGTAGAGGATATAAAGGTAAATGAAGATTGTTTATATACTTTTGATGTAATGTCAGCTTGTAATAAAGCATGTCTTTGTTCAGACAGGTTATATCATTGGTTTTTAAGGGATGATAGTGCTTGCCATACAAAAAATATTCAATGTGATTTTACTGCTGCCAATGTTTTTCTACAATTAATGGAATTGACAAAAACATATAACGATAAAGATGTTGAAGATGTTTTAATGGAAAATTATATTAAATCATCTTTAAAAGTATTATTGCACGCTCATTATAAAAAAAATAATGAAGATGTTTTGGAAGCTAAAATAAAATGTAAGAAATTCAAAAAAAGAATCTGGAATAATCTGGATAATAAAACAAAGATAAAATTTATTTTATGTATATATCTTAAATAGGATTAAGGAAGGAAAATATATGGAAGATTTTGTAGACATAATTGTGCCAATATATAATGTTGAAAAATATTTGAAAAGTTGTATAGAAAGTGTAAGAAAACAAAGTTATGAAAATATTAATATCATTTTAGTAGATGATGGATCTTTGGATAAATCAAGGGAAATATGTGATTTAGAAGCAGAAAAGGATCCTAGAATAAAAGTGATACATAAAAAAAACGGTGGAATTTCATCTGCAAGAAATGCAGGACTAAAAGCTTCTTTTTCAGAATATTTCATATTTGTAGATTCTGATGATATAATTCATCCTAATATGGTGGAAATACTTCTTAAAACAATTAAAAGATATAATACTGATATGGTGGCATGTGAGCATTATCGTTTTTGTGAAGAAGATGAGATAAAGATTAACAATTGTGATAAAGCAATTAATCCTATCATAATGGATAATTATTCATGTGCTCAAAAAATATTAGATTTTTTTAACTTAAAAATTATATTAGCCTGGAACAAAATTTATAAAAGAAGGGCTGTTGAAGAAGTAGCTTTTAAAGAAGGTATGTTATGTGAAGATGTGTGTTTTTGCATTGATTTATTAAAAAAAGGGCTTAGCTGTACTTTCGTTGATAATATTTTATATTTTTGGAGATATAGAAAAAACAGTATAAGTGAGGGTAAAACTGATAAATACCATATGGATTATTTAAAGGCTTATATCTATATATTTAATAATCTTTCAGACAAATATTCTAGAGAATATAAGGGAAAACTTTTTTGTAAGGTAGCAAATTCCATGTGTTCGGAAATTAGTAGTGTTAATAAGAATAAAAAGCTCGTTTATGCTATGAGAACAAAAATTTATACTTTTATTGATAAAAATCATAATATGTCTAAAGATATTCCTTTTATAGAGCGGATAAAGATATTTGTTTTATTTAGAAGATTTAGTTTTCTGTATATTTTTTTGAAAAAACAAGTTATTAAACTGAGAAAATGTAAAAAATAGAGGAAAATAAATGTACACATACAAAATTTACGATAATTATCTTGCTTCAGATATTAGTTTTTTTCAACTTTTAGAATATTCCCCAAAGGAAAATGAAACACCAGGGATTGTTTTAAGTTACGAAAAAATGCCGGAAGATATTTTAAAAAAGGTATATGAAGAAAAGAAGCTTTCAGAGGTCAGTAAAGAAAGAATATGGTTTCATAATCAATATGGATATTTTTTAGTGGAAAAGGGAAAATATATCAAAGTATTTCTTAAAGATAAGGGTGAAAGATTAGCTATAAGAGATTTTTTAGGTGATAAAAGTGAAGATTTGGATGATGCCTTTGAAGAACTTAAAAATAAGTCCTTAGAAGAAGTTTTAAAAAGTCCTTGTATAGAAAAGATATATCCTTTTATTTTGGGCTATTGTATGGCAATGGTTTTCTGGCAAAGAGATATGGTGGCTATTCATTGTTCAGCCGTGGAAATAGAGGGGCAGGCGGTTCTTATTGCCGGGGGAAGTGGCTCAGGAAAGTCCACTTTGACAAGCAGATTTCTTGAAAAGGGGGCAAGACTTCTTTCAGATGACCTTGTTGTTTTACAGTGGGATGAGGATACAGTATATGCTCTTCCTGCCTTTCCACAGCAAAAGCTTTGTCGTGATGCTGCCATTAGGCAAAACAATGATTTGAAAGATTTAAGGTATATTGACGAAGACAAGGATAAATTTGCAGTTTCTGTAAGAGATAAATTCTATGATAAAAAGCTTCCCTTAAAATTAATGGTAAATCTACAACCACATGATGAAATAAGGAAGGTGCAAAGCTATTTCGTAAAGGGGCATGAAAAACTCTTATTATTAATTCATAATCATTTTTTAAAGCCGGTTTTTGATGCAGAGGATGCCTTTAAACCACAGGATATGGCTCTTGCCATGAAAATAGCTTCTAAAATAGAAATGGTAAGAATGTTCAGGCCAAGGCAGGGGGATTCTACAAAAGAGCAATATAAGATAATAATGGATGCTTTAAATAATCTTTAAGGAGAGATAAAATGGCAGCTATTTGGGGTATGGTAGATTTTTCTTCAAAATCCATAAAAGAAAATATTGAAGAAAAAATGATGGATTCCTATAAAGAATATAAAATTGACCGCTATGACCATATACAAGAGGAAAATGTATTATTTTCCTGCGGACATGTATATATTAACAGGGAGTCAGAAAAAGAAGTGCTTCCAAGAAAGGAAGAAGATATTTATTTTGTTGCAGATGCAATAATTGATAACAGAGAAGAACTAATTCCCAAGTTGGGGCTTTCACCAGATGTTACAGACTCAGAAATAATCTGGCAGGCATATATAAAATGGGGAGAAGAATCCGTAAAAAAGCTTATTGGAAACTTTTCCTATGCTATTTATGATAAAAAAGAAGATATATTTCTTCTTTTTACCGATCATACATCATCTAGATGTATAAATTATCTTTATGATGGCAATATTGTCTTTTTTTCCACTACTTACAAGGGGATTATTAATGGATATGAAAAAGATATTTCATATAATTATAAATGGTTGGCCGCTTGTGAGTCTAACAGCTCTGCGGATATGATTTTATTTGAAGGATTAACTCCTTTTGAAGATATTTATCAGGTAAAATGTGGAAGCTACATTAAAATTCATAATAAGAAACTTACTCAGATTCGATATTGGAACCCTTTAAAAGAGGTAAAAGCCCTGAAGTTTAATTCATTAAATGAATATCAAGATTATTTTTTAACTACTTTTAAAAAGGTTATTAAATCAATGCTTAGAAGCATAGATAATACAGGGATTATGCTAAGCTGTGGGCTTGATTCTACGGCAGTTGCATCTTTGACAGCTCCCTTTTTAAAAGAAGAAGGGAAAAATCTATATACTTATACCAGTATTCCTCATCCGGATTTTGTAAGCCATGAAAATAAGTTTTATATTACAAATGAATCTATAGGGCAGGAAGCCTTAAAAGAAAAATTTTACAATGTAAAAAGCAGACTTATAGATTGTCCACAAAAAGATGCCCTGGACAGGATGAAAGAGCATGTGAAAATACTGGAGGTTCCTTTGAAATCAGCAGTTAATCTTACATGGCTTGAGGAAATTTATGAAAATGCCTATAAAGATGGATGCAGGGTGTTATTAAAAGGACAATATGGAAATTCTACAATATCTTATGGTCCTGTTTTGGCATATGTATGGCAAAAAATGTTAGAAGGACATTTCCGTAAAGCATATAAGCAATTAAAATATTTTAAAAAAGAAATGCGTGTAACTAAAAAGAATTTATTACAGGTATTTTTTTCTCAACTTCGTGAGAAGATAATTATTGACATGTCCCCAATTAAAGATGGATATTTGCCAATTGAGGAAATAAAAAAATATGGAATTGACAAAAGGCTTAAAGAATGTATTAAAAAAAATGGCGGTTCAATTATGGACTCAAAAAAAGCCTGGAAAAACTTTATATACGCGCCGGAAGTTTATCAACATTTGAGTATTTTTGATACAAAAAATGGCTTAAAAAACGGGATTGTAATGAGAGATCCTACCAAAGATAAAAGAATAATAGAACTTTGTCTGGCATTTCCAATAGACTGTTTTGTAATAAATGGAAAAGAAAGAGCCATGGTAACCTGTTTTATGTCAGATATTTTGCCAAAAAGGATTCTTGATATAAAAAATCGAAGAGGATTACAGGGAGCTGATTTTTCCTTTAGACTTGAAAAAAACTTTGAAAGACACAAACAGGAGATTAATAACTATTTAGAAAGTGAAAAATTAAATGACTATCTTGATAAGGAAAAAGTATATAAACTAAAGGAAAAATTTAAGGCAGATATAAGTAATTTAAATGAAAAAGATTATAGGGAGATGTTGGTGTTAGCCAGTTTGGATTCTTTTTTTGAGAACTTTTAAATTGAAATTCTCACACATAACAGAATAATGTTTAAAAATAACTGTAAATTGTCATACTATTTATAAATTGCATATATGAATAACAAAATTGTTAGAAAGATTTACGAAATAAATAATCCATGATAAATTTGTATAAGGAAAGAGTTATATGTTTTGTCTTAATGGGAGGTATGGGTATGAAATTATCATGGACTAAACCACAATTAGAAGAACTTGGTTTTGAAGAAACTAAACAAGGTAGACATATTACAACAAATTTTGATGAGATAAGGACAGACCAAAACGGAAATTTTTGGGCAAGTTTTGTGAGCGGTTCGAATTCTAATCCTGATGTAAGTGGAGAGGTTATAACAGGTGAAGATGGCAGAATAATCGTTCCTTAGTAACTAACTGAAAATATTATATTAAAAATGGCTGCTTAGATTATTATTTTATATTTTAATCTAAGTAGTTTCTTTTTTTGTAACAAATTGGTTAGATTTGTTTACACTAATAAAAAAGGATGCTAAATTGAATATATAATTTAGTTTTAAAGTTTAATGTATGGAAGGAGAAAGTCATGAAAAAAGCATGGGTAGAGCCAAGTGTAGAAAATCTTGGTATTGAAAAAACAGCTCAGGGAAGACATGTGAGCACACAGTTTGATGAGATTCGAGTTGATCAGAACGGAAATTATTGGGTTAGCTTTAACAGTGGTGCTGAAACACCGGTAAATCCTGTAGGACCTATTGAAGTACCTGATGGAAACTAAAAGTATTTAGACTACAGGGCTTTTGTCCTAGTATTCGGAAAAGTTAAGTCTAAAAAAATAAGGTGCACCCCAAATGAAAATGTTGCATTTGCCGGTGTGCTTTTTTTGTCCGTATTTAAATATAGATTATTTGACTCTTCACCTGTGTATATTTGCTATGATATACTAGATAAGTCGTAAATATTAAGAGTAATACTAGAAGGATAGACCGTAAAAATTGAAAAAACTAATTGATTTTATAAAAAACTGGAGAACAAATTCAGAATATGCCAAATGGCTGATGAAGTTTACAAAGCCCTTTTTACCAAGAATAATTCTAATTATGCTTATGCAACTGGCACTAACGGGGATTTCCATATATATGGCTTTAGTTTCCAAAGAAATAATAGACAGCGCAAAGGGTGGAAATGTAGTAATATTGGTAGTTGTAGTATATGCCGGAATGATTGTATTTAATCTTGTTTTAAGCATAGCCACAAGCCTTATGTCCATAATGTTAAACGAAAGATTTTCCTTCGGTATAAGAAAACAGGTTTATGAGAAAATCATCCGTTCCTACTGGATGGATGTTACAAAATATCATACCGGGGATTTAATGACCCGTCTTACTTCTGATGCAGGTCAGGTTTCAGATGGTATTATTTATGTAATTCCAACTGTTATACAGCTGATAGTGGAATTATTTGCAACATTTTTTACCCTTTTTTATTTTTCACCTTTACTGGCTTTATTTGCCCTTTTGGTGGCGCCGGTTGCAGCTATAGTAGCCGTTTTACTGGGTAGAAAAATGAATAAGCTTCAAAAAAAGGTTCAGGAGTCTGAATCTAGATACAGATCCTTTTTGCAGGAAAGCCTTGCAAATATTCTTATTGTAAAGTCCTTTGCCAATGAGGATTATTCCGTAAAAAAACTTACAAAATTAAGAGATGAGCGATTTCATTGGATTTTTGAAAGAAATAAAATCAGTCTTTTAAGTTCATCGGTTATGTCATTGTCATTTCAATTAGGATATGTAGTGGCGTTTGTTATTGGAGCTGCCCAGGTTTCTGCAAAGCTTATAACCTACGGTACCATGTCAGTTTTTTTAACCCTGGTAAACCGTATTCAATCCCCTATTATGGGGCTTGCACAACAGGTTCCTAAGATTGTATCCATTTTTACTTCAGCAGGTCGTATTATTGAACTTGAAGATATTGAGGTGGAAAAAAGAAACGAAGAAAATATAGAGTTTATGCAGGTGGGAGTAAACCTTGAAAACATTACCTATGGATATACGGATGAACCTGTTTTAGATGGGGCATCATTAAATATAAAACCCGGTGAGTTTGTTTCAATTATAGGACAGTCCGGCATTGGAAAAACAACCATGGTCAGACTTATTATGTCATTTATGAATCAAAAAGAAGGTTATATTAATTTTTATAACAGTCAAGGTGATAAAGAAGAGGCAAATGCTGCCACAAGGGAGTTTATTGCCTATGTACCCCAGGGAAATACCTTATTTAGCGGAACAGTAAGGGAAAATATACAGATGGGAAATTTGAGATGCTCCGAAAGGGAAATGATTAAAGCTTTAAAATTAAGTTCTGCCTATGATTTTGTTCAAAAACTGCCTCAGGGACTTGATACAGTTATCGGTGAAAGAGGACACGGACTTTCAGAAGGTCAGGCCCAAAGAATTGCCATTGCCAGAGCTTTGGTAAGAAGAGCCCCTTTTTTAATATTTGATGAGGCAACATCTTCTCTTGATGAAAAAACTGAAATCAATGTGTTAGAAGGACTTAAGCAATTAAGACCAAGACCCACCTGTTTGCTTATTACCCACAGAAAGTCGGTAATACCATATTGTGACAGGCAAATCTGTATAGAAAACAGGAAAATTGTGGATATATCAGCTCCCCTTAATGAAGAAGAAAATAAATAATCTAGGGAGAAAATAAAGAAAAGAGGAATTTTAAATGGATGAAAAATATGTTTATTATGCACTGGAAATGACTAAGAAAGTTTTGGCAATAGATTCACCTACCGGCTATACAAAAGAAGTGGCGGATTTTGTTATATCCGAATATGAAAAACTTGGTTATAAGGTTACAAAGACAGTTAAGGGAGGCGTATTAGCTGATTTAGGTGGAGAAGATGAAAAAGATGCCTTAATGCTTGCTGCTCATATAGATACATTAGGTGCCATAGTTTGCCAGGTAAAAGAAAACGGAAATTTAAAGGTATCTCCTTTAGGTGGCTTAAATGCTAATAATGTTGAAGGTGAAAACTGTAAAATCATAAGCAGATTTTCAGGGAAATTTGATGGGACATTTCAATTAAATAATGCTTCAACCCATGTTAATGGTGAATATAATGACACTAAAAGAGATTTTGAAAATTGTGAAGTAGTTCTTGATGAAAATGTTTCTTCAAGGGAAGATACCGAAAAGCTTGGAATAATGGCAGGAGATTTTGTATGTTTTGATCCAAGAACCACTATTACAAAATCCGGATATATTAAAAGCAGATTTTTAGATGATAAATTAAGCGTAGGTATGCTTTTAGCATATGCAAAATATTTAAAAGACGAAGAAATCTCCTTAAAAAAGAAAATGTACCACTATATTACTGTTTATGAAGAAGTGGGACATGGTGGAAGTGCCTCCATACCTGAAGGTGTAACTGAAATGATTTCAGTGGACATGGGATGTGTGGGAGAAGGCTTAAATTGCACTGAAAGACAGGTTTCCATTTGTGCTAAAGATTCAAGAAGTCCTTATAATTATGAAGTTGTAACAGGACTTGTTAAGGCTGCAAAGGAAAATGATATTGATTTTTCAGTAGATATTTATCCTTTCTACGGCTCAGATGTAGATGTTGCTTTGGCAGCAGGAAATGATATAAGACATGGCCTTATCGGTGCAGGGGTATATGCATCCCATGGATACGAAAGAAGCCATATTGACGGAGTAAAAAATACAATGAAACTTTTAGAGGCATATTGTAAGTAAGTTAAAACTTGTGACGGGTTGCCTGAAGTAGAAAGGAACACTCACTATAGACAGTGGGTGTTTTTTATTGTTTTAATTCCTAGAAAAAGAATAAAACCTATTGACATACTAGGAAATAAAATTTATAATTATTTTACCTGCTAAAAGCAGTCAAATAAGTGGAAATGTGTAGGAATTGGAGGATAAAATGAATAAATTAATATATCTGGACAATGCAGCGACGACAAGACTTAAATCAGAGGTTTTTGATGTAATGAAACCTTATTTTTGTGAAAAATACGGAAATCCGTCTAGCATCTATTCTTTCGCAGATGATTCAAAGGCTGCAGTTGACAAGGCAAGAAATCAAATAGCCGATCTTATTGGAGCTAAAGACAATGAAATCTATTTTACAGCAGGGGGAAGTGAGTCTGATAACTGGGCACTTAAAGCTACTGCAGAAGCTTATAAGTCAAAAGGAAATCATATCATTACCACTAAGATAGAGCATCATGCTATTTTGCATACATGCCAGTGGCTTGAAAGACAAGGGTACGAAGTTACATATCTTGATGTAGATGAAAACGGTCTGGTTAAGCTTGATGAGCTAAAAAAAGCAATTAAACCTACCACCATTCTTATTTCAATTATGGCTGCCAATAACGAGATTGGTACAGTGGAGCCTTTGGCACAAATCGGAAAAATTGCAAAGGAAAACAAAATATTGTTCCATACAGATGCTGTTCAGGCATTTGGACATATAAATATAAATGTTGATGAAATGAATATCGATATGCTAAGCGCCAGCGGACATAAGATTCATGGACCAAAAGGTGTGGGCATCATGTATATAAGAAAGGGCGTAAAGATTGGCTCATTTGTACATGGGGGAGCTCAGGAAAGAAAAAGAAGAGCCGGAACCCATAATGTCCCTTCAATAGTAGGAATGGGACAGGCAGCACAGATTGCAAAAGAAAACCTTGAAGAATACACAAAAAATGTCTCAAAGCTTAGAGATCATCTTATTGAGCGAATCGAAAATGAGATTCCATATTCTAAGTTAAACGGTGACAGAAAAAACAGACTTCCAAACAATGTAAACTTTTGCTTTAGATTTATCGAAGGTGAATCGATGCTTATATTGCTTGATAATAAAGGAATTTGCGGTTCCAGTGGTTCAGCTTGCACATCAGGTTCTCTTGATCCTTCACATGTGCTTTTAGCCATCGGCCTTCCTCATGAAATTGCTCATGGTTCTCTCAGACTTACACTTTCTGATGAAACCACATTAGAGGAAGTTGATTATACTGTTGATGAATTAAAGAAAATTATTAGTAGATTAAGAAGCATGTCTCCACTTTATGAAGACTTTATTGCAAAAGAAGCTTAAAAACAATATTTTGATTAAGAGAGGATTTTGATATGTATAGTGAAAAAGTAATGGATCATTTTAATAATCCAAGAAATGTTGGAGAAATAGAAGACGCCAGTGGTGTAGGAACAGTAGGAAATGCAAAATGCGGAGATATCATGAGAATGTATCTTAAAATAGATGATAACGGTGTTATTCAAGAGGCGAAATTTAAGACCTTTGGATGTGGTGCTGCCGTTGCTACAAGTTCTATTTCAACTGAGATGGTTACCGGAAAGACCATTCAGGAGGCCTTAGAGGTTACAAATAAGGCAGTTATGGAAGCACTTGATGGACTTCCACCTGTAAAGGTTCACTGTTCCCTTTTGGCAGAAGAAGCTATTCATGCTGCATTATGGGATTATGCAGAAAAAAACGGCATTAAAATAGAAGGTCTTGAGAAGCCAAAGGCCGACATCAGTGAAGGCGAGGAAGAAGAAGACTACTAAACTAATTAACAGATTACGGTTATTAAATATTATAGAAAGAGCCTGTTTCTTATTTGATACATAAGAAACGGGCTCTTTCATCGTGCGCCTAGCGGCGCACGTTTCTAACGGGTTAAAGTCCCGAATCCGCCCGGTAGTGGGAAGGATATAGCCGAAAGCAAGGGTGTCCGCCGCAAGACGGAATCTGAAGGAAGCTGGATGTGAGGAACATACTAACTCACGGGCAAATCTCTGGTCTGACGAACAGAAATCTCATATGAGGTTATGCATGAGGGTAAGGCTGCGGTACAAGTCGAAGCCCCATAACTACACGGAATCATGCATGATAAATGAGGCAGATGGATGGAGAGGAAGAAACGTGTGGTACCTAGGGAGGTCTGCGTGAAATG
>NZ_FOJY01000001.1 GCF_900112085.1 Acetitomaculum ruminis DSM 5522
TGGTACCTCCTTAGATATAAGATTTGGCGCTGTTGTCTTCCACAGAGAATCCGGCTGTGTAATCACGTAAATAGAAACGTCAGAGCGTTAACAAACTGATTAACAGTAATAGACGAAAAGCTGTGGTCTGAGTCACCTCGTACCAGTCAGAGCTGTAATAAAATAGACACAGATCCACAGCGCCTTAATAAATATATCAGATAGAGATTAGATTACCCAGTAGAACCTGGGAGAAAGGAAAAAATCCAATCATCAAAACTGATAATTGGATTATACGTAATTAAATGAGAAACTATAGTTACAAAGGAAAATGGGAAAAGCTACTGACTCCGGAAATAGTGAAAAAGCTAACTCTTATTAACGAGTTCAAAGGTGAGCAAAGATTATTCATTAAAGCCCACAAGGATGAATTAAAAGAACTATCAGAACTTGCAAAAATTCAGAGCACAGAGGCTTCAAATAAAATCGAAGGTATCTTTACCTCTGATGATAGATTTAAAAGCTTAGCACAGGCAAAAACAACTCCGAGAAATAGAAACGAGTCAGAAATTGCAGGATATCGAGATGTGCTTAATACGATTCATGACAGTTATGAATATATACCGATTAGTGCCAGTTACTTCCTGCAGTTACATCGAGATTTATATAAATTTGTTGCAAAAAATGATGTTGGTAAGTTCAAATCCAGTGACAATATTATTCGAGAAACGGATGAAAAAGGAAATGAGCGATTAAGATTTCGCCCGGTACCGGCTTGGGAAACACCGGCTGCTATTGATGAATTATGCAAAGCCTATGCGGATGCAAAAGAAGAGATTGATCCATTGATTTTAAATGCGATGTTTATTCTTGATTTCTTATGTATTCATCCATTTAATGATGGCAATGGAAGAATGAGCCGATTGTTGACTTTGCTTCTTCTATATAAAACTGGATTTATAGTTGGCAAATATATCAGTATCGAAAAAATTATAGAAGAATCAAAAGAGACCTATTATGAGGTGCTTCAGGATAGTTTAGTAGGCTGGCACGAGAATGAGAATGATTATAAGCCCTTTGTTAATTATATGTTGGGAGTTATAGTAAATGCTTATAAAGAGTTTGAATCAAGGACGGAACTTGTTACAAACCCGAATCTGACAAAGTCAGATCGGATTCGAGAGATTATAAAGGATCATATTGGAACGATTACGAAGGCAGAACTTTTGGAAATGAACCCGGATATAAGTGATACAACGGTTCAGAGAACATTGGCTAAGCTTCTAAAGAATAATGATATAAAGAAAATCGGTGGTGGACGCTACACGAAGTACACATGGAATACGGAGGAACAGTAAATGATTACAGGTGAATTAAAGAATAAAATCGATGGACTTTGGGATGTGTTTGCAGCAGGCGGACTTGTAAATCCATTGGAAGTAATTGAGCAGATTACATATCTTATGTTTATCAAAGATTTGGATGATGTAGATAAAAGAAAAGAAAAAGAAAGTGCTATGCTTGGACTTCCTTATAAAAGTATCTTTGCAGGTGAAGTAAAAATTGGAGATCGTACTATCGAAGGAACACAGCTTAAATGGTCTGTATTTCATGATTTTTCAGCTGGAAGAATGTATGCGATAATGCAGGAATGGGTATTCCCATTCATTAAGAATCTTCATAGCGACAAGAATAGCACATATTCTAAATATATGGATGATGCTATCTTTAAGTTTCCAACACCACTTCTTTTATCAAAGGTAGTAGATTCCCTGGATGAAATATATGAAATTATGAACTCTACTTTAGTCTTAGATGTTCGTGGTGATGTATATGAATATTTGCTTAATAAGATTGCATCTGCAGGAAGAAATGGTCAGTTTAGAACACCTCGTCATATCATCCGTATGATGGTAGAAATGGTAGAGCCAAAGGCGGATGATGTGATTTGTGATCCGGCTTGTGGTACCTCAGGATTTCTTGTTTCTGCTGCAGAATACTTAAAGGAGACTAAGAAAGAAGAAATCTTTTTTGATAAAGATAAAAAGGAACATTACATGAATTCCATGTTTAATGGTTTTGATATGGATAGAACCATGCTTCGTATCGGTGCTATGAACATGATGACACACGGTATCGACAATCCCTTTATCGAATATCGCGATAGTTTGTCTGATCAGAATGCAGACCATGATAAGTATTCATTAATCCTTGCAAATCCACCTTTTAAAGGAAGTTTGGATGCAGATGCTGTTTCCGGGGATTTGCTTAAGGTATGTAAGACAAAAAAAACAGAGCTTTTATTCTTGGCTCTCTTCCTTCGTATGTTAAAAGTTGGTGGAAGATGTGCATGTATCGTTCCGGATGGTGTACTTTTCGGTTCATCCAAAGCACATAAGGATATTCGTAAGCAGGTTGTAGAAGAAAATAGATTAGAGGCAGTTATTTCTATGCCTTCAGGTGTGTTCAAACCATATGCCGGAGTATCTACTGCTATTCTTATCTTTACAAAGACCGGTCATGGCGGAACAGACAATGTATGGTTCTATGATATGACTGCTGATGGTTACAGCCTGGACGATAAGCGTACACCAGTTAGTGAGAATGATATTCCAGATATTATAGAACGTTTCAAGAATCTGGATAAAGAAATTGATAGAGAACGTACTGATAAATCATTTATGGTTCCAAAGCAGGATATCGCGGATAATGATTACGATTTATCTATCAATAAGTATAAAGAAGTAGTTTATGAGAAGATAGAGTATCCGCCAACATCTGAAATTATGGCTGATATCCGTGAAATAGAGATGGAGATTGGCAAAGAGATGGATGAGTTGGAGAAACTCCTTAATATTTAGAAAGGAAAGGCAAGTCTTAAACAAATTGAGATTTGTCGAGGTAACGAGGAGTGCCGTTCCAAGGTGGCATACACGCGAGGGAAGCTTGCTTACCAAAGCGTGTATGCCATCTTGGAACGATAGTCCGACAGGACGCATGAGCATGAAGCCCGAAGGGCGGAATGCGAATGGGCACGATAGGTTACCGAGTGAGGGATGATAGATGGAGTATATTTTTGAAGAAGTTCTTGAAATAAAGAATGGTAAGAATCAAAAAGCTGTTGAAAACCCTGATGGTAAATATCCTATCTATGGTAGTGGTGGCATTATGGGGCATGCAGATGATTATATATGCGAACCAGATACAGTAATAATTGGTCGAAAAGGTAATATAAACAATCCTATATATGTTGATGAACCTTTTTGGAATGTAGATACTGCTTTTGGGTTACAAGCAAAAAAAGAAGTGTTAAACCCAAGGTATTTATTCTATTTTTGCAAAAAATATGATTTTGAGAAACTTAATAAAACGGTTACTATACCAAGTTTGACGAAATCAGATTTGTTAAAACTAAAAATAGCTATTCCAACTATAGATGAGCAATCTGATGTTGTAAAAAAGCTGATTAAGTTGGAAAGTGTGATTGACTTAAGAAAGCAGGAATTGAGCAAATTCGATGAACTCATCAAAGCCCGATTTGTCGAGCTCTTTGGTGATCCTGATATTAATTCTAAAGGATGGGACGAATGTCCATTATCAGAAAAGCTTGATGTCGTCGGAGGATATGCTTTTAAAAGTGACCAGTTTGATGAAGAATATGGTGTTCCAGTTCTCCGCATAGGGAATATAAATGCAGGTTATTTCAGACCGGTTAACTTGGTATTTTGGAAAGAAGATGATGCTTTGGAAAGATATGTCATGTATCCTGGTGATTTGGTTATGTCTCTAACAGGTACTGTTGGCAAGGACGATTACGGTAATGTATGTATCCTAGGTAACGAATACGAAAAATATTACCTTAATCAACGTAATGCTAAGCTTGAGATTAAAGATGGTATTGATAAATTCTATTTATCAGAGCTATTAAAATTTGAACAGATTAAGAAAAGATTAACTGGTATAAGTAGGGGTGTACGACAGGCCAATATTTCTAATAAAGATATTCTTAATTTAGTTGTGCCTATACCACCTATGGAGATACAAAATCAATTTGCCGAGTTTGTAAAACAAGTCGACAAATCAAAATTTGCAGTGCAGAAAGCATTGGATGAAACTCAATTACTATTTGATAGTTTAATGCAAGAGTACTTTGGATAAATAAAGACTATATAAGGATGCTAGAATCGCACGATTCAATATTATCGTGTGACGATTGAAAAATTGTAGTTGTAAGAGAAAGACGTAAGCCCATCTTCTTGACCTGTTGGTCAAGAAGCATCGCTCGCAGGCTCGCTTAATCAAAAATAGCCCTAACTTATACGCCTGTGGACATTGTGTAAGACGTCGAGTTGCGTATATTCGTAGCCAATGCAGTAGTGGTTGAAACAGGAAGCTCCGACTTCTATAAGTCGGAGTAGTTCACGATAAAAGAGTATTTGAAGAAAAAAGAATTATAACAAATTGAATGAGAATATTAAAAGTATGGAGAGGCTTGGAATTTAACAAATTGTTATTTGTTGCTGTAATTATATTCCAGAATAATCGACCAGGGAGATATTGAAATGAATGAATCAGAACTATATAAAGAACTTGGAATACTGACAAAGGATAAGAGCAAATGGGCAGAGAATATACAATACGTTTCATCTCTTCTCAATCATGAGTCTGCGAAGATACAGGCTAAAGCATTATGGCTGCTTGGTGAGATGGGCCTTGAATATCCTGATTCCATTCAAGATGCAGTGCCGATGGTTGCTTCATTCTGTGATAGTGAGAATGCTCTTTTAAGGGAGCGCGCGGTAAATGCACTTGGCAGAATTGGGAGGGGCAATTACAATTTGATTGAACCATATTGGTCGGATTTGTTTCGTTTTGCCTCTGATGACGAACCTAAAGTACGCCTGAGTTTTATCTGGGCTTCTGAAAATGTTGCTACGAACACTCCGGATATTTATGAGAATCATATGTCAGTATTCGAGTCACTCCTGCATGATATTGATGACAAGGTCAGAATGGAATCTCCAGAAATTTTTCGAGTACTTGGAAAACGCAGACCGGAGTTTGTCATTCCTTATATAGAGCAATTACAAAAGATGGCGGAAACAGATAGCAATCGAGTTGTTAGGATACACAGTCTTGGAGCAATCAAGGTGACAACGTCAAAGTAAGTTATATTTGAACGCAGTGTAAGCAATCCCCCGCTTCAAAAGCGTAAGCTTTAAGCGGGGGTATAAGCTTACTAGTGTCAGAAGGGGTTAAAGCCCCTTCTGACAGGTGGCACAAAGTGCCACTGCGTTCATGAGGAAGTAGCGAAGCGGATTCCGAATGTCCGCTTTAAGTTAATTGCACAACTTCAAGTTTACACGGCTGGGACCCTGCCGTTATAACAGGCCAAAATACATATATAGGAGGAATATTATTATGTGGAACATGATTTGGCCATTAGTGTTAATCGTCGGTTCAAACTGTTTTTACAACATCTGTACTAAATCAATGCCCGAGGGGACAAACACATTTGGCGCGCTTACGGTTACATATCTTGTCGGTGCAGTACTTTCAGCAGTACTGTTTGTGGTGAGCGTAAAACCAGCCGGCGTATTAAATGAAATCAGTAAGATAAATTGGACTTCGTTTGTTCTTGGATTGGTAATCGTTGGATTAGAGGCGGGATATGTGTTTCTGTATCGAGCCGGATGGAAAGTTAGTAATGGAGCACTGACAGCAAACATTTGTCTTGCAATTGCCTTGATAGTTATAGGTTTTCTTCTTTATAAAGAATCCATATCTATCAAACAAGTGGCAGGAATTGTTGTATGTGGATTTGGGCTGTTCTTAATCAATGGATAAGCGACAAATTCAAGTTTGCTGAAATAATTATATTCCAGCATAATAGACTAAGATAAACTGCGATTTGTTGAGCTCTTTAACTATTTATTTATAGTGTTACGGCATAATTGTGATGTTGCTAATTAAAGTTATATATGGAGATAATAGGATGAAAAATAAAGAACTTTTAAAGAGAGTAGGTTACGTTGTATTAATTTGTTTATCATTTTTTGTTGCTACATGGTATTTTTTTGAAAATAATAAAATCTGCACTATATGCTGGATTGCCATTGGTTCAAAAAATGTATATGATTTAGTCCACCGAATCAAAAATTCAAAGAAAGAAGATTAAGAAACAAATTCAAGTTTTTTGCCAGAAAGAAGTCTATAGAGGAACTGGTAGATGAATTGGCAGAATGTTGGTTAGAGCTGGAAACGTATCGTAGTCGAGATATATAAATGGGGTGGTTATATGATAACAAATTTTGATTATTTAAAAAAAGAGCCAAAGTTTAACAGGTTTGCTGATGTGGCGATTTCTGCGGAGCGAATTATTCTTATGGACCCGGAGGCTAGTATTATTAACAGTCGGCGTGCTATGGAATTTGCTTTAAAATGGATGTATTCCGTTAATAAGGAACTGGAGATGCCGTATCAGGATAATCTACAGAGTTTGATGAATGCGGAAGAGTATCGCCAGATTATCGGACCGGATTTGTGGAAACGAATGGACTTTATTCGTAGATGCGGGAATAACGCTGCACATAGTAGAAAGAAACTTGGACGGGATGAGGCAATGCTTTGCCTTGAGAATCTGTTTATTTATTTGGATTATATTACTTATTGCTATTCAGATTTATATGAAGAGCGAGTATTTAATCCAAATCTTATTACGGAAAGAGTAAAGAAAGCAAAGGAAAACCGTGAACAGGCGGAAGCTACAAAAATTGAACTCCAGAAGGAAATTGAAAGATCTGCACAAAAAGATATTGATTTACAGAAGCTTTTTGAAGAGAATGAGTCTTTGAAAGAGGCTTTGTCTACCCGTCGTTTGGAAAGGCAGCAGACTTATGTTCCAAAACCTCTTGATTTATCAGAATATAAAACACGTAAGATTTATATAGATTCTATGCTCATTGATGCAGGATGGACGGAGGGCAAGGATTGGGTTAATGAGGTAGAACTTCCTGGAATGCCAAATAAATCCGAAGTCGGGTTTGCGGATTATGTTCTTTATGATGATGCCCACAAACCACTTGCTGTTGTAGAAGCAAAGCGTACTTGTGTGGATGTAGCTAAGGGGCGTCAGCAGGCAAAACTCTACGCTGATATTTTAGAAAAAGAATATGGTAGGAGACCGGTTGTATTTTTGACAAACGGTTTTGATACAAGAATTATTGATAATCAGTATCCGGAAAGAAAAGTGGCGGAGTTTTATTCAAAGCGTGACTTGGAGAAGTTGTACAACCTTCAGTCTATGAAGACCAGTTTGAACCATGTTTTTGTAGATAAGGAAATTGCTGGACGTTATTATCAGGAAGCTGCAATTAAAGCTGTTTGCGATAGTTTTGATGATAATAATCGAAGAAAAGCACTTCTAGTCATGGCAACAGGTTCCGGTAAGACGAGAACTGTTATCGCTTTGTGTAAGGTTCTTTTGGATGCTGGATGGGTGAAGAATATTTTATTTCTTGCAGATCGTAATTCTTTAGTTACACAAGCAAAAAGAAGTTTTGTAAACTTGCTTCCGGATTTGTCATGTACAAACCTTTGCGAAGAGAAGGATAATTACAATTCCCATTGTGTTTTTTCGACGTATCAGACCATGATGGGATGCATAGATTCTGTTAAGGATAAAGAAGGAAAACTTTTTACAAGCGGACACTTTGACCTTGTAATCTGTGATGAGGCACATCGTTCAATCTATAATAAGTATAAAGATATCTTTACTTACTTTGATGCTCCACTGGTAGGCCTTACGGCAACACCTAAAGATGAGATTGATAAGAATACCTATGAAATTTTTGAACTGGATAATGGTGTACCTACATATGGATATGATTTGGCACAGGCTGTAAAGGACGGATATCTTGTTGATTATATGTCTGTAGAGACGAAATTAAAATTCATCGAACAGGGTATCAGCTATGCAGATCTTTCTGAAGAAGAGAAGGAAATCTATGAAGATACTTTTAAAGATGCATACGGAGATTTTCCTGAGAGAATTAATTCTTCAGCATTAAATACATGGCTTTTTAATGAAGATACCATTCGCCAGGTGCTTCATATTGTGATGCGTGATGCCTTAAAGATAAATTATGGCGAGAAGATAGGTAAGACAATTATCTTTGCAAAGAATCATTCCCATGCGGAAAAGATTTTGGAAGTATTTAATAAAGAGTATCCGAATCTTGCTAAGGGAGCAAATGGACAGGCTTTCGCAAAGGTGATTGATAACTATATGACCTATGCCCAAAGCGCAATTGATGAGTTCTCAGATGCAAAAAAACTTCCGCAGATTGCTATTTCAGTAGATATGCTTGATACCGGAATTGATGTACCGGAAGTTTTGAATCTTGTCTTCTTTAAGAAGGTTATGAGTAAAGCGAAGTTTTGGCAGATGATTGGTCGTGGTACCAGACTTTGCCCAGGACTTGTTGATGGAGAAGATAAGAGTAAATTTTATATCTTTGATTTTTGCGGAAATTTTGAATTTTTCCGAATGGGAGAAGGACGTCCAACAGCAAATATGATTGCACTACAGGGAGCGGTATTTAATCTGGAATTCCAAATTGCGTATAAACTGCAGGATATTAATTACCAGGTGGATCGTTTGATTGAGTATCGTAATCGTTTGGTTAAAATGATGACTGGAAAGGTTAAGGAATTAAATCGCGAAAATTTTGCCGTTCGTCAGCATATTAAGTATGTGGATTTGTATTCTGTTGAGAGTAATTATCAGAATCTTTCATATGAGGATACAAAATTAGTGCGTGAAGAACTGGCACCGCTGATTTTACCAGATAATGATGAGGCGTCAGCGGTTCGTTTTGATGCATTGATATATGGGATGGAATTAGCTCAGTTGGCAGGTCGTAAGTATGGTCGTTTAAAGTCAGACTTGTATGATAAAGTAGGCGGTATTGCGTCTGTAGCGAATATTCCGCAGATTTTGGCACAGAAGGATTTGATTACTAAGATTCTTCAAACAGATTATGTGGATCGTGCCGGCATCGATGATTTTGAACATATCAGAGAAAACTTGCGTGATTTGATGAAGTATTTGCCGAAGAAGAAATTTCGCTATGATACTGATTTCACAGATGATATTTTGGATACCCAGTGGAATGATTCTGAACTTGAAAATGATGAATTGAAGAATTATAAGGAGAAGGCTAAGTATTACATTCGTAAACATCAGGACAATATTGTAATTGCAAAGCTTCGTACAAACCAGCCACTCACACATTTTGATGTGGAATCATTGGAAGAAATCCTTTGGAAAGAAGTTGGTACTAAGGAGGATTACGAGAAGGAATATGGTCAAAAGCCTTTAGGTGAATTTGTCCGTAGTATCGTTGGAATGGATATGAATGCAGCTAAGGAAGCTTTTTCAGAGTTTCTTGAGGATACAAATCTGGATAGCAGACAGATTTATTTTGTAAATCAGATTGTAGAATATATCGTTCACAACGGTATGATGACAGACCTTTCAGTACTTCAGGAATCGCCGTTTACAGATCAGGGAAGTGTAGTTGATATCTTTACTGATTTGACGGTATGGACTGGAATCAGAAAGGTAATTGAGAAGATAAATGCAAATGCGGTAGCGTAAAAATGGCTTTATTATGGAGAGCTTACATCAAAGTTGCCTAGGATTTTTGAAAGATATCTTTAAAGAAGCAAATATTTTTAGAAAATAGAGATGAATACTTGATAGGAGCAGAATATAATGAAGTTTGAGTTATTACCGGTTGAAGACAAGGATTTGGCAGATTATAAACATGATAGTGGATAATATTGATAACCGGGAGTTCCTGCGTGAGCTGGTCGAGAGCATTTGGGAGGAACTGCCGGAGAAGAAAAAGAAGAAATAATTGCATTGGCAACTATTGCATCATTGGCGTAGTTATTTTTTGGGGTGGCACTTTTGCTCAATAGATTGAAGATTGTCACTTGTGCTCCACTGAGGATGCGGACAAAATCCTGGGTCAATTTTAAGTATAAATCAACATCATCCAACATCAGATAACATTGCAATTACCCTTATGTTATTGTATAATATAACGTGCTTTTTTAGAGCTTTTTACTAAAAAATGAGCCACCTGAATATAAAAAATTTTAGGCCATTATAAAATCGTTATTACCATGAATCTGTATGTTCATATTACAGAGGATGAAAAGCACAGAGAGATTGATCTCGTGGCTGACGCGTTAAAAGTGGTATAAAACTTGATGCGAAATTTAAAACCGTGGCACTCGATGTGGCACTCGGTCGAAAAGGCAAAACGCTCAAAGCCCGTAAAATCAAGGAAATTTAAAGGAGATATATAAGATATGAAACTAGGAATCGTAGGACTTCCAAATGTAGGAAAAAGTACATTATTTAACTCTTTAACAAAAGCCGGAGCTGAATCAGCCAATTACCCTTTCTGTACCATTGACCCAAATGTTGGAGTTGTAGCAGTACCGGACGAAAGACTGGATAAACTGGCTGCTTTATATGATTCAAAAAAAGTAACCCCTGCCGTTATAGAATTCGTTGACATAGCAGGTCTTGTAAAGGGAGCATCTAAAGGTGAAGGACTTGGAAACCAGTTTTTATCAAACATCAGAGAAGTAGATGCTATAGTGCATGTAGTAAGGTGCTTTGAAGATACAAATGTAGTACATGTAGATGGAAGCATTGACCCTATGAGGGATGTGGAAACTATTAATTTGGAGCTTGTTTTTTCCGATATAGAGATTTTAGAAAGAAGAAAAGCCAAGGTAGTAAAGGCTGCCCGCATGGACAAAACACTTCAAAAAGAGGAACAGCTTCTTGAAAAATTAATAAGCCATCTTGAAGAAGGAAAACTTGCCAAGTCATTTGTTTGCGAAGATGAAGATGAGGAAGAGATTTTATCTACTTACAACCTCTTGACCATAAAACCTGTTATTTTTGCTGCAAATGTAAAGGAAGAAGACCTTTCAAATGATGGAGAAAATAATGAAAATGTAAAGAAGCTTCGTGAATATGCCGCAACGGAAGGCTGCGAAGTATTTGTTATATGTGCCAAAATCGAAGAAGAGATTTCTGAGCTTGATGATGATGAAAAGGCAATGTTTTTAGAGGATTTAGGCCTTGCGGAATCAGGTCTTGATAAACTTATAAAAGCAAGTTATTCATTACTTGGACTTATTAGTTATCTTACATCAGGAGAAGATGAGACCAGAGCCTGGACAATCAAAAAAGGCACAAAGGCTCCACAGGCAGCAGGAAAGATTCATACAGATTTCGAAAGAGGATTTATCCGTGCAGAGGTAGTGAATTATGAAGATTTATTAAGCTGTGGTTCATTGGCGGCAGCTAAAGAAAAAGGTGTTGTAGGAATTGAAGGAAAGGAATATGTCGTAAAAGACGGAGATGTTATTCTTTTCAGATTTAATGTATAAGCAAAATATGAGGGAAAAATATGAAGTGTCCATTTTGTAACAGTTCCAATATAAGAGTATTGGATTCCAGGGGTAATGAGGACAATAATTCCATAAGAAGGCGTAGAATTTGCGAAGATTGCAATAAACGTTTCACTACTTATGAGACCATTGAAAAAATTCCGGTAATTGTCATAAAAAAAGATGAAACCAGAGAAGCTTATGACCGTTCAAAATTAATTGCCGGACTTTTAAGGGCATGTCATAAAAGGCATATCAATATTGACCAGATTAATCAGTTGGTAGAAAAAGTAGAAAACGAAATTTACAATTTAAGATGCAAGGAAATAGAAAGCAGAGCCATAGGAGATATGGTTTTAGATAAGCTTAAGGATTTGGATGCTGTAGCTTATGTAAGATTTGCATCTGTTTATAAAGAGTTTCAGGATATCGATTCCTTTATGGAAGAGTTGAAAAAAGTAAAAATGAAACAAAGCGATTAGACTACATATATATCTTTGGTACTAAAGTATTTTGAAAAAGATTCCGATATTTGTTACGTGAACGCGAAGGGATTATAAAATAAATAATACCTATTCATTATAAATTTTTGTAATTTTAGAAAGAAGTTGTTAACGTGAGAATTTCAGGAAGTAGTTTTAATAATCAATTTAATATGGAAAACATCAGAAATGCTCAAAAAGATACCCAGAACTTTAATGTGGGAGATGTAAACGAAACAGCTTCTGTAGAGATTAAGGTTCCGGAGGTATTCAAGAACGAGAGCCAGTCAGATGATAAGGATTTTCTTTATTCAAAAAAACGGGATAATCTGGATATAAGCAGTCTTTATCATTACAAAGAATTTGAACTGATAGGAAAGGACAGCGATATTTTCTTATTAGATAAGGAAAAATTCATTTCTGATGTAGCTAAAGACCAGGTACTTTCTTCATATCAGTATTTTGTACAATCAAGTAATATAGAAGGTAAGAATAATGCCTTCTCAAATAGTTTAGAAGATTTTATCATAAAATAAAAGTATAACATTAAAGATTTTTAAGCATAGCAAATTATTCTTGCTATGCTTTTTTCGTATAAAACTTATAAAAAAAATACCGATTAAAATGTTATATGGTTTGAAATTTAATAAATATAATAGTTTTATTAAACAGGGAGGAGCACAATGGAGAGTACAAAAAAATCTAGAAAAAAGAAAAAAATCGAGTCTAATGTATCATTTAAAGACAGTATAAAAACCAAACTTATTTTTATAATGATTCTTCTAGTAGCAGTTCCTTTAGCTATCGCTATAATAATCAGTTATAATAATTCAACAAACAAGGCACAAAATGACGCTTTGGAATTATTGAAATCTCAGGCAAATGAAGTGGAACTAGAATATTCAAATGTTATTAATCAGAATGTTGTAGCACTTTCTGCTTTTGCCAATGCAAAAAGTACAAAAGACTTTATTTCGAATTATGGTACTGACAAGCAGCTAGTCAGCGATGAAGAAATCTGGAATGAATTTGATAAAATAAATGAAAGTATTAACGATGGTAATACAAGTATTTCTATGTGTAAATCAAGTGGTGACCAACTTATTAGGGCAGACCACAAAGAAGGTTCTAGTATAGCTGATAGAGATTATTTTCAAGATTGTGTTTCAACAGGAAAGCCTGTAGTTTCAAATCTTGTCGTATCTAAAAGTACAGGAAACCGTGTAACGAATATTATTGTACCGATTTTTGATGAAACTGGTAAAAAAGTTATTGGAACCGTTCATAGATCATATAATCTTGCAAATCTTCATAATTTTTTAACTGAGCATGTAAGTGATGGTTATATTGTAGACAGAAATGCTATTGTTGTTGCCCATGCGCAATTTGAAATATCTGCTGATGATGAACCTTTGGATATGTCTTCGGCAGAGTATATGACATCTACTGAATCCTCAGGGCTTATAAGTATGGATTTTTCCGGAGTTAAAACACATTCTTCCTGGGTTAAAGAGCCGGTTTCAGGATTTATTGTAGCAGTATCCAAAACAGAAAACGATATAATGGTAGCTGCAAATAAAGCGGCGTTAATAGTTCTTATTATAGGAGCAATTCTTGTTGTTGTGGCTATTGGCTTATCATTTTTAATTGCAAAAAACTTTACTTCACCTATATATTCTGTTGAGAATGCTCTTAGTGGATTGGCAGATGGTCGATTTAAAAAGATTTTAGTTTTTAATAATCGAAAGGATGAATTTGGCGAAATAGTTCGTAGTACAAACTCTGTTATTGACAGATTAAGCAGTATTGTTGCATCAATTAAGAATTCTGCAATGACTGTTACTGATTCTTCTGAACAGTTAGCTGATATGACAAACCAGATTGCAGCCACTACCGCAACAGTTTCAAATGCGGTACAAGAAATAGCAACAGGTGCAATACAACAAGCAGAGGAGATTCAGTCTGCCGCTGATAATGTTGGTAAGATTACAGATGCTGTTGTAGGAGTTCAAAACTCTGCTGAAAATATGGAAAATCTTGCAGGTAAAATGAAGAAAGCCTCACAAACCTCCAGCAAATCCCTTCATAATTTGCAGGATTCTAGTGGTGATATGACAGCAAAAATAGAAGAGATAGCAAAAACAATTGCTGCTACCAAGGATGCTGTAACAAGTATTAATGAAAGTGTAGAAGGAATTTCAGGAATTGCGTCCCAGACAAATCTTCTTTCACTAAATGCATCAATTGAAGCAGCCCGTGCCGGCGAAGCAGGAAGAGGTTTTGCAGTTGTTGCCGAGGAAATCAGAAAGCTTGCTGATGACTCAGATAGTATGGCTCAAGACATCAGAAAACAGATGGATGTATTGTTAAAACAATCAGAGGCTGCAGTTGCCGCTGCGAATCTTGTAAAACAGGGTAATTTAGAGCAGCAGGAGGCTATCGGTGGAACCCTTGAATCAGTAAATGGTATGATTGAGGACATTGATGGTACTGTGGTTGGCGTTCATGATATTGCTGGTGGTGCTACAACCTGTGTTCAGTCTAATGATGTAGTATCAGATGCTATGTCATCACTTTCAGCGATTTCAGAAGAAAATGCAGCTTCATCAGAAACCACTGGGGCATCTGTTGAGGAACTTTCAGCTACAGCTACAACCCTTGCGATTTCAGCAGAAGAATTGAAAAAAATTGCAGTTAAATTAAGAACAGAAATCTCATTCTTTAAGGATGATACAGCAGAATAAAAATGATATTCTTTTAATTATAGAAAAAACTTGAAAAAAAACATTCTATATTATAAAATGATAAGGTATGTTTTGAAATTATCTTAAATAATTTTGTTGACCAAAACCTCCTTAAAGAGGAGATTTGGGTAGATTCGTAATAATTAAGGAGGAATATCTAAATGATATCAGCTGGTGATTTTAAAAACGGTATCACAATCGAACTTGATAATTCAATTTTCCAGATTATCGAGTTTCAGCATGTAAAACCTGGAAAGGGTGCTGCTTTTGTAAGAACCAAATTAAAAAATATAATTAGTGGAGGAGTTGTAGAAAAGACTTTCCGTCCTACAGAAAAATTCCCACAGGCAAGAATCGACAGAAAAGAGATGCAATATCTTTATTCAGATGGAGATCTTTACAATTTCATGGATATTGAAACTTACGAGCAGATTGCTCTTGATAAAGAGACAATCGGAGATGCTCTTAAATTTGTTAAGGAAAATGAAAATTGCAAGATTTGTTCCCACAATGGTAATGTATTTGCAGTTGAACCACCTCTTTTCGTAGAACTTCTTATAACACAGTGCGAACCTGGATTAAAGGGTGATACAGCTACAGGTGCTACAAAGCCTGCTGTTGTTGAAACAGGAGCTCAGGTTTTAGTTCCACTTTTTGTAAATGAAGGCGACACAATTAAGATTGATACACGTACTGGAGATTATTTATCAAGAGTATAAAAAATATAATTTGTTATAGACATTCCGGTTTTTCCGGAATGTTTTTTTTGCAAAAAAATAAAAAACAAATATTAAAACTTTCTTATATTTTCATGACTACTTCCTCAAATGTATAGATAGATAAATTTACAGCCGATAAAAATATTGATGATTTTACTGATTATATTAAAATAATTGGGAAGAGGATGAGTGTATGAAAGCTATAGCGGTACTTGCAGCAAACGGAAAAGTTGCCAAAAGAATCATTACCGAAGCAGTTAACAGAGGTCATTTTGTTATTGGCTATGGGATTCAGAAGAAAAACTATACGGATGCAAGAATCTATATTCAAAAGACTATTCTCGAAATGACTCCTAAAGATATGGAAGGTTTTGCAGTTGTAGTTGATTGTTACGGCCCTCAAAATCCCAGAAGTATCACAAGACACAGAGAAATAATCAATCATTTGTGCGATATACTTGCCGGTACGGATACTAGGCTTATTATAATGGGGGGAGCAGGCTTACTTTATTACAATAAAGCAACGGGCAAGATGCTGGCGGATGTTCCAAATTATCCAGAGCATAAAAAATACATTACAAAACAGATGGCAGCTGCATTAGAAGATTTAAAACAGAGAACGGATGTAAACTGGCTTTTTATAAATCCCGCCATAAAATTTATGGTGGAAGGTGAAAGAACCGGAAAATACATCTTGGCAGGGGATGAAATTAGACTGAATTCTAAAAGAGAATCAATTATTTCATATAAAGATTATGCAGTAGCAATGGTAGATGAAATCGAAAGATGCAGGTTTAACAGAGTAATGATTAGCGTTTTAAGAGAATAGAGAAAAATCCCTTTAGAAAAGCAAAGGCCAATCTAAAGGGATTTTTGTTTGGTTAGGTAGACACATAAATGTATTAACTATTTAGATAATTGTTGATTTTTGTTTGCTGTAGAAGCTTCTTCCATAATCAGAAACTTCCTCAGCCATCCATTTATTTTTTTTGTCGGTAATCGGATCGCCAATGGCACCTAAAGCACCGGCGCACCAGCAATAACCGCCACCCGGAGCGTATGCATCAATGGCATCCCTTACTGTCTGCTTAAATTCTTCTTCACCGATGTTAGGATCGGCAACTTTTCCTTCAAAGTCCCAGCCACCGCAGATAGCCAAAGAATTTCCATATTTTTCCTTAATAGCCTTAAGATCATTAGTGGTCTGAGCCGGGTTCCAGGCAACCACACCAAAATCAATCCAGTCGTCAATAAGGTCCTCACAACGGCCACAGCAGTGCATTTCAATAGGAATTCCACGCTTTCTTGCAACTTCTGCCTGTTTTGCATGAGCAGGTTTAATAATATCCCGATATGTTTGAGGTGAAATGAAAGGCGAAAGTTTTGTGGCTGTATCATCTGTAATATTTAAAACATCAACATTATAATAATCGATACATTTTTCAGCCACATCAACATAAAAATCAGCCATGTACATAATAAGTTCCTTGCATTCCTCCGGTTCTTCGCTTAAAGCACACAGGCCTTCAGTAAAGCCCATAAAAGCCATAAGTTCCTCAAAATAGCCAATGTTTAAAGCAAAAATAGTAGCTGTGTTTTTTTGGTCAATATCAGCCATTTCAAGATCTTTTTTTGCCATAGCCTCCCAGTCAACACCTGAAAGGTCAGGTGCTTTAATAACATCACGCCATTTTCTAATATCATCAAGAATAAACTGACCCGGCTTTGGAAGAGAGGCCATTCCTGTGCCTTCTGTAGCCACAAACTCTACTCCCCAGCAGTCAAAACCCCCTGTTGGTGTACGCTTTTCGTTTAAAACTCCCGGTCCTACATAGCTTGAAGCCAGTCGTTCAAGATCCTGAGGCATCATTCCCGGTAACTTTCCAAAGGAATAAGTTGGGACCCACTCAGGGCATTCACCCTTGTAAAGTCTTAGAAAGTTTTCCCTTTCCGTTAATTGTGCCATATTTAATACCCCCTTTTTCTTTATGCGGCCTTTACCCCCATAAATGCCTGCACTAATATTTCCTTTTCTTTACAAAATATTTTAGCACCGGGAAATTTTATTTAATATGTCATGGCAGAATAAAAATGCACATAAAATACAAATGATTTTTGTACGAAGAATACATTAAAATTAAAAACTACATTAATAAATAGATTTTAATTCCGAAAGATATATAGTAGAAGTTTATATAAAAATATTTGTTTTATAGTATTTCTATGCTATAATGATAGTTCGAAAAATAATCTAGACAGTATTTTGTAATCATAAGTGGTGGATTATTTTAAGACTTATCCGGGAAAAATGAAAAGGAGTATGAGTTATATGATAGGAGAAATATTTGATGACAATTATAATCTTATTAATCTGTTTTTTTTATTCAGCTTTTTAGGATGGCTTATGGAAACCATAGTTATTAAGGTACAGACCGGAGTTCTTGAAAACAGAGGCTTTGCAAAAGGTCCGTTTTGCATAATCTACGGTGTGGGAGCTTTTGGAGCCATGATCTTTTTTACACCAATCGCAAATAATACCCTGGCACTTTATATCGTGGGAGCGATTACTGCTACGACCTTTGAATATCTGGTTGCCAGATTAATGATAAGACTTTTCGGCGATTTCTGGTGGGATTACAGTTACAAAAGATTCAACTACAAAGGAATCCTTTGTCTTGAAAGTACCTTAGGATGGGGACTTGTGGCAGTCATCATAGTAGGATTTTTGTTTGACTATCTTTTAAGTCTTGTATCAAAAATGCCTATGGATATCGGAAAAGTATGTGCTTTGATGTTAATTATCGGATACGGCACAGACTTTTTCTTCAGCTACAAAAAATCCAGAAAAAATCATAAAGAAGAACTTGAAAATGAAGAAAATATTTCTGATAATAATGATAGAATAAGGTTACTTCATTTGTTCAAGTAAATAATGATGTGGGACCTTTAAGGTCCCTTTTTAATTGTATTGGAGGAAATAATGGGAATGCTTTCAGACTATCATTTACATTCTGATTTTTCGGCAGACAGCCAAGAAAAGCCGGAAAATCAGATTTTACAGGGAATAAAACTGGGATTAAAACATATGTGTTTTACGGACCATGTAGATTATGATTATCCTTTAGACGAGATATTTGAATTTGACATGGAAGAGTATTTTAACACCTTAAATGCCCTTAAAGAAAAATATAAAGACCAGATAGAAGTGCATATAGGAGTTGAGCTGGGACTTCAGCCTCACTTACAAGAAAGATATGACAGGCTTCTTTCGTCATATCCTTTTGACTTTGTAATCGGATCATCCCACGTGGTAAAGGGCTTTGACCCCTATTATGGTGAATATTATGAAGGAAGAACAGAATACGAGGCCTATCATGAATATTTTGAATATGTCTTAGAAAATATAATGGCCTTTGATAATTTTGATGTATATGGACATATTGATTATGTTGTAAGATACGGTCCAAACAAAAATGCTGATTATTCCTACGAAAAATATTCTGACATTATAGACAGGATACTTCAAAAGCTCATAGAAAAAGGCAAAGGAATAGAATTAAATACCGCAGGTTTTAAATATGGCCTGGGACATCCTAATCCCACTGAAAAAATAATTGAAAAATACAGGGAATTAGGAGGAAAAATTATTACAATCGGTTCCGATGGACATAAGACAGAGCATTTAGGTTATGACTTTGAAAAAGTGCCTAATATTTTAAAAACAAGCGGATTTAATTATTATAATGTATTTAAAAACAGAAAGATTGAGACTATTTTGCTGGATTCTTAAAGATTTCATTAGTGATTAATTTTTTTCGTTTAATTGATAATTTAGTAAAAAAGCCGAATTGCTAATATTTAATTTGTACTAAATGGAAAAATTACAATAAATGCTTACTAAAATAGGAGTTTTAACCGATACAATATACGTGGCATTGTTAGTTTTTTGACAATTCCAAAATTATATACTTAATTTTTATTTAATTTCACCTATTTTGCTTGAAAGTATAATAAAAGTTTTGTAAAATGATATCGGTTGGTTAGTTTTAATTTCTACACCAGTTTAAACAAATTTCTTATAGTTCACAGGAGGAATGAATTATGGCAGTTAGAGTAGCAATTAATGGCTTTGGACGTATTGGACGTTTGGCATTTAGACAGATGTTTGATGCAGAAGGATATGAAGTGGTAGCAATCAATGATCTTACAGATACAAAGATGCTCGCTCATCTTCTTAAATATGACTCGTCGCAGGGTAGATATAAACTTTGTGACAAGGTTTCTTATAAAGAGGATTCAATTGTTGTAGATAATAAGGAAATCAAAATTTACAAGGAAGCAGATGCTTCAAAACTTCCATGGGGAGATTTGAAAGTTGACGTTGTACTTGAGTGTACAGGATTCTATACCTCTAAAGAAAAATCAGAAGCCCATATTAAAGCCGGAGCCAGAAAAGTTGTAATCTCTGCACCTGCAGGAAATGATCTTCCTACAGTAGTGTATAATGTAAATCACAAAATCTTAAAAGCAGATGACACAGTTATCTCAGCAGCTAGTTGTACAACAAACTGCCTCGCACCTATGGCTGATGCTTTAAATAAATATGCACCAATTCAGTCAGGAATTATGTGTACAATTCACGCTTACACAGGTGACCAGATGACTTTAGACGGTCCTCAAAGAAAAGGCGACCTTCGTCGTTCTCGTGCAGCAGCTGTTAATATCGTACCAAACTCAACCGGTGCAGCTAAGGCTATCGGACTGGTTATTCCTGAGTTAAACGGAAAACTTATCGGATCTGCACAAAGAGTTCCTGTTCCTACAGGTTCCACAACTATCCTTACAGCTGTTGTTAAGAAAGCAGATGTTACTGTAGAAGGAATTAACGAAGCAATGAAAGCAGCAGCTAATGAATCCTATGGATATAATGAGGATCAGATTGTATCATCAGATATTGTTGGAATGACATATGGTTCATTATTTGATGCTACACAGACAATGGTATCTAAGATTGCAGACGATCTTTTTGAAGTTCAGGTAGTATCCTGGTATGACAATGAGAATAGTTACACAAGCCAGATGGTTCGTACCATTAAATATTTCTCAGAGTTAAAATAATTAATTACTGATTGGAAACTCATTGAAGGGGTTCGGATATTTTTATATAGCCGAACCCGTTTTGTCGCAAAGGAGATTTTAGTATGCTTAATAAAAAAACAATAGATGATATTGATGTAAAGGGCAAGAAAGTTCTTTGCAGGTGTGATTTTAATGTACCTTTAAAAAATGGAGAAATCACTGATACTAACAGAATTGTAGCTTCATTACCGACAATTAAAAAATTAAATGAAGGTGGAGCAAAGCTTATATTATGCTCCCATTTAGGTAAGCCAAAAGGAGAACCAAAACCGGAATTATCATTGGCTCCCGTAGCAAAAAAACTTTCTGAACTTTTAGGAAAGGATGTTGTATTTGCAGCTGACAATGAAGTAGTAGGTGCCAATGCGAAAAAAGCAGTTGAAGAAATGAAGGACGGAGATATTGTCCTTTTGGAAAATACAAGATATAGGGCAGAGGAGACAAAAAATGGCGAAGCCTTCAGTAAAGAATTAGCCAGTCTTTGCGATATTTTTGTTAATGATGCTTTTGGTACTGCCCATAGAGCACACTGTTCAAATGTAGGAGTTGCATCTTTGGCGAAAGTATCCGTTATTGGATATCTTTTAGAAAAAGAACTTAATTTCCTTGGAAATGCAGTTGATAATGCAAAGAGACCTTTTGTTGCGATTTTAGGTGGAGCAAAAGTTGCAGATAAATTAAAGGTAATTTCCAATCTTTTGGAGAAATGTGACACCCTTATTATTGGTGGTGGTATGGCTTATACTTTCTTAAAGGCTCAGGGATATGAAACAGGAAGCTCATTAGTAGACGACACTAAGATTGATTATTGTAAAGAAATGATTGAAAAGGCTAAAAGTCTTAACAAGAAAATGCTTCTTCCTATTGATACAGTAGTTGCCAAGGCTTTTCCGGATCCTATTGATGCTGATATAAGTGTAGATACCGTGGATGTAAAAAGCATACCTTCAGACATGATGGGACTGGATATTGGTGATAAAACCATTGAACTTTATGGAAACGAAATAAAGAGTGCCAAAACAGTCCTTTGGAATGGACCTATGGGAGTGTTTGAAAATCCTACCCTTGCAAAGGGAACAAAATATGTGGCAGAGGCTCTTTCAAAGATTGATGCCGTTACCATTATAGGTGGTGGAGATTCTGCCGCTGCCGTTAATCAGTTAGGATATTCAGATAAGATGACCCATGTTTCAACAGGTGGTGGTGCTTCTTTGGAATTCCTTGAAGGAGCAGAATTCCCTTGTCTTAAATTTGCACAGGACAGATAAAATAAATAAAATATAAAAATTATTATTTAATTGCCAATTAAATATAAAAAATATTTTAATATGGCCGAAATAATTATTAAGAAAGGGACATGGAAATAATTTCATGTTTAGTGAAAAAAATGGCAAGAAGAAAAATTATAGCTGGAAACTGGAAAATGAATAAGACTCCTTCTGAAGCTGTAGCTTTAGTAAAAGAGCTTATTCCATTAGTAAAAAATGACGAGGTAGATGTAGTTTTTTGTGTTCCTGCAATTGACATCATTCCTTGTATTGAAGCAGCTAAAGGAACCAATATAAACATCGGTGCCGAAAATATGTATTTTGAAGAAAAGGGAGCCTATACAGGAGAAATTTCCCCTGAGATGCTTACAGATGCCGGAGTTTCTTATGTTATTATAGGACATTCCGAAAGAAGAGAATACTTTGCGGAAACCGATGAAACAGTTAATAAAAAAGTTCTTAAAGCTTTTGAACATGGACTTACACCTATTATCTGCTGTGGTGAAACATTAACTCAAAGAGAGCAGAATGTAACCATAGATTTTATCAGACAGCAGATTAAAATCGCATTTTTAAATGTTTCAGCAGAAAATGCAAAGAAGGCAGTTATTGCCTATGAGCCAATTTGGGCTATCGGAACAGGAAAGGTAGCCACATCAGACCAGGCAGAGGAAGTTTGCAAAGCTATTAGAGATTGTATAAAAGAAATCTATGATGAAGCTACAGCAGATGCCATAAGAATTCAATATGGTGGAAGCGTTTCAGCAGCATCAGCTCCGGAGCTTTTTGCAAAAGAAGATATTGACGGAGGCCTGGTAGGAGGTGCGTCATTAAAGGCTGACTTTGGTCAAATAGTTAATTATAAATAGGAATAATTAATATAAAAAACAAAGATCCCTAAGGGGAGTTAATGATGGGAACTAAGCATATGCTTACAAAAAAAACTGTTGCAGCAAGAATACAGGTACTGATACCTTAAGGTGGTTACGGATTATTAAAAAAATAATTATTACTACCTGTCTGGACGTAGGAACCAAATCTTGTTGTAGCAGTTTTTCCCTTTTAAGAAAAAATTTAAAATAATTAATTTAAGTTAAAAATTTAACATTATTATCAGAGAATTTAAAAGCTTATCCGATAATATTTTTTAGTAGAGGAATAATATGTTTATTTTTAAGCAGAATGTGATAAGATATCTGTAACAAAAGAAAATAACTTATAAAAAAGATTTTATATGGGAAAGGAAAATGAGCATGAAAAAAACAACAGTTTTATTGATAATGGATGGTTTTGGATTAAATGAAAATCCAGAACATAATGCTGTATATTCTGCAAAAACCCCGAATCTAGACAATCTTATGAAAAATTATCCCTTTGTAAAGGGAAATGCCAGTGGATTAAATGTTGGTCTGCCGGATGGACAAATGGGTAATTCAGAAGTAGGTCATCTTAATATGGGAGCCGGAAGAATTGTCTATCAGGAGCTGACAAGAATTACAAAAGCCATAGAAGATGGAGATTTCTTTGAAAACAAGGTGCTTTTGGATGCCATGAATAATGTAAAGGAAAAATCTTCAGCTTTACATATTTTTGGACTTGTTTCTGACGGAGGAGTTCACAGCCATAATACCCATCTTTACGGTTTACTTGAAATGGCAAAAAGAAACGGTATAGAAAAAGTGTATGTTCATGCATTTTTAGACGGAAGAGACACTCCACCATCATCAGGAGCCGGTTATGTGGAGGAATTGTGTAATAAAATGAAGGAAATAGGTGTAGGAAAAATTGCCACCGTATCCGGAAGATATTATGCAATGGACAGAGATAACCGTTGGGAAAGAGAAGAAATAGCCTACAAGGCCATAGTAAAAGGCGAAGGAAAAACCCATACCGATGCTGTTGAAGCTATAAAGAAATCCTATGACGAAGGTGTTACCGATGAGTTTGTAGTACCGGTTGTTATTACTGAAAATGGTAAGGCTATAGCCAATGTAAATGATGGTGATTCAATAGTATTTTTCAACTTCAGACCTGACAGGGCAAGACAGCTTACAAGAGCATTTTGTGCCGATGATTTTACGGGATTTGACCGTGGAACCAGAAAAGATGTTAAATATGTATGCTTTACAGAATATGATGTTACAATTCCAAACAAATCTATTGCCTTTGAAAAGGAAACAATAATTAACACTTTAGGAGAATACCTTTCATCTTTGGGATTGACTCAGGCAAGAATAGCAGAAACAGAAAAATATGCTCATGTTACATTTTTCTTTAATGGTGGTGTAGAAGAGCCAAACAAGGCAGAAGACAGAATACTGGTAAATTCCCCTAAAGTTGCCACCTATGATTTAAAACCGTCCATGAGTGCTTACGAAGTATGTGACAATGTTACAAAATCAATTCTTTCAGGAAAATATGATGTAATAATTACAAACTTTGCTAACTGCGACATGGTAGGTCATACCGGAGTTGAAAAGGCAGCGATAGAAGCAGTTGAAACAGTGGATACCTGCGTAGGAAAAATATATAATGCCATAAAAGAAAACGGCGGAACCTTATTTGTTTGTGCAGACCACGGAAATGCCGAGCAGATGATTGATTATGAAACAGGTGAAAGCTTTACGGCTCATACTACAAATCCTGTACCTTTCATTCTGGTAAATTATGATAAAGATGTAAAATTAAGAGAAGGCGGATGCCTGGCTGATATTGCACCGACACTTTTAGAAATAATGAATATTGAAATTCCTAAAGAAATGACCGGAAAATCACTTATTGTAAAATAAATTCATGATAATAGGCTTTAACTCAGTTGGAATTTTTTCAACTGAGTTAAAACTTTTTGTGTTTAAGGGAGGAAAAATTGTGTCAAAAAAAGAATGTTTTTTTTACAATAGTAGTGATAAAGTTACTAAAATTGCAGGATATTGTTATATTCCCGATGGTGAAATAAAAGCTGTATTACAAATATGTCATGGTATGATGGAGTATCTTGAAAGATATGAAGAATTCATATTTTATTTGGTAGAGAAAGGCTTTATGGTGGTGGGAAATGATCATTTAGGTCATGGAAAAAGTATATTGGACAAGGAACATTTGGGATATTTTTGCCAGGAAAATCCGGAAAAAGTTCTTGTAAAAGACCATTATAATTTAAAGAAATATATTATTAAAAATATGGCTGACAAAGTAGATTTTAATAAAATTTGCTGGTTTAATCTTGGTCATAGCATGGGTTCATTTATTTTAAGAAGATATCTTACCCACTACGGAAATGAATGTGACGGGGCTATTATTATGGGAACGGGAAATGCAGACAAAACAAGTGTCACTCTTTCCATGTTTCTTTTAGATTCTATAGAAAAAGTAAAGGGTGGAATGTATAAAAGCAAAACCCTTAATTCTATAGCTATGTATGGTTTTTCAAAATATTTTAAAAATTCAAAGAGTTCAACCAGCTGGCTTACCCACAATACAGATGAGGTGAAAGCTTATATGAAGGATCCTTTATGTAATTATCTTTTTTCAGTAAATGGTTTTAAGACTATTTTGAAAATGCAGATAAATAATGAAAACAGAAAATCTCTGGAAAAAATCCCTAAGGATTTACCTGTATTTATAGTATCAGGAAGTGATGACCCCGTTGGAAAGATGGGGGTTGATCCTATTGATTTATTTCATCAATATAAAGACCTTGGAATAAGGGATATTTCCCTTAAACTATATGAGAACAGCAGGCATGAATTATTACATGATATTGATAAAGAAGAAGTTTATCAGGACTTATATGAATTTTTGGAAAGGCATAAAAATAAGTAAAATCAAGGTATTTACAAGAAAATATGTAGATGTTATAATCGACAGGGCAGATTTTTAACCGGTAAATGTATTGTATCATCAAGGGTTTATACCAAGGATGAATGATAGCAGGAGGTTTACACAAGTGAATAATATTTCAAAAAAGACTGTACGCATGGTTCAGCTTGCACTTTTTGCCGCAATCGTAGTATTGTTGGCTATGATACCGGGGTTAGGTTATATTCCGGTAGGAGCTATTAACGCAACCACAATCCATATTCCGGTAATCATCGGATCAATTTTATTAGGACCGATAGATGGAGCAATCTTAGGATTTGTTTTTGGATGTACAAGTCTTATCAATGCAACTTTTAACCCTGGACTTACTTCATTTGTATTCTCACCATTTTATTCTGTGGGAGAAATTCATGGAAGTTTTGCAAGTCTTATTGTTTGCTTTATTCCAAGGATTCTTATTGGAGTAGTTCCTTACTTCGTATTTAAGCTTCTTAGAAAAGCATTAAAAAATCTTAAGACCGGAGGACTTATTCCTTCACTTACAGTAGCAGGAGTAGCCGGATCTTTAACAAACACAATTCTGGTTATGGGACTTATCTACATCCTTTTCGGTGCTCAGTATGCACAGGCTCTTGGAGTAGAAACAGGCGCATTATTAGGATTGATAATGACAGTAGTATTTACAAACGGAATAATAGAGGCTATCGTTGCAGCCATAATTGCAACGGCTGTTTGCAGAGTATTCTTTAAATCACAAATCTTAAGTGATGAAGTGAGCATAAAAGGAAGTATGACTGCGAAAGCAAGATAAAAGGATATCAAAATAGGGATAAAATCTGCGCTAAGAAATTATAATATAAAATAAAAAATACATTTACTAAAAAAGCGTACAGCACCCTTAAAAGGAGGCTTGCGCTTTTTTCTTTGCTAAAATGACGGAAAATGATTAAAATATAATTATCAAAAAATTTTTATTGTTAGTGCAAATATTATATCCAAAGATTTATATATACAGGAGGGAGAAATGATTTTAGCTGTATCCATTGAAAATTCTGAAATTGTTATTGGTTGTTTTAATGAAAAAGAGCTATTGTTTAAAGAGTGTTTTTCAACAGATTTATTAAGAACTGATTTTGAATACGCAATGCAAATTAAAACATTGCTGGAACTTTATAAAATAAAACTTGATGATATAGAAGGTGTTATAATATCTTCAGTGGTTCCCCCTATGTATGAAAAAATAAAAAAATCCGTTCAAAAATTAATAAAAGCCCCTATAAAAACAGTGGGCCCGGGGATGAAAACCGGAATCAATATTTTAATGGACAATCCGGCTCAGATTGGAAGCGATATGATAACTATGGCTGTAGGAGCTTTAAAGAGTTTTCAACCTCCTATTGTTGTAATAAATCTCGGAACTGCAACTACTCTTTCCGTAATAGATGAAAAAGGAAATTATACAGGGGGAATGATAATGCCGGGAGTTCAGATTTCCATGGAGGCATTGGTGAAAAACACATCTCAGCTTCAAAAAATAAGCATGTCAAGTCCTAAAAAACTCATAGGAAAAAACACGGTACAATGTATGGAAAGCGGGATAATTACAGGACATGCCGCATCAATTGACGGTCTGATAGACAGAATAAAAAAAGAAAAACCAAATGAATATTCTCTGGTTGCCACGGGAAGTTTTGTAAACTGGATAATTCCTCATTGCGAAAACAATATTAAAATAGATGAAACTCTTTTATTAAGAGGTTTAAAGGTAATATTTGATAAAAACAGACGATAAAAAAATTGAAAAATGATAAATAAAAGGAAATAAAAAGATGTTAAAAGGTAAAACAATAATATTAGGTGTAACAGGAAGTATAGCAGCTTATAAAGCAGCAAACATAGCCAGTATGTTAGTAAAGCAACATGCAGATCTTACTGTTATTATGACAAAAAATGCTTTAAATTTCATAAATCCCATAGTATTTGAAACTTTGACGGGAAATAAATGCTTAATAGATACCTTCGACAGAAATTTTCAATATTCTGTAGAACATGTATCTCTAGCAAAAAAAGCCTCTGCCTTTGTAGTAGCTCCTGCATCAGCAGACATTATCGCAAAAATGGCCTATGGAATCGCAGATGACATGCTGACAACTACCATTTTAGCCTGCAATTGCACTAAAATAGTGGCACCTGCCATGAATACAAATATGTATTTAAATCCCATTACTTTAGAAAACATTCAAAAGCTGGAAAATCACGGTTTTAAATTTATTACTCCGGCATCCGGGATGTTAGCTTGTAAAGATGTGGGAATAGGAAAACTGCCTTCTGAAGAAGAAATTGTTGAAAGAATTTTATATGAAGTTGCATTAAAAAAGAAATTTGAAGGAAAAAAAATACTTATTACAGCAGGTCCCACAATAGAAGCCATTGACCCTGTCAGATTTATTTCAAATCATTCTACGGGAAAGATGGGATTTGCACTTGCAAAAATGGCATCATTTATGGGAGCTAATGTTACCTTGGTAAGTGGTAAGGTTAATCTGAAAACGCCTTATGGTGTGGAAAGAATAGACATTGAAAGTGCAAAAGATATGTATGAGTCTGTGGTTAGTCGATTCGAGGAATATGATATTATTATAAAAGCAGCAGCAGTAGCAGATTATACCCCGGCACATTACAGTGATGAAAAAATAAAAAAGAAAGACAGTGATTCTGCTTTAGCGCTGGTAAGGACAAAGGATATTTTAAAATATCTTGGGGAACATAAAAAAGAAGGACAGTTCATATGTGGATTTTCCATGGAAACAGAAAATATGTTAGAAAATTCTAAGGAAAAACTTCTAAAGAAAAATGCAGATATGATTGTTGCAAACTCCATAAAGCAGGAGGGAGCAGGCTTTGCAGGTGATACCAACATAGTCACAATAATAAGTAAAGATGAAGTCGTAGAACTTCCGATACTTTCAAAGGAAGAGACTGCCCTTGAAATTTTATATAATATAGAAAAACATCTTGCAAAATAATTTAATGTATGATATCATGATGAAGGTTGTGAGCATGTAGTAGGTGTGTGCGTGTTCCAATTTTATATTCTTATAAGAATATGAGTCAAAAAGAGGTTCGGAGGTGTGAATTAGTTAAATGATAAGAACAATACTTTCAGTTATTTTTATGTTAATATGTGTAGCACTTACAGTAGTTATTCTTATGCAGGAAGGAAAGACAAATGGCCTTGGTTCTCTTGGTGGAGGCATGAGCAATATGGATACATACTGGAGTAAAAATAAAAATCGTTCTATGGAAGGAACCATAGTAAAAGTTACAAGAGTTCTTGCAGTTTTATTTTTCGCTCTTGCTATCGTATTAAATCTTAGTGTTATCGGATAAAGACAAATAAAAGACTTATTAACCCCTCAGTTTTTGAGGGGTTTTCTTAATAATAGGACTTACTCTTTAATAGGATAAAGGAGGAAATATTGGATAAAAAGGAATATAGTAGAAGAAAAAAAATCATTTACAGTTTCATTTGTGATAAACTTTATACTCCTATGAAACTGAAAGAATTATGTATTTTTTTTGGTATAAATAAAGACGGTAGAGACAGCTTTAAAGAAATGTTAGATGAGCTGTGCCTTGATGGAAAAATAGAACTTACAAAAAGAGGAAAATATGTAAAAGCCAAAGAAAAAGAGATAATCGGAACCTATATCCAAAATCCCAGAGGCTTTGGTTTTGTTGAATTTGAGGAAAGTGAAGAGGATATTTTCATTCCTCCTGATGAAATAAATGGTGCCTTTAATAAGGATAAAGTAGTAGTAAAAATTCTTTCTTCTCCTGAGGGAAAAAGAGTTGAAGGAAGTATAGTTCGAATAGTAGAAAGAGCTATTATAAAAGTTGTGGGTGTTTTTCAAAAGAGTAAAAATTTTGGCTTTGTAATAGCTGATAACAAGGCTTTTTTAGAGGATATTTTTATACCAAAGGAAAAATGCAATGATGCCAAAAACGGGGATAAAGTGCTTGTGAAACTTACTTCCTATGGAGGTAATAACAAAAAGCCTGAAGGGGCAATTATAGAAATTCTTGGAAAAGCAGGTGACAAAGGTGTAGATGTTCTTTCTATATTAAAGGACTATGATGTACCTGTTGAATTTCCTGAAAAAGTTTTAAATCAGGCAGGGCGTGTATCAAAAGGTCTTTTGGAAGAAGATATGTATGAAAGAAGAGACCTTCGTGATATAATGATGGTTACAATAGACGATATTACCGCCAAAGATTTAGATGATGCAGTTTCACTAAGTTTTGACGGGAAGTATTATGAATTGGGCGTGCATATTGCAGATGTTACCAATTATGTTCAGGAAAACTCTGCTCTTGATAAAGAGGCTTTAAAGAGGGGAACCAGCATTTATCCTGTGGATAGGGTAGTTCCGATGCTTCCCCCGGTTCTTTCTAATGGTATCTGTTCCTTAAATGAAGGAGAGGATAGATTGGCTTTAAGCTGTCTTATGAAAATTGATACAAATGGAAGTATATTAGATTCAGAGATAGTAGAAAGCGTAATAAATGTAGATAGAAGAATGACCTATGTAAGCGTTTCTCAGATTCTTGAGGGAGATGAAAACGAAGCCTTAAAATATAGGGGATTTGTGGAAATGTTTAAACAAATGTCTGAATTATCTGATATACTTAGAAGGAAACGACATGACAGAGGTGCCATTGACTTTGATTTTGCTGAAGCAAAGATAATTTTAGATGAAAATGGAAAAGCAAAAGATGTTATTACCTATGAAAGAACAAAAGCGTCAATGATAATCGAAGATTTCATGCTGGCTGCAAATGAAACTGTTGCAGAGACTTTTTATTGGCAGGAGCTTCCTTTTGTATATAGAAATCATGACAAACCGGATAATGAAAAGCTTAACTTTTTAGCTTCCTTCATTGGAAATTTTGGCTTTTCGATGCATATTGGAGAAGAGGTTCATCCAAAGGAAATTCAAAAATTAATGGATAAAATTGAAGGCTGTGAGGAGGAAGCTTTAATAAAAAGACTCACCCTAAGAAGTATGAAGCAGGCAAAATATACCACTTCAAACAGTAATCATTTTGGACTTGCAGCTAAATATTATTGTCATTTTACCTCGCCAATCAGGAGATATCCGGATTTACAGATTCATAGAATAATAAAGGAATGCTTAAGAGGAAAGTTAAATGATGCCAGAAAGCTTCATTATGAAAATATATTGGATGAAGTTGCAGCAAAATCCTCAAAAGCCGAGAGACAGGCTGAAGAAATAGAAAGAGAAGCCGTAAAAATGAAAAAAGCCGAGTACATGAAAAAACATATTGGCGAAGAATACGAAGGCGTAATCAGTGGAATGAACCGGGTTGGTATTTATGTGGGACTGGAAAATACCATTGAAGGAATGATACATGTAAATGATATGATAGATGATTATTATGAATTTTATGAAGACAGATATGAAATGGTAGGAACCGGTGGAGGCCGTTGCTACAAATTAGGCCAGAAAGTTAAAATAATAGTAAGTTCAGCTGATACACATTTACGAACTATTAATTTTGTATTTGCCGGGTAAAGGGAAAAGAGCTAAAAAAAGATTAGAACATTCCTTTTAAAAAAACTATAATACAATGGAGGTTATGATGGAAAAGAAAAAAGATTCAAATAAGCTTATTGCCAACAACAAAAAAGCTTTTCATGATTATTTTATAGAAGATAAGTATGAGGCTGGTATTGAGCTTCATGGAACAGAAGTAAAATCCATGCGAATGGGTAAATGCAGTATTAAAGAGTCTTTTATAAGGATAGAAGACGGTGAAGTTATAATATACGGCATGCATGTAAGTCCCTATGAAAAGGGAAATATATTTAATAAAGACCCTTTAAGAGCAAAAAAACTCCTTCTTCACAAAAAAGAAATATTAAAAATAGAAGGGAAAATAAAAGAAGCAGGATACACTCTTGTTCCCTTATCTGTTTATTTTAAGGGAAGTCTTGTAAAGGTAAGTATAGGAATAGCAAAAGGTAAAAAACTATATGACAAACGTCAAGACATTGCCAAAAAAGACCAAAGGCGTGAAGCTCAAAGGGATTTCAAGATTAGAAACCTTTAAATACTTAAAAAATAGTAGCCTGGAACTTTTACGTTCCAGGCTTAGTGATTTTTAGAAAAAGTAATATGAGATAATTAATTATCCAAACATTTCTTTTGACATTTTGTCGATTTCTTTGTCAACAGCCGGATATACTTCCGGGAAAGTTGAAAAACTAAGTCCGTGGGATGTACATGGAATAAAGTATAATTTTCCACAATCCCTGCAAAGCTGGTCTGTTTCTTTGGCGATTATTTCCTGTGACCAGTCAGCTTTATCCACGATACCATTATCAATACCTCCCATGAAAGTGATATCTTTTCCGTATTCTTTAACTAATGAAGGTAAATCATTTACTGACATGCATCCTTGCCATACATCTATTCCCATTTCAATCATAGAAGGCACTAAAGTTGCAGAATAACTGTCATTGTGGTGAATGATAAGTTCAATGCCATGTTCATGATAATAATTGTAAACTTTTTTATAAGGTTCAAGATAAAATTCTCTAAACATATCTACACTTAAAAAGGTTGACCTTTGTGTCCCCCAATCATCATGGTGGAAGATGGCATCCGGTTTCATATATTTACAGATTTGTTCAGCATATTTTAATTCCCAATCAGTAATATATTCAATAAGTTCATGCATAGCTTCAGGCTCTTCATAGAAATTAATAAGAGTATTTTGAATTTCGCATAAATAATGACACATTTCAAAAATACCAGGGGCCACAAAAGCAGCTACAAATTTTTCTTTTCTGTCAACCTTGGCTGCTTCTTCCTGGCAGGTTTTCCAATCAGCTTCTGTATAATTTATATCAGGAGCTTTTACATACTCTCTCCATTTTGTGATATCAGGGCATACAAGATGCTCTGGATCATGCATTGGGAATGCACCTGGAGTGCCCGCCGGCCACGCATTGTAATATCCCCATCCACATTTTACAGGATCATCTCCTGGCTTTTCAGGCATGATCGGATACTGTAAATGATAGGGTGAGGATAATAAAATTTCCAATGCCTCGTACTGTTTTACGAATCGATCCGGATTACCGCCTTTGATAACTTCCATCATGTTTTCTCTTGGTGTTAACATAATTTTTCCCTCCAATTCATCAAAAATGACTTACACAAATACAAAATGTGTAAAAATTCGCTGATACTATTTAACCCCTTGAAAATAGCTTATATAAGGATTATATTATATGAATATAAAGAATGTAAATTCCGTAAAAATAAGGAATTAAAAATGAATATTAGTATATTTTATAGGAATAAAAAAGTGGAATATGAAGATACCGGTTATTTTAATAAAAGACAATCTTGACATCAAATTAAAATCAGATAAATACATATTAGATAGCAATCCCAAATGCTATTTTCAGGCAATGCCTTATGAGAAAACTATAGATTTAAACGATGATACCATCTATATAATAAAAAAAGATGAGTTAAGTGGTGAGATAGAAAATAAATGTCTTATAGTTATTGGACAGCCTTCTGAACATATTTTTGATAATAACGAAGTGTTTTACACTACGGATTGTATAGACAAGTATGAATTGTTTTCGAAAATAGCTTTGATTTTTCTTCATTATAACAAATGGGAGGAGGAACTTAATCAGGTCTTAAAACACAGTAGGTCTTTTAATGCTTTATTTAGAGTGGCAAGAGAAGAATTTGGAAACTCTATGTTTATGCATGACAATGATTTTTATGAGCTAGCTTGTATTGACAGAACAACTAAAGAGGCAAGCTGGGGATATGATGAATTAAGTGGAAAGTACTATCTTCCGGAAGAAATATTAAATGATTTTAAAGTAAATAAGGATTATCTTTTTTCAATGACAACTAAAGGTCCTTCTCTATTTCCAGCGACTACTTTTGGCTATAGAATAATTTATCAAAATCTGTGGATAGAAGGAGAATATAAGGGCAGAATATGTATAAATGAGGTATTTAGAAAATTTAAAGACAGTGATTACTTTTTACTGGGATTTTTTACAAATATTGTAATTCAAGGACTAGAGATGCCTGGATATAGACTTACCAGTACACAGTATTCTATTTCAAGATTTCTTATTGGGATAATCGAGGATAAAAATTATGGTAAAATGGCCATGGACTCGGTATTATTAAAACATGGATGGGCAGCCAATGACAGCTACTTATGTGTGTGCTTTTTTGTTAATGAAAGAGACAGCCACACCCACTCTGTCCAATATCAATGTAACCGTTTAGAAAGCAGATTTCCTCATTCTTGTGCATTTTCTTATAAAGATAATATAATTATGGTTTTAAATATAACATTGGCAGAAACTACGGTAACTGCTTTTAAAAGTCATATAGGAGTATTTTTAAGGGAAGGGCTGGTGAAAGCCGGAATCAGTAGGGAGTTTCATAATCTTAATAATATAAAATATTATTATAATCAAGCAATTTGCGCCTTTGAAACAGGAATAAAACAACAAGAGGCATTTTGGTCATATTCCTTTGAAGATTACGTAACAGATTATATATTACAAAATGCCTTGGAAAAATTTCCGGCAAAAATGTATGTAAATGAAAAAATATTAAAGTTAGAAGAATATGATAAAAATCATTCTGCCGGCCTTTTTAATACCTTTAAAATATATCTGGAAAATGAAAGAAATATTGCAAAAACAGCCAGAGAACTGGATATACATAGAAGCACTCTTTTATATAGAATATCTAAAATAGAAGAAATAACAAAACTTGATATAGAAGATGAACAAATACGCTTTGAATTAAGATTGTCTTTTAAGTTACTGGAAATGGAAAGAATGTAGAAAAAGCATAGATTTAATTTTATCAGAAACTAAAAATACAGAAATTCGTTTTACAAAATGAAAGAGTAAAGCAATGATACTGTGATTAAAGATTAGAGAAGAATAATGGAAACAAAGAAGTATTAAAAAAATATATAAGAACATATTTACATTTTATACCCAGTATGATATAATGTCTAACTGCGGTATGCAAATCTCTTAGGGCTAGTAAAGGTTTCGACGGGGGTTATGCAGCTGGTGAAGCGAGTCGCATGCGATGCGTTAAATGGCAAAATTAAATTTAAACGCTGAAGATAATTTAGCAATCGCTGCCTAATTTTGGCAGTAGTCGGTTCTAATGCACCTACACATTAGATAACCGGCTTCGACTATGTAGGAAACGACATTGTTAAAGCTTTGAAACAATGGGCGTATTATGAAGCTACTAAAGTTACAAGGATGTTTGCTTTCGTGTGATGGAGGGAATGTAAAAGAACAAACTACACTCGTAGAAGAACAGGGAATTGGCCTTCGGACACGAGTTCGACTCTCGTCTAGTCCACTATTATAAAAAACATTGGAAAATATGTTGAAGATGCTATTTGCCAATGTATATGAAATTCAAAAAAATAGTCTTAAAGTTAATTTTTATTTAATTTTAAGACTATTTTTTTAATAATATTTTTTTTAATGATTAGCGAAAACAGCTTGACATATAGATATCAAAATGATATCATTAACATATCTTAAAAAACAGAATAGATATCAAGTGATGTGTGTTAAGAAAAATCATTTAGGAAAAAAGAATAGAAGGATATTTCAAAGAAATTGATAGCTGTTTCACTAGAAGAACTATTGGAGTTTTCTTCACATTAATCATATTAGATGTCGTTCTTATATTATTGACCTGCTTGTTATAAAATGTAGGATAATTTTTTAAAAGATTTTTTATTATTCCTATTTTTTGATATCAGGTAAATAAATGTTTAAGGAGGATGATTTGTATGAAGGAAATTATATTAAGTGGTAAGAAAAATGGAATGGCAGTATTATTAATTACTTTTTTACTGTATGTGGCAGCTATTATAGGAACTGTTGTAGTTGCAACTTCAGGAAATCCCAAAGATGTTTCTGGAGGAATGATAGTGCTTATTGTTTGCATTGTTTATATGAGTATAGGATGGTTTCCTCTTATCGGTTTAAAAGTTATAAAACCTCAAGAAGCGCTGGTTCTTACTTTGTTTGGTAAATATATTGGAACCTTAAAAGAAGAGGGATTTTATTTTGTAAATCCTTTTTCTACAGGCGTAAATCCTGCTGCTCATACTAAATTAGGTCAAAGCGGCGATGCATCAGGCAACAAAGGTTTAAAAATCAGGGCAGATGACATAGATATAGAAGCAGTTTCGTTAGGAAAAAAAATATCATTAAAAGTAATGACTTTAAGCAACAGCAAGCAAAAAATCAATGATTGCCTTGGAAACCCTATAGAGATTAGCATTGCAGTTACCTGGAGAGTAGTAGATACAGTAAAAGCAGTATTTAATGTGGACAATTATAAAGAATTTCTTTCTTTACAATGTGATTCAGCTTTAAGAGATATTGTTAGAATATATCCTTATGATGTAGCTCAAAATGTTGATACTACAGGGGATGGACAGGCTGATGAAGGAAGTCTTAGAGGTTCAAGTGAAGAAGTAGCTATGAAGATTAAAGAAAAAATTCAAAGGCAGGTTGTAGAAGCGGGTATCGAAATAATAGATGCCAGAATTACTTATCTTGCTTATGCACCTGAGATTGCAGCTGTTATGTTACAGCGTCAGCAGGCTAGTGCAATTGTTGATGCCAGAAAGATGATAGTTGATGGTGCAGTAGGAATGGTTGAAATGGCACTTGACAAACTTAAAGAGGAAGAAGTCGTTGATCTTGATGAGGAAAGAAAAGCAGCGATGGTTTCTAATCTTTTGGTGGTATTATGCGGCAGTCATGAGACACAGCCTATAGTTAATGCAGGAAGTTTGTATTAATATATGGCCAAAAAACAGGTTCCACTTAGAATTTCAGAAAAATTATATGATGCCATAGCCGCATGGGCAGAAGATGATTTTCGTTCAATAAATGGTCAAATTGAATATCTTTTAACAGAATGTGTTAAACAAAGAAAAAAAGATGGTAAATATGTATCCGAGCACTTAGATGAGCCACCGGAACTTGATATAAAATAATATAAAAAACAGATTAAAAAATCCCCTATCGGGGGATTTTTTTTATTATGTGTCGTGACACAGTTGAGCTCGCGAAGCGTGCGAAATAGAAACCACCCGCTATGCGGGTGCGCGGTGTTTGTTATACAAAAAAATCACCTTTCCGCTATAATTTTGGATGTTCAAGTCTAAATTATAACGAAAGGAAAGGTGATTTTAATGGCCAATAAGGCAAATAGTTTAGCACACACTAAATGGATGTGTAAATACCACATAGTGTTCACTCCAAAGTATAGGAGAAAAATAATCTAAAATCAATATAAGGTAAGCATACGAGATATCTTAAAACAACTTTGCGTATACAAAGGAGTAGAGATTATAGAAGGGCATCTAATGCCAGATCATGTGCATATGCTGGTCAGTATACCTCCGAAACTAAGTGTTTCACAGTTTATGGGGTATTTAAAAGGGAAAAGTGCATTGATGATATTTGATAAGCACGCAAACTTGAAGTATAAATTTGGAAATAGACATTTTTGGGCAGAAGGATACTATGTGAGCACAGTAGGACTTAATGAGGCAACAATAAAGAAGCATATTCAGGAACAGGAAAAACATGATATAGCAATGGATAAATTGAGTGTGAAAGAGTACGAAGACCCCTTCAAGGGGTAGCCGGTATTACAAACGCCCTTTTAAGGGCTGTGACGAGTCAAAGGCGTTAAAGGCTTGAACAAAGTGAAAGCCAGCGTCTTTAGGCGCTGGCCGGTAACGGCCCCTTATAGGGGCGAGCAAACCACCCGTTGGACGGGTGGCACAAAGTGCCACTGCGTTCATGAGGAAGTAGCGAAGCGGATTCCGAATGTCCGCTTTACTCTTCCAAAAAATATCTTTCACAGGTATAGCTTTTAAGCTTTTGTAAGTGTTTAATAAGTCATGAATCTTTAGGAAAATCTGATACCAGGTCGTCAAAGGAATAAACCAAATCTTTGGATCTATTATATAAAGAAATTCCTTTAGATGTTGGAGTTACGTCATTTGTAAGTTTTGAAAACAACTTGTCACCTGGCTTAATAAAGAAGAGATAAAAAAGCAAGTTGGAAAAAATTTCTTTGTATACAAGGGTGATTATAGGGCGATAATAGTTGACCTGGAGGTGAATAAAGTAATAGCAGCTCTTTATCCAAAGAGAGTGGAACTTAAGCTATAAAAAACGGGGGACTCGTCAGTCCCCTTAATAATTAATTACTGCTTTTGTCTGATTTTTCAGTATTTTCATTATAAGTGTCATTTTCCGGGTTTTTTTGATTTTCAACCGGTTTATTGGTATCGTCATCTTCAAATTTTATGAAAATATTATTATTTTTGTAGTCGCCGGCTTTTCGTCTAAGCCTTTCATTAATAAATTCGGAATTGGAATAGCCGTTTACTATCATAACAAGACCTAAGGCCAATAAAGTAACAGTTAATAAAGCGGCAGGAATTTTAACAGACAGTTTTTCAATATCCTGTGCGATTAAAATACCTCCACAGCCTAATATTACAAATAATGAGCCAAAAACCAGTAAAAAAACAGTTTTTAAAATATCTTTCATAGTTCTTTCCTTTATTAAATAAATTATTATAGAAAAATTATAAATAAAAGAAACAATTATAGCAAGAAATTCGGATGGATTTTCCCTCGAAAGCAAATAATTTAAGAAAAACTTGCAATAAAGAGACAGAAACATTATAATAAATTTTGTGCTTCGATGGCTCAGTTGGTAGAGCAACGCATTCGTAATGCGTGGGTCGCCGGTTCAAGTCCGGCTCGGAGCTTTTATGTTGCCAAAATGATGTGTTTTCGCATTATTATTTAGAAGATTATACTCGCATATCGTTTTTAATATGGTAGAGCGAGTATTTTTTTGAGTATACGGACACAGTTCTATAGTTTTAGTAAAGACAGAAAGCAGACATTAGATGGCTTTTTGCTGGTATTATGTAAAGAGGTATTTAAATGAAAAAATTAATTGAACAAATATTAAAATTTGGTGCAGTAGGTTTCTTATGCTTTTTTATAGATTATGGTATAATGGTCTTACTTAAAGAAGTTTTTGGCGTAAATTATCTTGTTGCAGCTACAATTTCTTTTGTAGTTTCAGTTATATTTAATTATGTACTAAGTATTACTTTTGTATTTGTTGCTGATAAAAATGCAAATAAATTTAAGGAAATGGTAATTTTTGTTATATTCAGCGCAATAGGTCTTTTACTAAATGATGCTATTATGTGGGGCCTTGATAAGGTAGGAGTATTTTATATGCTCTCTAAAATAGTAGCAACCGGAATTGTTATGGTATATAATTTTATTACAAGAAAGCTTTTTATCGAAAAAAGATGAAGATAATAAAGGAACTTTAATATGAATAATAGTAAAAAAGTTTTTAAATATGATTTTTGGGCTAAATTTGGCTTGGCTTTGTTTTTATATGTTTCAATAGCCATTGCCTTTAGCTCCATTCCAAACACCAGGGTTTATCCTAAAGTAGTAGCTTCTCTTATTACTATCGATGGAGAAAGCGATAATAGTCGAAATTCTTTTTTATATGAAGACGGATTTTTAAACAGAAGTGCAGAAAAAAAACTCCTGGTAGATGCGGTCACTGTTTCAGGACATTCTTCCATATATTCAGGACTTGAAGTGAATTCAAATTTTGAAAGCTGGCAGGGGAATCTTTTTATCACAAAGTTTTTTTTATGCTTTTTTAATATAGTCCGAATCAGATATATCTTTAAATTATTTTTGTATCTTTGTATTGCCATTTTAATATCAATACTCATTAGAAAAACAGATTTTAGTTTTACGGTTTGTTATGTAATGGCTTTATTTTCGATGAATTTTTCAGAAGTATGGTTTTCATTTTTAGCATATTATAATATATTATTTATGGTAATTGCTGCTATTTTTGCCCTTTACAATTTTGAAAGAATAAAAAGTGACAAATGCTTTATGAGAGGTTTCTTATTTTATACAGGCTCCATTGCCTGCTTTATCGACCCGTTTAATGCGCCTTTTTTATCCTTGTATTCTGTGGGGAGCATTATTCTTTTTGATGCATTAAAAAATGATTACTTTGAGCGGGTTTTCGATTCACTTAAGTTTATGTTTAAGATTATTCTTTTCTGGGGCATGGGCTATTTTCTTACCCTTTTGGCAAAATGGATTATTGTTTCAATTTTATACAAAGAAAATATTATTTTTAAAGGATTCGCCAGAGTGGGAGAGAGGATTACCAAAGATTTTATTAATGAAATATGCACTAATGTAACTATTTTTGCTGAAAATAATGACATAGGTAAAAAAATATTACTTGCAACCATGGCGATTTTACTTTTGGTATATCTTTTCCTTTTTATTATGGGAAATAAAGGATTAAAACCACTTATTAAAGCCTTACCTATGCTTGTATTTGGACTAATTGCTCTGGCTTTCAGTGCATTTTATAATATCAACTATACTTGTTTTAGAATAGTTGGTTTTTCATTACTTTGCATATTGACATTTGCAATTTTCACCATTGATTTTGATATGCTTAAAAAAAGGATTCATTACATGGTTAAGGGAGAAATGATTTAATGTATATTTTTATTGCATTTTTTATGATAATACTATATTGCTTTCTATACTATATGGTAGGAAGCCTTGCTGATTATTTCTTAAAATTAGAACAAAAAGGTATTATGTTAAAAACTGTAATCGGTTTTTTTACTTATAACATGATTTTTGCAATTTTTGCCATTCCGGTAAAATGCCTGTTATTACCTTTGTCTACTCTTACTCTAATATGGGTTTTGGTTCTTGCATTTTTATTGCTGCAATTTATTATATTCTTAAGAAAAACTGCATTTAATGACTTGAAAAAAGCTATTGAATCCTTTAACGAAAATAAATTACTCTTTTGTATATTTTTTATTCTTATAGGATTGCAGGTAATGATTTTAAATTTCTGTGATGCAAGTAATGCCATCTGGGATGAGGCCTATTATATTGGAACAGTTTCCACAGATGTTTATACAAATACCATAAATCAGTTTAATCCTGAAACGGGCTATATTTTAAAATCTCTGGATGCCGAGTATATGTTTGAATGTTATCAGAATCATTCTTCTGTAATGTGCCAGATTTTTAAAATACCGGCCTTGATTGAAGTGAAAACGGTTATGACCTCCATAATAGTTTTTATCTATAATTTTATATTTTTTAATATTGGAAAACACTTATTCAGGAAGGATTTAAAAAAGATAAATGTCTTCTTGGCTTTATTGTTTTTAATAAATATTTTCAGCTATAATCTTTACACTGCATCAGAGTTTTTTGTTTTCAGAACCTGGGAAGGAAAGACTATATGTGCAGTACTTACCTTTAATATCTTTATATATTATTTTATGAAATATATAAAGAATTTTCATGACAGGAAGGCAGTGATTTCAAGCCTTTTATGCGGGTTTGGAGGAATGGCGATTAACATGTCGGGGATCTTTTTGCTTCCTGTATTGCTTTTTGCCCTGTATTTTCCTTTTGTTATAAAAAAACGTTCGGTAAAAGTATTTCTTGATATGGTAATTTTAATGATTCCTCCGGTGTTGTTTATGGCCGGATATCTGGCATTTACACATTTTTTTACAATTACCATAGGTTAGAGGTGGAAGAAAATGAGTGTGACAATTAAAGAATATGGTAGTGATTTTATATATGGCGTGTTTGATATGGCTTTTGAAGGAATAAGGCCTTATCTTTTGTTGTATTTTATTGGAATATTACTGCTTATTATATATAAAAAGGATGATTTAAAATCTGTTTTTTTACATCCAATTATAGCGTTATGTCTGACAGCCTATAATCCCTATATAATGTTTTATGTCATGGAAAAAATAAATTTGGAAATCCGATTTGCCAGAATGTTTTGGATAATTCCATTAGCTTTGTTTATGGCATATCTTTTGACCTCTTTAATATTTTCAGTTTCAAAGTTAAGCTTAAAGATATTAGTGGCTGCCATGTCCGTAGCTTTTGTGGCAATAGCCGGAAATCTTTCCAGTGATGGTACAAATATTGCTACTAATATATATAAGCTGGACAATGAATCCTTACAGGTTCATGATCTGATAAAAGAAGATTGTGGAAAAGATAAAGAAGCGGTGTTACTTGCTTCAGAAGCCGGATTATACAGAATAAGGGAACTTGATCCTTCTTTAAAGATGGCTCTTGAAAGAAGTTATGTCAGAACTTTCGAATATACTGATGATGAGCAACTTCAAAGGCTGATTGAAAAGAAGAATTATTCAGGGCTTTTGGCAACTACCGTGCGATTTGGGATAATTTTTGATGAAGTATTATTTAGGGAGAGCATAGCAAAAAAACAGGTTGATTATTTAGTTATAAATCAAAAACTTCAACTGGATGATTATTTTTGGAGTCTAGGATATACAAGACTTGGTACTACAGACAATTATAGTGTTTTTAAAATTGTTTCATAAATTATGAAAATTTAATAACAACTTTTGCTAACAAGCGTATAGAAAGGCAGTATTATGAAAATAAAAGCAATTATATACTTTTTGATGTTTATTGTTTTGGGAATGTGGATGTTAAACTTTAATGTTTATGCTGAATCAGACAGCGAAGATGGCGAGGAAGTAGAAATAAAAGAAATGGCTGTATATTTAACTACTGAGTCTATTTTTGACGGAAGGGTTAATGACATATATGCAGGTTTAACCCAGGCGGGAGCAGAACAATTCTGGGATGTTACCTATATTGATGAAATTAGGGAAGATGATATGGAAGATACCATATCAAAGTTTTGCGAAATGGGATTTTCACTTATTTTTTTAAGCGGAAATAAATACAATGACCTGGTTATTAAGCTGGGAGAAAAATATCCCCTTACATATTTTTGCCTTTTAAATGGGACAGCCTGCGGCTATAACTATTTTTCAATCATTTCAGCACCTCCTTTGTATTCTGCGAGATATACAGGCTATGAGGTGATAGGTTTTGATAAGGCTGTTATAAGCAAATCTCTTAATAAAAAGAAGGAAAGAGAATTTAGAAGTTTTATGGCTATAAATGATAACCGTTACAGTCTTGAAAATAATACCGTGTATTACAATGATTATTTGAATTCATATGTATTTATCAGCAGTCAGTCTGATTTTTATAAAATGATATCAAGAGCCCTTAGACTTTTTGATAAGGGAAAATTTTCTTACTTTATAGCGGTAGTTTAAGGAAGAAAAGATAATAAATGCACATATGCATAAATTGCAAAAAGTGAAAAGTATAAAAATGAAATGGTAAAATAAGAGGGATTTTTGGTATTTATTTAAACTTTGTTAATCGCTTAACTAAATTTGAATATAATATACCACGATATTGCATGAAAATAAGGCGTTTTGTATCATAGGTACAATAACAAATTATTGTAAATATATTATTTTACTATTTTAAAAAAGGCTTAAAATCAAGACTTTACTAATTGAAAAAATGTGATGTAAAGAATGAGAGAGTTATTTATAGTATAAAGATATTGAATAAAATTAGTGTTTGTATCTATAGCACTAGGGTTACAAAAATAACAAACTATTCTTGTTAAAAATCACAAAACAAACAACTTGATATGAATATTTAAGTGTGATAATCTTAATATAGCATAAAAAATATTTAAAAACAGTATGGTAATTATGAACAATTTACAAATTGAAAATAAAAAATTGCACAAGATAGTTTCCGTTTTGCACTTAAGAGTATTGCACAGTAAAGAATACAATTCTAAATTATTAAAAAATTATTAGGTTAAAAGGAGAAATATACAATATGGATGATATAGCTGTGTTAATACCTTGCTATAACGAAAGTAAAACTATCGAAAAAGTAATAACAGATTTTAAAAATGCACTCCCTGATGCTGTTATTTATGTTTATGACAATAATTCCTCTGACGGTACAGATGAGATTGCCAGAAAAGCTGGAGCTGTTGTTAGATATGAACATATGCAGGGAAAGGGAAATGTTATTAGAAGAATGTTCAGGGAAATAGATGCCAGATGCTATATAATGACAGATGGTGATGATACTTATCCGGCTGAATACGCTCCAAGTATGGTAAAAAAGGTTTTGGAAAGAAATGTGGATATGGTAGTTGGGGACAGACTTTCTTCTACTTATTTTACAGAAAATAAAAGACCTTTTCACAATTTTGGAAATTCCCTTGTAAGAGGAAGTATAAATGTACTTTTTAAAAACGATATAAAGGACATAATGACCGGTTACAGAGCTTTCAGTTATGAATTTGTAAAAACTTTCCCGGTTTTATCAAAGGGATTTGAAATTGAAACAGAAATGAGTATTCATGCTGTTGATAAAAATATGTTCATTGAAAACGAGATTATTGAATACAGAGACAGACCTGATGGAAGTGTTTCTAAGTTAAATACTTATTCTGATGGTTTCAAGGTTTTAATGACCATTGCCAAATTATACAGAACCTACAAACCACTGGGCTTTTTTGGTATTGTTTCTCTTGTTCTTGCTGCACTTTCCGTTGGATTTTTCATTCCTATTTTTGTGGATTATGCCCGCACAGGAGTTGTTGAGAAAATTCCAACACTTATAGCTTGTGGTTTTACCATGATAGCAGCATTACAATCTGTTTTTTCTGGATTAATTTTACATACTATGTTGCAAAAAAACAGACAGGATTTTGAAAAATATTTGAATGAAGTAAATGACAAAAAAAGAGAAAAGTTAAGCAAATAGATTTTTGATATGCGAATTTGTACTTATTTCAGAGATTAGAAGACTTTTTACAAACTTTGGAAGTATAAATAGGTTGGGACAAAACCCGAATAGATTGCCATGATACTGTTAAGTCATAGTTTTTTAGTTTACCCGGGCTGAAAAACAAGTGATATACAATATAAATTATTTTAAAGAAAGGGGTTTTTTTTATGAACTCACCAGCAGAGGTGGCAAAAAACTATTTGAGTATTGGTAAAGGAAAATCCAATACTCCAATTCCAAACATGTTCCTTTTAGCTTTTATGGCAGGAGCTTTTATAGCATTTGGAGGTATTTCATCAACAACAGCAGCAGTAAGTATTCCACTTGCATCAGTTGCTAAACTTGTAGGAGCCATGATCTTCCCAGGAGGACTTGCTATGGTTCTTATTGCCGGCAGTGAATTATTCACCGGTAACAATCTTATTATCATTCCTGTACTTAACAAAGATACTACAGCAGGAAAATGCCTTATGAACTGGCTTGTTGTATGGCTTGGAAACCTTGTAGGCGGAGTAGCAGTAGCAGGTTTATGTGTCGCATCCGGACAGGTTTCACTTTTTAACGGTGCTCTTGCAACATCCGTTATATCTACTGCAGTAGGAAAATGTTCACTTTCTTTCGGACAGGCTTTCTTAAGAGGTATAGGATGTAACTTCCTTGTATGTATCGCGGTTTGGATGTCATTTGCAGCTAAAGATGTTGTAGGAAAGATAGCAGCTATTTATCTTCCAATCACTATCTTCGTTTTATGTGGATTTGAGCATAGTGTTGCAAATATGTATTACATTTCAGCAGGACTTTTCTGTAAAGCAAATGAAACATTTGCAGCAGCTGCTACAGAAGCAGGAGTAGATATGACAAATCTTACAGTAGGTAATTTCTTTGGAGCAAATCTTCTTCCGGTTACCTTAGGAAACATAGTAGGTGGTGCAATTTTTGTAGGATGCATTTACTGGTTCTGCTACATCAAAGGCAAAAATGTACATGCTGAATAATATCAGAATGATTTTGAATAATTAATTCATTATATTAATAAATAATTACTTTTAGTTCACAGTGGGCCATGCCTTAACTGGCATGGCCCGTAATTTTCCCGGGTATAAAAATTTAATTAGACTATTTGACAGACTTTGGTTAATGTGCTTAAGTTTGTTGAAAATCCACAAGTTGTTAGTGGTATTGCTATATAAAATTAATAAAAACATAGAACATTGATAAAAAATTAACAAAAACATATTATGTTTCAAGCTATTTTTTATAAAAAAAGTCAAAAAACTTTTGAAAAAAATTGGCATATTGATAATAAATGTGTTATAATATCTAAAGATGTTTGGATTAAATACCCGTTCTATCCAAGTATTAATTAGTCTGTTTTAATAATATTTACGCTTTGCGCACGCTAAATGTGTACAGATTGAATAATTGTTTAAAACAGATATGTCTGGATTACCAGAGTGATTTTTTAAGGAGGTTTATCAAATGAGCGCTGAGAAAAAGAAAGTTCCTGCATTTAAGGGAACAAAAGAACAGGAAGAGCAGCTTTATAAGCTTATTGATTCTGAAAGGAACGACAGAGGTCCTTTAATGCCTGTACTTGAAGGGGCACAGAACATTTACGGTTATCTTCCTCAGGAAGTTCTTGAGATTATTTCTGAAGAACTTGGTGTACCTATGGGTAAAATCTACGGTATTGTTACTTTCTATTCATTCTTCTCACTTAATCCAAAGGGTGATGTAAGATTGTCAGTTTGTCTTGGAACAGCTTGCTATGTTAAGGGTTCTGGAGACATATTCGAAAAAGTTAAGAGTCTGTTAGGAATTAATGGTGGTGAATGTACAGAAGATGGAAAATTCTCACTTGATGACTGCCGTTGTGTAGGAGCTTGTGGTCTTGCACCGGTTATGACTGTAAATGACGAAGTATATGGACGACTTACTCCTAAGGATATTGAAGATATTCTGGAAAAATACAAATAATTTTACAATTAAAAATTTTTGAAACTTTTTGTTTATAAAAAGCAATTTAACTATGTATCCTACAAGTGGCGTTGGTTGTCTGCAGAGTTTTGTTTTGAGCAGATTTAAAAAGAACGGGCAAATTAGTTATTTGTTGGGGTAAAAGCTTGAGCTTTTTACATAGTATTTTTTACCAGGGTAACGTCAATATTAGGAGAACCCTGAAAGATTCTTTTGAAAACAGTTTATTGTTTATCCGTTAATTAAGGCCAGATAAAAGATGAGAGTCTTACTGGGTAATTATGACGAAGAATGGAGGAAAAAGCATGAAATCTCTTGAAGAATTAAATGCTATAAGAGATCAGTACAGAGGAATCGTGGAATTCCGTGATGAAGAAGCTGTAAAGAGTGGTACTGAAAAAATTAGTGACAAATATGAAAAGCAGATTTTAGTCTGTGGTGGAACCGGTTGTACATCTTCCGGTAGTAAAAAGATTATTGATAAATTCCATGAAGAATTAAAAGCTCGTGGAATGGATGAAAAGATTAATATCGTTATGACAGGATGCCATGGTCTTTGTGCCTTAGGTCCTATCGTAATCGTATATCCTGATGCATGTTTCTATTCAAGAATATCAGCAGATGATATTCCGGAAATCGTAGAAGAGCATCTTGTTAAAGGTAACATTGTAAAGAAATTCTTATATGAAGAGACAATTGTTGGTGATGATATCAGAAGTCTTCATGAAACAGATTTCTACAAACATCAGCATCGTGTTGCTCTTAGAAACTGTGGAGTTATTAATCCTGAAATTATCGAAGAATACATCGCAAGAGACGGATATCAGGCACTTCATAAAGTTCTTACAGAACTTAAACCTGAAGATGTTATCCAGATTCTCTTAGACAGCGGACTTAGAGGACGTGGTGGTGCAGGATTCCCTACAGGAATGAAATGGAAATTCGCTATGGGAAATAAGGCAGATCAGAAATATGTATGCTGTAATGCCGACGAAGGTGACCCGGGAGCATTCATGGACCGTTCCGTATTAGAGGGAGATCCACATGTTGTTCTTGAAGCTATGACTATCGCTGGTTATACAATTGGAGCTAACCAGGGTTATATTTATGTTCGTGCTGAGTATCCTATCGCTATTGAGCGTCTTAACATCGCAATCAAACAGGCTAGAGAAGCAGGAATGCTTGGAAAAGATATCTTCGGAACAGGCTTTGATTTCGATATTGATTTAAGACTTGGTGCAGGAGCATTCGTTTGTGGTGAGGAAACAGCTCTTATGACTTCTATCGAAGGAAACAGAGGTGAGCCACATCCAAGACCACCATTCCCTGCTGTTAAAGGTTTATTCCAGAAACCAACCATCTTAAATAACGTTGAGACATGGGCAAATATTCCTCGTATTATCCTTCAGGGAGCAGAATGGTTTGCGTCGATGGGTACTGAAAAATCAAAAGGAACAAAAGTATTTGCTCTTGGTGGAAAGATTAACAACGTAGGTCTTGTAGAAATTCCAATGGGTACAACTCTTCGTACAATTATTGAAGAAATCGGTGGAGGAATCCCAGGTGGCAAGAAATTTAAGGCTGCACAGACAGGTGGACCTTCAGGTGGATGTATTCCAGCTAGTCTTATTGATACACCAATTGACTACAACAACCTTCTTGAGATTGGTTCAATGATGGGTTCAGGTGGACTTATCGTTATGGATGAAACTGACTGTATGGTAGATATAGCTAAGTTCTTCCTTGAGTTTACTGTTGATGAGTCATGTGGTAAGTGTGCACCATGTCGTATCGGTACAAAGAGACTTCTTGAGTTACTTAACCTCATCACATCAGGTAAAGCAACTATGGATGATTTAGATCGTCTTGAGAAGCTCACAAAGACAATTTCACAAAATTCACTTTGTGCACTTGGTCAGACAGCTTCTAACCCTGTTATTTCAACACTTAGATACTTCAAAGATGAGTATATTGCTCATATCGTTGATAAGAAGTGTCCAGCTGGAAAATGTAAAGATCTTATTTCATACTACATTGATCCAGATAAATGTATCGGATGCGGACTTTGTAAGAAGAACTGCCCTGCTGATGCTATTACAGGTGAGAAGAAACAGCCACATGAAATCGATACAATGAAATGTATTAAATGTGGTACATGTATTGATAAGTGTAAGAAGGATGCTATTTACAAGAAATAATTTCACTTTCCGACAAGGAGGAAGATATAAATGATTAATGTTACCATTGATGGAAAGGCTGTAGAAGTCGAAGAAGGCACTACTATACTACAGGCTGCCGAAAAAGTGGGCGTTAAAATTCCTACTTTATGTTATATTAAAGAGTTAGATCCTGAAGCTTCATGTAGAATGTGTATGGTTGAAATTGAGGGTATGCCAAAGCTTGTTACTGCTTGCTCATTCCCATGTGCTGACGGAAATGTTATATATACAAAGAGTGATAGAGTTATCGAAGCTCGTCGTGGAGTTCTTGATCTTATGTTATCAAATCATCCACAAAAATGTTTCTCATGTGTTAAAAATGGAGAATGTAAATTCCAGGATCTTTGCTATGAATATGGAATCAAAGAGACAACATTACCTGGTGAAATGATTGAAAAACCAATTGATGATACAAACCCATTCTTCACATTCAATCCAAATCTTTGTATTCTTTGCCATAGATGTGTTAATACATGTCAGAAGATTACAGGACGTGGAGCAATCGGTACTTCACAGCGTGGATTTAGATCTGTTATTTCAACACCATTTGGAACAGATTGGTATGACAGCAACTGCGAATCTTGTGGAAACTGTGTACAGGCTTGTCCTACAGGAGCTCTCGTTATGAAACGTCGTGAGCATTATCGTCCATGGGAAGTTAAGAAAGTTCTTACAACATGCCCACACTGTGCTACAGGATGCCGTTACTATTTAGTAGTTAAAGATAATAAGATTGTTGACGTAGAAGCTGCAGAAGGAGCTTCAAACAGAGGACTTGTTTGTGTTAAAGGACGTTCAGGATCATTCGATTTTGTTCATTCAGGAGACCGTGTAAAATATCCTCTTATTAAGAACAAAGAAACAGGAAAATTCGAGAGAGCTACATGGGATGAAGCTTTAGACTTAGTTGCTTCTAAATTTATGGAAATCAAGAAGAAATATGGTTCAAATGCACTTGCAGGATTTGCTTGCTCTCGTTCACCTAACGAAGATATCTACATGATGCAGAAACTTGTACGTTGTTGCTTTGGAACAAACAATGTAGATAACTGTGCTCGTGTTTGCCACTCTGCATCAGTTGCAGGTCTTGCTATGACACTTGGTTCAGGTGCCATGACAAATACCATCTATGATATAACACATGATGTAGATGTAATTATGCTTGTTGGTTCAAACCCTGAAGAAGCACATCCAGTTGTTGGTATGCAGATTCGTCAGGCAGTTCAAAAGGGAACAAAACTTATCGTAGTTGACCCTCGTGATATTGACCTTGCTAAACATGCAGATATTCATCTTAAATTAAGACCAGGTACAAACGTTGCATTTGCAAACGGTATCATGAATGTAATCATTTCTGAAGGTCTTGTTGACAAGAAATTCGTTGAAGAAAGAACAGAAGGCTATGAGAAATTAGCTGAAATCTGTAAAGATTACACACCTGAAAAGGTTGCTGAGATTTGTCACTTAAATGCTGATGATATCAGAAAAGCAGCTCTTATGTATGCAAAAGCTGAGAAAGCTCCAATCATCTACTGCTTAGGTGTAACAGAGCATTCAACTGGTACAGAAGGCGTTATGTCTATGTCAAACATCGCAATGATGGTTGGTAAATTAGGTAAAGAAGGTTGTGGAGTTAACCCACTTCGTGGACAGAACAACGTTCAGGGTGCTTGTGATATGGGTGCACTTCCTACTGACTTCCCAGGATACCAGAAGATTAAAACAGAAGGTGTCGTAGAAAAATTCGAAAAAGCTTGGAATACACAGTTAAGTCATGAAGTAGGTATGACTGCTACAGAAGTATTCCCAGCTGCTATAGAAGGAAAAGTTAAAGGTCTTTATATCTATGGTGAGGACCCTATCGTAACTGACCCTGATACACATCATGTAATTAAAGCTCTTACAAGCCTTGACTTCTTCGTAATGAACGAATTATTCATTACAGAAACAGCTCAGTATGCAGATGTTATCCTTCCGGGTGTATCATATGCTGAAAAAGAAGGTACATTCTCAAATACAGAAAGACGTGTACAAAGAGTTCGTAAAGCTGTTGAATTAGAAGGTGAAATGAGATTAGATACAGATATCTTCATCGACCTTATGAATCGTATGGGATATCCTCAGCCACACCTTACATCAGCTGAGATTATGGATGAGATTGCATCTCTTACACCAAGCTTTACAGGTATCAGCCATGCAAGACTTGATGCACTTGATGAAGAAGAAATCAAGAAATCAATCCAGTGGCCATGCCCTGAAAAAGATCATCCTGGAACACCAATTATGCATGTTGGTAAGTTCACAAGAGGACTTGGTTGGTTCTATCCAGCAGAATACATTCCTTCACAGGAACAGCCGGATGACGATTATCCAATCATCCTTATGACAGGACGTATCCTTTATCACTACACAACAAGAGCCATGACAGGTAGAACACCTGGACTTATGCAGATTGCTGGACATTCATTCATAGAGATGAATACAAAGGATGCTGAGAAACTCGGTGTTAAGAATGGTGATAAAGTAAAAGTTTCATCACGTCGTGGTGAGATTCAGTCTACAGCAAGAGTAAGTGATAAGGTATCTCCTGGAGAATCCTGGATGCCATTCCATTTCCCTGATGGAAATGCAAACTGGCTTACAAATGCAGCACTTGATAAATATGCTCGTATACCAGAGTATAAAGTTTGTGCTATTAAGATTGAAAAAGCTTAATAATATAGTAATTTGATAATTTTAATTCAGCCCGGAAGCAGGGGGGACTTCCCTTACTTTCGGGCTGTCTATATTTTTAGGAGGAAGCATGAAAGATAATTATCCTATTTCAGTAAGTGTTGAAGAAGGTATAGACTTAATATTAAAAGAAACAAAAATAATATCTATATGTACCGAATCCGTTGAAAATCTTGATGGAAGGGTACTTGCTAAAGATGTAGTATCAAAGGAAAATATTCCTCCTTTTCGAAGATCACCTTTAGATGGCTATGCAATGCGTTCTGAAGATATTAAGCAAGCCTCCAAAGAAAATCCGGTTACTTTAAAAATAATAGAAGAAGTTCCGGCAGGTCATGTTGCCACTAAAGCTATATCCAAGGGAGAGGCTATAAAAATACTTACAGGAGCTACAATTCCCGACAGTGCGGATTGTGTAATCAAATTTGAAGATACAGAATTTGATTCTGAAAAAGTAACAGTTTTTGCACCATTAAAATCTGGTCAGAATGTTGTTCCGGCAGGTGAAGATGTTAAAATTGGAGATATAGTTGTAAAAAAAGGTACAAAATTGACACCTTCCCAGGTTGGACTTCTGGCAGGTTTAGGATGTGACAAAGTTGAAGTATATAAAAAGCCTTCAGTTACCCTAATTAGCACTGGTGATGAACTGGTAGAAGTAAGAGAAGAGTTAAAGCCGGGAAAAATCAGAAACAGCAGTGCGTATAATCTAAATTCTATCTTAGAAAGAAGCGGACTTAATTCTAAGATGTACGGTATTGTTAAAGATACCACACAAGAAATCGGTGATGCCATAAAAAAAGCCTTTGAAAGTTCAGATATGGTTATAACAACCGGTGGTGTATCAGTAGGAGATTATGACAAAATTAAAGATGCAATTTCCTATATTGGAGGAAAAATCATCTATTGGAAAACAAAGATGAAACCGGGTTCAGCATTTTTGGCTGCAACTTATAATGATAAATTATTCTTTGGCCTATCCGGAAATCCGGCTGCTGCGGCTGTTGCTTTACATATAGTTTGTATGCCGGCTATCAGAAAAATGTGTGGAATTGAAGAATATCAGCATAAAGTGATACAAGTACATACATTAAGTGACTTTAAAAAGAAAAGTCCAAACAGAAGATATATTCCGGGAAAACTGGTTATAGAAAATGGAAAGGCTTGCATTTTAACTGCCGAAAGCCAGGGAAATGGAATGCTAAGCCCGTTAAATAATTGTGATATAATAGCCAATATAGAGGCGGGAAATACAGGCATAGAAAAAGATACTCTTTTAGATGCGGTTTTCATATTTAGATAAGGTGAGAAAATGAACATTAGTGCAGGAGTTTTAGCAGGTGGAAAAAGCAGTCGCTTTGGAGATGATAAAGCGCTGGCAATTTATAAAAATACTACTTTTTTAGAGCATATTGTTGAAAAATGTAGGGAGAATTTTTATAAAGTTTATGTTTCTGTGGGAGATAAGAATAAATATAAGCAGTTTCCGTTTGAATTTGTAGAGGACGAAATCAAAGGTTATGGCCCCTTGGGCGGAATTTATGCTCTTTTAAAAAAATGTGAGACAGATTATATTTTTATTATGCCTACGGATATGCCTTTAATAGATATAAATATTTTTTCTGCTTTAAAAGAAAAATGTAATAGCGATGAATATGATTGTATTGTTATTAAATATAAAGGTAAACCTGAGCCTTTATGTAGCATTTATTCAAAAAAATGCATTCCTGTAATTGAAGAACTGATTAAGGAAAATATAGGAAAGCCAAGGCTTATCTTTGAAAAGGTAAATACCTGTTACTTAAATCTTGAAGATATTAATTGTGACTCTAAAGCAATTAATAATATTAATACAAAGGAAGAATTCAATAAGATAATTGAATAATTATCCATATCATGGATATGAGTGATGTGACTTAGGATAGACATGTAAGTGAATATAAAAAAATTTATTAAAAGTGCGAGGTTTTGTTATGAAGTTAATAAAAACAGAAGATGCAGTAGGACATGTATTATGTCATGATATGACACAAATTATTCCTGGAGAATTTAAGGGTGCAAAGTTTAGAAAAGGACATATTGTAACTGAGGAAGATGTTCCGGTTTTATTGTCAATGGGAAAGAGAAATATCTACATCTGGGAAAAAAATGAGAACATGCTCCATGAAGATGAAGCAGCTAAAATCCTTTATAAGATTTGTGCCGGTGATAATTGCCAGGTAAAAGGAGAAATAAAAGAAGGAAAAATCACTGTTGCGGCAAGTTGCGATGGTCTTTTAAAAATTGATAAAGATGCGTTAAACAGAGTTAATGCTCTTGGTGAAATGATGATTGCCACAAGACATGGGGATTTTCCGGTAAAGAAAGGTCAGGAACTGGCAGCTACAAGAATAATACCTTTAATTATTGAAAAAGAAAAAATGGATAAAGCTATAGAAGTAGCAGGAGATACTCCAATACTTGAAGTTTTGCCATTTAAAAAGAAAAAAGCAGGTATTGTTACAACAGGTAGTGAAGTTTACACAGGAAAAATTAAAGATGCCTTCGGCCCTGTTATTAGACAAAAATTTGCTGAATACGATATCGAAGTTTTAGGACAGACTATTACAGATGACTCCGCTGAAATGACAACAAACGCAATAAAAGCATTTCTAGATCAGGGAGCTGATATGATAGTTTGTACTGGAGGAATGAGTGTGGATCCTGATGATTTGACTCCAACTGCAATTAAGGCTACAGGTGCAAAAATAGTATCTTATGGTGCACCGGTACTTCCAGGGGCAATGTTCCTTATTTCATACCTGGGAGATATTCCAATAATGGGACTTCCGGGTTGTGTAATGTATTCGAAAAGAACAATATTTGACCTGGTTCTTCCAAGAGTTATGGCCAATGATCCTATCACAGTTGAAACCCTTTCAAAATACGGAGAAGGCGGTCTTTGTTTATCCTGTGATAATTGTACTTTCCCGAATTGCGGATTTGGTAAATGTTAATATGAGTAATTTGCAAAGTGGTTATCAAATACTTTAACATAAGGAAAATGTAAATAAATGGAAAAAATAAAATCAATTTGTGCATTTTATAACTTAACAAAAAATTCTTTAAAAAACAAAAGAACTTTGGTGCTGTATTTAGATGGATTGGGATATTATCTTTATAAATATGCATATAAAAAAAATGCCCTAAATTTTACATCCGCCCATTTTGACATTTTCCCTCAATGGTCGTTAAAAAATGCAGTGACAAATCCCAATATGGCGGCAATGATAAGTGGGAAAAATTCGGAATATACCGGAATATATTCACGAAAAGATCATATTTTAAATGTTGCTACCATATTTGATGAAGGCTATGATCAGGTGATTTTAGAAGGTGACACCATAATATTAAACACTACACAAAGACCTATTCTTCATGTTAAATCCAAAGTAAAAACTGTAGATTTCGGAGTTTTTTCTGATACTTTAAAGGCCATAGAAGAAGGAAAATATTTTATATTTTCTCATTTTAATGAGATTGATGATTATTGTCACACTTATGGACCTTATAGTGAAGAAGTATTAGGCCAAATAAAAAAAACAGATTGCTATATTGAAAAAATATGCAAAAATTTCTCGGGGAATATACTTCTTGTAAGTGACCATGGTGTTCATACTCAGTTAAATGAGAAAAATGAACAATTTGGTATACATGGAAATGTATTCGTGGAAGAATATGAGTCTTTTGAAGAAATTGACCCCGATTTGCCGGATAAAATACAAAGCACAAAAAATGCAGAAGATAAAAAAATGTATTTAGAAGACCATTTATCATTATACGGATATTTAAAAAATGAAAATAGAAATTAATAAAGACAGTAAAGTACAAATTATTAATATAACACTGCCAAATGATAAAAAATATGAATTTGAAGGTTACGAGGTAAAAGATTTACTTAAAGGTTTTCAAATTGAAAATTATGTAGAATTTAGCAGTAATGATGGAGTTGTTATAGCTCTGGCTTTAGACGAGATTATGGAAGATAAAAATGTATATCTTGTCACAAAAGAAAATGGAAAAGATATATTGCCAAAAGGTTCATATCGTCTGGTAATATCCTCGGATGAGTATTGCAGAAGATGGACGAAGGGAATTGTTTCCGTGGATTTATACTAGGAGGTTTTTGAAATGAAAATTTGTACAGTGGTGGGAATAAGGCATTCAGGCAAAACGACGGTAGTGACCTCATTAGTATCAGAATTAAAAAAAAGAGGATATAAAGTTGCAACAGTAAAAAGCATCTTTTGTCCAACATTTTCACTGGATAAAAAAGGAAGCAATACTGATAAGCATCGTCAGGCAGGGGCTGAGATAGTTGTTGCGAAGGCGAAATATTCAACAGCTTTTATGTATTCAAATCCTTTATCAGATGATGAAATATTTTCAAAAGCAGACAATGTTGATTTTTTGATTCTGGAAGGAAACTACGGGGTAAAAGTGCCTCGTATTGTCTGTGCCCACGAAAATAATGATGCATCCTTTAGAATTAATGATGAAACAATAGCCGTTTCCGGTGTATTTGCCAATAAAAATATAAAAGAATATCAGGGAATTAAAGTTATAAATGCACTTGAAAATATTAATGAGCTGGCAGATGTGGTTGAAAAAATACCTGAAGTTACATTGCCGGTGGATAAACTTGAACTTCCCTCTGAAGTGTCAGAATTTTGCAAACATAATTGCAATCATCATAAAGTTTGCAAGGATGATGAGGCTGTAAAAGAAGAATTAGAGGTGGAAAATTCAAAAGTTAAACATATTTTTTTGACGGGAGAGAAAAAAATCGGAAAATCAACACTTTTAAATAAGATAGTGGAAAGACTGGAAGAACCTTACAGCGGTTATCAGACACGACCTTATGAAATAGAAGGACATTTAAAAGGCTATTATTTCCACAGCATCAAAGAAAGAGAAGAATTTGAAAATGACTGTCCGATTTCTGTTCGTATCAAAAAACAGGGAAATTTTCCGGTTTTTGAAACCTTTGAAAATCTTGGTGTAGAAACATTAAAGGATTCTTTGGCGGATAATGACATTTTAATAGCTGATGAACTGGGAAAACTGGAGCGAAAAGCTGAAAAATTTCAGGAACAGTTTTTCAGAAATCTGAAAAATCAGCGAATGATATTGGGGGTAATTCAAAAGACTAAGGCAGCTTTTCTTGATGAAATTCTTAAAAGAAAAGATGTAAAAGTCTATGAAGTAACTATGGAAAACAGGGATTTCCTGGAGGATGAAATAGTTCAAAACATTAAAAACTTGGGAATTAAGATAAAATAGTTGATAAATTATGCACTTTATTATAAGGAGGAAGTATGTTAGACTCATATAATAGAAATATCGATTATCTGCGAATATCAGTAACAGACCGTTGTAATTTGCGTTGTATGTACTGTATGCCGTCAGAAGGAGTTGAGTTTCTTAATCATAATGAAATACTTAATTATGATGAAATAATTAAAGTCTGCCAGGCGGCAGTAAAGCTAGGTTTTAAAAAAATAAAGATAACAGGAGGAGAACCACTGGTTCGAAAGGACGTTCTCGGTCTGATTAAAGATATAAAATCCTTGGAAGGGATTGAAAATATAACGATTACAACTAATGGTGTTTTACTGGCTGAAAACATGGAAGGTCTATACAAGGCTGGTATTGATTCCATTAATGTAAGTCTTGATACCTTAAACAGAGAACTTTACAAGCAAATCACAAGAAGAGACGAGCTTGAAAATGTAAAAAAAGGTCTTTTAGAAGCTTTGAAATATCCATCAGTAGCCCTGAAGGTAAACTGTGTACCTATGGGACTGGAAGGACAAAGCCTTACGGATGTGGCTGCTTTAGCAAAAGAATATCCAATTCATGTCAGGTTTATAGAGATAATGCCTATTGGATGGGGAAAAAATTACAGGTTCTTAAGCGAAGAGGAGATTAAGGATCTTATCGTAAAGGAATTTGGCCTTGATGAGATGGTTTTGTATAAAGAAAAGCTTGGAAACGGACCTTGCAGGTATTATAAAGCTGACGGTTTTAAAGGAAAAATCGGGTTTATAAGTGCTATCAGTCATAAGTTTTGTGGAGATTGTAATAGAGTTAGACTTACCTCTACCGGATTTTTAAAAACCTGCCTTCAATATGATACGGGTATGGATTTAAAGGCAGTCTTAAGAAACGGATTTGGTGATGAGGAAATGTTATTAGAGACCATAAAAGAGGCTATTTATAAAAAGCCTGACGGTCACAGATTTTTAACTACAGACATAAAAGATGAGAATATCCTTGGAATGAGCCAGATAGGTGGTTAATTACGGGAATGATTTATGTAGTATTTTTTGCCTTGCTATTAATTATTTTTATAGCAAGGCTGATTTTTTTGTCAAAAAAAGAGAAGGAAAAATTAAAAAAAGAAATCAAAGAAAATTTTGGTAAAATTAAGGAAAATAAACATTCTTTAGAGCAATTAGAAGAAATAAAAACCTTTTTTTATTCAAAGAAAGATGATAAAAGTCTTGATGATATTACCATAAATGATTTGGATTTTGATGAGCTATTTAAAAGAGTAAATATGACCTATTCTTTTGCCGGAACAGAATATTTATACTATCTTTTGGCAAAACCTTTGTTAGAAGATACTTTATTAAATAAAAGGATTTCTTTGCAGGATTACTTTGAAAAAAATGAAAGCTTAAGAAGCAATATATTGTACAGGTTTGCAACCTTAGGTAAGATTAAAAAATATTCATTTACAAAATCTTTCGATTTGTTTTTGGGATCAGAAAAAATAGATTGCAAAATAGATATACTAATGGATATGTTACTAGTTATTTCCATGATTATAATTCCAATAAATCAAAGCTATGGTGTAATATTTTTAGTTTCCGTTTTATTGTTTAATATTTTTACATATTTTTTAAAAAAAGCTAAAATGGAACCCTGCCTTTACTGCATGAGATATGTAGTGAAATTATTGGATTGTACGAAAGATACAATAAAAGAGTATGATAAATTCTCTGAGAAAAACGCTTATATGGACGAATTAACAAGTACTCTTAAGAAAGACTTGAAAGAAACAAAAAATATAGGGAAAAACTCTTATTTACTCCTTCAGGGAAGTAATACTGTATCAGGAGATCTTTCAGAAGTATTTCTTGACTATGTTAGAATGATATTTCATATTGATATAATTCGGTTTTCTTTTATGCATAAGAAAATAATAAGTAAGAAGCATAATATAGATAATATTTTTGAGACCATCGGAATTATTGATTCCAATATAGCTCTTGCTTCTTTTAAAGCTTCTCTTATATATGCTTCAAGACCGGATATAAAAAATAACAAGGAAGAAATAGAAATAAAAGAACTATATCATCCTTTATTACAATCACCGGTATCTAATAGTTTTAAGGAAAGCAGACCTGTTCTTATTACAGGTTCAAATGCATCCGGAAAATCCACATTTTTAAAGGCCGGTGCCTTAAATGTTATTTTTTCACAAACAGCCGGCATTTCGTTTACAAAATATTATTCCGGTGCTTTTTACAGGATTTATACATCCATGGCCATTAAAGATAATATTTTTACTCAGGAAAGCTATTATGTATCCGAGATTAAATCTCTAAAAAGAATTATAGATGCAGATTATAAGGAACCTGTTATCTGCTATGTTGACGAAGTCTTAAGAGGAACAAATACTATTGAGCGTATAGCTGCAGCATCAGTAATTTTGGAAAATATGGCTAAGAGAAATATAAGGTGTTTTTGTGCAACCCATGATACGGAATTATCTATGCTACTTGCCAATGTGTACTCAAATTATTATTTTTCTTCGGAATTATCCGAAAATAATATTACATTTGACTATAAACTGAAGAAAGGTCATTCATCTACCCGTAATGCTATAAAACTGTTGGCACTTATGGGGTATCGTGACGATATAATAATGAGAGCAGAGGAAAATGCAGAATTTTTTGTTAAAACAGGAAAATGGAAACTTTAACTTTTAATCCAGCTTGTACGGAGGATATTTGAATGAATAATACTGTTGCTGATAAAAACTATATCAGCGGTAAGATGAAAATAAACATCGATAATGGTGAGATAGTAGAATGTGATAAAGAGCTAAAGCAGATATTTGGTATCCATAAGGGCTACAGCCTTTTAAAAGAGGTTAATCTGTTTGATCCGGTTAAAATTACTCTTAATGATATATTAAATGCATCTGTATTTTCACAGTTAGAAAGCGGATACAAGGCTTTTACTCGCAATATTCTTAAAGATACAAACGGCGAAAATACTAAATGCTACGAGTATGTTGAGATAGTTGCTCAGGAAAATGGAACGGAAATATATGCAGTAGTCACCCTTATTTTTTATTTAGACAATAAAGAAGTTATTAAAACTGAAAAGAAGATTGAGTATGGTGACATTCCGGATGTATTTTCTGAAGAAGTAGAGATACCAATAGGGGTTTTGGAAAAAGACTTTGATGGTGATATAAAAGTTGTTCGTGCCAACAGAGAATTTTACAGAATTTTAGGTTTTACTGACGAAAAAGAATTCAATGACAGTTGTGATGGTTATCTTCGAAATACCATGATTTTACTTGAATACATGGATTTTAAACGCTTTTTTGAAAAGCCTTTTGAAGAAATGGAGATTAAAAATCTAGAAGCCAGAATAGAAAATAACAGTAATGATATTTTTAAGTGGGTTAAATTCAGAATTGTTTCCGGAAACAAAAGAGACGAATATTTTCGCTATATAGCTGTTGTTTACGATATTTCCAAAACAAAAAAACTGGAAGAGCAGGTAAATATATTTGTAACCAGCAATGAATATGGAAAATTTCAAAAAGATGTCCAGTATGAATATGATGTTAAAATGGATGTTTTCAGAATTCCAATGTATGGTGAAAAAAAGAAAGAATATCTTTCAGTGCATAATTTCAGGGAAAAGAAGCGTTGGAGATTTTACATAGAAAGAAATGACTGGGTAAGGTTTGAAATAAATCTTGAAAAGGCTGTAAACGGGCATTTTTACGGAAGTGAAGTTTATGGAATATCTTTATTTAATGAGTCGGTTGTAGAAAATTGTAGGGTTTACGGCAAGCTTATAATGGATTCTCAATCAAGGGTTACTAAAATAGTAGGTCGTATAGTAAATATAGAAGCCGAAAATGAAGCCAAGAACCGACTGATGGAGAAATCCAAGATAGACCCTATAAGCGGACTTTACAATAAATACCATGTTTCTCAAAAGATTAACAAGATTCTGCGGGAAAAAACCAATAAAGAAAGTGACGCATTTTTACTGGTAAGAATTGATAATTACCAAAAATTAAATGATGTGTTCGGCAGTATTTTTATAAACGCATTGGTTCAAAGCATTGGAATAGGTCTGGGAAACCTTTTTAGAAAAGATGATATAATGGGAAGAGTCAGCAAAGACCTCTTTGTAATATTTATTAAGGGGCTTTCTAGGGATATTGTTCTTTCCAGAGCTTCAGAAATAAACAATCTTATAAAAAATATATGTAATAGTGGTAATGAAAACTTTGACGGTTCTAAAAACGAACTTTTAATAAGTAACAGCATTGGTATTGCCTATTCGGATTCTAATCTTGAAAGATTTAAAGAGTTGTTGGAAAAAGCCTATATTGCTCTGGGATTTTCCAAGAAAAATATACAAAACCGAGTAATTGAATATGGACAGTATATGTTGGGCAGCTATGTGGAATTACCGGACTTTGATGATGAGGAATTTTATCAGATTGAGACTTATGACAAGGACTTTATTTCTTATGCTTTTAATCTTTTAGTTAATTACAGTGATATAAAAATTGCAGTTAATTCTCTAATTGAAAGGATTGGAAAGCGTTATAACCTTTCATGTGTATTTATTTTGGAAAATTTCCCATCCAAGCAAAGAATAGAAGCGTCAAATCTTTGGAATAATGGATATTTTGACATAAATATAGATGATGTTTCCTTTAATTTTAAGGATTGGAGAGATGTTAACGGTCGTTTTGACGAAAGAGGAGTAATAGTTTTTGACAACTATAAAAATGTAAATGATATAGCCTGTTTAAAAAGAATTGTGGGAAATAAAGCCATGGTGATTTGTGAATTAAACAGGGTGGATAAAGCAGATGGATATGCTATTTTTGTTGACAGACGGGACGAATATAAGTGGCAGGATTATGAAATTGATTCCTTCCATGAAATCTCAAAGGTTTTAAATGTATTCAATCAGCTGGATATTCAAAAGCACATAAACGAAGAAAAGATTAATGAATTATCTCAAAAGGATTCATTAACCGGACTTATGAATATTAATGCCTTTAAGGAAAGAGTAGAAGAAATAATAAAGAAAGATTATAAACCGGGAAAATATGCAATAGTATATTCTGATTTTAATGATTTTTCTTATTTCAACGATAATTTCGGACATATAGCAGGAGATGAAATATTAAAACGTTTTTCAAGAATTTTATCTAAAAATGTGGATACAATTGCCTGCAGGATTTATTCGGATTATTTTTTGACATTTGTAAAATTTAATACGGAAGAATTTTTGAAAAACAGAATTTCAGAAGTCAACAGACTTTTTGCTGCCGATTTAAAGGCAAATTATCCGCAAATAGACTTCAGACTTTCTACAGGTCTTTATATATTAACTGAAGAAAAGGAAGAAGTAGACCTTGATACTGCCATAGACAATGCCAACCAGGCAAGAAAAAATTGCAAAGCAAGGAAAGCTTTGTACATAAAATACAATGATGAAATGCGAAGAATTAGACAATTTGAGCAAAGCCTAGTTGTGGGACTTAATGATGCCATTAAAAAAGGAGAGTTTTGTTTGTACCTTCAGCCTAAATTTTTACTTGGAAGTAATGAAGTAATAGGAGCTGAAGCCTTAGTAAGATGGCATCAGGAGGATGGTACCCTTCATTTTCCGGATGAATTTATACCAATTTTTGAAAGAGTTGGACATATTATTGAGATTGATTATTATATTTATGAACAGGTTTTAATGAGTTTAAAGAAATGGAAAAAAGACGGCAAAAAGCTTATACCTGTTTCGGTTAATTTTTCAAGAGTACATTTTTATTACGAAAACTTTGTTGATGATATTTCAAAACTTGCAAGCTTTTATGATGTTGATTACAACCTGATAGAAATAGAAGTTACGGAAAGTTCCTTTAATGACAATGTAGATAAAATGTTAGAGGTTTTTGAAAAACTTAGAGCCCTTGGTTTTAAAATTGATATGGACGACTTTGGTACAGGCTATTCTTCATTAAGCATGCTTATAAATGCACCGGTTGATATAGTTAAAGTTGATAAGAGCTTTATGTTTGACGAAAACAGCGATAAAGGGAAAAAATATGTAAGACAGATTGGCGGTCTTATTCAGGCTGCTGACAAGCAGGTTATTTTTGAAGGAGTAGAAACAAAGGAACAAGAAAAGTTTTTGCTTGATTGCGGATACGAGATGGCACAGGGATTTCTCTTCGACAGACCTATTTGTCTTAAAGAGTTTGAAGAAAAATACATTTATTAACAGTACAATACTTGAAATGAAAAAAACACTGTGATATTATAAAATATAATGAAAATTATGTAAATTGTCACAGTTTATTGTTAGATGACATAGTATTGATTTTACTATTTTTTAGAAGCTTTAAATGCTTTATTTAAGCCATTGTGGCAGTCAATTACGGATTATTTTAGAGAAATCTGAATAACAGGTCAAGTTATGAGTAAATACTCTATAAAGAATATAATAATAAAGAGGAGGGAAATTCATGGCGGCAAATCTTGGAACATTTTTTATCTATGTACTTGCATATTTAATACTCATGCTGGTTCTTTGTGTTATTGGTTTTGTAGGTATTAAAATTGGAGTAGCTCTTCGTAAATCAAAGAACGCAAAAGAAGAATTAATGATCGAAACTGCAAAGAAACGTTCTGCAAGTTAGAGCATTAGAAAGATAATAATATCTATTCTTTTAAAATGTCTTGCTGTGATTTTTTCGCAGCAGGCATTTTTCTTGTAAGAAATAAAATATATATTTTGGAGGATAAAATGAAACCATACGGAGTAAATGAATTAAGAAAGATGTTTTTGGATTTTATGGAATCTAAGGGACATCTTGTTATGAATAGTTTTTCATTAGTACCACATAATGATAACAGCCTTCTTCTTATAAATGCAGGAATGGCACCATTAAAGCCATATTTTACAGGTCAGGAGATTCCACCTAGAACAAGAGTTGCCACTTGTCAAAAATGTATTCGTACAGGTGATATCGAAAATGTAGGAAAGACAGCAAGACATGGAACCTTCTTTGAAATGCTTGGAAATTTCTCCTTTGGTGATTATTTTAAAGAAGAAGCCATTGAATGGTCTTGGGAATTTTTAACAAAAGTAATAGGACTTGAAGAAGACAGATTATATCCTTCCATTTATCAGGATGATGATGAAGCATTTGATATCTGGAATAAAAAAGTAGGTATAGCAGCAGACAGAATTTATCGTTTCGGTAAAGAGGATAATTTCTGGGAGCATGGTGCAGGTCCATGTGGTCCATGCTCAGAAATATACTATGACAGGGGTGAAGAATACGGATGTGGAGAGGACTCCTGTGAAGTAGGTTGTGATTGTGACAGATATATGGAAATCTGGAATAATGTATTTACCCAGTTTGAAAATGACGGAAAAGGAAATTATGAGCTGTTAAAACAAAAGAACATTGATACAGGAATGGGTCTTGAAAGGCTTGCAGTTGTTGTACAAAATGTCAGCTCAATTTTTGATGTTGATACCATAAAAGACCTTCGTGACAGAGTTTGCGAAATTGCCAATGTCACATATCAGACAGATGAGAAAAAGGACATTTCCATAAGACTTATTACAGATCATATTCGTTCAGCTACATTTATGATTTCAGATGGAATCACACCTTCAAATGAAGGAAGAGGATATGTTCTTAGAAGGCTTATCAGAAGGGCTGCCCGTCACGGCAGACTCCTTGGAATAAAGGGTACATTTTTAAATAATCTTTGTAAAACCGTAATAGCAGGTTCAAAAGACGGATATCCAGAATTAGAAGAAAAATCAGTATTCATTGAAAAAGTATTAATTCAAGAGGAAGAACAGTTTAACAAGACTCTCGATCAAGGGTTAAATATTTTAAATGGATATAAAGAAGAACTTGTAAAAAATAATGAAAAAGAATTAAAGGGTGCTGATGTATTCAAATTATATGATACTTATGGATTCCCGTTAGATCTTACAAAAGAAATATTAGAAGAAGATAATATTTCAGTAGATGAGGAAGGCTTTAAGGAGTGCATGGAAAAACAAAGACAGACAGCCCGTGCAGCCAGAAAAACCTCTAACTATATGGGAGCTGATGCTACTGTATATGAAGAATTACCAAAAGAAATGTCCAGTGAGTTTACAGGATATGAAAAAACCACAGATACTTCAAAAATTATAGCATTAGTAGAAATATCTCAGGACGACAGTAAGAAAGATGAGATAGTTCAAGCTTTGACAGATGGTCAAAAGGGAAGCATTATAACTGAAAAAACACCTTTTTATGCTACAAGTGGTGGTCAGGAAGCAGATACCGGAATCATAAAATCAGCCAACGGAGAATTTGTTGTAGAAGATACAATAAAAGCCGTAGGACAAAAAATAGTTCATATTGGATATATGAAAAGCGGTATGTTAAAAACAGATGATGAAGTTACTCTTACAATTGACCTTGATAAGAGACTTGCAGCCGGAAAGAATCATTCAGCTACTCATCTGTTACAAAGAGCTTTAAGAGATGTACTTGGTGAGCATGTTCACCAGGAAGGTTCTAATGTAAATAAGGACAGATTAAGATTTGACTTTTCTCACTTTGCCCCTATGACAAAGGAAGAACTGGAAAAAGTAGAAAAAATTGTTAATGAGAAAATAAGTGAAGGTCTTGATGTTGTTACAGATATAATGAATCTTGAAGATGCCAGAAAAACCGGAGCCATGGCGCTTTTTGGTGAAAAATATGGTGATAAAGTTAGAGTTGTTAAAATGGGAGATTTCTCTACAGAGCTTTGTGGAGGTACTCATGTTAAAAACACTTCTACCATTGGAAACTTCAAGATAATTTCAGAATCAGGTATAGCAGCCGGCACAAGGAGAATAGAAGCTATTACTGCAAATGGTGTATTGGAATATTTTGCAAATATTGAAAAGCTTTTAGAAAAAGCATCCGGATTATTAAAAGCTACACCGGATAATCTGTTAAATAAGTTAGAAGGTCTTATTGAACAAAATAAGGAACTTCATGCAGAAAATGAATCCCTTAAGAGTAAGGCTGCAAAAGATGCCTTAGGCGATGTAATGGACAATGTTGTTACCATTAATGGTGTTAAATTACTGGCAGCTTCTGTCGATGATGTAGATATGAACGAATTAAGACAATTAGGTGATTCTCTTAAGGAAAAGCTTAAAGAAGGTGTAATAGTTCTGGCATCTGCAAAAGATGGAAAGGTAAATCTTGTTGCTATGGCTACAGAAGAGGCTATGAAAAAAGGAGCTCATGCAGGCATGCTTATAAAAGCTATTGCAACATGTGTCGGCGGTGGCGGCGGTGGACGCCCACAGATGGCACAGGCAGGAGGTAAAAACCCTGCTGGAATAAAAGATGCTATTGTTAAAGCTTCTGAAGTGTTGAAAGAACAGATTGGGTAAAAAATTACTTGACTATGATGAACTTTGTGATATAATATAGTTTAGTGCAATAATAATACCCAATCAGTTGTATTGTGCACAATCCGCAACTGGAGGGAGGTTAGGTGTGAGTCAATGTCAAATGTAATCGTAAAAGAAAACGAATCTTTAGATAGTGCTTTACGTAGATTCAAAAGAAGTTGTGCTAAGGCCGGCATTCAGCAGGAAATTCGTAAGAGAGAACATTATGAAAAACCAAGCGTAAAGCGTAAAAAGAAATCTGAAGCAGCAAGAAAGCGTAAATATAACTAATAAAGTGAAAACTTTTAACTGCAATATCCTCGATTCTATATGAGTCGGGGATATTTTTTTACTTTTAAAACTAAAAGAGAAATATTATCTGTTTCAGATGGGACAAATAAAATTAAACTTATGACCTGTTATTTTATCATAGAAATTCACAATTTTCTCTTACATTCTGCAAAATTTATCAAAGTAATTAATATAATATGTGCGATTAGTATAAAATAAATTTGTGAAAAAATACTAAAAAATCATATGAGTCAATATACAAAAAAATAGAAACAATACTGTCGCTTATGGTTTTATACAGATAAGAAAATGTGTTAATATAAAGGTCTAAATGTGAATACTCACCTTTAGAAAAAAGGAGATAAATCCCTGAAAACAGGGATAGCAGGAGAAATTTTTTATGAAACATATTATAAAGTTAATAACCAGAAGAATTGTTTTTGCAGCATTCGCTTTACTGATTCAGATAATCTGGGGTGTTGTATTAATGTATCAATTCCAAAACTATAACACCTATTTTTCAATATTTTTTGACATTTTAGCCTTATTAATTGTACTTAGAATTTTGAATAAATGGAATAATCCTTCTTACAAGCTGGCTTGGGCTGTTCCCATATTGGCTATTCCGGTTTTTGGTATTACTATTTATCTGCTTTTTGGCAGATCAGGACTTACAAAAAAGAAGAGAAGGCGTTTAGAGGCAGTTCACCAGATATTTAAGGCGAATTTACACCAAAACAAAAAAACCATTCAGGAAATAAGCAATATGGATATGGGTATAAAAAGACAGGTGGACTATATCTATAATTTGTCAGATTTTCCAATATATAAAAATACAGCACAAAGGTATTTTCCAACTGGAGAGGCAATGTTTGAGTCTCTAATAGAAGATTTGAAAAATGCCAAACATTTTATTTTTCTTGAATACTTTATAATAGTTGAAGGAAAAATGTGGAATACCATATTGGATATTTTAGAAGAAAAAGCTTCGGAAGGCCTTGATATAAGACTTATATATGATGATTTCGGATGCAATCAGCTACCTGCCAGATACTATAAATCATTGCAGGCAAAAGGATTAAAGTGTGCAGCCTTTAATCCAGTCAGACCGGTTTTGTCCGTTGTGCAAAATAACCGTGACCATAGAAAGATACTTGTAATAGACGGAAAAGTAGGTTATACGGGAGGGGTAAATCTTGCTGATGAATATATAAATGAAATTGTAAGATTTGGCTATTGGAAGGATGTTGGCATTAGGATAGAAGGAGATGCAGTGGCGAATTTTACTGTAATGTTTCTTGAGATGTGGCATTATATTACAGGAATTAATGAAGATTATATGCAATTTGACACACAAAAATATCTAAATGGGCAAATTGCAGCAGAGGGATTCGTACAACCTTACGCAGATTCACCCTTTGACAGGGAAACAGTTGGTGAAAATGTATATATGAATATAATAAATAAGGCAAAAAATTATGTATATATTTGCACACCGTATCTTATTATTGACAATGAAGTGATGACTGCGCTGACATTAGCGGCAAAATCCGGTGTAGATGTAAGAATAATTACACCGGGAATTCCGGATAAAAAGATGGTTTTTTTAATGACACAGTCTTACTACGAACAGCTAATCAGTGCCGGCGTTCGTATATTTCAGTACAAAAAAGGCTTCGTTCATGCTAAGTCTTTCGTGTGTGATGACGAAATTGCCACTGTTGGTTCCATAAATTTAGACTATAGGAGCCTATATATGCATTTTGAATGCGGAGTTTATATTTATCACTCAAGTGTTGTTTCAGACATAAAAAACGACTTTCTTACTACATTGCAGGATTGTGAAAATATCACATTGGATTTTTGCAGAAAGCGTAATTGGATACTTAAAACATTTCAGGCAGTACTTAGACTAATCGCACCACTCTTTTAAAAATCGTTTCCAAATTTTTCCAATAAAATGGGGAGTTTTTAGAATTACTTATCAAGATAATATATGCTATACTAATTTTAGTTTTATATTATCTTTTTTTTATACATTTTTAAAGATTATAAGATAATTAGAAAAAAGCTTTACATTTATCAGAACATTCTGTAAACTGTACAATAGGCATAGATCCTTGAGTGATTCGCACAACATTGTATGCTAATCCAGGAACGGGAAATTGGGGGTCTATAATGTTGGGGCAGGTGTGGAGCTATGAAAATACTATAGATGGAGGTGTCGAGCGGGGAATAATTAAAAAGCAAGAGTAACCGGTAAACTATATTTTTTTTGTGAAAATGTGTTAAAAAACTAACGGGATTGTCAAAAAAATAGTGATAAAATTTGTGCTTAAAGCCTTGAAAATACTGACTTTGGTATGAATTACACTAAATGGCATTACTAAAGCAACAAATTAATGTGCAATTAAAACAAAAACAAAAAGATTTTGTATATAGTATGGTACATTCATTATGCTAAACGAACAAAGACTTGAAGGCTAACAAGTCTTAACACAATATTTAGAGTATAGGAGGAAATGCATTATGGCAAAATCAGACATTGAGATTTCACAGGAAGCAGAATTAAAAGACATCAGGGAAGTTGCTAAAACTTTAGGTTTGACAGAAGACGAGCTTGAGCTTTACGGAAAATATAAAGCTAAGATCGACTATCACATCGGTGAGAACAGACTTAAAAATGGCGGTAAAAAAGGTAAACTTATCCTTTGTACAGCTATTAATCCTACTCCAGCTGGAGAAGGAAAAACAACAACAACCGTTGGTGTTGGTGATGCACTTTCAAAATTAGGAAAGAAAGTTGTTATCGCATTAAGAGAGCCTTCATTAGGACCTGTATTTGGTGTTAAAGGTGGAGCTGCCGGCGGTGGATATGCTCAGGTAGGACCAATGGAAGACATCAACCTTCACTTTACAGGAGACTTCCACGCTATCGGAGCTGCAAACAACTTACTTGCAGCAATGCTTGACAACCACATTTATCAGGGAAATGCACTTGATATCGACACAAGAAGAATCATCTGGAGAAGATGCGTTGACATGAATGATCGTCAGTTAAGAAACATTGTCAACGGATTAGGAGGAAAAGCTCAGGGTGTACCTAGAGAAGACGGATTTGATATAACAGTTGCCAGCGAGATAATGGCTATATTCTGCTTGGCTTCTGATATTGATGATTTAAAAGCAAGACTTGCAAGAATCATTGTTGCATATTCAAGAAAAGGTGAACCTGTTACAGCAGGACAGTTACATGCAGAAGGTGCTATGGCAGCATTATTAAAAGATGCTTTAAATCCAAACCTTGTACAGACTCTTGAAGGAACACCTGCTTTTGTACATGGTGGACCATTCGCTAACATCGCTCATGGATGTAACTCAGTAATTGCTACCAAGACAGCTTTAAGCTTTGGTGATTATGTTATAACTGAGGCTGGATTCGGTGCTGACCTTGGTGCTGAAAAATTCCTTGACATCAAATGCCGTATGGCAGGTTTAAGACCTGATGCAGTTATTATCGTTGCTACAATCAGAGCTCTTAAATACAATGGTGGAGTTCCTAAGGATGAAACAACAAAAGAAAATCTTGACGCATTAGAGAAAGGTGTACCAAACCTTCTTAAACATGTTGAGAATATTTCAAAAGTTTACAAACTTCCTTGTGTTGTTGCTCTTAACAGATTCGTATCTGATACTGATGCAGAAATTGAACTTGTTACCAAGAAATGTAAAGAACTTGGAATCAATGTTACCCTTTCAGAAGTATGGGGCAAAGGTGGAGAAGGTGGAATTGAAACCGCTAAAGAAGTTATCAGACTTTGCGAAGAAGAATCTAATGAAAACTTCGAATTCTCTTATGAAGTTGATAAGCCACTTAAAGAGAAAATTGAAACAATTGCTAAGAGAATCTATGGCGCTGGTAATGTTACATACTCAAAAGCTGCAAGTGATGAATTAGCAAATCTTGAAAAACTTGGATTTGGCAACGTTCCGATTTGTGTAGCTAAGACACAGTATTCATTATCTGATGATGCTAAACTTCTTGGTAGACCGGAAGGATTTACAGTAAATATCCGTCAGGTAACATTCTCAGCTGGTGCTGGATTCGTAGTTGCAATCGCAGGAGATATTATGAAGATGCCAGGTCTTCCAAAAGTTCCTGCAGCAGAGAAGATTGATGTTACTTCAGAAGGAATGATAACAGGATTGTTCTAATTAAACAGACATTGTTATAGCTCTAAAATATATATTCATTCAGGGAGAGGGCAAAATGCCTTCTTCCCGAATGGTAAAAAAATGATGAAATAATTATCAAAGAAGGTAAAAGTATTTAGTAACTAAGAGGTATTTTTAAATGTGTTAACTAGGGTCGATTTATAGATGACACAGATTTTGAGAGGTTAGAATATGGAATACATAAATTTAAGTGCAAAAGAATTTGTCGAAAAAACATTCTCAAAAGAGCCAGTTCCTGGTGGCGGTGGCGTGGCAGCTATCGTAGGTGCACTTGGTGCAGCATTAGGTGGCATGGTTTGTAACTTAACTACCGGAAAGAAAAAATATGCGCAATATCAGGCTGACATAGAAAGAATCACTGAACAAGCACAAAAACTTCAGGATGATCTCCTTTCATATGTGGATCAGGATGCACAGAATTTTCTTCCATTATCCAAGGCATATGGTTTGCCAAAAGATACTGAAGAAGAAAAGAAACATAAGGACGAAGTATTACAGGCAGCTTTAAAAGAAGCAATAAAAGTTCCAATTTACATTGTTAAAACATGTTATGAGACAATTAAACTGGAAGAAGAACTTGCAGAGAAAGGTTCAATGCTTGCAATATCAGACGTAGCTTGCGGAATGCTTTGTTTAAAAGCAGCTATCAGAAGTGGCTGGATGAACGTAGTCGTAAACTTAAATACAATTAGTGATAAAGAGTATGTTGAGAATGTGACAAAAGAATTATTACCTTTGTTAAAAGAGGGAGAGGAAATTTGCGACAGAACATACAAAGTTGTTGCTGAAAAATTAAACGCGCCTAAGGAGGATTAAAAAATGAGTGCAAAAATATTAGATGGAAAAGAAGTAGGACAGGCAATCAAAGACAGATGTAAAAAACAAGTTGAAGAATTAAAAGCTAAAGGAATTACACCAAAGCTTGGAATCATGAGAGTTGGAGCTAAAGGACCAGACCTTCAGTATGAAAAAGGTGCTATAAAGTCAATGAACGAGTGCGGTGTAGAAGTTGAAGTATTTGAAATGCCGGCTGATATCACTCAGGAAGATTACATTAAGAAAATGCAGGAAGTAAATGCAAACAAAGATATCCATGGTATCCTTGCATTTAGACCTCTTGACAATATTGATGAAAACAAAGCTATCAATGAAGTAATGAGTCCTGAAAAGGATATTGATGCTTGTACATCAATCAATATGGGTAAAATGCTCTTAGGTGATCCTACAGGATTATATCCTTGTACTCCAAGCGCAGTTATGGAAATTCTTGATTACTATAACATTGATGTTAAAGGAAAAGATGTTTGTGTAATCGGAAACTCAAATGTTGTTGGTAAACCTGTTGCTGTTTTACTTACAAACCGTTTTGCAACAATTAAAGTATGCCATGTTTATACAACAGATACTAAAGAAAAATGTAAAAATGCTGATATTATCGTTACAGCTTGTGGTGTTCCTAATCTTGTTAAAGCAGAGCAGGTTAAACCAGGAGCAATCGTAATTGACGTAGCAATCTGTCGTGTACCGGATCTTGATGAAAACGGAGTTCAAAAGACAAATCCTAAGACTGGAAAACCTGCTATGAAGACAGTAGGAGACTGTGCACCAGACGTTATGGAAGTTGCAGGAATGCAGTCACCAGTTCCAGGTGGAGTTGGTTCTGTTACATCTTCAATCCTTGCTTCAAATCTTATCAAGGCTTGCAAGATTCAAAATGGTATTCCGTTAGAATAATAAAGTAATAATTTAAAAATAGTTATCTTCTATGTGCTCTGGAATTTACATTCGCGCTTTTGTATGTGATTCCGGCAGTACATGGAGGATGTGTGAGTTTTATGAAAATTCAAAATAAATATGTATAAAATTTAAGGAGGAAACCTAGCTATGATTATTACGAAAAAGAAGCCAATAGAAGAAGTAATGGCTAGTCTTGAAGGCGTAAAAAAAGTTGGTATAGTAGGATGCGGTAGTTGTGCTACAGCCTGCGAAACAGGTGGTGCAACACAAGTAGAAGAATTAAAAAAATATCTCGAAGAAAAAGGCTTTGAGGTTGTAGGAACGGTTATTCCTGATGAATGCTGTCAGAAACTTCTTGTAAAGAAAGAAGTAAAAGTTTTCAAAGATAACCAGCCGGAAGCTATTGTCTGTATGTCCTGTGGTAATGGGGTTCAGACAGTAGGATTAAATGTAAACATTCCAGTTTATCCTTCAAGTGATACTCTTTTCCTTGGAATGGGAGAAAGAGTTGGAAAATTTGTTGAAAACTGCCGTCTTTGCGGACAATGTGTACTTGCAAGTACAGGAGCAGTTTGCCCTATTACAAAATGTGCTAAATCACTTGTTAACGGTCCATGTGGTGGCCAGAAAAATGGTAAATGCGAAGTTAACCCGGATAATGATTGTGCATGGATTCTTATTCATGACAAACTTAAAGAACTTGGACAGCTTGATAAATTGAAAGAACAAAAACCTGATAAAGGATATTCTGCAGTTTATTATCCAAGAAGATACAGTGCAAAGGAGGATAACTAAAATGAGCGAATTACAAAAGGCTTTAGAAAGTGGAAAATTTGCAGTTACCGCAGAAATGGCTCCTCCTAAAGGATATGTTTTTGACGAGATGCTTGAAACTGCTCAGTTATTAAAAGGAAAAGTTCATGGAATTAATGTTACAGATATGCAGTCAGCATGTCTTAAGGCTTCATCAATTGGTCTTTGTATCAAATTAAAACAGGCAGGATTAAATCCAATTCTTCAGATGACAGGACGTGACAGAAGCCGTATGGCTATCATGGGTGATTTCCTTGCAGCTGCAGCATTTGGTATAGATTCAATGTTAGCACTTACAGGTGACCATACAGTAGTTGGAGATTGTAAAGAATCCAAACCGGTATTTGACCTTGATTCAGTTGGTATTTTACAGATGCTTACAGACATGGAAGAATCCAATAAAGACTGCGGTGGCAATGATCTTGCTGAACCAGCACCAAAATTCTATAAAGGTGCATCAGTTACTCCGGTTTATGATCCGGTATTCCTTCAGATCAACAAATTAAGAAAGAAAGTTGAAGCTGGAGCAAAATATGTTCAGACACAGGGTATATTTGACATAGAAAACTTAAAGAGATTTATGGATGAAGTAGATAAGGCTAATATCGATGTTAAGATAATGGCTGGTATTATTCCTCTTAAAGCAGCTGGAATGGCTAAATTCATGAATGCAAATGTTCCTGGTATTGATGTTCCTGCAGATCAGATCCAGAAGCTTGCTGATGCAGCAGCAGAAGGAAAAGAAAAAGGAATCAAAGGACTTCCTGTAAAAGTTGGTATCGAATTAGCAGCTGAAATGGTTGCTGAAATCAAAGCTAAAAACATCTGTCCTGGTGTTCATATCATGGCTATCGGAGCAGAAAAGAATGTTCCTACTATCCTTGAAAAAGCAGGCGTAGATATCAGCAAAGAGTAGTATAAGTAGTAATACTTATCGTAATAAAAACAGCTCTCGAAAGAGTGATTTTGAGAGCTGTATTAATTTAGGAGGTAGAAGATTGAAGATAACAGTTATCGGCGGCGGTCCTGGTGGATACGAAGCAGCTATTTATGCAGCTAAAAAAGGTGCAGAAGTAGTTTTAATTGAAAAAGATAAAGTTGGTGGTACATGCTTAAACAGAGGTTGTATCCCTACAAAGGCATTTCTTGCTTCTTATGATGCTTATGAAGCAGTTGAGAAAGCAAAAGATTTTGGTCTTTTAGATGTAAATGAACCAAAGGTTGATTATCCTGCAATTTTAGCAAGAAAAAATAAAGTAATGTCAAGCCTTGTAAAAGGTATTGAATTTTTATGCAATCAAAATAAAGTAACCCTTATTAATGGAATGGGTGAAATTAAAGATAAAAATACTATTGAAGTAACAAAATCAGACGGATCAAAAGAAACAGTTACTACAGACTATATTATTCTTGCTACCGGTTCAGTTCCTGTTTGCCCACCTGTATTTAAGGTTGACAGAAAAAGAGTTGTAACTTCTGATGAAATCCTTGACTTTGAGCAGGCTCCAAAATCACTTATATTAGTAGGTGGTGGAGTTATCGGATGCGAAATCGGACAGTTCCTTGCTAAAATGGGAACTCAGGTAACAGTTGTAGAGGCTCTTCCAAGACTTATGGCTACAATGGATGAGGATGTAAGTAAACAGATTTCTCGTCAGTTTAAGAAAGAAAAAATTAAAATGGTTACCGGTGATGGAATTGCAGAAGTTAATCCTGCAGATGACCATGTTGATGTTAAGCTTTCAAGTGGAAAAGAATTATCAGCAGAATATGTACTTGTTGCAATTGGTCGTGCTCCATTTACAGCAGGTGCAGGTCTTGAAAATGTAGGCGTTGAAATGGCTGAAAGAGGTAGAGTTAAAGTAAACGAGTATCTTCAGACAAATGTAGATAATATCTATGCTATAGGTGATATTATACCATCAGCACAGCTTGCACATGTTGCAAGTAAAGAAGGTATAGTTGCAGTAGACAATATCTTTGGAGCTAAAAAGGTAATGACCTATCATGCAGTTCCTGGATGCGTATTTACAAATCCACAGCTTGCATCAGTAGGTAAACTTGAATGGCAGCTTGAAAAAGAAGGCAAAGAAGCAGGAAAAGACTTTAAGACAGGAAAATTCGAATTCAAAGGTCTTGGAAAAGCCCAGGCTTCAGGACATATTGCCGGCTTTGTAAAAGTAATTGTTGATGCTGACGATGTACTTATCGGTGCTGAGATTGTTGGAGCAGGTGCGTCAGATATGCTTCAGGTTCTCACAACAGCAATTCAGCTTAAACTTACTGCAAAAGAAGTAGGAGATTCTATTTTCCCTCATCCAACAATGTGTGAGGCTATTATGGAAGCTCTCCATGATGTACATGGTTTAAGTGTACATAAAGCTTAAAGAATAATTCTAAATATACGGGTAGCATCCTGTATATTGTTATGATAAAATTATAACAAAAGTAAAATAGCCTGAAAATTTACTATTTTACTTAATAAAATCAATTAGATATATTGGTTTTAAAATAATGTATTGCAAAGGAGAAAGAAAATTATGGCATATCCAGCAGATTTAAAGTACACAAAGGAACATGTATGGGTAAAAGTTGACGGAAACAAAGCTAAATTGGGAATTACATCTTATGCTGCAGAGCAGCTTGGTGATGTACTTTTCGTAGATCTTCCTGAAGAAGACACAGAGTTTTCAGCAGGAGATAAATTCACAGAAGTTGAGTCTTCAAAGACTACTTCAGAAGTACCAATCCCTGTAACCGGAAAGGTTGTAGCAGCTAACGAAGATCTTGATGATTCACCGGAAGGTATCAACGAAGATGCATATGCAGCTTGGATTGTAGAAGTTGAATTAAGCAATCCTGCAGAAGTTGATGGATTACTTTCAGCTGCTGATTATGAAGCAGGTCTTGAATAAGAATAAGATTCAACATTATGTGTAAAGTTAAAGCTTTTTGCTTTTGATTTATTGCTTGCACTATTTATCAAAAGCTATGTTTTTTGATAAATTTTTTATTATTCCTTATTTATAATAATGCAAAAACAGGAAGGACTTCAATTTAATATTGGAGTCCTTTCTGTTGAAAAATATTTAATTTTCAATGCTATCAGGAAACATTATTTTAACGATAAACCATTGTTTATTACATTCTATGTCAATGCTTCCGTCATATTTTTTAACAATGCCTTTCATGCTTTTTATTCCAATTCCATGCATGGAAGAATCATCTTTAGTAGTTATAAAATCACTTCCTCTTTGAACCGGTGAATTTCCGTAGGTATTCATGATTTTAATTATCCAGAAACACTTTACTTTTTTACAATATATTCCTATGGAAGGGTGCTCACAATCTATTGTATTTTCAAGGGCATTGTCCAGGGCGTTTCCAAATAATGAACAGATATCCAGAGAGGAAATCGTTGTATTTGCAGGAAATATGACATTAACAATGAAATCGAAGTTATAATTCTTTGCAATTCGCATTTTTTCGTTAATAATCGCGTCTAGAATTTTGTTTCCGGTATGACAATAATTAATCCGTGTTTTTACAGTTCCAATCATTTCATCTAAGTCATCCAAAAGATCTTTGGAATTATTGTCAATAACCATGGAACGAATGGCTATAAGGGAATTTTTTAAATCATGGTTCATTTTCTGTAATTCTTCCCTGGTAGCCTTATCTTCGTCATAAGCTTGCTGTATAACAGTATTGGTAAGCTTTATCCTTTCAAATTCCAGTCGTTTTTCGTCCTGTTTTTTTTGAATAATCAGATGTAGTATTATAATTATGCTTAAAATATTTGTGATTAATAGAACGATAATAGCAAGTATCATACGCAGTCACTCCAGTAAGAAAGGAATTTTTTCTTAAATTCGACCTTTCTTGTACGGCTGATATATAATTGTGTACCATTATCCAGTAGAACAGTATTATTTTCCAGTTTGTTTACATAACGCAAGTTTACAATACAGCCACTGTTTATCCATGCGAAATTATCAGGATTACAGGAAGCGTACAGTTCCTTCATGGTTTTTCTGATAATAAAAGTACCTGTATTTTTCATATGAATAATCAGTTTTCTATCTACTAATTCAAAATATACGATGTCTTTTTGTGCTATTTTTTTAATGTAGTTTTGGGTAAGGAGCATGATAAATTCATCCTCGTTTTCCCTTTCGATGATCTTAAGGGCACTTTCTATGGCTTCAGGCAGTTCTGTATCCATATGAGACTTTCTGATATATCTGAAAGGACTTAATTTTATGGCTTCATAAACATAGTTAGAATATGCTGTTAAAAATATGAGAAAATAATTATCATAATCAAGGGAAGCAATAATTTTTGCTATATCAAAACCGCTGTTTTCAGGCATATCAATGTCTAAAAATATCATGTGAAAATCCATGCGACCTGTTTTTAAATCTTTAATAAGTTCTGTAGAACTTGTATAAGCATTGATCCAGAAATCGAAATTTGATTTTGAACTTATTTGCGATAACAATTGTTTGACTTCCTGGATAATGTTAACATTGTCATCACAAAGAACAATATTTAATTCTCCTTTATTTGCATCTTTGCTCATAAATGTTTTTCTCCTAAATATATATGTGCTTTCGTAAAATATAAAATAATATTTTACACTTATCATATTATTATAAAGATTATTGACTAAACTTGCAATTCTTTTTAAGACTTATATGTGCAAATGATATAATGACATATGTATAATTAATTAAGTGTATTGACAAATATAAGTATATGCATTAAGGTTAGAAATTTAACTATATTGACAAATCAGAATTATTGATATAAAGTTTAAATGATTGCGTGAAGGAGAAAAGAATGTTACTATCTTTGGTTAGACAGGCAGTTATTATTAAAACCAATATGCCCTTGTCAAAACTTCTTGGAAATTACGAATATATGTACAGCATAGGTTTGCTGAGTAAATTGTCTAATATTTCAATAGAACCTGATATTAATGAAAATATGGCTAAAAAAGCATTTGAAGTGGCTGAAAACTTTAAGCCATCCAATGACAATGAAGAAAAGCTTCGCTCATTGATACTGGAATATGAAATCACTGATAAAAGAGATAAAGATATGGAAACTCTTTTTGAAATGGGCAAAAACGAGGAGAACCCCTGGAAAGTATAGGAGAGAAAATTGGATTTAGCATTTAAATTAGACGCTTTTGAAGGACCTTTGGATCTTTTATTACATCTTATACAAAAGAACAAGGTGAAAATTACAGATATACCGATAGCTGAAATCACAAGGCAGTATTTACAATATATAGAGGATATTTCCTATATGGATTTGGAACTTGCCAGTGATTTTTTGTATATGGCAGCAAAGCTATTGGAAATTAAATCGGCCATGCTTTTACCTAAGAAGAATGAAGAGGGAGAGGAGATAGACCCTAGACAGGAGCTGGTTTCCAACCTCTTAGAATACAAATTATATAAATATGTATCAAGAGAACTTGATTACAGATTTAAAAATGCTGAGCCTGTTTTATATGGAAAAGGCGCTATGCCAAAAGAGGTTTTAGAATACCGGCCGGAAATAAAAACAGAAGAATTGTTTGAAGATATGAATTTGTATGATTTATTTTCTACTTTTAAGATGCTTTTACTTAGAAGTGATGAAAAGATTGACCCTGTCAGAAGCAAGTTTGGTAAAATTCCTAAAGAAACAGTTACCATGGCAGAAAAACTTGACGAATTAAGAGATTTTGCCAAAAAGAGAAATAAATTCAGATTTTCAGAATTTGTAAAAAATGATTATACAAAGATGGATATTATAGTGTCCTTTATCTGTCTTTTAGAACTGGTCAGAAAGGGAAAACTTCTGGTATTACAAAATGAAATGACAGATGATATTCAAATATCAATTGTAGAAGAAAGTGGTGCAGATATTGAATAATGATGTAATCTTTTGTGCAGTGGAAGCAGTTTTGTTTGCCGTCGGGGGAAGCGTGTCAAAGGAAAAACTGTCCTACGCGCTGGATTTAAGTGTAAGAGAAGTTGAACACATAATGGAGGAGGTTATTTTTCGTTACAATGTCGAAAACAGAGGAATACATGTAATCAAAGTTGGAAACGGATATCAGCTTTGTGCAAAGCAGGAGATGAACGAATATCTTTTGAGGGTTGTAAAGCAACCTAAAAAGCCTAATTTATCAAATGCATTGCTGGAAACCTTGTCAATTATTGCATACAAGCAGCCATGTACCAGAACTCAGGTCGAAAAAATACGTGGTGTATCAAGTGACAGTGCCATCAATAAGCTGATTGAATATAATTTAATTGAAGAAAGGGGTAGGTTAGAAACACCTGGCCGACCAATTTTATTTGGTACGACAGAGGAATTTTTGAGATCATTTGGCATTTCCTGTGTTGAGGAATTGCCTGAGTTTGAAGAAGACCTGATAAAGGAATTCAAAAAACAAGCCGAAGAAGAAATAGAAGAAAGTATTGATATTTAGGCGGTTTGCTATTAATTACTATTAATAGAAAGGGGAAAAGTTAATGAATGCTGAAACAAGAAATAGTCTTATTGCTATAGGTGCAGATATAGAAGGAACAATGGATAGATTTCTTAATAATGAGGAGTTGTATGTAAAGTTTTTAAAGAAATTTTTGGATGATGAAAATTTTTCAATATTGGAAAAGAGCTTAAAAGAAGCAAATTATGATGATGCTTTTAGTAGCTCACATACTTTAAAGGGAGTAAGTGCAAATCTGGGTCTTAATGGCCTTACGGATGCGGTTAGTCCTCTGGTAGAGAAATTAAGAGCTAAAGATTTTAATGATTTGGATTCAATGTTTGAAAAAGTATCTGAAAAGTATCATGCTTTTATAGATGTGATAAAGACCATGTAGATAATTTAAAATCCTAAGCGTTGGAATAAAGCTTTAATCGGCCTTATTTCAACGTTTTTTATTTGTCGGGTGACTTCTTATTTAGCTTAAAATACCCTCTTATCGGCTATTGGTTTAAATCTGATAAGAGGGTATTTTTTATGGGGTCATATTAACTTTATACTATTTAACAAAATCACCGGATTTAATTGTTCTGTTTAAAAGTTTCAGCTCCATGGTGATAAATATTGTATTCATTGTAAATGATAAGGCATCACTTATAGGATATGAAATCATAATTCCTGTTAATCCCAAAAATCTCGGTATAATTAAGAGACATGGTATAAGGAATAAGAACTGTCTTGAAAGTGAAAGCCAGATGGCATTTTTGGGTTTTCCAACAGCCTGGAAATATGTAGATGTAAGTATCTGCACAGCCATAAGTGAAATAAGGATTGTCATGTATCTAAAGCAGGTTACGGCAAATTCATTGTAAAGATCATTTTCCTGTCCGAAGATGGATACGATTTGCATTGGAAATGCCTGAATAACAATAGTTCCGATTATTCCTATGGTTGTTCCAACAACAGCTGTTGTTTTAAATATTGATTTAACTCGTAAAAGTTTTTTAGCACCGTAATTAAATCCAAACAATGGCTGGGTAGCTGTACAAAGTCCTAATACGATTGACATCATAATCTGATTTACTTTCATTACGATACCGAAGCATGCAAGAGGAATATCTGCACCAAATTTTGAAAGTGCACCGTAATGTGTAGCAGTATTATTAAGTATAATCTGTACTGCTAAAACAGTTAACTGATTTATAAAAGCAGAAACACCAAGTGAAAGAATTTCCTTGATAATGGATAATTCAAGTTTCATGTTGGCAACTTTAAATTTTACAGTTTTAGTTCTTCTTAAGTAAAAAAGGCAAACAATGAATGTAACGCCCTGACCGATGATAGATGCTAAAGCAGCTCCGCCAACACCTAAATTCATTCCAAAAATAAAAATCGGGTCAAGGATAATATTGGTAATACAACCTGCTAACATGGCAAGCATGGATACTCCCGGTGAACCGTCAGCACGAATCATATCACTTAACATAATACCCATGGTAGTAAGTGGAAATCCTAGGATGTAAATACGGCTATAGGAAATAGCAAGTGGTAATACATCTTCAGTTGAACCAAATACCATAAGTAATGGTTTATTAAACAATTCTGCTAAGATAAGTAAGGTAAAACCGGCTATAATAGCCATTGTTAAACCGTTTCCGATAACTTTTTCAGCTCTTTCTCTTTTGTCTTTTCCTAAATAAAGACTCATATTGGCAGCAGAACCTGCTGAAATCCAAAGAGATACAGCTAAAAGAAAGATGATAAAAGGAAAGGCAACATTGGTTGCGGCATTTCCAAGGTGTCCAACACCCTGACCGATAAAAATCTGGTCTACAAGGTTGTAGATTGAATTAACCAGCATGGATATAATGCTGGGAATGGAAAATTTTAAAAGTAATTTTCCGATTTTTTCAGTACCAAGAATGTTATTTTCTGTACTAACAACTTCTTTTTGCATTTTATTCTCCTCCGTTTATTTTTGTGTTTTAAGAGCTAAAACACTATTTGGTTTTGCATAGTTCGTCGCACTTTAAAAGGTTATAATTTATTCTTTCCAGAAAAGAATAATAAATAGAAAGTTCTTCATCTGAAAAGCCTTCGAATTTGGCGAGTTCACCCTTTTCAACGACAGATTTTACTGCCAGGGCTCTTTCGTATCCTGAAACTGACAGGGTAACTTTTGAATAGCGTGAACTTTTTGAGGGATCATCTTGTGTGCGACATACATAACCATCTTTTTCCAGACGCTGTATAGATTTAGCGACTGAGGCACGACTTACATGTAACTGTCTTGCCAGCTCTGCCTGGGTGGATTCACCTTTTCTTAATAGTAAGTTAATAATAGGAACCTGCTTATAGTGTATGCCACAGGTTTCAAACTCCAGAAAGCGCTGGTGGGATTCAAGAAGGTCATTGTAACGTTCCAGTTTAAATATTCTATCTAGCATGAAATCCTCCTAAAAGTGTTAATCGGTTGACACGCAAAGAATAGTATATATTTAAAGATAATTATTGTCAATATATATGTTTAAAGATAATTATTGTCAGTATATATATTTAAAGACAATTATTGCCAGTGTATATATTTAAAAAGACAATTATTGTTAGTATATATATAAAGAAAATTATTGTCAGTATATATATTTAAAGATAATTATTGTCAATATATATAAATAAAGAAATTTCTTGAAAAGTATGTATTAAATAATTGACAAAGAAATATCAAATTATTATAATTTAATCTGTGAGATAGAGAATATTTTGCCTCTTTTACTGAAGTGACAAAATATTCATTCATTTAGTTAAGGAGGAAGAAAATGGCACTATTAGACAGAATTTTTGCCGGCGCCGACGCAGTTTATGGATTAACTGTCGGTGCAATTGATGATGCAATCGCAAAGTATGGAGAAGAAAAGGCAATTGCTTTTCCAGACACAGCTTACAGTTTACCAATTTACTATGGTGTAACTGGAACAAAAGTAAAGACTTTAGGGGAGCTTAAGAAAGCAACTGAAACACTCAAGGCTTTAAACACAAGAGAGCCACAGCTTCATGACGGATTAATGTCAGGTGTAGCTACAGCTCTTGGAGCAGAATTTCTTGAAGTATTAAAATACATTGATAATCCTACTCCATATGAAGAACCTTGCTCAGGTCACCTTCCGGATGCTATTATCCGTGACATGGGTGTACCGCTTGTTACAGGAGATATTCCTGGTGTTGCTGTTGTTGTTGGAACAGCTCCTACAGCTGATGAAGCTGCAGCACTTATCAAGAGCTATCAGGAACAGGGTCTTTTAGTAACTTTAGTTGGCGGATGTATTGACCAGGCTATTGAAAAAGGCGTAAAACTTGGATATGGATTAAAGGTTGTACCTCTTGGTAAAGACATAACAGCCGTAGCACATGTTGTATCTGTTGCTGTTAGAGCAGCACTTATCTTCGGTAACATCGAACCGGGTAATGCAAACGGACTTATGGAATATACAAAAGAAAGAGTTCCAGCATTCGTAAATGCATTCGGTCCAGTCGATGATGTTACATTAACAGCAGGAGCAGGAGCAATCGCTCTTGGATTCCCGGTTATCACAAATGATTCAAATAATATCGATGCAATTCCACAGACACTTATTGTTCAGCCGGAAGTAGACAAATTTAATGCTACATCCCTTGAAGCTCGTGATATCAAGATTAAGATTACAAAAATTGATATTCCTGTTTCTTATGCATCAGCTTTCGAAGGTGAAATTATCAGAAAAGCTGATATGCAGATTGAGGCTGATGGTTCAAGAGTAGACTGCTTCGAGTTTGTTCAGATGAAAGACTTAAACGAAGTAGAAGACCATAAGATTACAGTTGTTGGTAAAGACTTTGATGAATTTGAAGTTGGTGAAAAAATCAGCATGGGTATCATTGCACATGTTGCAGGAAAAGCAATGCAGTCAGACTTCGAATCAGTATTTGAAAGAAAATTCCACTCATTCTTAAACTGTATCGAAGGACTTATGCATACAGGACAAAGAGACCTTATCAGAGTTCGTGTAAGCAAAGATACATTTAATCAGGGATTCAGAGCTAAACACATTGGTGAAGTAATCTACGCCAAATTAAAGAGTGAGTATGACACAGTTATTGATAAATGTGAAGTATTCGTATATACAGATGCAGACCAGGTAAATGACCTTCGTCATAACCTCGTTATCCCTACATTCAACGCTAGAGATGCTCGTATCGGAAACATGACAGACGAAAGTGTAGACGAGTTCTATACATGTATCCTTTGCCAGGCATTCTCACCTTCACATGTATGTATCGTTACACCAGAAAGACTTGGACTTTGCGGTGCTGTTTCATGGTTAGATGCTAAAGCAACACATGAACTTCAGCCAAACGGACCTAGCCAGATCGTTAGAAAAGACCACTGCATCGATGAAGTAGTTGGACGTTACGAAGAAGTAGATGAAGCAGTTAAGAAATACTCACAGGGTGCATTAGAGCATGTTACATTATACTCAATCATGGAAGATCCTATGACAAGTTGTGGATGTTTCGAGTGTATCTGTGGTATTGAGCCAATGTCAAACGGTGTTGTAATCGTTAACAGAGAGCATGTTGGAATGACTCCTATCGGAATGACATTCTCAGAACTTGCTTCTATGACAGGTGGTGGAGTTCAGACACCTGGATTCATGGGACATGGAAAACACTTCATCGCTTCCAAGAAATTCATGAAAGCAGAAGGTGGACTTGAAAGACTTGTATGGCTTCCTAAGAAGTTAAAAGATGAAGTTGCAGATGCTATCAATAAGACTGCTAAAGAACTTTATAACATTGATAACTTCGCTGATATGATTGCTGATGAAACAATCGCAGAGGACGGAGAAACATTATTTAACTTCCTTACAGAAAAAGGACATCCAGCTCTTAATATGGAACCTATGATGTAATATAAGTTAGAAAATTTCATAAACTAAAATAAAAAAGGAACTGCGTGCAACTGGTTCGGTCAATCTGCATGTGGTTCCTTTTGCGTGTTTTATAATATGTAAAAGGTCGTTCTTGACAAATTCCTGCCTGATTTTATAATGGAAACAGATGTTTTTTTATAAGAACATCATTAACTTTAAGGAGTGAAAGAAAAAATGAATTATAAATTGTTTTTAGGACCTGTTTTAGGTGCTGCAATAGGCTATTTTACAAATTATTTAGCAGTTAAAATGCTATTTTATCCAAGAAAAGAAGTATATTTATTTGGGAAAAAACTCCCTTTTACACCGGGAGCTATTCCTAAAGGAAAACCAAGACTTGCAAAAGCTGTGGGAAATATTGTGGCTGGCAGTCTTTTAACAAAGGACGATTTAAAAGAAAGATTAAACAGTCCGGATTTAAAAGGAAAGATTATAAAGAATATAAATGAAAAAATGTCAATTTCCATAAAAGAAGCCGGGGTAAAACTGGCAGGCTCCAAGCAGGATTTTGAAAATTCCCTACTTACAATCCAGCATAGTTTAAGTATGGAGGTAGTTGATACCCTAAAAAAAATTGACATTGGAAAAATTATTGCTGAAGAAGGAAGTCGCATTTTAAAAGAAAAAACAGAAGGAACAATGATATCAATGTTTATTTCAGATGAACTGATTCAATCTTTTACAGAACCTATTGGAAGTGAAATAGAAAGATTTATTGATGAAAGAGGTTATGATTATGTTTCTCCTGTTGTTACAGAAAAAATCGATGACCTGACTATGCTTTCTATATCTCAGATAGGAGAGAAGTTTGAAATAAGCCAGGATAGAGGTGAAAAACTTATAAGTGAAGAGATAGATTATTTGTTTGAAAAATATATTGATATTATTTTTGAGAAAATAAATATTGCTGAAATAGTTGAGGAAAAAATTAACTCAATGGATGTGATAGAATTAGAAAAAATGGTATTGGAAGTTATGAAAAACGAGCTTGATACCATAGTAAATCTGGGAGCTTTAATAGGATTTATCTTAGGCTTATTAAATATTTTGATTAATATATTATAGTTTATTATTAAAAGCGAGTCTAAAGAAAGGAATGGTCATGTCAAATAAATGACCGGTAAATAACATGGTAAAAGAAAAACTGAATAAATTAAGAATAATGATGCTGGAAAACGGCATAGACATATATTATATACCTACAGATGATTTTCATGCGTCAGAATATGTAGGAGAATACTTTAAATCAAGACAGTTTATTTCCGGCTTCACAGGATCTGCCGGAAAGGTTTTGGTAACAGCGGATGAAGCTTTTCTGTGGACAGACGGAAGGTATTTTTTACAGGCAGAAAAAGAACTAAGGGATAGTTCCATTCAACTTATGAAAATGGGTGAAAAAGGTGTTCCAACTATAGAAGAATTCCTTGAAAAACGTTTAAAATCGGGAGGTTGCCTTGGATTTGACGGAAGAGTAGTTGCTACCTCTTTTATAGAAAATCTTCTGAAAAATCTAAAAGATGTTGACATAAAATATGATAGAGATTTCATTGATGATATCTGGAATAACAGACCACCTCTTTCAAAGGAGGAGGCATATCTACTGGATGAAAAATATTCAGGAGAATCTTCTGAATCAAAGATAAAAAAAATCAGAGAAGAAATGTCCAAAGAAGGGGCTGATTATCACGTGATTACCAGCCTTGATGATATTGCATGGATTTTAAACATTAGAGGAAATGATGTATTATGCAATCCTGTAGTTTTATCCTATCTTGTTATTTCAATGGATAAGATTTTCTTTTTTGCCAATAAAGAAGCCTTATTAAAGGTAAAACCGGACAATGTTGAAATAAGAGATTACGAAGATGTTTATTCCTTTGTAAAAAATTTAGATAAAAACTCAAAAATACTTCTGGATAAGGATACTGTGAATTATGCAATTTATAAAAATATCCCTCAGGATGCCCTAATTATAAATAAAGTCAATCCTTCAACTTATTTAAAAGCTGTTAAAAACCCAATAGAAGTAAAAAATATGAAGGAAGCACATATAAAAGACGGAGTTGCAGTTACCAAATTAATGCATTACATAAAGATAAATGCTGGAATTACGGAAATGAGCGAGTTAAGTCTTGTTGATGTGTTGGAATCATACAGGAAAGAACAAAAAAACTATCTTGGACCAAGTTTTGAGCCTATTGTTTCCTGGGGAGATCATGGAGCAATTGTTCATTATTCTCCTGATGAAAAATCCAATGCAACTCTTACAACGGGAAGTTTTCTACTGGCGGATACAGGTGGACAGTATTTAGAGGGAACAACAGACATCACAAGAACAATTGCGGTTGGAAGTGTTTCTAAGAAGATGAAAAGAGATTTTACTCTTGTTTTATGTGGAAATCTGGAACTTGCAGCTGCGAAATTTAAGTATGGATGTGTTGGAGCAAATCTGGATTATCTTGCAAGGGGACCTCTTTGGGAATATGGAATGGACTATAATCATGGAACCGGTCACGGCGTTGGATATTTACTAAATGTTCATGAGGGTCCAAATAGTTTTAGATGGAAGGTTACTAAAGATACAAAACATTGTGTATTTGAAGAAGGTATGATTACTTCTGATGAACCTGGCCTTTATATTACAGGTGAATATGGCATTAGATGTGAGAATTTAATGGTTTGTAAAACCACTGGCGAGAATGAATATGGAAAATTCATGGAATTTGAAACTCTTACTATGGTTCCATTTGATTTAGATGCAGTAGACACGGCGTATATGACTGACAGACAGGTGGCACTTTTAAATGATTATCACAAAAAGGTTTATGAGAACATTTCACCTTATTTAAATGAAGAAGAAAAAGATTGGCTTAAGGAAGCTACCAGACCAATAGAAAAATAATAACACTTATTGTTTTTGCAATCTTCAATATGTATTCACTAAGGCATCACTGAGTAAAACTATATTTCTCCTAGGAAATACCCATACGAGGAGATGGTTTAGTGGATACTTTGAAAAAATTTGTAATAATTCCTGCATGTATGGCCAATGAAAATTTAGTAAATCTTGTAAATAAGATTTCAAAGGGCAAGAGTATAAATATCATAGTAGTTGATGACGGGAATCGTCCCGAAACTAAGGTGTATTTTGATAAAATAAAAAATAAAGCCTCTGTAATATATCATATGGAAAAAAGAGGCAAGAAAGCGGCTGTTAAAACCGCTCTTAATTATATAAAAAACATATATCCGTTAAATTGTTTGATAATTATATTGGATCTAAATATAGATTACAGTTTAGATGATATCATAAAGGTCTTTGAATGTCTTGAAGAAAATACAGATGCTGTAGTTTTAGGTCTTAGAAATAAGCATGATAATATTTCCTTTAAAAATGGATTAGCAAAAAGTGTTGTAAAAAGTCTAATTAGATTTCTAAAAAGAAAAAAAGTTTTTGCTGTTCAAAGTGATATAAAAGGCTTCAGCAACAAAAATCTACAATTTATGTTGGATACAATAGGTGAAAAACAGGATTATGATTGGGAGATTTTTCTAAAATCATCTAGGGATAATAAAAAAATAATCGAAGTTGAAATAGAATCCCAAAATCAAAACAAAACCAGATACAATTTAAAGGCATTAATTAATTCTATAAAAGCTTGTTTTTAAAACAAAAGCGAAAAATAATGCTTTAATTAGCCTGATTTTTCAGCGGGATTATTTATAGTTCAGGAGAAAATATGGAGAATAGAAACTATCAAAAAGAATTGGATAAAATAATTGAAATAAATCAAAAGGAGGGAAAGATTCCCTCTTTGCTTTTACACAGTTGTTGTGCACCCTGCAGTAGCTATTGTCTGGAATATTTGAATCCTTATTTTAAAATAAAGGATTTCTTTTACAATCCTAATATTTCTCCAAAAGAGGAATACGAAAAAAGGGTAAGGGAATTAAAACGACTTACTAATGAAATGCCTTTAAAAAATCCTGTAGAGATAATTGAAGGAAAATACGACCCTGACAGTTTTTTTACCATGGCAAAGGGAATGGAAAATTTACCGGAAAAAGGGGCTAGATGCTATAAATGTTATGAGCTTCGTCTTAGGGAGTCGGCAAAAATGGCAGCCAGACTAAAGACAGATTATTTTACAACAACTCTTTCCATAAGTCCCCACAAAAATGCAAAGTGGCTAAATGAAATTGGGGAAGAACTGGCAAAACAATACGGAGTAAAATATCTGCCGTCAGATTTTAAAAAGAAAAACGGTTATAAACGCTCAATAGAATTGTCAAAAGAATATAATTTGTACAGACAGGATTATTGTGGCTGTATATTTTCCAAAAAAGCCAAAGATATGTATATTAAAGAATCTTGTTAAAGAAAAGAATATATGATAGACTTGAACCCATGGTTTGTTATTAGCTTATCACATTTAAGGGATAATTGAGAATAATAGAGTTTACAGTGTTGAATGCACAGGAGGAATGTAGTATGTGTGGAATAAGTGGCTTTGTAGGAAAATGTGATGAACCTCAAAAAGTTCTTGAGAATATGATGAATAAAATAATTCACAGAGGGCCTGATAGTGAAGGTATGTATCTTTCATCACCGGCTGCTTTGGGGTTTAGAAGATTAAGTATAATTGACCTTAATAATGGTACACAGCCTATGAAAAATGAGGATGGAAGTCTTATTGTTACATTTAATGGTGAGATTTATAATTACCAGGTTTTAAGAGAAGATCTTATTAAAAAAGGTCATGTTTTTTCAAACCACTCTGATACAGAGGTATTGCTTCATGGTTATGAAGAATATGGTAAAGAACTTGTTAAAAAATTAAGAGGAATGTTTGCCTTTGTAATATGGGACGAAAAGACCAAGACCTTATTTGGAGCCAGAGATTATTTTGGAATAAAACCTTTCTATTATGCAAATACAAATGGAAGTTTTATTTATTCCTCAGAGATTAAATCAATATTGGCTCATCCGGCTTATGAAAAAGAGTTTAATCCAGATGCTTTAGAAGCGTATCTTTCATTTCAATACTCAGTTTTACCGGAAACATTCTTTAAAGGAATATTTAAATTGCCACCGGCTCATTGCTTTACTCTCAAAGATGGAAAATTAGATATTGAAAGATTTTGGGAGCCGGTTTTTGAAGAAGACGAGAAAAAGAGCGTAGAAGAGGCGATTGAAGATATAGATAAAGTAATGGCTGACTCAGTAAAACATCATATGATAGCTGATGTTGAGGTAGGTTCTTTACTTTCAAGTGGAGTTGATTCAAGCTTTGTTGTTTCAAGATTTAACGGAGCAAAAACCTTCTCTGTAGGTTTTGAAAATGATAATTACAACGAAGTTGCCTATGCGGAACGCTTCACAAATAAAATGGGAATAGAAAATGACAGACATATAATTGATTCAAAAGAATATTTTTCAGTTTTGGATGATGTGGCTTATTATATGGATGAACCATTAGCAGATGCTTCATGCGTTGCCCTTTATATAGTGGATTCAATGGCTGCCAAAAAGGTAAAAGTGGTTCTTTCAGGAGAAGGAGCAGATGAATTCTTTGGAGGATATAATATATATCATGAACCTGTTTCACTAAGACCTTTTAAAGTCCTTCCAAAGGGATTAAAGAAAGGAATAAAGAAATGGGCGGAAAGATCCAATATCAACTTTAAAGGAAAAAATTATATAATAAGAGGATGCACACCATTAGAAAAAAGATTCATTGGTAATGCCAAAAGATTTTCAAGAAAAGAAGCTAATCAGATTCTAAAAAACGGTGTAAAAAAAGAAAACAACTTCCCATTTTCAATTACCGAGCCTTTATATAAGAGAGCAAAGGGTTCTGATTTTGCAAAAATGCAGTATATTGATATAAATTTATGGCTTATTGGGGACATATTATTAAAGGCTGATAAGATGAGTATGGCTCATTCCTTGGAATCCAGAGTTCCGTTTTTGGATGTGGAAGTATTTAATGTTGCAAGAAAATTACCTTCTTATTGTAAGATTCATAATAAAGTTACAAAATACGCTTTCAGACAGGTCGCAGAAAAGTATATTCCGTCAGAAGTGGCAGAAAAGAAAAAATTAGGATTCCCTATACCTATTGCAAGATGGTTAAGAGAGGACAATTATTATAATATGGTCAAAGGATACTTTGAAAGTGATTATGCGGCTAAATTCTTTAAACAAGAGGAAATTATGAGATTTCTTGACAATCATAAAAAAGGTATAAAAGACGAAAGTAAGAAAATTTGGACAATTTTTATGTTCTTAAAATGGTACGACATTTATTTCAATAATAATTATGTTGAGAAAGGTGGTAAATAAATGGCACAGCTTTGGGGAGGACGCTTTACAAAAGAAACCGATAAACTGGTTTACAATTTTAATGCATCCATTTCATTTGATAAAAAATTAGTTAAGCAGGATATAACAGGAAGCAAGGCACATGTTGCCATGCTTTCCAAACAGGATATTCTTACAAAAGAAGAAGGAGAAGTAATTCAAAAAACATTAGATGAAATCTTAGAGGAAGTTCTTTCCGGAAAACTTGAAATTACTGACGAGTACGAGGATATTCATAGCTTTGTAGAAGCAAATCTTATAGAAAGAACCGGAGATACCGGGAAAAAACTTCATACAGGACGCAGCAGAAATGACCAGGTTGCTCTTGATATGAAACTTTTTACAAGAGATGAAATAGACGAAACAGATGAACTTTTAAAGGGACTTCTTAATACAATATTTCAGATAATGAAAGACAATTTGGATACCATTATGCCAGGCTTTACTCATTTGCAAAAGGCTCAGCCAGTTACTTTGGCTCATCATATGGGAGCTTATTTTGAAATGTTTAAAAGAGACAGAGACAGACTTAAAGATACAAAAAGAAGACTTAATCTTTGTCCTTTAGGTTCTGGTGCCCTTGCAGGAACAACATATCCTTTGGATAGAGATTATACAGCTTCTCTATTAGGCTTTGACGGACCGACTTTAAATAGTATGGATTCAGTTTCAGACAGGGATTATCTTATAGAATATTTATCTGACCTTTCATTAATTATGATGCATTTAAGCAGATTTTGTGAGGAAATAATCACCTGGAATACCAATGAATATCGTTTTGTTGACATAGATGATTCCTATAGTACCGGAAGTTCTATTATGCCACAAAAGAAAAATCCTGATATTGCAGAGCTTGTAAGAGGTAAAACCGGAAGGGTATATGGAGCATTAATGTCACTTCTTACAGTAATGAAAGGTATTCCTCTTGCATATAATAAAGATATGCAAGAAGACAAAGAATTATCATTTGATGCCTTTGATACTGCTAAAGGATGTCTTGCTTTATTTGACGGAATGCTTAAAACCATGAAATTTAATAAGGAAAATATGAGAGCGAGTGCTGCAAAAGGCTTTACTAATGCCACAGATGCAGCAGATTATCTTGTAAATAATGGAGTTCCTTTTAGAGATGCTCATAGTATAATAGGACGACTTGTTCTTTATTGCATAGAAAAAGAAAAATCCATTGATGAATTATCATTGGAAGAATTACAAAACATAAGTGATGTATTTAAGGAAGACATATTTGAAGCAGTAAATTTAAAAACCTGTGTTGATAAAAGACTTACCATTGGAGCACCGGGAAAACAGGCCATGGAAAAAGTTTTGAATATTTATTCAGAATATTTGAAAAAATAACTTGAAAAATTTTTCTAATCGTATATACTAGAATACATTGAAATATCAAAGACAAATGTATGCGACACAAAGACAGAAAGGGACGGTATAATGAGTGAAAAATTGAAAGTTGGAATTTTAGGTGCGACAGGTATGGTTGGACAGCGTTTTGTAACACTTATGGAAAATCATCCTTGGTTTGAAATCAGTGTATTGGCAGCAAGTGCCAGAAGCGCCGGAAAAACTTACAAAGAGGCTGTTGGCAATCGTTGGAAAATGACTACACCAATTCCTAAGGAAGTTGAAAATATGGTAGTCAAAAAAGTGGAAGAGGTTGAAGAAATATCTTCCCAGGTTGATTTTGTATTTAGTGCAGTTGATATGTCTAAAGATGAAATCAGAGCAATAGAGGAAAGATATGCTAAAGCTGAAACACCTGTAGTTTCTAATAATTCAGCTCACAGATGGACACCGGATGTTCCAATGGTTATTCCTGAGATTAATCCTGAGCATTTCGAAATTATTAAATATCAAAAAGAAAGACTTGGAACCAAAAGAGGATTTATAGCAGTAAAACCTAATTGTTCGATACAAAGCTATACACCGTTTTTAGCTGCTGTAAAGGAATTTAATCCAACTACAGTTGTAGCAACAACCTACCAGGCTATTTCAGGAGCAGGAAAAACTTTTAAAGACTGGCCAGAGATGGAGGGAAATATTATACCATTTATCTCAGGTGAGGAAGAAAAAAGTGAACAGGAGCCGTTAAAGATTTTTGGAAATATAGAAGATGGAGTTATTAAAAAAGCGGTTTCTCCGATTATTACTACTCAATGTATCAGGGTTCCTGTTTTGAATGGACATACAGCAGCTGTTTTTGTGAATTTTGAGAAAAAACCTACAAAAGAGCAGTTGATTGAAAAAATAACAACCTTCAAGGGATTCCCACAGGAGGAAAATCTACCAAGTGCACCGAAGCAGTTTATTCAATATCTTGAAGATGATAACAGACCACAGGTTACACTTGATGTGAATTTTGAAAATGGTATGGGAGTTTCAATTGGAAGACTTAGAGAAGACAAATTGTTTGATTATAAATTCGTAGGACTTTCACACAACACTTTAAGAGGTGCTGCCGGAGGTGCAGTGCTTTGTGCTGAAGCTTTAAAAGCTAAAGGATACATAACAAAGAAATAAGTTAAATTAAAATATTTTTTGCATCTGGCATCATTTCTATTTAGGGATGATGCTTTTGCACTGAAAAGAGGAGAATATTGAACAAAGCATTATATATTGCAGAAAAGCCAAGCGTTGCTAAAGAATTTGCCAAGGCAATAAAAGATAATTTTTCAAACAAAGACGGTTATATGGAAAGTGAAAACAGTATCGTTACCTGGTGCGTTGGCCACCTGGTTACCATGAGTTATCCGGATGCCTATAATCCGGAATTGAAAAAATGGACTCTGGAAACACTTCCCTTTATTCCTGAAGAATTTAAATACGAGATTATTCCACAGGTTTCAAAGCAGTTTAAGATAGTAAGTAGACTATTAAACAGAGAAGACGTTTCTACAATATATGTTTGTACTGACTCAGGAAGAGAAGGAGAATATATTTATCGTCTGGTAGCTCAAATGGCAGGAGTAAAGGATAAGGAGCAAAAGAGAGTATGGATTGATTCCCAGACAGAAGAAGAAATATTAAGAGGTATAAAAGAGGCAAAAGATATTTCGGCCTATGATGATTTGTCGGATGCGGCTTATTTAAGGGCAAAAGAAGATTATCTTATGGGAATAAATTTTTCCAGAGTACTATCCTTAAAATATGCTGGTGGAATAACATATTACCTTCAAAAAAAATACAGTGCCATTTCAGTAGGAAGGGTAATGACTTGTGTATTAGGAATGGTAGTCAGAAGAGAAAGAGAGATAAGAAACTTTGTCAAAACCCCGTTTTATAAGGTAAATGCATCTTTCCAATGCGATTTTGATGAAGAAAATAATGAATCTTTCCTGGAGGGAGAATGGAAAGTTCATGAAAATTCAAAATATTTCAATTCTCCAAAATTGTATAAAGATAATGGGTTTTTAGAAAAAGATACTGCTAAAGAACTTATAGACTATCTGCAGGAAGATGATGAGGTAATTGGAAAAGTAATATCAAAATCATCTAAAAAAGAAAACAAAAACCCTCCTTTACTTTATAATTTAGCCGAACTGCAAAATGAATGTTCAAGATTATTTAAAATAAGTCCGGATGATACTTTAAAAGTTGTACAGGAATTATATGAAAAGAAACTTGTAACTTATCCAAGAACAGATGCCAGAGTTTTATCCACGGCCATAGGAAAAGAAATACATAAAAATATTAAGGGGCTTTTAAACATAGATTATGCCAACAGTTACGCTAGATGGATATTAGAAAAAGAAAAATATAAAAATATCAATAAAAGCAGATATGTTAATGATAAACAGATAACTGACCATTATGCCATAATTCCTACAGGTCAGGGTTTTAATGCTTTAACTTCAGTATCAAATCTTCACAGGAATGTGTATGAAGTAATTGTAAAAAGATTTTTAAGCATTTTTTGTCCTCCGGCGGTGTATCAGAAAAATGCACTTGTAATTGCCGTTAGAGACGAAAACTTTCATATTAATGAAAAAATACTGGTTTCAGAAGGATACTTAAAACTTCTTGATTATACATTTATTGAGGAAAAAAAGAAAAAATCCCAGGATGAATGTTTTATATCAGCGGATGTTATGGCAAAAATAAAAAAAGGTACCACACTTAAGGTAAATGGATTTGCAATAAAAGAAGGAGAAACAACCCCGCCAAAAAGATATAATTCAGGTTCAATGATTTTAGCCATGGAAAATGCAGGAAATCTTATTGAAGATGAGGAATTAAGAGCGCAAATAAACGGAAGCGGTATCGGAACTTCAGCTACAAGGGCAGAGATACTCAAAAAACTTGAAAATATTGCTTATATATCATTGAATAAAAAGACACAGATTATCACGCCAAGTCAAATGGGTGAAATGGTATATGATGTGGTAAATGCTTCAATCAGGTCACTTTTAAATCCGGAACTTACTGCAAGCTGGGAAAAAGGACTTACTATGGTGGCAAATGGTGAAATTTCAAAAGAAGAATATATGGATAAACTTACAAAATTTGTAACCATGCATACATTAAATGTCAGAAATCAAAACAATTCTTATTATTTAAGAGGACAATATGACTTGATTGCAAATTATTATCAAAAGTCAGGTAAAAATGAAAAAAAGAGTAATACAACAAAATCAAATAAAGAAAACAAAGGAGTATAAAAGATGGACGAATTTAAAATAGAAAATATGTTGGATTTAACAAAAACTATTGCTAAGGAATTATTTAATGGATATGTTTATCCATGGGAAGTATTGCCGGAAATAGGAGATTTTATTAAAAAGATTGGCCCTACTTTAGACCCTGAAGTATATGAAAAAAGAGAAGGAGATGTATATATTGCAAAATCTGCCGAAGTATTTCCATCTGCCTATATTAAAGGACCTGCAATTATCGGCCCTGATACTCAGGTAAGACATTGTGCTTTTATCAGAGGTAATGCAATAGTAGGTTCAAATTGTGTTGTAGGAAACTCTGTAGAGCTTAAAAATGTAATATTATTTGACAATGTACAAACTCCTCACTACAACTATGTAGGTGATTCGATATTGGGCTATAAAGCTCATATGGGCGCAGGTTCCATCACCTCCAATGTAAAATCTGACAAAACTTTGGTTTGTGTAAAAAATGGTAATACGGTTTTAGAAACAGGATTAAAGAAATTTGGAGCTATTCTTGGAAATAATGTGGAAATAGGTTGTAACAGTGTGTTAAATCCAGGAAGTGTAATAGGAAAAGGCTCCAGAGTATATCCCCTTTCAATGGTAAGAGGATGTGTAAAAGGTGATAGTATATATAAAAAATCCAGTGAAATAGTCGAAATAAAAATGTGAATGCATTAACAAATACTAAAAAATATCTACAATTCCGTATTATTTATACCAAATATCTACAATTTGAGTAATAGTATGTAGACAAAAGATATTTTATATGAGAAAATCTAAAATGTGTATGGCAAGTCAGGAATTAACTATATAATTTTAGGCATTGCTCACGTATATTAAGCGTGTGAAAAACGTAAAGTTTCGTTTTGGGAAAACAAGATACAGACAAAAGAAAGGGGTATATAGAATGATATACACAAAAGAAATTGAAAACATGTGTCCTGTTGCTCAGGGTGTACATCATGGTGCAGCACCTATACCTGAAGAAGGAAAATGGGTGCCGGTTAAAGAAGTAAAAGATATTTCAGGATTTACTCATGGAATTGGATGGTGTGCTCCTCAGCAGGGATGCTGCAAGCTCACCCTTAATGTAAAGGATGGAATCATTGAAGAGGCATTGGTTGAAACTATTGGTTGTTCAGGAATGACCCATTCTGCCGCTATGGCTTCGGAGATTCTTCCGGGACTTACGGTACTTGAAGCAATGAACACAGACCTGGTATGCGATGCGATAAATACAGCAATGAGAGAGTTGGCTTTACAGATTATTTATGGTAGAAGCCAGAGTGCATTCTCAGAAGGCGGACTTTCAGTAGGTGCCGGCTTAGAAGATCTTGGTAAGGGACTTCGTTCACAGATTGGAACAATGTATGGAACAAAGAAAAAAGGTCCTCGTTATCTTGAGATGGCTGAAGGCTATGTTACAGGTATTGCTCTTGATGAAGACGATGAAATCATAGGTTATCAATTTGTAAATCTTGGTAAAATGACTGATTTTATTAAAGATGGTGACGATGCTAATACTGCATGGGAAAAGGCAAAAGGACAATATGGTCGTGTAGACGATGCAGCTAAAATCATTGATCCGCGTAGAGAGTAAGGAGGAGTAAAAACATGGCATTATTTGAATCATACGAACGTAGAATCGATAATATTAATAAAGTTTTAAATAGCTATGGCATTTCTTCATTAGAGGAAGCAGAAAAAATCACAAAAGATGCCGGACTTGATGTTTATAATCAGGTAAAATCAATCCAGCCGATTTGTTTTGAAAATGCATGTTGGGCATATACAGTTGGGGCTGCCATTGCTATTAAAAAAGGTGCTAAAAGAGCAGCAGATGCAGCAGCAGCTATTGGTGAGGGACTTCAGGCATTTTGTATTCCAGGTTCAGTAGCTGATAGAAGAAAAGTTGGTCTTGGACATGGAAATCTTGGCAAAATGCTTCTTGAAGAAGAAACAGAATGTTTTGCTTTCTTAGCTGGACATGAGTCATTTGCAGCTGCAGAAGGTGCAATAGGAATTGCAGAAAAAGCAAATAAAGTAAGACAAAAACCTCTTAGAGTTATCTTAAACGGTCTTGGAAAAGATGCTGCAAAGATTATTTCAAGAATTAATGGCTTTACATTTGTTGAAACAGAAATGGATTATTATACAGGAGAGGTAAAAGAGGTATATAGAAAAGCTTACTCCAACGGACTTAGAGCAAAGGTAAATTGCTATGGTGCCAATGATGTAACAGAAGGTGTTGCTATAATGCATAAGGAAAATGTTGATATTTCCATTACAGGAAATTCAACAAATCCTACCCGTTTCCAGCATCCTGTTGCAGGTACTTACAAAAAAGAACGTCTTGAGCAGGGAAAGAAATATTTCTCAGTAGCATCCGGTGGTGGTACAGGTCGTACTCTTCATCCTGATAATATGGCAGCAGGTCCTGCTTCATACGGTATGACAGATACCATGGGACGTATGCATTCAGATGCTCAGTTTGCCGGTTCTTCATCAGTTCCTGCTCATGTTGAGATGATGGGACTTATCGGAATGGGTAATAACCCAATGGTTGGTGCTACAGTTGCAGTAGCAGTTTCCATAGAGGAAGCATTTAAATAATCAGAAAATAGTTTAAAGCATATCTTATAAATATATGGTCATCCATTTATACTAAAAGTATTTTGGGATGGCCGTATTTTTTGCAAACAAAACTTTGTAATTGTAAGAAAAAATAATAAAAAACCGAAATATATTATGTATAGGAATATATGATTTTTAGTAATTGTAATAGAAATAAATCAACAAAAAAATCATAATTATTATGCAAAAAACGTTTAAAATCAACGGATGAGGGAGAGGTTATGAATTCTTTTAAGAAACATAGCTTAAATGAAGCTATAAAAAAAATGTTTTCATTATCGGAAGATGTTGCTTCAAGTGAAGATATCAGAGAAAGAATAGTCAGTGCAGGTAAGATAAGCGGAACAAACATGGTGATTATGATGTGTGCCATGCTTATCGCTTCTGTAGGATTAAATACAAATTCTATACCGGTAGTAATAGGAGCCATGCTTATTTCCCCATTAATGGGGTCTATTTTGGCTATAGCCTATGGTACTGTGTCCAATAACAGCTTTATGATTGAAAAGCATTTGGCTGGTTTTATTTTCCAGATAATTATAAGCGTATTTACCGCGACGATTTATTTTAGCTTATCGCCTTTAAAAGAAGTTACTGAGCAACTCTTTGCCAGGACAAGTCCCAGCTTTTATGATGTAATTATAGCTATTGCCGGGGGTATAGCCGGTATGGTGGGACAAACCAGAAAAGACAAGGCAAATAATATTATTCCCGGGGTGGCTATAGCAACAGCCCTAATGCCACCTTTATGCACCTGTGGCTATGCAATAGCCAACTGGAAACTTAAAATGCTTTTAGGTGCATTTTATCTTTTCACGATAAATGCATATTTTATATATTTATCTTCGTGTATAGTTCTTGATATTATAGGTACTCAAAGAATCAGAGAGCTATCCTCAAAAGAAAAACAGGAGAGAAAACGCAAAATGTTAAGAAACACTTTAATTGTCCTCTTACCATTGATATTGATTGCATATTCTCTCGTTCATCATTAAGGTTTTCGCTTAAAATTCGTAAAGCGGACATTCGGAATCCGCTTCGCTACTTCCTCATGAACGCAGTGGCACTTTGTGCCACCTGTCAGAAGGGGCTTTAACCCCTTCTGACACTAGTAAGCTTATACCCCCGCTTAAAGCTTACGCTTTTGAAGCGGGGGATTGCTTACACTACGTTCAAAACATAGTTATTGAAGACTTTTATGACAAAAAGTGTAAGAAAATCTTAATATTCAATGATTTGTCTTTTATTTTAATGAAAAAAGTTATATATTAAGTATCCGGGGAATCTTTTTGCTGTCTGTTTTACGCAAAACTACAGACAGGATATAGAAAAGAAGGAAGGAGACTAAAATGGAAACAGTTTTATATCATATTGTTACCTGGATATCTATAATACATGACAAAATTAATACTTTAAATGATGCATATGAATATAATTTTTCAGATAAGCAGTTACATTTTTTGGTTATTGGTATACTGGGGATGATACTTATTTTTTTAATTCATCCCTTGTTTTTATCCCTGGCTAAGTCAAAACATATCATGGCAATAACATGGATTTATGTTTTTACCCTTATTATTGTTGTAAATTTTGCCATTGAAATAGGTCAGGGAATTACCCATACCGGGACAATGGATTTTGAAGATATTGAATTTGGATTGTTAGGATTCGTAGTATTTTTTGCTGTATTTGATGTATTTAGATTGGCAATTCATTATATTGTCAGACTTATCAATGGAAATTTAGGGGATGATTAAGGAAAAAATGCTAATTATGTAAATATAAGTGATATTTATGCAATTTACCCAAAGGCATAATAATCTATGATAAAATTTTGATGTCAGCATTTGAATAATTTATATCATTCTTTATTGACTCGTTAGTCTTCGGCGCTGTGAATAAAGAAATGATATGAGAGTGTATATCATGTGATGGACTTGATTCTTACTTTATTTAGTATGTTACTCACCACTCAACGCTTGACACCATTGAAGTAAGAATAGTTTCTTATATGGTATAACTCTCAAGGAATATGCAATTGTCGGCGGAATTTGGCATGAAAATGAAAAATTTGGTCGACAATGCCGGATATTCCTTTAAAATTTGAAAGTTAAGTAAACTTCATATATATTACTTCAAAAGATCTAAATTCAACCAAAGAAAGCTTCCTTTGAGGTACATGTCCTGTGTACCGGTAAAAAGGAGCTTTTTTTGTTGTGTTTTTTTCTAAGTGCACCGATAATACTTATGTGTGAAATAATCATTATTTTCCTGGAGGTTTTGTACATGGATAATAAAGAATTTTTACAGACAAATAATAAAGATAAAAATAAAGAAGTTTGCAATGATTTGGTTCAGCTTAAAGAAGCGGTTTCCAAGTTAGAAGAATACAGAAAAAATGTAGAAAGCGGTTTCCAAAATGTAAATGAGCAAATAGAAGTTTTAAAATCTGACATGGAAAAGGTAATGAAAACTTATAAGAAGATTTCGAAAAAAATAGAAGATTTTGAGAAAGATAATGTCAATGTTGAGGATATTATTGCCAGGATAAAATCATTAGAAGAAAGTTTAAAAGATTTTGAATCAGGGCGATTAGATGAAATAGAAGAACGGCTTGAGGAAATAGAAACACATAAGAGAAATGAAGACAAACTTCCTGAGTTTTGGGGAGGTTACGAAAAACAAAGCCCCTACGATGGAGATTATTTGGACGATGAGGAAAATTTCGATTTGGAATAAGTAGTCTGATTATACATTACCAAACAGATAAATAGCAGATTTAAAAATGTCCACATTATAAATATAATTAATTGATGAAAATATTAAGACACTTCAAAAAATTGGAAATATAAGTTATAATGAGTTAGACTTGGGATGTTTTAAGGAGGAACTAATTAGGGATGATAAGAAAGGTATTTGGTTTTATTATTTTTATCATTTTAATTGTTTTTATAATAAAGGGATATTTTGAATTTAAGGGTAGTTCCAGATTTGTAGATCATTATATTAATGAATGTTACTCAGTCACAGAGATTGATTTACATAAGATGATTCAGGCAGTCCATAGAGGCTGCTTTTAGTTTAAAATAATATTGATAGAAAATTTGATTTAAAAAATGTGAAAGGGCGTTTGAGCGTGGATAAAAATATAAAAAATTTTATTGAAAGCAGTAATTTAATGAATTTTCAGAATCTTTTAGGGAGAAAGAAGGAACTTAATCAGTTGGAATGCTGGTTAATGGATTCAAAAAAGAGATGCATTTTTATTACTGGGAAGGAAGGGTTTGGAAAAACAAGCTTAATAAAAAGCTTTTCCTTATCTCATAAAGATAATCTGGATGGAATAATATATTCACATCACTCAAAAAATATTAAAAGTATTATAAGAGATGATGAAATTATAAATATCCACGGTGTAAAAAAAATATCAGAAGAAAATGATAGGGAGTATTTTAAAAGAAAAAGTACTGTTTTAAAGAAAATTCTTAATGAAAAAAAGGTTTTACTTATTATAGATGACTATGAAGGTGATTTTGATGATGAGCTTAAGCTGCTTATAGAGTTTGGCTTTAAAACTGTAATTATTTCAAAGGATATTTCAACTGATGACCAGGAAGAAATCTTAAAAATAGGGGCATTAGATGATATAAATGACTTATTGAGTCTATATGCCTACAATAACAATAAAAGTATTTCGCAGACAGAAAAACCTTATGTAGAAAATATAATAAACTCTTTAAAGGGGCATTCTTTATTGATTTCCTTAATGGCAAAGCAAATTAACCTGTCCCATATAACTTTAGAAGAGGCAGCTGATATTGCAATGGAAAATGAACTGGATTTGGAGGATCCCCTTTTATTTATGGAGACCACGGGACGGATAATTGATAAAATGTTTAAAATAAGCCGTCTTTCTAAAAATGCCATGGCGGTTTTAAAGGTAATATCCCTATTTTATCTGGATGGAGCTGATAGTAAGCTTATTATGGAAGCCCTTAATTTAGAGAATGAAAAGGAATTATTATTACTTGAAAAAAATGGCTTTTTGGAAATTGAGGACAATAAACTTATGCTTCATCCCCTTATTCTGGAAAATATTAGAAACCGGGAATGGAAGGATTTTTATTATGAAAAAGCCACTGATTTAATGACATTTCTTTATTATGGTATTTTTAATAATAATCCTGTTTTAAAGTATCCTGAACTCTTGTGCAGCCTTGAGTTTAAAGGATTTGAGAATGATAATCTGTTTTCTAAAATTAAAGTTAATACAGTAAAAGGACTGGAGATTGTTGCAGATACTGTCTATGACCGATTGGGCCAAAATAAATTATTTAAAGGAAAATTATCAAATAATAACAACAAATATATAGATAAAATTGATGAGGAAAGCCTGAACAAATATATTGATTTAGCAAAGACAGTTTTGGATATTTCTGGCAGATATGAAGAAAAATTTGTTCATCAGGGAATTTTTGGAAATTTATTATATATAGTTTTATTAAATACAAAAGATTCTGAATTTATCATTGACGGTGTAAACGAGATTTTTAAAGATGTTGCTTATTGTAATCCTATTGCAGTAATGGTGCTTTTTGATAAGCTTTTGGAATGCTATTTGCATAAAGGGGATTTGATAAATGCTGTTAAAACAATTGACAGGGCAGCAGATTATGTGGATGTCCATCCTTCACACCATGTTTTAGGAATGTATTTTTATCTGGAAGCAAAATACTACGATAAGGTTATTTCAGATGATTATAGTGGTGGGCTTGAAAATGGCTATATTTTGGAAGCATTATACAATAATGATTTAGCAATAGTGCATATGGAAAAATCCTTTGAAACAGGAGCAAAGGAGCTTCTTTTGGAATATTACCTTGATAAAGCTACAACTCTTATAAAAGCAAATGCAAATAGCAAGTCAGGTCAAAGAGAAATAAAAAGATTACTGGCAAGGTCTTCAAGGATTGTTAAAAACTACATTGAACCCTATTCAGAAATGAGATATGTATATAGACTTACAATGGCATTATATTATACCTATATTGACAAAAATGTAGAAAAAGTTCATACATTTGCCAAAAAGGCCAAGGAGCTGGCTTTAAAGCTTTACAGTAAAGATTTGGATGTGATTGATAAGGTATTTTTGACCAGTGCAAAGATAATGTTGGAATGTGGCGACATAGTAAGATGCCTTGATAATATTGATAAAGCATTGACATGTTGCGATAAACATAAAGATATAGAATTGTATAATAAAAAATGGGAAAAACTATTGGAATATAAAGAAAGTGTTATAGCAACAATCAGAGGACAGGGGTAAGTCCTTTGGGGGAAGGAGAAGATGAAATGTCTATTTTAGGTGGAATTATGGTACCTCATCCTCCGCTAATTATACCGGAAGTAGGTAAGGGAGGAGAAAAGCAGATAGAAAAAACAAGAAAAGCCTATGAGGAAGCGTCTAAATTCATAGCAGAACTTGAACCGGAAACTATAGTGTTAATTTCTCCTCATAGCGTAATGTATGCAGATTATCTCCACATTTCTCCGGGATATGAAGCTAAGGGGAATTTATCAGCATTTGGGGCAGGACAGGTTAAGTTTAGTGTCAGATATGATTCGGAATTTTCAAACAGATTATGTGAACTGGCAGAGGACTTTTATATACCTGCCGGATATCTGGGAGAAAAGGATAAAAATTTAGACCATGGAAGTATGGTGCCTTTGTATTTTATTCAAAAGCAATACAGTAATTTTGAAATGGTTCGTATAGGCATTTCAGGAATTTCTCTGGAGGAACAATATCAGTTTGGAAGCCTTATAAAAAGAGCATCAAAAGAATTAAACAAAAAAGTAGCCATTGTTGCAAGTGGAGATTTATCCCATAAATTAAAACATGACGGTCCTTACGGTTTTGACGAGGCAGGCCCTGTTTATGATGAAAAAATAATGAATGTAATGGGAAGGGCTGCTTTTGAAGAATTATTGGAATTTGACCCGGTTTTACTTGAAAAATCAGCGGAATGCGGGCACCGTTCTTTTGTAATAATGGCAGGAGCTTTTGACAAACTTAGCATAGACACAACCGTTTATTCCCATGAGGATGTTACAGGAGTGGGATATGGTGTTTGCAGTTTTAGAGTATTGGGCACAGATGAATCCAGGGATTTTTTTACCCGACATGAGAAAAAAGAAGAAAAAAAGCTGGCTGACAGAAAAAGTAATGAAGACGAATACGTATCCTTAGCTAGATTAATTATAGAAAATTATGTTGATAAGGGTGAATTAATGGATTTACCGGGGAACCTGCCTGAGGAAATGTATGAAAATAAGGCAGGCGTCTTTGTAAGTCTTCATATGAGAGGTCAGCTAAGGGGATGTATTGGCACAATATGTCCCACAACTGATTCTGTAGCTGAAGAAATATGCCAGAATGCCATAAGTGCTTGTGCAAGAGATCCAAGGTTTAATCCTGTTACAAAAAACGAGTTGAAATATTTAGAATATTCTGTAGATGTATTAGGTCAGCCGGAAGATATTTCTTCAACAGGGGAGCTTGATGTAAAAAAATATGGTGTAATAGTTACAAAAGGTAGCAGGAGAGGTCTTTTACTTCCTGATCTTGAGGGAGTAGACAGTGTTGACGAACAAATCAGTATTGCAAAAAGAAAGGCCTCTATTGGTGAATATGAAAAAGATGTAAAATTGCAGCGATTTGAAGTTATAAGACATTATTAAAATGGGGGGATGATAATGATGGAAAATTGCTCAAAACCTTTAAAATCAACAGATAAGGCAACCTGCCCCGTTTGTTTTAGACATTGTAGATTAGGGGAAGGACAAAGGGGATTTTGTCATGGAAGAGTATGTAAAGAGGGTGAAGTGGTGGCCCAAAACTATGGTGAAATTTCCTCTCTATGCCTTGATCCCATAGAAAAGAAACCCCTTAAAAGATTTCATCCAGGAAGTAAAATTTTATCAGTGGGAAGTTATGGTTGTAACTTGTCCTGTCCATTTTGTCAAAATTATGAGATTTCCTTTTCCTGTAATAAAAATCCCCCAAAAATTCCGACAAAATATATTTCACCGGAGGAATTGTGTTATCTTGCAGTTTCAAAGGTACCGGTAAATAATATTGGTCTGGCATTTACCTATAACGAGCCTCTAATCGGGTACGAATATGTAAGAGATTGCGGAAAGCTTATTCATAAAGCAGGTTTATTAAATGTTTTGGTTACCAACGGCACATGTGAAATTGAAATATTAGAAGAAATTCTTCCTTTAATTGATGCTATAAATGTTGATTTTAAAGGTTTTTCTTCAAATTTTTATAGTGAATTTTTAGGTGGAAATATTGACCAGACCATGAATTTTATAAAAAAGGCTTCGGAAAAATGTCATGTGGAAATTACTACTTTGATTATTCCCGGATATAATGATTCAGATAAAGAAATGGTAGATATTTGCAAATGGATAGCTTCTTTAAAAAACGGTGAGAATATTCCTTACCATATTTCAAGATTTTTCCCAAGAAATAAAATGAAAAATGTTAATGCTACAGACGTGGAACTGGTTTATCATTTGGCAGATATAGCAAAACAAAATTTGAAGTATGTTTACGAAGGAAACTGTTGATGGTTAATTATAAGTAAGTTCTTCTTGCATTTTTACTTCTAACATCCCCAAAAACCCTGTGTAATTGAGAAAATATACCAATAGAGAACAAATCGTTGATATGTAAAAAATAGTAAGATATACTAGTTAAACAAACAGAGTAAGTCTAGACTAACTACTGTGCTTCACAAAAGTGCTGTTAGAAAAAGGACTATCAAACAAAGGGAGGATATTATATCTATGAAGAAAAATATCAAAAACAGTATATCTAAAGTGTTGGCATCGTCCCTGTCAGTGGCAATGCTTTTCACTCAAATGACACCGGTGGCAATGGCACAAACACTTTCCAAAGGACCTGAAGAAAATACAAATCTTCTTGTAGACTATAACAAAGAAAACATTGCAGATTTAAATGCATATGCTGTCAATGAGTCGTCTGAAAAAGTTGTATATGCACTTATGAATATTCCTTATGATAAATTTTATGAAAATGAAGGAAAAAATGCTGTAAGTGTAGAAGCTGTATCTTCAGCTACCCTGACAAAAACAAGAACCAGTCTTTCAAATGGTTCATATCATGTTAATTCAGATGGTTCAGATATTACAGGTATTATTTATCCTGTAAAACTTGTAGATGTAAACCTTGAGGGTAAAACTCAGATTACTGACGAATCCTCTGTATCAATTACCATATCTCAAAGGGGAACTACATCAACTACTGAATATAAAGGAAAAGATGCTTTATTTGAAGCTGGTAGCTATTCCTATTATGTATTAAGCGAAGAGCCTTCATATTACAAAGAAGTAATTCAAAATAAGGATGGCAGTCTTTCCTTCGGAAAATCATCTGCTACAGTTAAAAATATTAATGCTACAGCTACATTTTCCACTTCTTCAAGATATGGTGATTATCAATTAAACCTTTCAGCAGATGCCCTTTTTGGAAATGATGCTGATAATAAAGCAATTACAGATGTGGTTTATGGTGTTGCAGTTAATACCACTGACGGATATTCATATGGAATGCGTCATGTAGAAAACATCTGGAGACAAAAAGAAATTGCATGGAGCGCTGGTTTTACAACTCAATCTCATGGTTGCAACCTTTCTTACCGTCCTTATGAGTCAATGATGGGAAAAACTATTTCAAGCGTGACTTATTATACAGAAGATGGTGTATTTAATTTAGATATCGATGATGTATATGTTCCAGTTAAAACAAATGCTACAGTTTCTGTGGATACTGCACCTGCAAAAACAGGAAGTACAAATGTAAAATTTGAAAATCTTCCTAAGGATTTTTCACCTGTTTATGAAATAAAGGGACTTGAAAATAGTTCTGTTTCAAACGGTGTATTATCATATACAGATGCACCTAATGGAGAATATACTCTTAAAGTTACAGATGGAAATAATAAATATGCATCTATTTCAACAACTTTTACTCTTTACAGTGAAACACCATTATTATATGACGACAATGAAACAGCTTTAGTAAAAACTGACAGTGCATCAACTGATGATTTTTCAAAATATATCGGAGCAATAAAGTCTGTAAAGGTGGGAGAGCAAAGCTATAGTACTTCAGGCCGAGGAGCAGTTACAATAATTAAAGAAGACGGAACTTTTGATTTAACTGCTACTGCATTTTCAGATAACGCACTGGTATATGATGTTACTATTGTTGCAGCAGGTTACCAGGATTATTCCTTTAAATTAAATCTGGCTACAGCTCTTAAAAATGAAAATGTAACTGTTTCAGGTGAAAGCTTTACTTATACAGGTCTTGACATTGAACCAGAAGTTACTGTTGTAAATAAAGAGGGAGAAAAACTTAAAAAAGATACAGATTACACAGTAAAATATATTGATAATAAAAATGTTTCTGATAAAGCAGTTGTCGTAGTTGAAGGAATGGGATTATATAAAGGAATTGTTGAAAAAACATTTACAATTAATCCTTTAAAATTAACAAAGTCAAATGTAAAATTGTCAAAACAGTCAGTTACTTATAATGGAAAGGTTCAAACACCGAAGATAACTGTTAAAAATGCTGAAAATAAACAATTGGTTAAAGGAAAAGACTTCACTGTTGTTACTTCAAAGACAGCAAAGAATGCCGGAAAATATACTTATATAATCAAAGGTAAGAACAACTATACTGGAGAGATAAAAGTTACATATGAGATAAAAAAAGCTTCTCAGAAAATAACAAATGTTACTAAATCAAAAACTATTGCATATAAGAAAGTTGCCCAAAAAGCTCAAACATTTAATCTTGTGGCAAAAGCAGCTTCAAAGCTGACCTATGTAAAAGTAAGTGGTAACAAGAATATTCAGATTTCAAAGAGCGGTAAAGTAACAGTAAAAAAAGGTCTTAAGAAAGGTACATATAAGATAAAAGTAAAATTAACTGCTGCAAAAACAAGTAATTATAACGCAGCTACAAGCACAAATACAATAACTGTAAAAGTTAAATAAGCTCATAATTATTCTATAATTTAGGAAGCCGGTTATTTAGCCGGCTTCTTTTTGTACCCTATGGAAAATAAATGTGTTAAACTAAATATTGGTGCAAGGCACTAAAATGAACAAATTTAAATTTGGAGGAAATAATGAATATTTTAGCTTATGTACTGGTATATTTGAGTTTTATGAATGTGGTGGGGCTTGTAATTATGGGAATTGATAAATACAAAGCTTTGAAGGATGCATGGAGAATTCCTGAAAAGACGCTGTTTCTCATAAGTTTGTTCGGTGGAAGTGTAGGAACCTGGTCAGGTATGTATATGTTTCACCATAAGACTAAGCACTGGTATTTTGTAATAGGAATGCCTGTTATTATGCTTTGCCATATAGCAATTGCCCTATATGTTTATTTTAATCTAATTGCTTAAAAATCTTTTGTGACGCTGATTATAAAATTATCGGTAGAAAGAGGTATCCGCCAATCCTCGATTTGGGAATGGCGGATAAGCAAATGAAAGTCAAAAATTCTATCAATACTGTTAGTAGTAGAAAAACTCTAATTAATCTCTTATATTGTGACATACTTTGGATATGATTCCCATAGAGAATAATACTTATTTAGATTTATTTTTTTAAATGTTCTTATTCTGACATAATATCTGGTTTTAGATTTAAGTTTATCAATGGTAGCTTTGGAAGCTGTCTTATTTTTTATTACAAGAGTTTTAATATTTTTATTAAAATTTTTGCTGGTGGAATATTGTATTTCATAGCCTGAAACCATTGATTTTAAACAATTCCAGCTTATTGTAAGTTTTCCGGATTTAGCAGTTGCTTTTTTGATGCTTGTGGCAGGTGGCAAAATTTTAAAGGTTGCTTTTAGATTTCCGGAATAATTTCCTTTTAAAGTGGCTGTAACCGTAGCCTTTCCAACATTTACATTAGAAGAATATTTTAAAGTATACCAAGTAGATTTTAAAACTTTACCCTTTGAATCCTTTATTGTAACCTTTGGTTTTAAAGCTTTTTTGGTAAAAGTAATATCCCTGCTTGAAACTTGTATCTTATTGGCTTTGTAGATTATGGTTTTATTTAAAACCTTATTACATACTTTGCATTTTTCTAAAATATAACCATCCGTCTTAGTTGTGGCTTTTTTAATGATTTTTTTACAAATATGTGGTGTAACTTTTAAATCCCAGCTTCCCGTTGATAATCCTGTGGAAAAATTTCCCTGATTTTTCTTAGTATCATAAATAAAAGCCTGACAGTCATAGCAGGATGCTTTAATAACGATTTTTATCGATGAATTATTTACTAATGTAAATTTACTGTCTTTATTTATGTTTAGGATAATAGCATCTTTTCCTGTGTTTTTTAAGGATTTTGGGATATTTATATATTCTAAATAGTTGTTATTTATGGCTTCGTTAAAAATATTAAATACGCCATTGGGAATAGAGTAGCTTTCACCTTTTTTTTGGGAAGGATAGCAAATAAGAGTGCTCATATCTGCATTATACAAAATGGAATTGTCTGATTTTAAACCAACATTGTCTTCGGAAACTTCAATATTTTTAAGTTTTGGACAGTTTGCAAAGGGATTATTTTTTATGGTAAATGTTTCTAAAGTTGAATCTCCGTCAAAATAAACATTTTCAAGGGAAGTATTTTTGCTAAAAACCCCTTCACCTATTGACTCTAAATAGGCAGGAAGGTAAAGAACTGTAATATTTTGACATTGTGAAAAAGAATAATCCCCTAATTTTCTTAAGGCGAATGAGAATGAAAAATCAGAAAGATTAGTACAATTATAAAAGGCATAGTCGTTAATTGTATTTACCGATTTGTCAATTTCAATGGATTTTAGAAAAGTACAGTCTTTAAAGGCAGCTGCACCAATGTTTGTAACTGCTTTATTTACTATCAGGGTTTTTATATTTGAAATATATTTTTTCCAGGGACATGGATGATAATCATATGAAGCTTCGTTAATAAAATCCCACATTTTACCATTTCCGGATATTGTTAGAAGCCCATTATCAGTAAGCTCCCAGGTTAATTTATCTCCGCATTGTCCTGAATCTATTATGTTTGTTCCAGCTTTTACTCTTAAAAAATTAAATGACAAAAGCTGGAATAAAATAAATAAAAATGTCAAAGCTTTTATCAGACTGTTTTTTTTCTTCATTTTTTACATTAACCTTCCTTTTTATCCTGTATTTTATAGAAATCATATATATCCTGAATATTGATTTCTAATCTTTTAAAAGAATTATCCTTTTTACTGTAGCCTGTGCAGATACAGTTATTATACCTGTAGGTGCAGTAGCAGTGGGAACTGTTTTCGTCTAAGGTATTTATTTTTGTAAGTTTTGCTATTAGTCCTGAGCCTGAATACTTGGTACAGGCCTCTTTTCTTGTCCAGCATTTAAAAAATCTTTCGTTTTGTAAGTCATTAGAAACCTCGTTAATATAATCAAGTTCTTTTTCGTGAAAAACCTGTTCACAGACAATTAATGGTGCTTTTTTGATAATTTCTATATCCACACCAACATCATCTAAATCGCTGATTCCCAGTAATATATTTTTTTCACAATGGGAAAAATTAAAATGCAAATCATTATTATTTAAAATATAGGGTTTTTTATTTCTCTGACTGAAAAAAATTATTTCTTTAGGAGTAGTATTAAGTCTTTTTGAGATAATCATTCGACTTAATAAATCTGCATAAAGGCTTAAAACCTTATCTTTATCAAAATGATAGGAAAGAATGCGTTTTTTTCTTTCGTCACCTACAAAGGAAATAAGCTTTTCTTCTTTTTCTCCCCAGGTATTATCCGGAATAGTAAGATTGTATAATTCCATTTTTTGCTCCTGAAAATTCTAAAAATTTCTTTGTTAATAAATATAACATTTATCCTGCATATAATAAAGTAGGCAAATGCTATAAAAAAACAGGAACCGCAAAAATTCACGATTCCTGATTATATAATATTAGATATAAATGATTATTCAAATTTGTAATTGCTTACCACATTATCAAGATCTTCTGAAATCTCCAGCTGTTTAGCTGAAATATCATTAATATTGTTTACTTCTGAGGCGACAGTTTCAACATTATCAAGAATTGTTTTGCTGTCTTCAGCAGCAGATTGGGAAGCAGTTGCAATATTATTAATTGCATTGGATACCTGTTCCATAGTAGTTTTTAATTGTCCTGATATTTCTGCCAGGTAGGAAGCAAGTTCTTCAATGCTTGTTGCATCTTCTTCGTATTGAGTTGATACATCAATAAGAGATTTATAGTCTGGTGTAACATGCTCATTAATAAAATTAATAAGCTCACTGGAATCTTTAGAAAGTACACTAACTGATTCTCTTACCTTGGAAACTGTTCCTTGAATATTAGAAACGGTATCAGAGGTTTGATTGGCAAGATTTCCAATTTCGCTGGCAACTACTGCAAATCCCTTGCCGTTTTCCCCGGCTCTTGCAGCTTCTATTGAAGCATTCAAGGACAGGAGAGTGATTTGTTCAGCAATATCTGAAATTATAACTGCCATGGAATCAATATCATTTACGACCTTTGAATTGTCAATACTAGTCTCAAGCCTTTTTTGGAACTGTTCTGACAATTCCATTGCATTATTAAAGGATTCCACAGAAGATTCTCCAACTTTTTTAGCTCTGACTTTTATTTCCTTGGACATGGTCTCAGAATCTGAGGCCTTGTTGGATAATTGTCCAATGCTTGACTTAACCTCTGCAACAGAGGAAGTAAGCTGTTGTGTTGTGGCAGAATTATCCATCATTGCTGATGAGATAGTCTGTATGGCTTCTCTTATTTCGTTGAAGCTGCTGTCTAATTCATTAACGGCAGATTTTAAAATATTACAGTTTTCGCTGATAGTTTTTGAATTATCAGAAATTAAGCTCATTTCTTCTTTGTTTGAATCCAGCATTTCATTTAATGCATCTGTCATTTCGCCTACTTCGTTTCGACTCTTTATCTTTACCTTATCAATAGATAAATCTCCATTTGACATGGCTATAGACATATCCTTAACTATGGATATTGGTTTTGAAATGCTTTTAGCCTGCAGGTAAATTGATAATGATAAAAGCGCAATAGCAATAATACATACAATAATATTAACATTAATTTGTCTGTATGTATCTGCAAATAATTCTTGCTGAGGTATGCTTAACATTAATATCCACTGGTAATCGGTAAAACGTTTAAAGAATACAATTTGTTTAGCTCCATTTCTGGAGTTTCTAAAACTTCCGCTAAGATTATTTTCGTTTTCAATATATTCTGCATGTTCTTTTAATCCGTCTATATCTGCAATATTTACTGTCAAAATATCTTCTTTATCATCTGAACTTAACATAAAACCATCCCAGGATATTAATGTTGCATAACCACTCTCACCTATCTGGATTCCATCAATAATTTCCTGAATGAAACTCATATCAATATCAGTATTAACGGCACCTATAAAATTACCGTCATTATCAAGAATCGGGACAATATATGAAGTCATTAAAATTCCGATAGCGGTATCGGTATAGGTTTCTGTATAGGTAGGTTTTTTTGTCTCCTTGGCACTTTGATACCAGGAAGTTTGAGTATAATCATAATCTTCCCCCAAGTCGGTAAGTTCGATTTTTCCATCTTTTTCTGCAAGATAGTAGTATGGTTTTTCTACTTTTTTTGCGGCATCTGATTCAAGGAAAAATCCCAAAGCAACAATACCGTCATTATCTTTAATGGTTCTTTCCATACTTTCTATACAGGAGTTTATTTCTACACTATCATTGGATGACAGGATAACCCCAAGTAAATCAGCTGTTGCTGAAGTGGTGTTTTCAGCAGCATGCATTTTTGATGACAGTTTGGCTGACTCGGCTTGTAATTCTGCCATTACAGCTTGAGTTTCAAGTTTATCAGTATTTTGAATAGATAAATAGGTAGCTACGGAAACTAATACTATAAATCCCAATATTGTAATGGGGAGAACAGATAATAACAGTTGAAATAATATTTTCCCTCCAGTCTGTTTAGTTTTTTGGGGTTTTTCGCTTTTATTTTTGTTTTTAAACATCCTTATTTCATCCTTTCCCTTAAATATATAAATTAGGTATTGTTTTACCATTTAATAATCTATTGAACTTTAAATACCTTAACCATTTCTGTCATATGTGATGCCTGTCCGGAAAGTTCAACGCTGGATGCTGCTGTTTCTTCAGAAGCAGCGGTATTAGAACGAACCACATCAGAAATATTATGAATTTCATCCTGAATAGTAGTAGATGAGCTGGCCTGAGACGCAGTATCATCGGAAATTGTTCCAAATGCTTTGGAAATCTGTTCAGAATTTGCAACTACTTTATTTAGTATTTCGGCAGTATTATCTGCATAGCCTTTAGCCACATTTATGGATGCAATGCAGGTTTCTATCAATTCCGCAGTCTTTTTTGATTCTTCAGAACTTCTATATGCCAGTTCTCTGACTTCTTCTGCAACAACGGCAAATCCTTTACCGTTGGCACCTGCTCTTGCAGCTTCTACTGAGGCATTAAGAGAAAGAAGATTAGTCTGGAAGGCAATGTTATCTATGGCGCCTACGATAGCGGAAATATCATTAGACATTTTTTCTACTTCATTTACAGCATCAAGTAATAAATTCATATCTTCATTTCCTTCTCTGATAAGGTCATCTAATTGAGAAAGTTCTTTGCTTACCAATGTACAGTTTTCAGCATTACTGGTTATTCTGCTGACAATATCTTCTATATTTTCTTCTAAGGTGGCAATCGAAGAAGCCTGGGCAGTAGAGCCTGATGAGAGAGAAGATGCCGCCTGGGAAAGCTGACTTGAACCAATCTCAACCTCAGATGCTGCCGATTGTACTTCTTTTAATAAATTGCTTAATATTGATTTAACTGAATTTACAGACTTAGACAATTCATTGTATTCTCCCGGATATTCCTTCATATCCTCAACAGTTAAGTTTCTCTTTGAAATTTCTCCAAGTATTTTATTAACGTCACCTATAATACTTTTAAGAGTCTTGTGCATTTCCACAACAGTATTTTGCAGTAAGCCGACTTCACTTCGACTTTTACTCTTTTTTAGCTTAACATCAAATTCACCCATGGAAAGACTTGAAAGAATTTTAATGGAATCACTAACCGGTTTTAATTGAATTCTGATTATTACAAAAATTATAACAATGAATATAACAGTTAATATGCCTATTGTAGACAGAGCTGTAAGAGAAGCCTTAACTGTTTTGTTTCTTATCAGAGATTCGTCAAAAGTGGTACCTACAGTCCATCCCATGTCACCTACTGCTGCAAAAGAAACACTTTTTAATACCCCGTCGTAGTCAGTAAACTCAACAAAATTACCTTCTTCAAGATCCAGGTCAAAAATGTCAGTAAATATAGTATTTCCATCAGTTGTTGGAAGAAAATCTTCATTATAATGGGATACCACACTGTTATCAGAAGCCAAAAGGAAAGATTTTGTTGTAGGATCGGTATTAACACTTTCCATATATTCTGTCATGGATGATATAGTTATATCTGCCAGGATTACACATTCTCTGTTATTTATCTTAAAGGCCTTGCATATTGATATAACCATTTTTCCTGTAGTTGCATCTGTATATGGATCTGTTATAACAAAATCGTTTGTTTTAACTGCCTGTTTATACCATGGTCTTTCGGTTGGGACAATATCAGATTTTGAATTATCTGAAAGCAAAACAGTATTATTATCTCCAAAAGAACAGTAATACATAAGGGCATCAGGGTTGTTTTCAATCTGATTTGCCATATATTTTACAATTCCTTGAGAATCGTCAGAATTTACAGTCTGTAATGATGTAATCATAGTTTGAAGAAAAGTTTCCTGCTTGTTTACCCATCCATAAATGATTTCAGCATTTTTGTCTGCTGTGGAAATGGTATTATCCCTGGAATCTTCAAACACCTGATTTCTAAAGGTGTTCATATTAAACACCTCAGACAGTACCACCAGGATAATTATTACTAATCCCATTAAAATTGAAAGCTTCAAGCTAAGAGAACCTTTCGCTTTTATATTTCCTTTTTTAGAATTGGAATCTGACATCTTTGTTTACCTCCTTAAAACCTCTATTTTATATATTTTGTCAGTTGATTATTTTTCACGTTATTATTCTGAAAATTTTATCGGTTCAAATATCGTTTTTATAAAACAAAATTAGTAAAAAATAAATATATGACAAAAGTAATTGCTGTAATATTTTGTTATTGTTAACAAAAATACAGGTAAAAGATTTTAAAAATGTAATTAGTTAGATAAAAACACATTAAATATAAAAATGTCACAAAATCCAGTAAAATAAAGAAAAAATGGTAAAGAAACCTTCTAAAAAGTATTGACTTTTTTTTGCGTGATGGTTAGAATAGACTTACCGAAAGAAATGAGACGAAGTTTCATGAATACGGGAGGTGATATTTTTGTTTAAAACCACTGTGAATGTGGAAGGTATGCAATGTGGAATGTGTGAAGCTCATGTAAATGATGCTATTAGAAAAGCATTCCCTCAGGCGAAAAAAGTAAAGTCGTCATGCAAAAACAAAATAGCCACTTTTTTAACACCTTATGAGGTGAAAACCATTGATGTTAAAAGATGTATAGCTTCCAGCGGATATGATTTTATATCTTCCTCTACAGAAGCCCTTAAAGAAGAAAAAAAGTCATTTTTTTCGTTTTTTTTAGGGCGAAAGTTAGAATAATCTAACTGCTGTTTTAAAATATGATATAACAAACCTTTGTAATAATAAGATAAAGAGGTTTATTAATAAAGAAAAATGAAAAGGAGAAATTATGAGTATCAGAATCGCACTTATAGGAAATCCTAACTGCGGTAAGACCACCATGTTCAATGCTTTTACCGGAGCAAATCAATATGTTGGAAACTGGCCGGGAGTTACGGTAGAGAAAAAGGAAGGAAAATTAAAAGGTGACAAAGATGTAATAATCACTGACCTTCCGGGTATTTATTCATTGTCACCATATACTCTTGAGGAGGTTGTCAGCAGGGATTATCTCGTTGATGAAAAGCCGGATGCCATTATAAATCTGGTAGATGCTACAAACCTTGAGCGTAACCTTTATCTTACAACTCAGATTGCAGAACTTGGTATACCTATGGTTATTGCATTAAATCTTATTGATGTTTCAAAAAAACGAGGAGATGTAATTAACATAGAAAAACTTGGTCATGCAATTGGAGCTAAAATTGTTGAAACTTCTGCACTTAAAGAAGAGGGTCTTGATAAATTGGTTGCAGAAGCCGTTTCCCTTGCTAAAAAGGGGGGGAGTGTTACACCTGCCAAGGTTTTGGATCCTGTAATTGAAGATGCTATCAAAAAAGTTGATAAAATTCTTCCTGAGGATGTAGTAGATAGGACCATGCGCAGATGGTATGAAATAAAACTTCTTGAAAGAGATTCCAAAATTGCTGACAAAATTAAATTAACAGCAAGTGTTAAAAACAATATAGAAGATATTACAAAAGAATTGGAAAAAGATTTTGATAATGATGTTGAAAGCATTATTACAAACGCAAGATACGATTACATCGTAGATGTAATTAAGGGAACATTTAAAAGAGCAGGAGATAAGACTACTCTTTCAGATAAAATCGACAGCATTGTTACAAACCGTGTTTTAGGTATTCCGATTTTTGCCGGTATAATGTTTATAGTTTATTATATTGCAGTTTCAAGTATTGGAACTATCGTTACTGACTGGACGAATGATACTTTGTTTGGAGAGATTATTCAGCCAGGTGTTGAAGGATGGTTAAATGGCTTAGGCGCAAATGAGAATATTGTAGACCTCGTAGTAAACGGTATTATTGGAGGAGTTGGTTCAGTATTAGGATTTGTTCCTCAGATGGCAATTCTTTTCTTATTGCTTTCTATCCTTGAAGATATTGGATATATGGCAAGAGTTGCATTTATCATGGACCGTATCTTTAGACATTTTGGATTATCAGGAAAGTCATTTATTCCACTTCTTGTTTCTTCAGGATGCGGTGTTCCTGGTATCATGTCTACAAAAACCATTGAAAATGATAATGACAGAAGATTAACCATTATAACAGCAACTTATGTTCCTTGTGGCGCAAAACTTCCGGTTATTGCACTTTTTGCCGGTGTAATTGGAGCAAAAGCCGGAGCATGGTGGCTTGCACCTTTAATGTATTTCATTGGTGTTTTAGCCGTATTAATTACAGCTATTATTCTTAAAAAGACAAAACCTTTCCATGGAGAAGCAGCTCCTTTTGTAATGGAACTTCCACAGTACCATTTACCGGCACCAAAGACTATTTTGATGCATGTTTGGGAAAGACTTTGGGGATACATTAAGAAAGTTGGAACTGTACTTTGGATTGCCTGCATGGTAATGTGGTTCCTTTCAACCTACGGAATTGGCGATAATGGATTTGGAATGGTTGATACAGAGCAAAGCTTCATGGCGATTTTAGGTAACCTTTTGGCATGGATGTTTATCCCACTTGGCTTTGGAAACTGGCAGGCAGTTGCAGCTACTATTTCCGGATTTGTGGCAAAAGAATCAATTGTTTCAACAATGTCAATTCTTTCAATGGCAGGTCAGGATTTGATAGATGATGTTGAAACTTCAAAGGCTTTATGGGAAGGTGTTAGAAACACAATGTTCCCGACAGCCGGTACAGCAGGACTTGTAGCAGCATTTTCATTTTTAACCTTCAACTTGCTTAACTCACCTTGTCTTGCAGCTATTTCAACTCTTGCAAAAGAGATGAACAGCAAAAAATGGACATTTGGAGCTCTTGTGATTCAAAATATTAATGCTTACCTTATAACATTGATGATTTATCAGTTTACTATGCTTATTCTTTGTGGAAGCTTCGGTATTGGTACAATTGCAGCTGGAATTGTATTAGTAGGATATCTCTACGGAATATTCAGACCGGATCCATACAAAAATATGGTAAGAGCGACAAAGCGTTCTGTTGCATAAGTTAAAAAAGATTTTAAAGGATGTGAATTTCCATGACTAATGCAAACACTTTTAATTCCATGATAATTGTACTTTTGATGTTTATGTTTCTTTATTTTCTTGCACTTGGAGTATATGAAACAATAAAAATCATACAAAAAAGAAAATATCGTAAGGCATTAAAATCAGACGGTGTTGAATCTTCTTGTAATGATAAAGACAAAAACATCATGTAAAGTAAAATGGAGGTAAAAATTTATGATTGATATATTAATACTTTTTGTTTTAGCAATATTTGCCTTGATTTCTATCAGGAAAATCATGATAGATAAAAAGAATGGTTGTGCAGGTTGTGGGGGTTTATGTAGTAGTGGAAGTTGTCCTTCTTACAAGGTTCCTAAGGAGGTTAAGGATTTCCACAAAAAATATAAAGAATCTAATATTTAGTCGATATTATTCCTTATTATATATATTCAAAAGAAGGGCGGACTCCCATAAGAGTTCGCCTTTCTTTGTATGTAAATATATTTTTGCCTATACAGAATCAAAATGTAGTAAAAGGAATGTATTTTCGCTATATTGTGTTGGTTTACGCGCCAGGTTATTTTTAATATAATAATGTACTAGATTATGAGTTAAAAAAGGAGTGTAACAATGAATAAAAAATTTAATTACGGCTATGTAATGGTAGCATTAGCTTTTTTAATAGCTTTTATTGGAAACTATATGCAATATCAGATGACACCATTATCAGCTACTATTATTAAGCAGTATGGACTGACATCTGCGCAGTTTTCAAGTCTCTTTACTTCACCGATGATACCGGGAATATTATTCAGTCTTATTTCAGGTATTTTATGTGACAAATTTGGTGTTCGTATCTGCCTTGCTGCAACCAGTGTAATAGGTGCTGTTGCACTTATTTGCAGAGTATTTATCACATCATATTCCGGACTTATGGCAATTATGATAATTGCAGGTATCGGGGTAACTTTCTTAAATTCAAATATGGCAAAAATCTTAGGCGGATGGTTCAAGCCTGAAGATACCGGTAAAATGTTAGGTTATATCTTAGTTGGTTCATCTGTGGCTACAGGTATTGCTACAGGTACTACAGCACTTTTCCCAAGTGTTAAAGCAGCTTACACTTTTGCAGCTGTTTTATATGTAGTTATCGCTGCTTTATGGATAATATTTGCAAAAAATGGAAATCCGGAAATTTTAGAAGCTCAAAAGAAAGCTGAAAAGACTTCTGTACTTGCTGACCTTAAGATAGTAATGGGAAATGTTAATGTATGGAAAGTTGGTATTTGTAATATGTTCTTAATGGGAGCATTGGTTACAATAAGTTCATTTTTACCACTTGCTTTACAAAATGAAAAGGGAATGAGCGTTGCTTCATCAGGTCTTATTACTTCAATTATTCTTTTTTCAGGAGTTTTAGGTATGATTTTAGGACCTATCGTGGCAGATAAAATCGGAAACTTCAAAATTCTTGTTTTTGTTGCTGAAACTATCGCAGCAGTAGGTTGTGCATTTGCATGGCTTTTACCTGTTGGACCTCTTATGTATGTTGCAATGTGTATAACTGGTTGTTGTATTAATGCTGCTTTACCGGTAATTACATCTATTCCTATTCAGTTAGATGGAATCGGTCCTAAATATGCCGGAACAGCTGGTGGTGTAGTTGCTACCATACAGCTTCTTGGATGTGTTGTAATTCCTACATATGTTATTGCTAATATTGCCGGTTCAAATTATTCACTTATTTTAATGTTAGGCGGTGTTAGTGCATTGATTTCAGCACTTGCTGTATTTACATTACCTAGATTAAAAAGAAACTAGAATTTAAAATTTAAATAAAAGGCAGAATTGTATATTTATGATTCTGTCTTTTTTATTGTTAAAGCAAATATTGATTCAGGTAAAAATTTTTAAGGACACAGAAAATTCAGACATATTTTTTACAATGATGCTATAATTAAAATCAGAAAGCTATGTTTGGAAAGGATGGTTATAATGCTTAGACTAAAAATACTTGTAGTGGATGATGAGGCAAGAATGAGAAAACTTGTAAAGGATTTTTTTGTTAAAAAAAATTATAATGTTTTAGAGGCCTCAGATGGTGTCGAAGCTTTAGATATATTTTTTGAAAATCAGGACATTGCTCTGGTTTTACTTGATGTGATGATGCCAAGAATGGATGGCTGGCAGGCTTGCCGTGAAATAAGGCAGTACTCAAAAGTACCTATTATAATGCTGACTGCAAGAGGTGAAGAGCAGGATGAGCTTTTAGGTTTTGAATTAGGAGTAGATGAGTATATTTCAAAACCTTTTAGTCCTAAGATTTTGGTTGCAAGGGCAGAGGCTCTTTTAAAAAGAAGTAATATGATTACTGAAGAAAATGCCCTTTTGACGGCGGGCAGTATTGAATTAGACAAAACAGCCCATGAAGTCAAAGTAGACGGAAAAAGAATTGAGCTTAGCTATAAGGAATTTGAATTATTGGCATATTTTATGGAAAATTCAGGTATAGCCCTTTCAAGGGAGGTTATTTTAAATAATGTATGGAATTTTGATTACTACGGAGATGCCAGAACCATAGATACTCATGTTAAAAAGCTAAGAAACAAACTTGGTGAACGAGGAAATTATATTAAAACTATATGGGGAATGGGGTATAAATTTGAAGCAGAATAATTTAAAGGAAAAGATATACAGGTATGCTCATTCTATAAAGGTTCAAATGGTTCTTTCTTTTATGGTGATACTGTTTTTTGCCATTATTTTATGCACTGTTGTAAACAGTGCTTTTTTGGAAAAATATTACATTTATGTTAAGGAGGATAAACTGGTTTCTTCCTATGAAAAGGTAGTTCGTATAGTAAGTAATGGAGATATTTCGGATTCTGAATACGATGATGATGTAGATGAGATATGCACCAGTGGAAATCTGTCAATGCTTGTTGTATCTTCTTCTATGAATGTCATAAGAACTTCTGCTGCCAATACAAAATCATTAATAGGGCAGTTTACCTATACCCTAAAAGCTTATTATGCCAATGGTCAATCAGATAAGGAATATTTTGTGGCAAAGATAAAGGATGCAAATTCCGGAGTGGAGTATCTTATATTGTTTTCAACCATTTCCGAAGATACTTATCTGTTTTTAAGTTCACCGATACAAAGTATTAGAGAAAGTGTGCAGCTTTCCAATAAATTTCTTAAATACACTTGTCTTGTAGCACTTATATTATCAGGTATCCTGATTATAATAATTTCAAGAAAAATTACAACGCCTATACTGGAGATAACTGAGATTTCAAAGCGTATGACAAAGTTGGATTTTGAGGCAAAGTACACCTCCGGAGGAAAAAACGAAATTAGTATTCTTGGAGAAAATATTAATAAATTATCAGAAACTCTGGAAACCACAATCTCGGAATTAAAAACTGCAAATAACGAGCTTGAAAGAGACATTGAGAAGAAGGAAAAAATTGATTCCATGAGAAAGGAATTTTTATCAAATGTTTCCCATGAATTAAAGACTCCTATAGCTTTAATTCAAGGCTATGCCGAAGGTCTTAAGGAATGTGTTAACAACGACGATGAAAGCAAAGACTTTTATTGTGATGTAATTATGGACGAGGCCGGAAAGATGAATAACATGGTTAGAAAGCTTTTGACCTTAAACCAGTTGGAATTCGGAAATGATGTAGTTTCAATGGAACGCTTTGATATAATTGAGTTAATAAAAGGCGTGATTATGTCGACAGAAATATTAAGAAGAGATAATGGTATAGAATTAATATTTAATGAAAAAGAGCCGATATATGTTTGGGCAGATGAATTTAAAACTGAAGAAGTTGTGACAAACTTTTTGAGTAATGCCATAAATCATGCAAAATATCAAAAGGTCATAGAAATCAAAGCTATTGTAAAAGAGGATGGCGTGAGGATTTCCGTGTTCAATACGGGGGATAATATTCCAAAAGAAGACTTGGATAGAATATGGGATAAATTTTATAAGGTTGATAAAGCCCGTACCAGGGAATACGGTGGAAGCGGCATTGGTCTTTCCATAGTTAAAGCGATAATGGATTCTTTTCATAAGGATTTTGGCGTGATTAACTATGAAAACGGAGTAGAGTTTTACTTTGAGTTAGATTGCAGTGTTTAGTTTTATATGCTTTTTTCCATTTTTTTTACAAAATGATTTTGCCTTTAAAGTTTGGGAGACGATAAAATGAAAAAAATATGTTTGGCGATATGTCTTTTAGTTATTGTTTCATTAACGGGATGTGGTCCCTTTGGAGAATTAACTGAATTGACAGAAGATGAGGAACAGGCTATTGTTACTTATTGTTCTGACACTGTTTTAAAGCATACAAGATCTAATAAGGCTGTTATTTATGGTAGAGATACTATTGCAGCCTATGTTGCAAAAAAGAATGCTTTAGAGGAGTCAAAAAAACTTAGAGAAGAAAAGCTGAACAATAAAAAAGAAGAGGATGTCAGTCCTGATGAATCATCAGAAAAGGATTCAGGTTCAAAGGGTGATAACACAAAAGACAATACCGATAAAGATAAGGAAGAAAAAACAAATAAACTGGAAGAAATATTAGGATTATCTAATATTGAAATAAAATATAATGAATATGAAGTTGCTGATTCTTATACTTCAGAAGTCTTTACTCTTAACCCGAGTGAAGGAACGCTTTTGGTAATACTTAAGTTTACATTGGCAAATAATACTGCTGATGATATTGCTGTAAACCTGGCATCAAAACAGGCATCGTATAATTTAACGGTAAATGGAAATATCACAAAAGATGCGCTATTAAGTATCCTACCAAATGACCTAATAACCTTTAATACAACTATTTCGGCTAATGCAACATCAGCCGGAGAACTGGTATTTGAAATACCGGAGGATACAGCAAAAGCTATTAAGGATATATCGTTATCAGTAAGCGTAAATGGAAAGAGTAGCAAGGTCAAATTAGATTAAATGTTGCATATTATTATGTTTAACTTACTTCAAGGAGGATGGTACGATGGATACTAATATATTATTGGAGAATGGTACTAATGAGTTAGAGGTACTGGAATTTACACTAGGAGAAAATCATTATGGAATTAATGTTGCAAAAATAAGAGAAATACTTTCTTATCATCCTGTAACACCGGTTCCAAATGCAGACCCTTGCATAGAAGGAATATTCATGCCAAGGGAAACTATGATTTCTGTTATTAACTTAAAAAGATGTATAGGACTTGAGGAAGATGAATCCGAAGGTTTGTTTATTATTACTAATTTTAATAAATTAAATATTGCATTTCATGTAGACACTGTTATTGGAATTCACAGAGTATCCTGGGCAGAGATTATTGAGCCGGATGCCACTATTAATAATGCCGGAGCAGGTGTTTCAACAGGTGTAATAAAAATCAATGATAAACTTATTGTTATTCTTGATTTTGAAAAAATTGTTACAGATATTTCACCTGAAACCGGACTTAAAGTTACGGATATGGATAATCTTCCTACGGACAGAGAGCCAAGAGACAGAAGTAAGTCACCTATTATTATTGCAGAGGATTCACCGCTTCTTAGTAAACTTATTACAGATTGTATCAAAAAGGCCGGCTATACCAATATCATTGTTAAACCAAACGGTCAGGAAGCCTGGGATACATTATGTGACTTCAGGGATGAAGGAACATTGGATGAAAAAGTTCATCTTATTATAACTGATATTGAGATGCCTATTATGGATGGTCACAGACTTACAAAACTTTGTAAAGAAGATGATGATATTAAGCATATTCCATTGGTAATTTTCTCATCTTTAGTTAATGATGAGATGAGACGAAAGGGTGAGCAATTAGGTGCAGATGCTCAGCTGACAAAACCGGAAATCGGTAAATTGGTTGATGCTATAGATGAGCTTATAGAGAAAAAAGAAAGAGAAAAAGCAGAAAGATAGATGGCAGGTGTCAAAAATAAAAAAATAGGGAGGTGAGCTTTTGGCAGACGATACAGAAAAATATCTGGACGATCTTTTGTCAGACTTAGGTGATGGCGCAGATGACAGTTTGGATAATATCTTTGGCGACAAGGCTTCTGAAGATGAGTTTCTAAAAGAATTTGAAGCCTCAATAGATGAAGAGGATTTAGAAGATGACTCTTTTGCCAATGATGATTTAGACTCTCTTGTGTCAGATTTAGGACTGGATGAAGATGTTCCGGAATTAGAAGATGATTTATCGGCAAAAGCTTCTGAAGATTTTGATGAACCTGCTGATGTAATAGAAAAAGGACCTGAATTGGATATTCCACCTGTGGAAGATGAATTGACCGATTCTATTGAGCCTTTACCGGGGCTTGATGAGGGAATGCTGGGAGAAGGAGATTTGTTTTCAGACATTATGGATGATGAACCTATTCCGGATGATCTTCCTTCTGAAGAAGCGGATTTGGGAGATTCTGATATTTCAGGGGGAGAAGACCTGACGTCAAGTGATTTAGAGCTTCCTTTAGAGGACATGGAAAGCGACGACCTGTCTGATGCAGGAAGTCTGGAAGACTTGCTGGGGGATTCTATGGACATATCTTTAGATGATTCAGATTCTGATGTAGCAACTGCTGCTGAAGAGATAGAAGTTACAGATGACTTATCAGATAAAAGCGTAACAGATTTGCTTGAAGATATGGGGGATGGAGAATTGTCAGATATGTTAAAAAATGATGAGAATGATATTCCCATTACAGATATGGAAGAAAGTGATCTTAGCTTATTTGAAGGCTTAGACAGGGATTTGGACGGAGATCTTAAAGGTGAAGATATTGGTCCGGTTAATCTGGAATTAGGAGTCGGACAGACAGATGAACTGCCTGATTTAGATGAAGTTGCAGCGTCAGACGGAGAGGCAGCTTCAGATTCTAAAGATGATGAAGAACCTAAAGGACTTCTTGCAAAAATTCTTTCTATATTTAAAAAGAAAGATGATGGCGAAGGAGAAGGGGATAAAAAAGGTAAAAAAGAAAAGCCTAAAAAAGAAAAGAAAGAGAAGCCTAAAAAGGAAAAGAAAGATAAAAAAGACAAAAAGGATAAAAAAGAGAAAAAGGAGAAGAAAGAAAAGCCTAAAAAAGAGAAAAAACCAAAGAAGGAAAAGCCAAAGAAGCCGGAAGAGCCAGAAGAAATTCTTCCACCTATTCCTAAGATAAAAATCTTTTTGGTAGTAGTTTTAGGCGCTTCCCTTACAGGTCTCTTTCTGTTTTGTATGAATATGTTCGGATATATGTTTAAGATTTCCCAGACAAAAGCATATTATGAACAGCAAAAATATACACAAGCCTTAGCAAGACTTGGCGGTGAAGAAGTAAAAGAGGAGGACCAGGAGTTATATGATAGAATCAGACTGATGGCTCTTATTACCAGAGAATATGATTCATATAAATCCTACAAGAAAGTTAAACTCCACGCTGAAGCTTTAGATGCCGCATTAAGAGTTGTAAAAAGATACGACAAATACTATGAGGATGCAAAGAAGCTGGGACTTTCGAGTAATTATGCAGAATTATTAAAAACAATTGAAACTTGCCTTTTAGACGATTATAATGTTTCTATAGATAAAGCAAGAGAGATTTTAGCTATTGAAGATATGGAAGATTATTCAGTAGAAGTTTATAAAATTTCAGATGCTATCTATGGAAAAGATGAAGATTGATTTAAAAGGATGAGAAAGATGATAGCAATAATTGATTATGATGCAGGAAACATTAAAAGCGTTGAGAAAGCTATTGAGTTTTTAGGAAAGGAAGCAATAGTAACTAAAGACGAAAAAGAAATATTAAAAGCTGACAAGATTATACTCCCAGGGGTGGGTTCCTTTGGGGATGCCATGGGAAAACTTAAGGAGTATGAACTTGACAGCATCATAAAAGAAGCTGTGAACCAGGATATACCTTTTTTAGGTATATGCCTTGGCTTGCAGCTTTTGTTTGCCTCTAGTGATGAATCTAAAGGTATTGAGGGACTTGGTCTTTTAAAAGGCAGAATTAAAGCTATTCCGGCAAGGGATGATTTAAAAATTCCTCATATAGGATGGAATTCTTTAGAACTTTCTAATGATGGAAAATTGTTTAAAGGAATTGATAACGAATCCTATGTTTATTTCGTTCATTCATTTTATCTTAAGGCAGAGGATGAAGCAATAGTAAAAGCATCTACGGAATATGGAGTAAAAATACATGCATCGGTAGAAAAAGATAATATTTTTGCCTGCCAATTTCACCCGGAAAAAAGCGGACAGGTAGGATTAAATATTTTGAAGAATTTCATTGAATTAAAATAAAATATTTAAAAAGACAAATATGAGGAGAGAAGAAATATGCATACAAAAAGAATAATTCCATGCCTTGATGTAAACGATGGACGTGTGGTAAAGGGAATAAATTTTGTTAATTTAAAAGATGCAGGTGATCCTGTTGAAGTTGCAGCTGCTTATGATAAAGCCGGAGCAGATGAGCTTGTTTTTTTGGATATAACAGCATCGAGTGATAAAAGATCTACAGTGGCAGAACTTGTCCGAGCAGTGGCAAAACAGGTATTTATACCATTTACAGTAGGTGGTGGTATCAGGACAGTTGAAGATTTTAAAACGATTTTAAGAGAAGGAGCAGACAAAATATCCATAAATTCTGCAGCTATTAACAGACCGGAACTTATAGCTGAAGCTGCTGATAAATTTGGCAGTCAATGTGTAGTTGTAGCTATTGATGCCAAAAGAAGAGCAGATGGCTCAGGCTGGAATATATATAAAAACGGTGGAAGGATAGATGTTGGAATAGATGCTCTGGAATGGGCAAAAAAGGTAACTGATTTAGGGGCTGGTGAAATACTTTTAACCAGCATGGACTGTGATGGTACCAAAGCCGGATATGATATTGAACTTACAAAAGCTGTTTCAGAATTGGTATCAGTTCCAGTTATTGCATCAGGAGGAGCAGGAAATTGTCAGCATTTTTATGACGCCTTAATCACTGGAAAAGCAGATGCCGCACTTGCAGCATCCTTGTTTCATTACAAAGAACTGGAAATAAAGGAAGTGAAAAAATATCTTAAAGACAGGAATGTGTCTGTAAGGTTTTAATTTGTATATAAAAATTTGAAAAGAGGAAAAATATAATGGAAAAAACTTCAAATGATTGGTTTTCTCAAATCAGTGAAGAATTTAATAAACCCTATTATCAAAAACTTTATTCATTTGTTAAGGAAGAATATGCCACGCAGGTTATCTATCCTCCTGCAAATGAAGTATTTTCAGCCTTGGAGCTGACAAAGCCGGAAGATGTAAAGGTGGTTATATTGGGGCAAGATCCCTATCATAATGAAAATCAGGCTCATGGTCTAAGCTTTTCTGTTAAACCTGGGCAGGATATTCCACCATCTTTGAAAAACATTTATAAAGAATTACATGAGGAATTGGGCTGTTATATACCAAATAACGGTTATCTTGTAAAGTGGGCCAAACAAGGGGTTTTGTTATTAAATACAGTATTGACGGTAAGGGCTCATCTGGCAAATTCTCATCAGCACAAAGGCTGGGAGGAATTCACAGATGCAATTATTGAAAAAGTAAATCAGCAAGACAGAAGTCTGGTATATATGCTTTGGGGAAGCCCTGCCAGAAAAAAAGCTGCTATGTTAAATAATCCAAAACATTTGGTTTTAGAAGCATCACATCCCAGTCCATTGTCTGCCCACAGAGGCTTTTTTGGTTGTGGTCATTTTGCAAAAGCTAATGAATTTTTAAAAGAAAATGGCATTGAACCAATAGATTGGCAGATAGAAAATATATAAAAAATTACAATAATATGTAAGCGATTTTATAAGATTTCCTGAAATACAATAATAATATAAGGAATTATTGATACAATTAGTACAATTAGCACGAAAGACCTGTTTTAGTTTGTGAATCATGCATGTTGAAGTGAGTTTATGCATTTAGTATAGTCTTTTTATAGTAAATTTATGGGTATTAAAAATAAATAATCAGCTTAGCTAGTAATATTTTGGGGAAAATTACTAAATAAGCTGAAATGAAGATTAGTCACTTTAAGGAGGGGTATGACAATGGCTATGACTAAAAGAGAAAATGCAATGGCTATTTATAATGGGGAGCAACCGGACTTTTACGGGGATTTTATGGAGGCAATGGCTCTTATTCCTGATCCGATTCTTCTTAGCGATTTAGTACCACAAGATGGCGAAGAACATCTGGATTCATGGGGAACAACATATATCTGGCAACCAGGGGCGCCGGGAGCGCATCCACATGTTACAAATGAAAACGCTGTTATAAAAGATATTACAAAGTGGGAAGAACAGCTTAAGGTTCCGTCTGTTAAGGGACTTGACTGGACAATGGCTGAAAATATGGCAAATGAAGTAAACAGAGATGAAATGTTTGTAGGCTTTTTGTGTGGGGGAGGTTTATTCGAACGTTCTCATCATCTTATGGGCATGATGAATGCTTTCTATAATTACATGGATTATCCAGACGAAATGAAAGCTATGCTTACAGTAATCAAAGATTACAAAATAGAAGTATTAAAGGAAACAGCTGCCCATATACACCCTGATGTTGTATTTTTCCATGATGACTGGGGTTCAAAACAAAATCTTTTCCTTCCACCTGATGTATGGAGAGATATTATAAAACCGTTACATGCTGAAATAGTGCAGACAGCCCATGACTTAGGAATGATATTTATGCATCATGCTGATTGTATCTGCCAGCCTGTAGTAGAAGATATGGTAGAAATTGGCATTGACATTTGGCAGGGAGTTATTGCTCAAAATGACATTCCTTATATTCAGGAAGTTACAAAGGGTAAACTGGCCATGGTAGGAGGAATTGACGGTCCCAAGATTGATGTGGAAAATATAACTGAGGAAGAAATTAGAGCAGAAGTTAGAAGAGCAATAGATACATATTGCCCAGCTGGAAGATTCTTCCCTTCAATTCCTAATGGAATATGCTTTAGAGAATGGAATAATGAGATATTCTTGGATGAATTGCATAAATATGGACGCATTTATGCACAAGAACATCCAATCAACAAAGCTGTAAACTAGAATAAAACGAAATCTAATTAATTTATAAATGTCTAAACTCAAAAAAAGAACTTCCGGCTCGCAGAAGTTCTTTTTTATTGAATTAGTTGTTTTCACTAATATAGGTATCTTGAATATTCTTTTTTGCTGTAGAAAGCATAAGTTTAATTCTGTTTAACTGGTTTACCTCGCTGGCACCCGGATCGTAGTCAATGGCAACAATATTTGACATAGGATACATGCTTCGGATTTTTTTAATAACTCCCTTTCCAACAACATGGTTAGGAAGGCAGGCAAAAGGCTGGGTACAAACAATGTTTCCGGCACCTTCATGGATTAATTCCAGCATTTCTCCGGTTAGGAACCAGCCTTCACCGGTTTGATTTCCAGTAGAAACTATTTTTCTTGCTGCTTTTGCAGTATCCTGAATTCTTGCAGGAGGAGTAAAGCGTTTACTTTTTTCAAATTCTTTTCTGGCTGCGCTTCTAAGCCCCTCTAAGAATTTAATCCCAAGATTTGCATATGCGGCAGATGAAAACTTAAAACCTAAATATTTGGCTTTAAAATTCTGATTATAAAAGCTGTACAGTAAAAAGTCAGTCAAATCTGGGACAACAGCTTCTGCACCTTCTCTTTCCAAAAGGTCAACCAGGTGGTTGTTGGCAATTGGTGAGAATTTTACAAGTATTTCTCCTACGATACCAACTCTTGGTTTAACCATATCTTCGTAAATTGGTAAGGTATCAAAAGAGTGAATTATGCTTCTGCAAATCCTGTTATATTGCAAATGGGACAATACTTTTTTGGAACTGATGAATTTTTTACAAACTTCAGCCCATTTTCTGTATAATTTGTCAGCGGAACCCTTAACCTTTTCGTAAGGACGAACTCTATAGAGACAACGCATGAATATATCTCCAAAAACAAGACCGTAAAGAGCTTTTTGTAAAACGGTAGGAGTAATCTTAAAACCAGGATTAGCCTCAAGACCGCTTAAATTTAAGGAAATAACCGGAATATCCGGATATCCTGCCTTGGCTATGGCTCTTCTGATAAATCCTATATAGTTTGAAGCACGGCATCCACCACCGGTCTGGGAAATAATAATGGCGGTTCTTTCAAGGTCATATTTTCCTGAAAGAATGGCATCCATTATTTGTCCTACAACTATAAGAGAAGGATAGCAGGCATCATTGTTTACATATTTAAGTCCTGTATTGATAGAAGAGCGGTTGTCATTTGTCAATAGCTCAACATTATAGCCACTACTGTTTAATCCTGTTGCAATAAGCTCAAAATGTATAGGTGACATTTGAGGACAAAGTATAGTGTAGTTTTTCTTCATATCCTTTGTAAAAATTACCCTTTTATAAGCAGATGAAACAGGATGGCATTTAATATTTTTTCTTTCCCTGACTTTAATAGCTGAAAGAAGTGAACGGATTCTGATTCTTGCAGCACCTAAGTTATTTACTTCATCAATTTTTAAGCAGGTATAAATCTTACCGGATTTTGATAAAATATCATTTACCTGGTCAGTGGTAACTGCATCCAAACCGCAACCAAAAGAATTTAACTGTATAAGATCTAAGTTATCCTGAGTTTTAACATAATTGGCTGCTGCATATAACCTTGAATGATACATCCACTGGTCTAAAACAATTAGAGGTCTTTCAACCGGTGCAAGGTGACTTACGCTGTCTTCTGTTAAAACAGCAAGACCAAAAGAATTAATCATTTCAGGTATTCCATGGTTAATTTCCGGGTCAATATGGTAAGGTCTTCCTGCAAGAACAATACCTCTTATATTTTTGTCTTTTAAATATTGAAGGGTTTCTTCACCTTTATTACGAATATCATTTCTGGCTTTTTCAAGTTCTGTCCATGCCTTTGATACCGCATTTTTAATGTCTTCGGAAGGAATGTGATTAAATACCTTAACAAGTCTTTCATAAATGGTTGTTTGTGATGTAAACGCAATAAAAGGATTTAAAAATTTAACCTTACCTGAAGTAATTGATTCCACATTATTTTTAATATTTTCAGAATATGATGTAACAATCGGACAATTATAATGATTATTAGCATTTTTAAATTCAGTTCTTTCATATGGAATGCTTGGATAAAAAATGAAGTCAACATTTTTAGAAATAAGCCATTCTATATGTCCGTGAGCAAGTTTTGCCGGATAACATTCTGATTCACTAGGGATACTTTCAATACCTTTTTCGTATATTTTATGGCTGGAAACAGGTGAAAGAACAACTTTATAACCTAAATCCGTAAAAAAAGTAAACCAGAAAGGATAATTATCATACATGTTTAAGACTCTTGGAAGTCCCACAGTTCCCCTATAGGCCTGGTCTGTGTTAAGAGCCTTGTAATTAAAATATCTTTTTCTTTTATATTCAAAAAGGTTTGGAAGTTTGTTTTTATTTTTTTCTTCTCCAAGACCTCTTTCACAGCGGTTTCCGGTAATAAAGGAACGATTGCCGGAGAATTTATTTACGGTCAAAAGACAATTATTTGTACATTTTCCACAATGTTTAAGCTCTGTTGTATATTTTAATTTTTCAATATCTTCCAATGATAAAATAGTTGTAAAAGGTTCGTCTTCGTATCTTTCTTTTGCCACAAGAGCAGCGCCAAAAGCTCCCATGATTCCTGAAATATCAGGTCTTGTAGCATGAACTCCTGCGATTTCTTCAAAAGTTCTAAGAATTCCGTCATTATAAAAAGTACCACCCTGAACTACAATTTTTTCACCAAGATCCTTAGGGTCGGTAAGTTTAATTACTTTAAAAAGGGCGTTTTTAATAACAGAATAGGCAAGCCCTGCTGAAATATCAGCGACTGATGCTCCTTCTTTTTGCGCCTGTTTAACTTTTGAATTCATAAATACGGTACAACGGGTACCAAGGTCAATAGGATGCTTTGCAAATAATGCTTCTTTTGCAAAATCTTTAACTGAAAAATTAAGGGATTTAGCAAAAGTTTCAATGAAAGAACCACATCCTGATGAGCAGGCTTCGTTAAGTAAAACACTGTCAACAACATGATTTTTGATTTTAATGCATTTCATGTCCTGACCGCCAATGTCTAAAATACAGTCTACTTCCGGTTCAAAAAATGAAGCAGCATAATAATGAGATACTGTTTCAACTTCACCTTGTTCCAATAAAAGAGCTTCCTTAATAAGAGCTTCTCCATAACCGGTTGAACAGGAATGAACTATTTTAGCCTTTTTTGGTAAAAGTGAATATATTTCTTTTAATGATTTTAAAGCAGTAAGAAGGGGGCTTCCGTTATTATTGCTGTAAAATGAATATAATAATGAACCGTCCTGAGCAATAAGGGCAGTTTTAGTAGTGGTAGAACCAGCGTCTATACCTAAGAAGCAATTTCCTTCATAGGTGGAGATATCACCTTTTTTTATTTCAGCATTAGAATGATTAATTAAAAATTCCTTATATTCGTCTTCTGATTTAAATAAAGGATTAAGTCTTTCAACTTCAAACTCCATCTTAATAGGTGTAGCCAACCGGTTTTTCAATTCTGATAAATTTACGAAACTTTCTTTATCGTAATTTAAAGCACATCCTATGGCTGCAAAAAGATGCGAATTTTCAGGGATAATGGCATGCTCATCATCCAGTTTTAAAGTTCTTATAAAACAATTTCTAAGTTCTGAAAGAAAGTGAAGAGGACCGCCTAAGAAAGCAACATGTCCTCTGATAGGTTTTCCGCAGGCAAGTCCACTTATGGTTTGATTAACAACAGCCTGGAAAATAGATGCAGACAAATCCTGTCTGGTTGCTCCCTCATTTATAAGAGGTTGAATATCAGTTTTTGCAAAAACCCCACAACGGGCTGCAATAGGATATATATCTTTATAATCTTTAGCGTATTCATTGAGGCCGGCGGCATCTGTTTGAATAAGAGAAGCCATCTGGTCAATAAAAGAGCCTGTACCTCCGGCACAGATTCCGTTCATACGCTGATCTATGTTTTTTCCCTGGAAATAAATAATCTTGGCATCTTCGCCCCCTAATTCAATGGCAACATCAGTCTGGGGAGCGTAATGTTTTAACGCTGTGGATACAGCTACAACTTCTTGTACGAAAGGGATTCCAAGATATTTGGAAAGGGTCAATCCCCCTGAACCTGTAATAACAGGGTGAACTAACATATCGTTTGTTTTATTTAAAGCTTTTGCAAGCAGGTCTGCAAGAGTTTCCTGTATATTTGCAAAATGTCTTTGATAATCAGAAAATAAAACATTTTTTTCTCCGTCAAGCAAAGCAACTTTTATAGTTGTTGAGCCGATATCGATTCCTAGAGTATTTATATTTTTGAGATTCATCTCCAACCTCCTGTTTAATTATTTGCTATAAAAAATTATAGACAAAACCGATAGTCTATTATACGACAAACTTATTTTAAATACAAATGAAATAAAATGAGAATTGATTGACAAATATATCTATTGTTTATATAATTTCTCAGTATAAGTTTACAAACAATTTAAAAAATTTTATTTAAAATCTTTACAAATCATTGATTTTAAAGGCTTTTAAAGGTAAACTAAATAAGAAATTTTTTATTAAGGAGGATAAGAATGGACTTTATTAGTAAAATGGAAAGAAAATTTGGAAGATTTGCCATTCCTAATCTTACAGCCTGGTTAATTGGTGTGTATGCTGTGGGATATCTTATATATTATTTAGCTAATCCACTTTTATATTATCTGTATCTTGAACCTTATATGATATTTCATTACGGTCAGGTATGGCGTCTTGTAACCTGGATATTTACGCCACCTTCCGCATCGAATATTTTTGTGGTTTTGATTATGATGTTATTTTACTATTCTATAGGAACTAATCTTGAAAACACCTGGGGTGCTTTCAGGTACAATTTATATCTGATAGGTGGTATGCTCTTTACTTTAATTGGAGCTATTGTGATGTATTTTGCCCTGGGACAGCCGGTTTTACTTGGAGGATATTTCAGCACTTATTACATTAATACGTCAATATTTTTGGCCTTTGCAGTATTATATCCAAATATGCAGGTTCTTCTATATTTTATCATTCCGATAAAAATTAAATGGCTTGCATATCTTTATGGAGCGTATCTTATATACGATATAATAACTGCAAATATTGTTGGAAAGGTAGCTATTGTTGTTTCTATGCTAAACTTTTTGATTTTCTTCCTTTTGGTACTTAAAAGAAAAAAATCAGGAATTTACGGTAATTATAAAAGCTATAACTCCCAAAGAGCCAGACGGGATTTTAAAAGGGATTTCAATAAAAGATTTAACGAAGGTTCATTTGGTGGAAATACAGGCTCATTTAATCGTGGAAGACAACAGGTTACTAAGCATAAGTGTGCCATTTGTGGACGAACAGAAAATGACGGTGATGAATTAGAATTTAGATTTTGTTCAAAATGTAATGGTAATTACGAATACTGTCAGGATCATTTGTTTACTCATGTGCACAGGAAATAGAAAAGGTAAGGTTATGAATTATAAAAAAGTCAAGTTGATTATTATGGGGGTTATGATAGGATTGTCTCTTACATCTTGTCAAAAAGATAACGGTTCAAACAGTAGTAGCAAATCAGCAAGTGATATTGTTTCAGATACAAAGCAGGATTTGTCAGATGATAGCTCATCATTATCACAAAATGAGGAGGATAAGATTGACCCTAAATTGTTGGAGGATAGAGAGGTAGATGTTTCTACATTATCCATACAAAATTACGGGAGTTTTCTGGTAGTAAATGATACCGCCTACGAATATTACAGCTATAACGACGAAATAACAGGGAATTTTGCTGCAAATATAAACAGGGCAGTGGCTCTTGCACCAAATTCTAAAGTGTATTCAATAATAGTTCCTACCAATTACGAAATTTCTTTATACAAAAATGTAAAGGAGATGTATCCTTCTTACAATCAGAAGGAGGCTATAGAAAGTATTTATAGCCGTCAAAACGCCGGTTCTATAAACATTGATATTGTGGATACATTAAAAGCTCACAGGGACGAATATATTTATTACAGGACTGACCATCATTGGACCAGTCTTGGGGCTTTTTATGCCTACCAAAAATTTGCAAAAGAAAAAGGAATTAAATACAATTCACTGGATTCTTTTGAAGAAGTACAGTTTCCAGGTTTTTTAGGAAGCTTTTATACGGAATCAAAATCAAGTGCATTATCGGCAAATTCTGATGTCGTTTATGCATATAAACCAAATTCTACTAATGAATTGGAATTTTATGACGAAAATGGTAATGTGACAAATTGGAATATAATAGAAGATGTTTCAAATTGGAACGCAGGTTCTAAATATAACACATTTATTTCCGGAGATAATCCTTTAGTTAAAATTACAAATCCAACTTTATCAGATAATAGCAGTATAGTTGTTATCAAAGAATCTTATGGAAATGCTTTGGTGCCGTTTTTAGTTGATCACTATCAGCATGTATATGTTATTGACTATAGGTACTATAAGAATTCGTTTTCTTCATTTTTATCAGAATATCCGGTGGATGATGTGTTATTTGTGAATTATTTATCAGCATCCCTGTCATCCTCTAACGTATCTAGAATGCAAAACTTTTTACGCTAGTGATAATTTGTTTTGCATTTTGCACTAAAAAAATGAAATTGACTTATATATTTAAAAAAATATGTGGTTGTTTTTAATAAAAACATTGACTTTTGTATTAATTTAAAGTTATACTTTATTAAGTTAAAGTGCGACATTGATAAAAAATGACTGAGAAACTATTGATTTTTGTATCATATATACATATTATATATGGCAGGGCTAGTTATAAGATGAATTTTTTTATTCAATTTAACCACATTTATTAAAAATCATTAATTTTTAATGTAATTAGCAAGGAGGAACAATTAGTATGGCTAGAAAAATGTCGACCATGGATGGAAATCATGCTGCAGCTCATGCATCTTACGCTTTTACAGATGTTGCAGCTATTTATCCAATTACACCATCATCAGTTATGGCTGAAGCTACTGACGAGTGGGCAACTCAGGGAAGAAAAAACATTTTTGGGCAGACAGTACAAGTTACTGAGATGCAATCTGAGGCAGGAGCAGCAGGTACAGTGCATGGTTCACTTACAGCCGGAGCACTTACAACAACATATACTGCTTCACAGGGTCTTCTTCTTATGATCCCGAATCTTTACAAAGTTGCCGGTGAAGGTTTACCGGGTGTATTTAATGTTTCAGCGAGAACATTAGCATCACATGCATTATGTATTTTTGGTGATCATTCTGACGTATATGCATGTAGACAGACAGGATGCGCAATGCTTTGCGAATCCAGCGTACAGGAAGTTATGGATCTTACTCCGGTTGCACATCTTAGTGCTATTAAGGGAAAACTTCCATTTATCAACTTCTTTGACGGTTTCCGTACTTCTCACGAAATTCAAAAAATTGAAACATGGGATTATGAAGATTTAAAAGATATGGCAGATATGGATGCTATCGACGAGTTTAGAAGAAATGCTTTAAATCCAAATCATCCATGTGAGTTAGGTTCTGCTCAGAATCCGGATATCTTCTTCCAGACAAGAGAGGCCTGCAATGGTAAGTACAATAACATTACAGAAGTTGTTCAGATGTATATGGACAAGGTCAATGAAAAAATAGGAACAGATTATAAGTTATTTAACTATTACGGAGCTGCGGATGCTGAACATGTTATCGTTGCTATGGGTTCAGTATGTGAAACAATTGAAGAGGTTATAGATTATATGACAGCTGCCGGAGAAAAAGTCGGTCTTGTTAAAGTAAGACTCTACAGACCATTCTCAGCTGAAGCTTTGGTTAAGGCTATTCCTGATTCATGTAAGAAAATTACAGTTCTTGACCGTTCAAAAGAGCCTGGAGCAATTGGAGAACCACTTTATCTTGATGTAGTTGCCGCTCTTAATAAAACAAAATTTGACGGAGTTGAGATTTTTAGAGGAAGATATGGTCTTGGTTCTAAAGATACAACACCTGCTCAGATATATTCAGTATACAAAAACACAGAAAAGAAAGAGTTTACAATCGGTATCGTAGACGATGTAACAAATCTTTCTCTTGATATTATTGAAAATATTAATACAGCTTCCGAAAATACAGTAAGCTGTAAATTCTGGGGACTTGGAGCAGATGGTACAGTTGGTGCAAACAAGAACTCCATCAAGATTATTGGTAACAACACTGACATGTATGCTCAGGCATATTTTGATTATGATTCAAAGAAGTCAGGTGGTGTAACTATTTCACATCTTAGATTTGGAAAAGAGCCTATTCGTTCAACCTACCTGATTTCAATGGCAAACTTTGTTGCTTGTCATAACCCTGCATATATTACAAAATATGATATGGTACAAGATATTGTTGACGGAGGTAAATTCTTATTAAACTGCTCCTGGAACAGTGAAGAGTTAGAAAAGAATCTTCCAGGAAGAGTTAAAAAATATATCGCAGAACACAATATTGAATTATATACAATTGACGGTATCAAGATTGGTAAAGAAATCGGTCTTGGAGGACGTATCAATACAGTACTTCAGTCAGCTTTCTTTAAGCTTGCAGGTATTATTCCTGAGGCTGATGCTATTAAATATATGAAAGAAGCTGCAAAAGCTACTTATGGTCGTAAAGGTGATAACATCGTTCAAATGAACTATGATGCTATAGACAGAGGAGCACAAGATGTTGTTAAAGTTGATGTTCCTGCGTCCTGGAAAGATGCTGTTGATGATGCAGCAGCTTCAGAAAAACCATTAGAAGGAAAACCGGAAGTATTGGCATTTGTTAATACAATTCAAAAAGCGGTTAATTCACAGTCAGGTAACAAGCTTAAAGTTTCAGAAGTAGCTGCTTATGAAGACGGACACACTCCATCAGGTACAGCTGCATACGAAAAGCGTGGTGTTGCAGTAGATATTCCTGTATGGGATTCAGAAAACTGTATCCAGTGTAATTATTGTTCTTATGTATGTCCTCATGCAGTTATCAGACCTGTTGCTCTTACAGAAGATGAAGTTAAAGCAGCTCCTGAAGGAATGAAGACAATACCTCTTACAGGACTTAAAGATAAATATCAGTTTACCATGACAGTATCTGCATACGATTGTACAGGATGCGGTTCTTGCGTAAATGTATGTCCTGGTAAGAAAGGAAACAAAGCCCTTTCAATGCAGTCTTTTGCTGAAAACGAAGGTTCTCAGGCAATTTATGATTACGCTGTTAAACTTCCTAAGAAGGCAGATGTATTTGAGAAATTCAAAATTGATTCAGTTAAGGGTAGTCAGTTTAGACAGCCACTTCTTGAGTTCTCAGGAGCTTGTGCAGGTTGTGGTGAGACACCTTATGTTAAATTACTTACTCAGTTATTTGGAGATAGAATGTATATAGCAAATGCTACAGGTTGTTCATCAATCTGGGGTAACTCATCACCTTCTACTCCTTATACAACTACTCCGGAAGGAAAAGGTCCTGCATGGTCTAATTCACTTTTTGAAGATGCAGCAGAATTTGGTTATGGTATGTTCTTGGCTCAAAGAGCTTTAAGAGATAGTCTTAAAATAAAAGTAGAGGCTATTGCCGATAAGACATCTAATGGTGATGTTAAAGCAGCAGCTAAAGAATACATCGATACATTCGGCATTGGTATCACAAACGGTGATGCTACAGACAAGCTTGTTGCAGCTTTAGAGGCAGAAGGAAGTCAGGAAGCAAAAGAAATCATTAAAGATAAAGACTTCTTAGCTAAGAAATCTCAATGGATCTTTGGTGGTGACGGATGGGCTTACGACATCGGATTTGGTGGTGTTGACCATGTACTTGCCAGTGGACAGGATATTAACATCCTTGTACTTGATACCGAAGTATATTCCAATACAGGTGGACAGTCTTCTAAATCCACTCCGACAGGTGCTATTGCTCAGTTTGCTGCTGCCGGTAAAGAAGTTAAGAAGAAAAATCTTGCTGAAATAGCAATGAGTTATGGATATATTTATGTAGCACAGGTTGCCATGGGTTCTGATTACAATCAATGTGTTAAGGCTATGGCAGAAGCAGAAGCTTATCCTGGCCCATCACTTGTAATTTGCTATGCTCCATGTATTAATCATGGTATCAAGATTGGAATGTCTAAAGCTCAGACAGAAGAGAAGAATGCCGTTGAAGCAGGTTATTGGCATTTATTCAGATTCAATCCTGAACTTGTTGATAAGGGAGAAGCTGGATTCATCCTTGATTCCAAGGCACCTACAGGAGATTATAAGGCATTTTTGAATGGTGAAGTTCGTTACAATTCACTTGTAAGAGCTAATCCGGAAAGAGCTGAAAAACTCTTCGATAAGTCAGAGAAAGAAGCTAGAGATAAATATTCTCATCTTGTTAAACTTGTTGATTTTTACGGAAAAACCGAATAATTCAATAGATAGTAATTATTTCAATTAAAAATTTGGGACAAAGTTCAGGTTTTGGGCTTTGTCCCACTTTTAGTGGAAATATTTCTTTATATTAAATTTGTAAAAAAAATCAAAACATGCGTTTGTTTTATTGATTTTTACAGGTCTCAATGTTATAGTGTTATAAGTTGCGAATATTGTACAAATAATTTACTAAGTGGTGAAATACTTCCTTTGTGGAATGGTATAAAAATGATAATCGACTTAACCTTAGTAAAAATTTAATTATGTGATATAACCATATATTGGAAATAAATTTAAGGTAAAAAAGGAAAATGAATTGATGGAGGTTCTAAATGCAAACTATGATTTCAGAGCAATATGAAGTAGTAAAAGTTGAAAAATTAGCAGATATTAATTCTAAAGGATATCTGTTAAAGCATAAAAAAAGTGGAGCCAGAATACAGATTATTTCAAATGATGATGAGAATAAAACATTTTATATCTGTTTCAGAACGCCACCTGAAAACAGTTGCGGAACTACACACATTATCGAGCATTCTGTTTTGTGTGGCTCAGAAAAATTCCCTGCAAAAGACCCTTTTGTTGAATTGGTAAAGGGTTCCTTAAATACTTTTTTAAATGCAATGACCTATTCAGATAAAACAGTATATCCTGTTGCAAGCTGTAACGATAAAGATTTTCAAAATCTTTGTGATGTATACTTAGACGCAGTTCTAAATCCGAATATCTCTAAAAGACCGGAAATATTCAAACAGGAGGGATGGCATTATGAGCTAAATTCTAAAGATGAACCTCTTGCTGTTACAGGTGTAGTTTACAATGAGATGAAAGGTGCTTTTTCATCTCCGGAAGGAGTATTAGACAGGGAAATACTTAATTCTCTTTTCCCGGACACTGCCTACTGTTACGAATCAGGAGGAAATCCTGAAGAAATTCCAAATCTTACATACGAAATGTTTTTGGATTATTATAAAAAATATTATCATCCATCTAACAGTTACATTTATCTTTATGGTGATATGGATATAAATGAAAAGCTTGAGTGGCTTGATAAAGAATATCTTTCCAAGTATGACATGACCGAAATTGATTCTGAAGTCAAAATTCAAAAAGCTTTTTCACAAACAAGAGAAGTAGTAAAGGAATATTCCATTTCTCAAGACGAAAATGAAAATGATAATACATTTCTTTCATATAATAAAGTAATTGATTATAATTCTGACAGAGAATTGGAACTTGCCTTTTCAATCCTTGAATATGCCCTTGTATCATCTCCGGGAGCCGTTATAAAAAAAGCTTTACTTGATGCCAAAATCGGTAAAGATATAATAGGAAGCTTTGAAAATGGAATAATTCAACCTTATTTTTCCATTGTTGCAAAAAATTCTGAAGAGTCAAAAAAGGAAGAATTTATCAGGATAATAGAAGATGTTTTGAAAGACCAGATTAAAAACGGTATTAACAAGAAAGCACTTTTAGCAGGAATAAACATTACTGAATTCAGTTACAGAGAGGGTGATTTCGGTAATTTCCCTAAAGGCTTGATTTATGGTTTAAATAATCTTGAAACCTGGCTTTATGATGATAATCAGGCTTTTGAAAGAGTATGTGAAGGAAAATTATTTGATTCTTTAAGACAAAAAATAGACAGTGGTTATTTTGAAAAAATTGTAGAAAAATATATTTTAAATAATAATCATTCTTCAATTGTTATTGTAAAACCGGTAAAGGGTCTTACTGCTAAAAACGATGCCTTGTTTAGTGAAAAACTTGCTACTTATAAAGCTACATTAAGTGATGAGGAATTGGAAAGACTAGTAGAAGATACCAAGGCATTAAAGAAATATCAGGAAGAACCATCTACTAAAGAAGAATTAGAAAGTATACCAATGCTTTCTATAGATGACATTAAAAAAGAAATAAATCCTTTAAATAATGTCGAATTAAACATTGAAAACACAAAAGTTTTATGGCACGATATGTTTTCCAATAAAATTAATTACATTAAGTTTTTATTTAATGCCGGAAATATTAAAACACAGCATATACCATACCTTTCAATTTTAAAGAATATTCTTTGCTCAGTTGATACAAAAAATCACGATTACTCTCAACTTTCAAATGATATTCATATAAATACCGGTGGTATCGGCTGTGCTATAAATATTTTTTCTGATGTTAAACAAAAGGATGATTTCAGCGTTTATTTTGACTTTAAAACAAAGGTATTATATGAAAAAACAGATTTTGCAATTAAGACCATTGCAGAGATTATCTCAGGTTCAAAATTTGATAATAAAAAAAGAATTTACGAAATAATAGCTGAGATAAAATCTCACTTACAGACATCCCTTTTGGCCTCCGGTCATATTTATGCCATTGAAAGAGCAAGTTCATACTATTCAAAAACCATGAAATTCCATGAGCTTATCAGCGGAATTGAGTATTATCGCTTAATTGATGACTTAGAGAAAAATTTTGACGATAGATATGATGAACTGGTTTCAATTCTTAATGAATTAATTGTTACAATTTTCAGAAAAGAAAATCTAATGGTAAGTATTACCTGCGATGAAGAAGGTTTAAATATTTTTAAAGAAAATTATAATGAATTACTGTCTTCATTATTTACTGAAAACGTTGAAAACCAAGGCTTTGAGCTTGATTGTCAAAAGAAAAATGAAGGATTTAAATCCTCTTCTAAGGTATCCTATGTGGTAAGATGTGGAAACTTTAGAAATTCTGGTTTTGATTATACAGGCTCCTTAAGAGTATTAAAGGTTATTTTAAGTTATGATTACTTATGGCTGAATATTCGTGTTAAAGGCGGTGCCTACGGTTGTATGAGTGGATTTTCAAGAACGGGAGATATATATTTTGCAACCTATAGAGACCCGAATATTAAAGAATCCAATGAAATATTTGATAAAATGCCTGAATATCTTGAAAAATTCGATGTTGATGAAAGAGATATGACAAAGTACATCATCGGGGCAATAAGCAGTTTGGATACTCCACTTAATCCTTGTGCAAAAGGTGAGCGTTCTTTTGGTTCATATATGATGAACATAAGCGAAGAAGATTTACAGGCAGAAAGAAATCAGGTTTTAAATACCAAAAAAGAAGATATCAGAAATTTAAAAGAGATGATAGAAAAAGCTCTTTTGGAAAATTATCTTTGTGTCGTTGGAAACGAAGAAAAAATAGAAAAAGAAAAAGATTTATTTGATAATGTTTTGAATTTAATGTAATAAAAAATACTCTAAAACATCAGTTTATTATTAAATACTAAGGAGGAAAAATGGACTCAAACAAGAAGTCGGGATTTGTAACATTAATAGGGCGTCCTAATGTAGGAAAATCTACTTTGATGAATAAAATAATAGGACAAAAAATAGCCATAACATCAAACAAGCCACAAACCACAAGAAACAGAATTCAAACAGTTTATACCTGTGATGAAGGTCAGATTATTTTTGTTGACACCCCTGGAATACATAAAGCCAAGAACAAATTAGGGGATTACATGGTTAATGCGGCCAAAAAATCATTTAATGAAGTTGATGTAATTTTATGGCTTGTAGAGCCTTCGGACTTTATCGGAGCAGGTGAAAAAAGCATTACTGAAGATTTATCAAAGGTAAAAGTGCCGGTAATACTCGTAATAAACAAGATGGATACAATTGTTTATAATGAAGTCTTAAAATATATTGATACCTACAGAAAAATTTATGATTTCGCAGAGATAATACCGGTTTCAGCTAAAAAGGGTGATGGTATAGATGATTTAATTTCAACTGTTTTTAAATATCTTCCATACGGCCCTATGTTTTATGATGAGGAAACGGTAACAGACCAGCCTGTTAAACAGATTGCGGCGGAAATGATTAGAGAAAAAGCCCTTCATAGACTATCAGAAGAGATACCCCATGGTATCGCAGTAGTTATTGAATCAATGAAAGAAACCAAGAAAAGCGTTGAAATTGAAGCTACGATAATCTGTGAGAGAGACTCTCATAAAGGTATTATCATTGGAAAACAGGGCTCCATGCTAAAACGAATAGGCATTGATTCAAGAAAAGATATCGAACATATGCTGGAAAAACATGTTAATTTAAAGCTGTGGGTTAAAGTGAAAAAAGATTGGAGAGACTCAGATTTTCTTATTAAAAATTTCGGTTATGATAAGAAAGAGCTGGATTAAAAGTGGACAATAAAATTACTTTGAAAGGCATGATTATAAAGGTATCTCCTGTAGGAGAAAAAGGGAAAAGGCTGGTGCTTTTGACATTGGAAAACGGTAAAGTCACAGTGTTTGCCAATAATGCAAAAAAAGCAGGCAGTAGCCTTTTAGCCGCCACGAATCCTTTTGTTTTTGGTAGTTTTGAAGTATATCAGGGCAAAAATTCTTATACACTTTTAAAAGCAGATATTGATGATTATTTTCTTGAAATAAGTGAAAATCTGGACAGGACCTATTACGGTTTTTATTTCCTTGAAATTTGTGACTATTATTGCAAAGAAAACAATGATGAAACAGAAGTACTGAAACTTTTGTATCAGTCTATTAAAGCATTATGTACGGATAAGATTGAATACAAATTAATAAGAAGAATTTTTGAATTGAAATTACTGGTACTAAATGGAGAATATCCCAATGTATTTTCCTGTGTAGAATGCGGAACAAAAGAAAATCTTCTTGCATTTTCCATAAGAAAAGACGGTTGTATTTGTAAAGAATGTGCAAAACTGTATGGAGAAGACAGCAAACTTCTGGAAGCTACCATATATACAATGCAGTTTATTGTATGTCAGTCTATTGCTAAATTGTATACTTTCAGGGTTAGCGAGCAGGTATTATTACAGTTAGAAAAAATTATGGATCAGTATTTGAGAAAATATATAAATTATGAAAAGCTTAACTCTTATCGTTTTCTTTCCTGATGATTAATCTTTGCATAATACTACTAAAAGGTGTATACTTACAAAAGTATGTTTAGGAATTTAAAATGGCTTTATATATGCCAAAACGAAGGAGGATTTTTAATGAAACGCTTATTGAGTTTGTGTTTTGTTTTTTTAATGACACTTTCTTTAGTGGCCTGTTCACCAAAAAACTATGATAAAAGTACATTGGTTATAGGAGAAAAAGGGCAACTTACCGAGGCTGTTATAGAAGAGTTTGATGAAAAACAGCTAAGTAGTGATGATCTTAAAACTTATATTGATGAAGAAATTAAAGCATATAATGACAATACCGGAGAAGAACGTATTAAAATTGAAAGTTTTAAAGTAGAGGATAATATCGCTAAAGTATATTTAAAATACGATTCTGTGAAAGATTATGCAGCTTTTAATAATGTTACTCTTTATGCAGGGACTGTAAAGGAAGCGCTTATAGCTGATAAGAATTTTGATGATGTAACATTTAAAAGTGTAAAAGAAAAGAAGCAATCCGGCTCATATAAATATGAAGATATAGAAGATGAGGTAAGTGAGTTAAATGTTTGTATTGTTGATGAGTGTACAAATGTTGAACTTCCTGGCGAAATTGTTTATATTTCAAATGAAAATGTCAAGGTGACAGATGATAAGAATGTCACTATCAAAGAAAATATTCAATCAGAATCATCTAATGATGAAACACCGGATGAATCAAATAAAGATGAGAATAAAACAAATATATCTGATGAAATCTTAAGTCTAAAACTTAAGTCACCGGTTATCATTTTTTATAAATAATATTGTTTAGTAATTTGGAGGGCAAAATGGAAAAAACATTAGAAAAAATAGTAGCATTAGCTAAATCGAGAGGATTTGTTTACCCTGGTTCTGAAATCTACGGAGGACTTGCAAATACATGGGATTACGGAAATCTTGGTGTAGAATTAAAAAATAATGTAAAAAAAGCATGGTGGCAGAAATTTATTGTAGAAAGTCAATATAATGTAGGAGTAGATTGTGCCATACTTATGAACCCTCAGACATGGGTTGCTTCAGGACATTTAAAAGGATTTTCAGATCCTTTACTTGATTGTAAAGATTGTCACGAAAGATTTCGTGCCGATAAGATGATAGAAGATTTTAATGAGGCTAATAACATTGAAATGGAAGGCAGTGTTGACGGTTGGAGTAATGAACAAATGGTATCATACATTAACGAACATAACATTGCATGTCCATCATGTGGCAGTCATAACTTTACTGATATAAGACAATTTAATCTTATGTTTAAGACATTCCAGGGTGTAACTGAAGATGCAAAAAACACAGTTTATTTAAGACCGGAGACAGCTCAGGGTATCTTTGTAAACTTTAAAAATGTTCAAAGAACTTCCAGAAAAAAAATTCCTTTTGGTATAGGTCAAATTGGTAAATCTTTCAGAAATGAAATCACTCCGGGTAACTTTACATTTAGAACAAGAGAATTTGAACAGATGGAGCTGGAATTTTTCTGTGAACCTGATACAGACCTTGAGTGGTTTGATTATTGGAAAAAATTCTGTATAAAGTGGCTTCAGGATTTGGGAATCAAACCTGATGAAATGCGTTCAAGAGACCATTCTAAAGAAGAACTTTCATTTTATTCAAAAGCTACAAGTGACCTTGAGTTTTTATTCCCATTTGGTTGGGGAGAACTTTGGGGTATTGCAGATAGAACAGATTATGACCTTACAAAACATCAGGAGACTTCAGGTGAAGATCTTACATATTTTGATGATGTTAAGAAAGAAAAATATATACCATATGTAATTGAACCATCACTTGGTGCAGACAGAGTGGTACTTGCTTTCCTTTGCAGTGCATACGATGAAGAAGAATTAGAAGGTGGAGATGTAAGAACCGTACTTCATTTCCATCCGGTTTTAGCACCTGTTAAAATTGGTGTCCTTCCACTATCAAAAAAATTAAATGATGGTGCTTTTGCAGTTTATGAAAAACTTGTAAAGAAATATAATTGTGAGTTTGATGATAGAGGAAACATAGGAAAACGTTACAGAAGACAGGATGAAATAGGAACTCCGTTTTGTGTAACCTATGATTTTGATTCTGAAGAAGACCATGCAGTAACTGTTAGAGACAGGGATACTATGGAGCAGGTTCGTGTTAAAATAGACGAACTTGATGCCTATTTCGCAGATAAATTTACATTCTAAACCTGTTGTATTCTTGTGAGAGATTGGAGGCTATAACATGATTCAAACATCAATCTTTTCAGGCTTTTTAGGAGCCGGAAAAACAACTTTAATTAAAAAACTTATAAAAGAAGCATATGTAGGTGAAAAAGTAGTACTTATTGAAAATGAATTTGGTGAAATAGGTATTGATGGCGGATTTTTAAAGGATGCCGGTGTAGAAATTACAGAAATGAACTCTGGCTGTATTTGCTGTTCTCTTGTTGGGGATTTTGGAGAAGCCCTATTAAAAGTATCAGAGCAGTTTCATCCGGATAGAATTGTTATAGAGCCGTCAGGAGTTGGAAAACTTTCTGATGTTATGAATGCTGTAAATAATGTAAGTCAAAAAGCTGGAATCGAGCTCACAAGTGCTGTTGCTGTGGTAGATGCAAAAAAAGTGAAAATGTATCTTAAGAATTTTGGTGAATTTTATTCTGACCAGGTGGAACATGCCACAGCTGTTGTATTTAGCAGAACACAATTATTAGATGATAAAAAACTCAAAGAAGTAGTTGATATGCTTAGAGATTTAAATAAGGAAGCAGAATTTATCACAACTAACTGGGAAGATCTCGATGGAAAGGTTATTTTAAATGGAATAGAGCATAAAGATGATTTGATGAAGGAAATGCTAGAGGAAGCAATAAAGGCTCATCATGACCATGAACATCATGACCACAATCACGAGCATCATCATCACGATCATGATCATTGTGACCACGATCACGAGCATCATCACGATCATGATCATTGTGACCATGACCACAAACATCATCACGATCATGACCATTGTGACCATGACCACGAACATCATCATGATCATCACCATGCTGACGATGTATTTACTAGCATTGGAAAAGAAACTACGAATAAATATTCAAAAGAAAAACTTAAGGAAATTCTTGAGGAATTGTCTAAAGAAGACAATAAAGTTGGTACAATTTTAAGAGCAAAAGGTATTGTTGCTTCTACTGATGGAGAATGGTTGCATTTTGACCTTGTTCCTGGGGAATATGAAGTCAGAACAGGCAGCGCTGATTATACAGGCAGAATTTGTGTTATTGGTGTAGATATTGATGAGAATAAAATCTCAGAAATATTTGATTTGAAATAAAGGTGTGATTTAATGGAAATACCAATTTATATGTTTACCGGTTTTTTAGAAAGCGGTAAAAGTAGTTTTATTAAAGAGACGATGGCAGATGAGGATTTTGCTGGTGGCAGAAAAATTCTTCTGATTCTTTGTGAAGAAGGAGAAGTAGAATTTGAAGAAGATTTTTTGAAAGAATGTAATGCCGCAGTTGAGGTGATTTCTCATTCAGATGAACTAACCACAAAGTTTTTTATAGATGCTGCAAATAAGCATAAACCTGAATTTATAATTATAGAATATAATGGAGTCTGGAATCTGGACGACATATTAAACCTTCCACTTCCAAGCCAGTTTGTATGGGCCGAGATTTTATCAACTATTGATGCCTCTACTTTTGAGGGATATGTTGCCAATATGAGACAGATGATAATAAATCAGGTCAGGGAGTCAGATGTAGTAATATTTAATAGATGTACTGAGGGTACTCCAAAAGGAAGTTACAGAAGAGTTATCAAAGCTGTAAATATGCGTTCTCAAATAATATATGAGACTGTTGATGGACAAATTGACGATGCTGCGGACGAGGAACTTCCTTATGATATAAATTCAGACAAGATTGATATACTAGATGAAGATTACGGCATATGGTATCTTGACGGGATGGAAAATCCTGATGTATATGATGGGAAAAGCGTGACTTTTACGGCTATTGCTTATAAATCTCCTAAATTAACTAAAAATGAGTTTGTGCCTGGAAGGTTTGTTATGGCTTGCTGTGAAGAGGATATTGCTTTTTATGGATTTATTTGCAAATATGACGGTCAGGTTGAATTCGAAGATAAAGAATGGGTTAAGGTGACGGCAGATATATCTGTTGAAAGTCGAAAAGAATATAGAGGCAAAGGGCTTGTTCTTAATTTGAAAAAACTTGAAAAGACTGAGAAGCCAGAGCAGGATTTATTATTCTTTGGATAAAATTATTGGAGATTATAAAAAATGGAAACGATTAAAATCAAATATTTTTCTGATGAAATAGAAAAACTAAGATATATTGAGAACAAATCAGACTGGATTGATCTTAGATGTGCAAAGGACATGACAGTAAAAAAAGGAGAATTTGTTCTTATACCTTTAGGAGTTGCCATGGAGTTACCTAAGGGGTATGAAGCGTTGGTAGTACCTAGAAGTTCTACTTTTAAAAATTTTGGATTTTTACAGGTAAATTCAATGGGAGTAATTGATGAGACTTACTGTGGTGATGACGATCAATGGTTTTTACCGGTATTTGCTACAAGAGATACTCAGGTTAAAGTAAACGATAGAATTTGTCAGTTTAGAATAGTTAAACATCAGCCAACCATTGAATTTAAAGAAACAAATGAGTTGACCGGACAAAACCGAGGAGGTTTCGGAACAACCGGAGTGAATTAATAAGTAGTAGAAGAGGTCGTTAAGCATTAAGCCTAACGACCTTTTTTTATAAACATTAATACTATTGCAAGATACATTATTTACATAATTCAGTTACTATCTGATTTATAATCTTTCCGTCTGCTTTGCCCTTTAAATCAGCCATTACTGCTTTCATAATAGAACCCTTATTTTTGCTGGCTACTAAATCTGAAAAGTTCTTTTCAATGTATTCTTTTACTTCATTTTCACCCATCATTGCAGGAGCGTATTCTTTAATAATATCAAAACGCGCTTGGTATTCCTCTAAAAGATCTGTTCTTGATGCTGGACAGGTATCGACTTGTTCTTTAGCGGTTTTAAGCTCTTTTATTAGTACTTCATCTACCAGGTCATCAGTGATATTATCTCTGACTCCCTTATCGATAGCAGCCTTTTTAACAGCTGAAATCATGGCTGAAATACCTTCTTTTCTTACTTTATCGCGTGCTTTCATTGCCGCAACCATGTCTTTTTGTAATTTCTCGAAATTCATTATGATTATCTATGATGCAGACTGTAGAGACTACATCTTTCTCCTTTCTGTAGTATAAAAATATATACTTATTTTTAAGCGATTTTTGACAAAAATATAATAAACAAACAATTACACTAATTATCCGTTTGAGGATATTTATTGTCAAAAAAAAATCCAATATCCATTAATCATTATAATCATTTTGTGATAATAATTAAAGGGGAAATAATTTGTATATTTAAAATATTAAAAGTTTATTGCTGTAAACCTATGTAATTTTTAAAGAAATAACGATACATATTTCAAGAATAAATATATTATAATGATTGGATATTAATGTTAATAGTAGATTTAATTCTATTATTAAAATTTCTAAAACAATACCGTTTTTTTATTTGTAAAGTTAAAAAATGTTTTTTTGATAAGGTTTTTAAAAATTATAATTAAATTTAACTATTTACAGATTTTAAAGATGGTTGTAGAATGTAATAACAAGGGTTACATAACTTGGGATAAATGCTTTAAAGATAAAGAGGATATTTAAAGCATCCTATGGATATAGGTGAGTATGTAATTCCACGAACAAAGGGTTTGGATTACTGGTTTATGTGTGTTGTTGTCAAAGTTTTTTATTTTGGCAATGTGTTTTACAGGGAGATAGTAGGTTTAATGGATGATGAAAAACTAAGCTTTGTGCTTGAGAACAACAGGATGTCGATTTACGATTGTGACTTTAGCGATTTAAAAGTGAAAAGAATATCAAATTGTTTTGATTATGATTTTACTTTTTTAGAATATTTTTTAAGCAGTAACCTAAGTTTATTTAAGAAACTGAAGTTTTTGGATAATGAAAAAATAGAAATATTTAATCGTGTAGTGAATGCCATAAAAAAAGGTGAATCAGACATCGAGGTGTATACAGATTTGTTGACAAATGATGCAGGTATCAGATATTCAAAAGTCTGTATACATTTTGAGTATCTTCATAATAGGTTAAAAAACCTGATACTTATTATTACGGATATTAATGAAATTTTAAGACAGCAAACACCGGAAACGGTCAAAAGAAAAAAAGCCTTTCTTAATGGTGATGAGAAGATTTCAGAATATGTGACTAACAGTGAATTTTTCTCTAAAATAAGTCATGATATTAAAACACCGTTAAATGGTATCATGGGAATGGCTCAGATTGCACTTAGTCAGGAGATGGATGAACAAAAAGACAGGTGCATTGAAAAGGTAATTGAAGTTGGAAACTGCATTGTAAAGTTATTAGATGATGCATTAGAGGTGAATTCCATAGAAAAAGGTCAGACTAATCTGAAAAAGGAAGAATATTCTTTAAATCAATTGTATTCTTATATTCGAAAGACTGTTGGAATAAGTCTGGTTAATAAGAATATTGATTTTGAAATTCAGGATAATGATCCAGAATTACTTATGAATGTGGACAGAACAAGATTTAATATGTTATTTAAAAATTTAATGGGTCATATTTCTGACTTTTGTAAAGAGGGAAGTAATATTACCATTAAGCGAACAGAAAACACTAACAAAAATGGTTGTGTTTATCTTAATTTGGATTTGATATGTTCTGATCTTGATGTTGATTGTGATTTTGATAGTGGCTTTTTAGAAAGTATGGAAAGAGCCTGTTATAAGAATGATTGTGAAGATCAAGGCAACATTCTTGATCTTGTTTTGGCAAAAAAATTATTAAGATTGTTAAATGGTGAAATAAAATTAAATAAGTCAAAAGACACAGTAAAGAGAATTAGCATTAGTTTACCGGTTGATTTAGAGGATACTTCTAAAGATTTGTATGTGGATTCATGGAAAGATTATTTTTCGGGACAACATTTTTTGGTTTGTGAGGATAATGAAATTAATTCCGAAATAATGGAAATTTTCCTAAAAGAAAATGGCATAGAAGTTGATATTGCAAAAAATGGAGTCGAGGCCATTGAAAAATTTACAAATTCATCTCCGTATTTTTACGATACGATTTTGATGGATATAAGAATGCCTAAAATGGATGGTTTAGAGGCTGCCAAAAGAATCAGAAGTTCGGAAAGAGGAGATGCAAAAATGGTTCCTATTATTGCCATGACGGCTAATTCTTTTGACGGTGATATAGAAATGTCGAAATATGCCGGAATGAATGCACATTTGTCTAAACCTGTTGATTTTAAGAAATTATTTAAGACAATTAAGAATATTGTATAATGTAACATTAAAAATGACTACCGAAAACCTACGCTTTCGGTAGTTTTTTTGTCTAAAAAACAGATATGAGAAATTGTAGGATTAGATAGCAGTTTTCTTTGACATAAAAAGAAATTATGCCGATATAGATTAGGGAGGGTTCGTGATAGTATTAATTAATAAATATATTTTTGTACAAAAAGTTAAAACAGGTGGAAAGATGAATAAGAAAAATATTATTAAACAATGTTTATTTATATTGATATGTATCATAACTGCATTTTGCATTAATAACAATGAAGCATCAGCTTCCCAGTCGGGTATAGCAAAAAGTAAGAAGGGTATTTCGGAATATATAAAAAGAAGTATTCAGGCAGACGCGGATTATCTGACTTCTGCTTCAAGAAGTGTGACAAGTGATTCAAATATCATATATATTAATTCAACTAAAAAAGTCGGAATCAGAGTAAATGAAATCAGGTTTATCAGGTTAAAAGGTAAGTATAAAAAAGTAAAATATACAACTACAAACAGCAGTATTGTAGGTGTAAATTCAAAAGGAAAATTAAGGGCAAAACGACCGGGAAGAGTTACTATAAAGGTCAAAGCAGGAAAAAAAGTATTTAAGTGTGTCATTTATTCATATTGCTCTCAACTAAATTATGCTATTTTAACTGGAAGTTACTCTAATTTAGGTTCTAAAGACAAAAAGATAGCCCGTAAGGTTCATACAATTATTAATAAAAAAATAGATAAATCCTGGAGTAAAATAAGAAAAGTCAGATATATACATGATTATTTAATAAACAATTGTGAGTATGATTATGATAATTATTTAAAAGGAACATTGCCGTCAAGTTCCTATACTGCAGAAGGAGTATTTTTGAAAAAAAGGGCTGTGTGTTCGGGATACGCCAATGCATTTAAACTTTTTATGGACGGACTTGGAATAGAAAATAATCTGATTTTTTCAGCAGCACATGAATGGAATCAGATTAAATTGTATGGTATTTGGTGTCATATAGATTGTAGCTGGGATGATCCTGTTTGGACGGACAAAAGTGCAGAAAGCCGCATTAGTCAGGGGTATCTTTATTATTTACAATATAAGTATTTTATGGTGGATGATTCTATACTTAAAACAGATAATACAGGGGCACATACCTTTAACACCTCCAGATTTAAAAAATGCCGTAACAAAAAATTTCAATATTATGCATTTAATATGCATTTGGGCATGCCGTTTTGCGATGGTCAGGACTATGCTTTTAATAATATTGTTGGTAAGATTAATTCGGGAAAAAGGAAAATTAACATACTTTTAAGACAGGACTTAGATCCCGGAAAGCTAGTAAATGATCTGTGTTGGAGATATGGTGGTAAAATCTCTTATTTTTACAATGCTAGAGTTGGAAATTATTATATTTTTTCAATTTCCCTTAGTTGACCTTTATTGTACAAAGAATTAAAATATATTCAGTATATTAACGATTGCGAAAGAATCTAATGAAGCACACAAAGGAGGATAATTACATATGACTCTTTCTGAATTTTATGACCTGGTTAATAATCATTTGGTATACCTTGATGGTGCCACAGGAACACAATTATACAAAAATAATATGCCTAAAAAGGTATGTGTTGAAAAATGGGTAATGGATAACAGCGATGTTATGAAAAAAATACAAAGGGATTATAAAAATGCCGGAAGTGAGATAGTTTATGCTCCTACATTTGGAGCAAACAGAGCTTTTTTAAAGTCTCATGGATTTGCCGATGAGGTTGATGCCTTAAATAAAGGTCTTGTTAAGATTACGAAAGAAGCCATAGGTGACGGTGTATTGGTGGCGGGTGACCTTACCATGACAGGTATAGGTCTGGAGCCAATGGGTGATGCAGAATTAGAAGAACTTATAGAAGTATATAAAGAACAGATAAAAAGTCTTGTGGAGGCTGGAGTGGATTTGTTAATTGTGGAAACAATGATTTCAGTTGCGGAATGCAGAGCTGCCGTAATTGCTGCAAAAGAGGTAACTGACCTTCCTGTAATGGTTACATTAACTTTTGGAAAAAATAATAAAACACTCTACGGTTCTGATCCGGAAGCAGCAGTAGCAGTTTTACAGGCCTTAGGAGCAGCTGCCATAGGTATAAACTGTTCAGCAGGTCCAAAGGAAATCAAGGGACTTGTGGAAAGGATGCGCAAAGTTGCAACTATACCGCTTATTGTAAAACCTAATGCCGGAATGCCTAAATATGACGAAGATGGCAATGCTTTTTATGATCAGCCGATTGAAGAATATGTGGCAGATATGAAGGATATTGTTAATGCCGGAGCTGACATTATAGGCGGATGCTGTGGTACAGATGAAAGATATATTAAAGCATTAAAGGATTCCATAGGCAGTGATAAACCACATCATACCAATTATTGTGTTGATCAGGATTTTATCAGAGACAAGAATTATTCTACAGAAAGATGTCTTGTAAAAATGGAAAATCTTAATTCTTCTTCGTTTAAAATTCTACAAAAAGATTATAAAAATCCTACAAAAGAGGAAATTCATGATGCAGTCATCGATTCTATAGATGAATTATTATGCACTGATTTTACAGATACTGAGTTTTTAGAGCAAATATTAAGGCTTAATCCTGGAAGAGCTGTATTTTTATCCAAGGGAGAAGAAATCAGTCCGGAGATTTATAGCTTGTTGAAAAAATATGGCACTTTAGTATATTAATGTGTTGACAAATTAACTCAGTGTGATAAAATATGAAAAATCATATGGAAAAGGAATGACTTAATGATGAGAAAAATAGTTTTATCTATTTTGGTTGAAAATACATCCGGTGTGTTAAGCAGAGTTTCTGGTTTGTTTTCCCGCCGTGGATATAATATCGATAGCTTTTCGGCTGGAGTTACCGCAGATTCAAGAATTACAAGAATGACCATTGTTACAAGTGGTGATGAAGAAATATTAGAACAGATTGAAAAACAGGTTGAAAAACTCGAAGAAGTATTATCTGTTACGAAATTAGATTATATGGATTCGGTTTTTAGAGAATTAGCTCTTGTAAAGGTTAGATCTGATGTTAATTCAAGAAGGGATATATTTGCTATTGCAGATATATTTAGAGCAAAGATTATTGATGTAGGAAATGATAGTGTAACTATTGAAATTACCGGTACACAGGATAAGCTGGAAGCTTTTTTATCTCTTATGAAATCCCATGAAATATTAGAGCTTGCAAGAACAGGATTAACAGCTCTTTCAAGAGGCTCAGAAAATGTTCTGGAAGTTATACCTCTTCTTAACAAACGTTATGAATAAGTCGGCTATTGGTTATTATAAATAGTAACCATTTTTATAAAAATTATTACACAGGAGGAAATTAAAATGGCAGCAAAAATTTTTTATCAGGAAGACTGTAATCTTTCAATGCTTGAAGGAAAGAAGATTGCCGTAATCGGGTACGGTAGTCAGGGACATGCTCAGGCGCTTAATGCAAAGGATTCCGGATGTGATGTCATTATCGGACTTTATGAAGGAAGTAAATCATGGGCTAAAGCAGAAGCTCAGGGTTTTAAGGTATATACCGCAGCAGAGGCTGCAAAACAGGCGGACGTTATAATGATTCTTATCAATGATGAGAAACAGGCAGCTATGTACAAAGAATCCATAGAGCCAAATCTTGAACCTGGAAATATGCTTATGTTCTCACATGGATTTGCAATTCATTTTAATCAGATTATTCCGCCTAAGGATGTAGACGTAACAATGATTGCACCTAAAGGACCAGGACATACAGTTCGTAGCGAATATCAGGCAGGAAAAGGTGTTCCTTGTTTAGTTGCTGTAGCTCAGGATGCAACCGGAAAGGCTCAAGAAAGAGCACTTGCATGGGCATTGGCAATCGGTGGAGCAAGAGCCGGAGTACTTGAAACTACCTTCAGAACAGAAACAGAAACAGACCTCTTTGGTGAGCAGGCTGTATTATGTGGTGGTGTTTGTGCCCTTATGCAGGCAGGATTTGAAACTCTTGTAGAAGCAGGATATGATCCTAGAAATGCATATTTTGAATGTGTACATGAGATGAAATTAATCGTTGATCTTATTTATCAATCAGGTTTTGCAGGAATGAGATATTCTATTTCAAATACAGCAGAATATGGCGATTATATCACAGGTCCAAAGATTGTAACAGAAGATACAAAGAAAGCTATGAGAGAAATTCTTAAAAATATTCAGGATGGTTCATTTGCGAAAGACTTCCTTTTGGATATGTCACCGGCTGGCGGTCAGGCTCATTTCAAAGCCATGAGAAAACTTGCTGCTGAGCATCCTGCAGAAAAGATTGGAGAAGAGATTCGTTCCCTTTACAGTTGGAATGATGAAGCAAAGCTTATTAACAACTAAAATAAATATTTTATATATAAATTTGACCCTGCAGTGTTTTGCGGGGTCTTTTTAAAATGATTATCTTGGGTAGGAATTATTGTGATAGAAAGTAATGAATTTTGAGGAAGATTTACTTTGATTTATTGATGAGTTATAAGCAAAACCTATCCACCTTTTGTGAATTGGTATGTCAAGTGGTAATTGGATAAGAGTTTTTTCTGCAAGTTCTGTTTTAACAAATTCTTTAATTACACAGGATATACCCATTCCGATTTTTGCAAATTCAATTAAAAGCTCCATATTGGATACTTCAATGAGTTCATCTGTGGAGATATTATTATATACCAGATAATCGTCAATATATTGTCTTGTCATGTTGTTTTTATCAAGGAGCATTAAAGTGCTTTCCTTGAAAATATTACCCTTTAATCCTCTGATTTTAAGATTTTCTATATAAGCTCTGGAGGCAACAAAAATATCTTCTATTTCCTCTAAAGGAGTAAAAACTATATTATCTTTTCCACAGGGTTTTCCAATGAGTCCTACATCTATTGTCCCTTCCTCTAACATTTTTAAAGTGTCATTTGTAGATTGACAGGATATGGAAATTGTAATATGAGGATTTTCTTTAATAAAATTTTTCAAATAATTAAGCATAATATATTTACAAAGAGTGGAACTTACCCCAAGTCTAAGTGTTCCAATACCCATGGTATTTATTTTTTTTATCCTTTCTTCTCCGGCTGTAATATCCGAAAAGGCTGAATTAATGTATTGATATAAAACTTCGCCTTCTTCTGTTAAAGAAACGCCTCTAGAATTTCTGATAAATAATTTTGTATCCAGATTTTCTTCTAATTTTGATATGGCCTTACTTATAGCAGGCTGACTTGAATAAAGCTCTCTGGCGGCATGAGAAATATTGCCACTTTTTGCAACAGCTAAAAATGCATTATATAAAGATAAGTTGCTTTCCATAGACATTAATATGACAAAATAGTCATAATTCCTTTCTTTATGCTGATATATTTAAAAGTTATATCAGACATAATTATTATGTATTTCAATTATACCATTAATTGTGTTAGTATAAAAGCACGGATAAATTATTCATTTAAACAGTACTTAATGCATAATAACCAATAGCCGAATAATAAAATGCATAGGTACTGTTTTAATGATAGAAAAAGATTTGTCGGAAAAAAGTAACTATGATTGGCATATTATTAAATTGATTAATAATAAGCTGATTAAAATTAGGAGGACGATAACATGGGAATGACAATGACTCAGAAAATCCTTGCAGCACATTCTGGTTTAGACAAGGTTAAAGCAGGAGATTTAATAGAAGCCAGGCTTGATTTGGTCTTAGGAAACGATATTACTTCACCTGTTGCCATAAATGTAATGTCAGGAATGGATGTTAAGGATGTTTTTGATAAGGACAAGATTGCTCTTGTAATGGATCATTTTATTCCAAATAAGGATATCAAATCCGCTGAGCATTGCAAATGTGTGCGAGAATTTGCAAGAAAGCATGATATCACAAATTATTTTGATGTGGGACAGATGGGGATTGAGCATGCTTTACTTCCGGAAAAAGGTCTGGTAGTAGCAGGAAATGTAGTAATCGGTGCTGATTCACATACCTGCACTTATGGCGCTTTAGGTGCATTTTCCACAGGTGTCGGAAGTACGGATATGGCAGCTGGTATGGCAACAGGAAAAGCATGGTTTAAGGTTCCTTCAGCGTTAAAGATTGTACTTAAAAATAAACCGGCTGAATGGATAAGCGGAAAGGATGTAATTTTACATCTTATAGGTAAAATTGGAGTAGATGGAGCTTTATATAAATCCCTGGAATTTGTTGGAGATGGGATAAAACATCTTTCGATTGACGATAGATTCAGTATTTCCAACATGGCCATAGAAGCAGGTGCGAAAAACGGTATTTTTCCGGTGGATGATATAGCTGCTCAATACATGAAAGAGCATTCAGATAAAGAATATACCGTCTACGAAGCTGATGAGGATGCTGTATATGATGAGACAATTGAGATAGATCTTTCAACATTAAAACCAACTGTTTCTTTTCCTCATTTACCTGAAAATACCAAAACTATAGACAATGTAGGTGAAATTAAAATTGATCAGGCGGTTATTGGTTCATGTACCAATGGACATATAACAGACCTTAGAATAGCTGCTCAGATACTTAAAGGTAAAAAAGTGGCAAAGGATGTCAGATGTATTATAATACCGGCAACTCAGGAAATATACCTTCAGGCTATAAAAGAAGGTTTGGCTGAAATATTTATTACAGCCGGCGCAGTAATGAGTACGCCAACCTGTGGTCCTTGCCTTGGAGGGTATATGGGAATTTTAGCAGCCGGAGAAAGATGCATTTCTACCACAAACAGAAATTTTGTCGGAAGAATGGGGCATGTTGACTCGGAAGTTTATCTTTCAAGCCCTGCTGTAGCGGCAGCAAGTGCTGTTACGGGCTTTATTACAGACCCGGCTTCATTATAATAGTAGGAGGCAGTGAATATGAAAGCACATGGAAATGTTTTTAAATATAAAGATAATGTAGATACAGATGTTATTATCCCTGCCAGATATCTTAATTCTTCCAAAGCAGAAGAACTTGCCCTTCATTGTATGGAGGATATAGATAAGTATTTTGTTAAAAATGTGAAAAAAGGCGATATTATGGTTGCTGGAAAGAATTTTGGCTGTGGTTCCTCTAGAGAACATGCACCTATTGCAATAAAAGCCAGTGGAATAAGTTGCGTAATCGCAGAAACTTTTGCCAGAATTTTTTATAGAAATGCCATAAATATCGGACTTGCAATAATTGAATGTCCTGATGCAGCCAAAGAAATCGAAGCAGGGGATGAGGTTGAAGTGGACTTTGACAGTGGTATAATTTACGATATCACAAAAGATAAGAAATATCAGGGACAGGCCTTTCCTGAGTTTATGCAAAAAATAATTAAGGCTGAAGGACTTGTTAATTATATAAACACAAGTGCTTCCTAAAAAATAGCATAATGAATGGATTAATTAGCCTCTATTTTTTCAAATTTATATATACACAACAGAAGCGAAAGCTTCAAAATTAACAGCTTCACCTATTGGTGGAGCTGTTTTTCTTGACTATGCATAATTTTATAAAAATCGAATATTTGTTTGCAATTTGACGATTATTGTTTTATAATATATTTATAATTTTTATATTATTTTTAATGTGGTGTTATTATTTAAACATTTGTCAAAATATCAGTGTATATAACTTCTTAAGATAAGTTGTGAAAGCAGTTTTTGAAGTTAGTACTTTTACAGAATAAGCAGTTTGCTTATATATATTATTTATTAAAAGCTAAAGGAGTAGGAAATGAGATTTTTTCACATATCTGATTTGCATATTGGATTAAAATTAATGAACCGTGACTTAAGAAAAGATCAGGAATATATATTGGAAACTATTGTTGAAAAAGCAATAGAAAAAAAACCGGATGCTGTACTTATAGCAGGTGATATTTATGATAAGGCAGTGCCTTCATCTGAAGCTGTTGATGTATTTGATAATTTTATTTCAAACCTGTCTAAAGCTTTGCCAAATGCAAAAATCATGATGATAAGCGGAAACCATGACAGTGCCAGCAGAATTAATGTTTTCAGAAATATTTTAAGTTCAAACAATATTTATATGATAGGAATTCCCCCTAGATTTGAGGACGAATATATAGAAAAAGTATCATTAAGTGATGAATACGGAAAAGTGAATTTTTATTTATTACCATTTGTAAAGCCATCTATGGTGAAAGAAATAGTGGGAGTAGACGAAAACGGAAATAATCTTTCTTATGATGAAACCTTACACAGATTAATTAAAAGGGAAAAAATTGACTGCTCAGACAGAAATGTTCTTGTTAGTCATCAATTCTATCTTCCTAAAGGAAAATCAGCAGGAGATATAGAAAGATCAGATTCAGAAATAAAAACAGTTGGAAATATAGACCAGGTTAATGCTGATATATTAGAAATATTTGATTATGCTGCATTAGGTCATATCCATAAAAAAATGAAAGTAGGATATGATAATTATCTATACAGTGGAACGCCTATTGCAACCTCAGTCAGCGAGTCAGGACAAGAAAAAAGCATAACCTATGTAAATATGGGAGAAAAAGGAGATATTAAAATAGAGAATATTCCTTTAATTCCTCTTAGAAATGTAAAAATAATTACAGGAGAATTGGAAAAGGTTTTGCAAGAAGCATGTGAAGATTATGTAACCATTGTACTTACAGATAAGAAAGATTTGGATGTTATAGATATGCAGGACAGATTAAGAGCTGCTTTTCCAAACCTTTTGGAAATTAGAAGGACCAGTATTAGAAAAGCGGATTATAGGATTAATATGGATGAAAAAGAAGAATTAGATGCATATAATTTGTGTAATTTATTTTTAAGTGACCTAGACGAAGAAGAACAGATTATTTTAAAAGAAGTTATAAATGAATTGGAATTATAGTAATTTTTTATTGTGTCCTTATTACGGGATAGAAAATCTTTTAATAGTTATTGGAGGAAATTAGAAGCGTGAGACCTATTAAATTAACATTACAGGCTTTTGGCTCATATGGAAAAAAGACAGTTATAGATTTTACAAAGCCAAACCAGAATCTTTTTCTGGTAACAGGAGATACAGGCTCCGGAAAAACCACTATTTTTGATGCAATAGTTTTTGCATTATATGGAGAAGCCTGTTCTATGAACAATAAAAAAGACGGAGCAGAACTTCAAAGTCATTTTATTGATTTAAATACAAAACCTTGTGTAACATTGGAGTTTTCGGAGTTTCAAGGTGGAGAAGATTTAATATACACAGTAACAAGAGTACCAAGACATGTCAGACCTTTTAAGCGAGGAGAAGGTTTTAAAGACGAAAAAGAGACGGTTTCTCTTATAATGCCTGACGGCAGTGAATTTTCACAAAATACCAAAGAAACAGACGAAAAATTATCAGAAATTGTTGGTCTTACCAAGGGGCAGTTTATGCAGGTGGCTATGATAGCTCAAGGTGAGTTTATGGAGCTTTTAAGAGCTGATTCCAATAAGAAAAAAGAAATATTCAGAAAACTTTTTGGAACAGAAACATATCAGAATATTGTTGATGTGTTAAATAAAAGATGCAAGGAAAAACGAACTGCTATTACAAATCTTAAAACAGTTTGTCAAACAGAAGTTGCTCATATAACCATACCCGAAAATAGGGAGAATTCAGAAAGATTAATAGAGCTAAAAGATGATATTTTAAAAGCTGATAATATTAATTTTTTCAGTATTGAGGAGCTTTTAAAGGAATTAAAGATATTATGTAACGAACTGTGCAATGAAAAAGAAATTCTTTCAAAAGAGTATTCTCAAAAAAGTAAATTGCGTGATGAAAAAAGAGATGAACATAATAATGCGGCGACTCTCCTTGGCTTTTTTGAACAATTGGAAAAAGCTAAAAAGGATATAATAGAGTGTCAGAATAAAGAAAATGAAATGGCAGATAAAGCCCTTTTGGTTAAAAATATAAATGATGCTTATGAAGTTGAAGCAGTGTATAAATTATTTGATAGTGCATCTAAAACCCTTAAAGTTAAACAAATAGAGTTAAATGATATCAATGAACAATTACCTTATCTAAAAAGAAATGCACAAAATGCTGAAGTTAATGAAAAAGAAGCAAAAAAATTTAAAGAAATTCAAGATGAACACTATGCGAAACTGGAAGTTGAAATAAAAAAAGAACTTGAAATTTATCAACAAATAAATATTCTTAAAGAAGAAATTGAGGGTAAAAAAGAAGAATTATTAAAAGCACAAAATGCAGCAGAGGATATAGAAAAGGTAATAAAAGAATTTGATGAAAATGTAAAGGAATGGCAGGAAAAATCAAATGAATTAAAAGATGTAAATGTTGCCCTTGAACGCTGGAAAAATGACAAGAAAGAAGAAGAAATCTTAGAAAAAGAATTAAGTGAGATTAAGATTTTACATAGAACAATTACAGATTTAAACGAAACCGCAAAGCTTAAAGAAAAAGAGTTTTTAATTGCCAATAAAAACTATACACAAAAGCGTGATGAATATGAAAACAAACAGATGATTTATTATGCATCTCAGGCCGGTATTCTTGCAAGTAAGCTTATAGAAGGAGAACCTTGCCCTGTTTGCGGTTCTACAAATCATCCCTCACCTTGTAAGTTAAATGATATGAATAAAGACATTACACAGGATATTTTGGAAATACTATCAAAGGAAGTAGATGATTTAAATAAAATAAGAGAGGAAAAATCCGGAGATTCCAAAAGAACAATTGATAGATTAGAATCTGACGAAAAGCTTTTTAACGATAAGATTAACAAGCTTTTTGATCGTATGAGAAACTCTATTAAAACAGTGAAAGTTCCTTTTTTACCATCTATAGACGGGGCAATAGAATGTTTGATAGACTGGGAAGCAATCAATAAAGCAGAAGGAAAGAAAATACAAAATGATTTGGAAACACTTTCAAAACTGGAAAAATCTCTTTCAAGTGCTGAAAATAAAAAAGAGGAGTTAAATAAACAGTTTAAAGAAGCTCAAAACAGGAAAATAGCGGTTAATACCGAGTTTGAAAAATCCAATGCAACTTTGTTAAATCTTGAAAAAAATAAAAAGTATAAATCTGAAGAAGTTGCAAAAGACAAGCTTGCTAATGCCAAAGAAACAAAAGAATACAACGATGCAACTTATGAAGCAGCACTTCTAAACTTGAAAAAAGCTCAGCCTGAATATGATAAATGTAAGGCACTCAAAGAACAATATGAAAAGGAAATTCCTAAACTTATTACGGAATTGGAAGAAAAAGAACTATCTTATAAGAAAATTCTTGAAGAGAGAAATATTACAGAGTCAGAATGGAAAGACATTAAGAAAAAACATTTTAAAAACGAGGTAGATTCGTTAAATAAAACGATAGATGAATACAATAATAAAAAAGCAACAGCCAATGGAATAAAAGAAACAGCTTTAAAAAATATTAATAACAGAAAAAAACCAGATTTGGAAAAACTCCTAACAGAAAAAGAAGAAGCTCAAAAGAGATTTGATGATGTTAAAGAGAAACTTGAAAGTATAAAAAATATTTATCAAGTTGATATGGAAAGTTATGATAAACTTGCTTCTAAGGTTGAAGAAAGCGGGAAAATTGTAAAAGAATATACAAAACTGGATAGTCTTTACAACAGACTTTCCGGAAAAGTTTCCGGAGCCAGAATGGATATTGAAACCTTTGTTCAAAGGTATTATTTAAAAAGAATCTTAAATAGTGCAAATATCCGTTTTGAAGATATGTCAGCAGGACAGTTTGAACTAAGAATGGTGGATGAAGAAAAGGCCGGCGAAGGAAAAAACAAAGGCTTGGATCTTATCGTTTATTCAAATATTACAGGAAAAGAAAGAGCTGTTAATACCCTTTCAGGCGGAGAATCCTTTATGGCTGCCTTATCTTTGGCACTTGGTATGGCAGATCAGATTCAGGAGAATACATCCTCAATTAATTTAGATATTATGTTCATTGACGAAGGCTTTGGCTCTTTAGATGACCATTCCAGAAACCAGGCAGTTAAAGTCTTGAAAAACATGGCAGGAGGTTCTAAACTTATTGGAATTATTTCCCATGTGTCAGAATTAAAACAGGAAATAGAAGATAAGCTTCTGGTAAGTAAAAACGAAGAAGGTAGTCATGTTAGATGGGATATATCTTAACATTCAGTAAGTGGATTTTACTTTCTATAACTAATTGATAATATTTTTCATTTAATCGGGAATATTTTTTACATAATAAAGTACTGTAGTATAATATTTTTACTATTGCTTTTAACAAAAAGACATAAATTTCTGATTGATTAATAGATATACGGATATATATTATATGACTATACAATAGGGAGAAAAGATTATGTTTAACATTCATTTAAAGGGAAAATTTCGTAGTGAAGAAGATTTGAAAGAGGGAAGAGAACTTCCTTATAATGCCATTATGTATGATGAGGGTGATAATATTTGGGAAGTGTTCTTTACAGGATTTATTTGTGGCATACCGGTTTTTGCATTGATGCTTGCAATTATAGTGTTCAGATTTAAAACATTGAATTTTTTCTTGCATTTTAATATAGAAACAATGATTGTATTTACTGTTACCTTAATAATTAATTACCTATTGCAATATGTTCATGAAATAATACACGCATTTTTTTATCCTAAAGAAAGCGAAAAAGAAATTTGGAAATATCCAGAACAAGGTGCCTGGTTTATTTATTGTGATGCTTTGATGAACAGGAACAGATTTATTGCAATGTGCCTTGCACCGGCTATTATTCTTGGTATTATTCCATTTATAATATGGATATTTATTGCGAACTATTTGCCGTCACTTTACAATATTTGTTTTGTATTTTCCTGCGTGTTGCTAGTTCTGGGGGCTATAGGGGATTTTGGAAATGTATATAATACCCTGACACAGGTACCTAAAAAGGCAAAAGTAATGAATTATGGATTACATTCATTTTGGATATTAGATTAGTATAATAAAAACAGGTCAGAAAGTATGATAGACTATCTGACCTGTTAATTTATAATAAAAATGATGAAGTTAAATATCTAAATTGTCATCTAAAGCTTCAGCCGGTATTTTTACATGCTCTCCTCCATATACATATGCAGGACGCATAATCTTTGAATTATTACTTAATTCTTCTAATCTATGGGCACTCCAACCTGAAATTCTTGAAATAGCAAAAATAGGAGTATATAGCTGTGTTGGAAGGCCCAACATTTTATAAACAAATCCACTGTAAAAGTCTACATTGGCACAAACACCCTTAAACATTTTTCTCTTGCTTGAAATAATTTTTGGAGCAAGTTTTTCAACCAGTCTATAAAGGGCAAACTCTTTTTCACATCCCTTTTCCTTAGATAGTTTTTCGGTATATTCCCTAAAAATAAGTGCTCTCGGGTCTGACAGAGAATATACGGCATGTCCCATACCATATATAAGACCGGCTTTATCAAAAGCTTTTTTATCAAGAATATTTGTTAAATATTCACCTACTTCATCTTCATCTGTCCAGTCCTTAACTGTGTTTTCCATATCTTCAAACATTTTAATTACTTTAAGATTGGCACCACCGTGTCTTGGACCTTTAAGAGATCCTAAAGCAGCGGCAATGACTGAATATGTATCTGAACCTGAGGAACTTATAAGTCTTGTGGTAAAGGTAGAGTTATTACCACCACCATGTTCCATATGAAGTATTAAAGCGATGTCTAAAATCTTTGCTTCAAGCTGAGTAAATTTGGAATCAGGCCTAAGGATTCTTAAAATATTTTCAGCTGTAGATAATTCAGGTGACGGAGAGTGAATAAACAAACTGTTTCCGTCGTGATAGTGACTATAAGCCTGGTATCCATATACAGAAAGTAAAGGAAAAAGGCTTATAAGTTCCAGACATTGACGAAGTACATTAGGAATTGAAATATCGTCTGAATTATCATCATAGGAATAAAGGGTAAGTACACTTCTTGCCAGAGTATTCATCATATCTCGACTCGGAGCTTTCATAATAATATCTCTTACAAAGCTGGTAGGAAGAGTACGATAATTGGCCAGCATCTCCGAGAAATCCTTAACATCCTTTTTACTTGGATATTTACCAAATAGAAGAAGGTATGTAGCTGTTTCAAAACCAAAATTGTTATTTTCTCCAATAGATTCAACTATATCTTCAACATCAATACCTCTATAATAGAGTTTTCCATGGGTAGGAATTCTCATATTATCAACTTCTTTTACTGCATTAACATCTGAAACATCAGTAATGCCGACTTTAACACCCGCACCATTTAAGTCACGGAGTCCACGTTTTACATCGTATTTTGCATATAATTCAGGATCTATCTGGTTTGATTTGGTTACCAGATTAGATAATTGTATAAGTTCCGGGGTTATTTCATAAAAACTTGTAGAATACATTGATTACCTCCGTTTGTTCTTAATTTTTATTCTTTTTTAAACCTTCTTTAACTGTCAATAATTGAAGTATATAAAATCAACATAATAAAATAATTAGAAATCATGGGATAAAAACAGGATTACTTACAATCTAAAGTATAAATATGCATTTATTGAAAATTCTATTATTTTATCTGAAGTTCTAATTTATCATATTAATGATAGATTTATACAGTGATATAAATAAAGTAATGATAATAAACACAATAAAAAAAATCAAATCTTTTCTTTTGAGAACGCATATTGCGGATAAATTTTATCAATATCGTAGTATAAATCCAGAAATATTAAAAAAGATAATTAATTATCAATTTTCATTTTAACATGAAACCCTTCCGTTAGACAATAGAAGAGTGAGTTTTTATTAATTTTTATGAATAATTTATAATTTAAGTAAAGCTAAAAATAAAGAATATAAAAATCATACAAAAATCTAATTAACTTGCTCAAATATATTATTATATGTTAATATATACTCGGCAAATATCGAGTGATAAAAATGATTTTTAGAACTCGTTTTCAAGCAAATTAAACAAAATAATCACGTTTTGTATTTATTTTAATGAAAGGAAAAACTGTATAATAATTATTTCATTCAATAAAATTGTTTAAAAATTCATAGGATTTTTGAAATTAGATTATTATTAGTTACTAATTATTATGCAGCAGGGTAGAAAAGAATATGTCTACAAAAGCTTATTACAAGAGAAGCGAAATAGGACCAGGCAAGGTTGGATTTTCTAAGACCCGATCAATTATTGAAGGAGCGTTCTACGGAAACAATGTAGTTAAGGTTAATACCTTAAAAGAAGCTTATCAGCTTGCAAAAGAGTCTCCGGGAACTATTGTTACGGATATGCCTGTATACAGGGGAGAAGAGTTTGGTTTGGAAAAAGATGCAAAAGTTCTTCTTTTTAATGATGGCTCTGTAACGGGAAGATGTGCAGCAGCTCGTCGCATCACAGGAGAACCGGGAGTAGATACGGACAACCTTGACAAGAAGGTAATGGATGCTGTTTACGATACCCGTTATGAAACACTTTATCATGCAGAAGTGTTTATTGGTTTACATCCTGAATTTATGGTGAAGGCACATTTGCTTATTCCTGAAGGAGAAGAAAACATATTGTATTCCTGGATGTTAAATTTCCAGTATATGTCAGATGAATATGTGAAAATGTATAAATCTTCAAAAGAAATCGAAAATGAACCAGATATTTATATATTCTCTGATCCACAGTGGAGTCATCCGGATCATCCTCTTGGACTTACATATTTTAATACAGATCAAAACTGCGCAGCTCTTTTGGGAATGAGATATTTCGGAGAACATAAAAAAGGAACGCTTACCATTGCTTGGGCTATTGCCAACAGACATGGCTATGCATCATGCCACGGTGGACAAAAAGAATATACACTCGATGACGGAAGCAAATATGTTGCAAGTGTGTTTGGATTATCCGGATCAGGTAAATCTACATTAACTCATGCAAAACATGGTGGAAAGTATTCCGTAACAGTGTTACATGATGATGCTTTTGTTATAAATACTCAGACCGGCTCATCCATCGCTTTAGAGCCGACATATTTTGACAAAACAGCAGATTATCCTGTTGATTGTGAGGATAATAAATATCTTCTTACGGTTCAAAACTGTTCAGCTACTTTGGATGAAGATGGAAAAGTAGTTATAGTTACAGAAGATATCAGAAACGGTAATGGTAGAGCTATTAAATCAAAATTATGGTCACCAAACAGGGTGGATAGAATAGATGCTCCGGTAAATGCAATATTCTGGATTATGAAAGATCCTACAATACCACCGGTTGTTAAATTAAAAGGAGCTTCTTTGGCTTCAGTTATGGGGGCAACATTAGCTACTAAGCGTTCTTCAGCTGAGAGACTTGCTCCGGGAGTAGATCCTGATGCATTGGTAGTTGAGCCATATGCAAACCCATTTAGAACCTACCCATTGGTTAATGATTATAATAAATTTAAAACTCTTGTAGCTGATAGAAATGTAGATTGTTATATTATCAATACCGGTGATTTTATGGGTAAAAAAATACCTAAAGAAGTTACCATTGGCATTTTAGAATCAATAGTAGAAAAGAAGGCTGATTTTAAACAGTGGGGACCTTTCTCAGAAATTGAATTTGCAGAAATTGAAGGATTTATTCCTGATATGGAAAATGCTGATTATATTAAAACACTTAAAGCAAGAATGAAAGACAGAGTTGATTTTGTTAAATCAAGAGATACATTCAAGGAAGGATATGATAAGCTTCCGGCTGATGCTTTAGAAGCAATAGAAAAAATCCTTTCAGAGTTAAATTAACTGATTTTATATGGAGATAAAAAAATTAATAAAAATTTTAAAAGCTTTTAACAATAATTGCATGTTTTTTGTTTAAGTTGCATTGAAAAAAATGACTTATTGTTTTATAATGAATAAAATCAATAATGTGCCTGGGGTGTTCGACATAACTGCTATTTTGAACCTACAAATTTTATTCGGGATGCCTACTATTGCTGTTAGGAAGTCAAGCCTTGTAGTTGACCGTTCTGGTAGACTGAGGAACAGTTGCGGTGACCCACCTAGCTGTGGCTAGGCGTCAAAATTGCAGGGAACGGCATTTTGGGTATGTAAAAGCAGCTTAACAGGCTGCTTTTTTCATAGGGGATGTTAGAGTAAAACTTATTTATCTTTATATTGATAATTTTTTCTTGAATTGTTTACGTTAATGTGTTAAAATACAGGAAAATTTGAAGTTTATAAATATTTTATAAATGTTGAGAAGACGTTTAGTAGACATTTTTGCTACTTACAGAGAGAAGAGGTTATTAGCTGAAAGCCTTTTTAAGAAAAGAAAAATGTTGAATTTCCCGTTGGAACAGCTTATCTGAATTTTCTTTATTTTTTGAAATATTAAGATAAGACGTATGGATGCGTTAAATCCTTTAAGAGCCGGATTTTATTCGGAAATTGGGTGGTACCGCGGATATTAGCTTCGTCCCTTTGGGGATGGAGCTTTTTTATTACATTGTTTTTAACAGCATATAGGATAATACCTGTTATATACTTGAAATTTAATTTCGGAGGTTTTAAATGAAGGAAAAATTAGAACAGATTAAAGAAGAAGCTTTTAAGCAGATTGCTGAATCTAAAGAGCTTTCAAAACTTAACGATGTAAGAGTAAATTTTCTTGGAAAAAAAGGTGAACTTACAGCAGTTTTAAAGGGTATGAAGAATGTTTCTGCAGAAGACAGACCAAAGATAGGTCAGTTGGTTAACGAAACGAGAAGTATTATTGAAACAAAGTTAGAAGAGACAAAAAAAGCGTTAGAAGAAGCAGAATTAGAGTTACGACTTAAAAGAGAAACCATAGATGTTACATTACCGGCAAGTAAGCCAATTACCGGACATGCTCACCCAAATCAGGTTGTTTTAGAAGAAGTGGAAGATATTTTTAGAAGCATGGGATATGAAGTGTGTGATGGTCCGGAAATAGAATACGATTATTACAATTTCGAAGCTTTAAATATTCCTGCCAATCATCCGGCAAAGGATGAACAAGATACATTCTACATTAATAAAGATATTCTTTTAAGGACTCAGACTTCACCGGTTCAGGTAAGAGTAATGGAAAAAGGAAAGTTACCAATTAAAATGATTGCTCCTGGTAGGGTGTTCAGATCTGACGAAGTAGATGCCACTCATTCTCCTTCTTTCCATCAGATTGAAGGAATGGTTATTGATAAAGGAATAACCTTTGCTGATCTTAAAGGAACTTTATTAGAGTTTTCAAAAAGACTTTTTGGACCGGAAACTAAAATAAAGCTTCGTCCTCATCATTTTCCGTTTACAGAACCTAGTGCAGAGGTTGATGTTTCCTGCTTCAAATGTGGAGGAAAAGGATGCCGTTTCTGTAAAGGTGAAGGCTGGATTGAGATTTTAGGTTGTGGAATGGTACATCCAAGAGTATTAGAGATGAGTGGAATTGATCCTGAGGAATATTCAGGATTTGCCTTTGGTGTAGGTCTTGAGAGAATTACACTTTTAAAATATGAAATTGATGATATGAGACTTTTATATGAAAATGATATAAGATTTTTAAATCAGTTTTAATTATTTAAGACTATATCTTATGAGATTTGCAAGGAGGATAAATAAGTAGATGATTACATCATATAAATGGATAAAAGATCTTGTTCCCGGATTAGAGGCTACTCCAAAGGATTATGTAGATGCCATGACACTTTCGGGTTCAAAAGTTGAAGGGTTTAAAAATTTAGATGAAGATCTTGAAAATATAGTTATAGGAAAAGTATTAAAAATCGAAAAGCATCCTGATGCGGACAAGCTTGTTATATGTCAGGTTGACATAGGAAAAGATGAAGCAATACAAATCGTAACAGGTGCTCCAAATGTAGTAGAAGGATGTATAGTTCCTGTTGTTTTAGACGGCGGAAGAGTTGCCGGAGGACATGATGGAAAGATTACACCTGGTGGAGTAAAGATTAAAAAGGGTAAATTAAGAGGAGTTGAATCCAATGGAATGATGTGTTCCATACAGGAATTGGGTTCCACTACAGATATGTATCCTGATGCTTGTGAAGATGGTTTATATATTTTACCAGAGGATGCTCCTATAGGTGATAGTGCTCCTAAATATTTGGGACTTGATGATACTATAGTAGAATATGAAATAACATCAAACAGGGTAGACTGTTTTAGCGTAATAGGAATTGCCAGAGAGGCAGCTGCCACATTCAATAAAGAATTAAAAGCACCGGTAGTTAAAGAAACAGGAAACAGCGAAGATGTAAATGACTACATTAAGGTTCAAATTCAGGATAAGGATTTATGCAGAAGATATACAGCAAGAGTAGTTAAAAATATAAAAATTGCTCCGTCACCTGTATGGATGCAAAGAAGACTGGCTGCCCAGGGTATAAGACCTATTAATAATATTGTAGACATTACAAACTATGTAATGGAGGAGTTTGGTCAGCCAATGCATGCCTATGACCTCAATACCATTGAAGATAGACAGATAATCGTAAAAAGAGCCGAAAATGGTGATACATTTACAACTCTTGATGGACAGGAAAGAAAACTAGATGATACTGTGCTTATGATTTGCGATGGTAAAAAACCGGTTGGTATTGCTGGAATCATGGGTGGAGAAAATTCAATGATTACAGATGATGTTAAGGAAATGCTTTTTGAAGCAGCTTGTTTTGACGGTACAAATATCAGGCTTTCCAGTAAAAAAGTCGGATTAAGAACAGATGCATCATCAAAATTTGAGAAAGGCCTTGACCCGAATTTAGCTATTTTAGCTATTAATCGTGCCTGCCAGTTAATAGAAGAATTAGGAGCAGGAGAAGTAATTGGTGGAGTTGTAGATGTTTACCCTGATAAAAAAGAGGGAAACAGAGTAAAATTTGACGCAGATAAGATTAATAAACTTCTTGGAACAGATATTTCAAAAGAAACAATGCTTTCTTACTTTGATAAACTCGAATTAGGTTTTGACGAAAATACAAGCGAAGTAATAGTTCCATCCTGGAGACAGGATCTTTTATGTCAGGCAGATATAGCAGAGGAAGTAGCAAGATTTTTCGGATATGCAAATATTCCATCATCAATACCTGGAAATTCAGCTATGAGCGAAGCTGTTCCTTTATATCAGAAAGTTAAAAAAATAGCTGGAAAGGTAGCACGTATAAACGGATTCTCCCAGGGAATGACCTATTCTTTTGAAAGTCCAAAAGTTTTTGATAAACTGCTTATTCCTGAGGATTCAGATTATAGAAAAGCAATAGTGATTTCCAATCCTTTAGGAGAGGATTTTTCCATTATGAGAACGATTTCTTTAAATGGAATGCTTAATTCACTTTCCTTAAACTATAACAGAAGAAATGAAAATGTAAGACTTTACGAGCTTGGAAATATATATATAGCAGATAAACTTCCACTTGTAAAAAATCTTCCTGATGAAAGAATGCAATTTACTTTAGGTATGTATGGACAGGGTGATTTCTTTGTGATGAAATCGGTTGTAGAAGAATTTTTCCATACCTTAGGTTTAAAGAAAAAGACCATATATTTGCCGGATGCCGACCTTCCGTTCCTTCATCCTGGTAGAAAAGCAGCTATTCAGTATAACGGTAAAAACCTTGGTTTTATAGGAGAAGTACATCCAAAGGTTCTTTCAAATTATGAAATAAAAGACAGAGCCTATGTTGCTGTAATTGACCTTAAAACAATTGAAGAATTTGTTGATTTTGATGTTAAATATGTGGGCGTACCAAAATATCCTGCTGTTACAAGAGATATAAGTCTTGTAGTTCCAAAGGAAATCTATGCAGGAGAAATAGAAGATATTATTGAATCAAAAGGCGGAAAGATGTTAGAATCATACGCATTATTTGATATATATGAGGGAGCACAGATTAAGGCAGGTTTTAAATCACTTGCTTATACTTTGACTTTCAGGTCATCTGAAAATACTCTTAAAGACGATGATATCGCTCCGGCAATGAAAAAAATTATCACTTCATTGGAAGAAAAAAATATTGAATTAAGAAAATAATAAAAATTTATAGTCGTAAGGGACTTTTTAATAAAAGAATTTGTTAAGGAGTCCTGACTATTTTAACCTTGACGATTTGACGGTTTAAAGTTATACACTAATAACAATTTAAAACGTTGTATCAATAAAACATAAAAATAACACAATGGTAAAAAAGGAAGGAGTAAACAAATGAAGAAAAAATTATTATTATTAACCTTATGTGTAACTATGGCACTTTCGTTAGTAGCTTGTACAAGCTCATCATCAGATTCAAAAGATAAGGCAACAAGTAATAAAGAAACAGCTAAAGATGATGATGCTTCTGAAAATACTTATAAAATTGGTATTTGTCAGTTGGTTCAGCATGAAGCATTAGATGCTGCAACAAAGGGATTTGAAGATGCCTTAAAAGAAAAACTTGGTGACCGAGTTACCTTTGATGAACAAAATGCTCAGGGTGATTCCGCAACATGTTCAACAATTGTCAACTCTTTTGTATCTGACGGAGTTGATTTGATTTTAGCAAATGCAACAGCACCACTTCAGACTGCTGCAGCAGCTACATCTGATATACCAATTCTTGGAACCAGTATTACAGATTATGCAACAGCCCTTGATATTAAGGACTGGAAAGGTGTTACCGGAAAAAATATTTCAGGAACAAGTGACCTTGCACCTTTATCAGATCAGGCACAAATGTTAAAAGAATTATTTCCGGATGCAAAAAATGTAGGACTTTTATATTGTTCAGCAGAAGCAAATTCTGAATATCAGGTAGAAGTAATTACAAAAGAGCTGGAAGATTTAGGATATAAGTGTCAGCCATATTCTTTCACAGATTCAAATGACATAGCTACAGTAGCAAAAAATGCAGTAGACAGTTCAGATGTTATTTACATACCAACAGATAACACAGCAGCTTCAAATACACAGGTAATTAACAATATTGCTCAGGAAGCAAAAGTTCCTATCATTGCCGGAGAAGAGGGTATTTGCAAAGGATGTGGTATAGCGACACTTTCAATCAGTTATTATGACCTTGGTTATCAAACAGGTATAATGGCTTATGATGTATTGGAAAACAATGAAGATGTATCAAAAATGGAAGTTCAAACTGCATCAGAAGTAACAAAAGAATACAATCCTGACATTGCAAAAACTCTTGGAATAGATATTCCTGATGAGTATAAAGCTTTAGATATGTCAGAATAGACATAAAATAAGCCTTCGCTTTAATATATGATTTGGATGAATTGGAGGATTAACTTTGGCAACTTTAATAAATGCAATGCCTGGAGCCATAGCCCAGGGACTTATTTGGGGTATTATGGCAATAGGTGTCTATCTTACATTTAAGATACTAGATGTTGCAGATTTGACTGTAGACGGCACCATGAGTCTTGGTGGAGCTGTTTGTGTAGTAGCTGTAATGAATGGACAAAACATCTGGGTAGCTATGGCTCTAGCTGTAATTGCAGGCATGCTTGCCGGTTTTGTAACCGGAATATTTAATACATTCATGGGAATACCTGTCCTTTTAGCAAGTATTCTTACTCAGTTAGGTCTGTATTCTATCAATTTAAAAATATTAGGAAAAGCAAATCAGGCCTTAAGTGTAGACAATTATGACCTACTGGTATCTCTTAGATATATAAAAGATGTTCCTTTCATAAAAAATACAATTTTTGTTGTTTCTGTTTTAATTATTGCAATAATTGCAATTTTATATTGGTTTTTTGGGACAGAAAGAGGATGCTCCATCCGGGCTACAGGGTGTAACCCGGAAATGAGTAGAGCACAGGGAATAAATACTAAGTTAAATACCATACTTGGATTAATGATATCTAATGGTTTAGTAGGCTTAGCTAGTGCTTTATATGCACAGTACCAGGGATTTGCTGATGTGAATTCTGGAAGAGGGGCTATTGTAATTGGGCTGGCAGCTGTTATAATAGGAGGTGTAATATTTGACAGAATTTTCCATAACTTCGCCTTAAAGCTGTTTGCAGTGGGGCTTGGTGCCATTATTTACTATGTGGTATTACAGGTTGTAATCTGGAGAGGATTTGACACAGACCTTTTAAAACTTCTGTCTTCTTTAGTAGTGGCGGTATTTCTTGCCTTTCCATATTGGAAAAAGAAGTACTTTAAGAAAACAATCACTAAGAAGGGAGTAGCAGATGCTTAAGGTAAGTAATATTCATAAAACATTTAATATTGGAACAATAAATGAAAAAACCGCTTTAAATGGACTGTCTTTACAGTTAAATGAAGGGGATTTTGTTACAGTTATTGGTGGTAATGGCGCTGGAAAGTCTACATTATTAAACGCAATTGCTGGCGTATGGGAGGTAGATTCTGGTAAAATAGAAATCGACAATGCAGATGTCACAAAAATGCCTGAACATAAAAGAGCAAGATTTCTGGGAAGAGTATTTCAGGATCCCATGATGGGAACAGCTGCTACTCTTGGAATAGATGAAAATCTTGCTTTGGCTTCAAGAAGGGGTAAACCTAGAGGCTTAAGAAGCGGTATAACAAGAAAAGAAAGAGAAAAATACAAAGAACTCTTAAAAGTTCTTGATTTAGGTCTGGAGGATAGAATAACCTCTAAAGTAGGTCTTTTATCAGGCGGTCAAAGACAGGCCGTTACCTTGTTGATGGCTACTCTTCAAAAACCCAGGTTGTTGCTTTTAGATGAGCACACAGCTGCTTTAGACCCTAAAACTGCTGAAAAAGTATTACAAACTACAAATATGATGGTGGAAAAAGATCATCTTACAACTCTTATGATAACTCATAATATGCATGACGCTATTGCAAATGGAAACAGGCTTATCATGTTAAATTCAGGTAAGGTAATACTTGATATATCAGGCGAGGAGAAAAAGAAACTGACTGTAGATGATTTATTAGAAAAATTTGCTATAGCCAGCGGAGAAGAATTTACTAGTGACAGAGCTTTATTGTCGTAATGAATTGAGATTTAGATTACTTTATCGGATTTGATTAACTTATCTGATGTTTATCATGGAACATATCCGTTTCAGAGTTCTTGCTTGTAATTTAAATCCAAACATAGTGATTATGATTTATATATTAATCGCTAAATATATTTTTAGGAGAAAAAGAGAAAATGAAAAAAACGTTAAAGAAAACATTATTAGTATTGGTAGCTGTATTTGGCTTATTTGCCGCTTTATCAATTACATCAAATGCAAAAACCGTTAACAAAGGTAGTTTAACATCAGGAAAAAGAGTAAATGTTATTGATTATAACAGTTATTATCAGAATGAAAATTATAAAAATGAATACAAATATAAGATAACTGTTAAAAAAGCAGGTATAGCAACTTTTAGTGGATGCTCAAACGCCAGTTTTTACGGAAACCTTTGTAATTCAAAAGGTGTTGCTTTAAGTACCTATAGTCATAATATTTCAAATACTTATGGTGGAAAACTTCAGTATGCTGTTAAAAAGGGTACTTACTATTTTAAATTTAAAGTAAGCTCATTTAATCAGGGATATGCAAGTATTGGGTATGTTTTTTCAACAGGATCTATAAGTAACAAAAAAACAATTACAAACTACTCCCAGGATAGAAATCAATATTTCTATTATAAATTTAAAGCTAGTACAACAGGAGTAGTTACATTTACTGCAAAATCAATTGATGGTAGTGATAGTGCTTATATGTATACTGCGTTAACAAATGCAAAGAAAATACGTATAACAGATGAAGATTATTCATCAACAACCGGTAAATATTCATATGACAGATCAGCAACATATGGCGTTAAAAAAGGTGTAACTTATTACTTAAGAGTAAAAGCATCATCACCTGTTAAAATAGCATGTGTAAATAAATCTGTTAAGAGTAATTGTGGAAGTAAATTTTCACAGGCTAAATCTGTAAAATCAGGAAAATATACAAATGGTACTTTCATTTTAGGTAATAAAGAAACCGACTGGTATAAATTTTCAACATCAAAGAATACTATCAAATTTAAATTTGATGGAGATTTTTCAGGAAAGCTTATCTTTACAATATATAATTCTAATGGAGATGCAGTTACCTATGACAGAACAATATATGGTGATAGTTTAGATTATGCCTATAAATATTCTTCTGTAAAGAAAGGTACATACTACATCAGAGTAAGAAGAGCATCTTCTTCAACTACAGGATTATATAAAATGAGAGTGGATTACTAATCACTTTAGGCTTGTTTCCAAAATGAGTTTTGCCCCCTTGTTAATTCAAGGGGGTATTTTAATGCCTTTTTTAAAAATAAGAAATTTTTAATATTAGTAATAATTGACAATTATAATTAATTATCTTAGTATAGAAAGTTGTACTAAAAAAGCTTTCGATGAATTTGAAAATGTGGATGAAAATAATCTGTATTAGAAGTTTTGTAATAGAAAAGAAAGGAAAGGAAATGGAAGTAAAAGATTTTGATTATGAATTGCCGGAAGAATTGATAGCACAGGATCCCCTTGAGGATCGTTCTTCAAGCAGACTCATGGTATTAAGTAAAGATAATGGCGAAATTGCTCATAGGCATTTTTATGATATATGTAATTATTTAAAGGCAGGTGACTGTCTTGTTATAAATAATACAAAGGTCATTCCGGCAAGGATTTTCGGAGTCAAAGAAGGCAGTGGTGCTCATCTTGAATTTTTGCTTTTAAAAAGAGGAGAAAATGATTGCTGGGAAACACTTGTTAAACCTGGAAAAAAGGCAAAAATCGGTACCAAAATAGTATTTGGAGACGGTAGCTTAAAAGGTGAAATAGTTGATATAATTGAAGAAGGAAACAGAATAATAAAGTTTGAATATGACGGTATTTTTGAAGAAATTCTTGATAAACTGGGACAAATGCCGCTTCCACCTTATATTACCCATAAGCTTAAAGATAAAAACAGATACCAGACTGTATATGCAAAATATGATGGTTCAGCAGCCGCTCCTACAGCCGGACTTCATTTCACAAAGGAATTGATTGAAAAAATTAAAAATATGGGCGTAGAAGTTGCGGAGGTTACACTCCATGTAGGACTTGGTACATTCAGACCTGTAAAAGTTGATAATGTATTAGAACATCATATGCATTCAGAGTTTTATCAAATCAATCAGTCTGAAGCAGATAAAATTAATAAGGCAAAAAGAAATGGTGGCAGAATAATCGCTGTAGGAACAACCAGTACAAGAACCTTGGAATCTGCTGCCGATGAAAATGGCTTTTTAACGGAAAAAAGCGGCTGGACAGATATTTTTATTTATCCAGGATATAATTTTAAGATTATAGATTGTCTTATTACTAATTTCCATCTTCCTAAATCTACATTAGTTATGCTAGTATCAGCATTAGCAGGAAGAGAACAGGTTTTAAAGGCATATGGTGAGGCCGTTAAAGAAAAATACAGGTTTTTCTCTTTTGGTGATGCAATGTTTATTACAAATGACATGTCAGAAAAGAAATTAGACAATTAGAAAATAAAGAAGAGGTATTTTATGGCAGGTAAAAATGTTTTTTTATTTGGAGGTCAGGGTAGTGCTGTCTATCAGATGGGACTTGAATTATATAATGAATATGAAGATTTCAAAAGAATAATGGATGAATTTGAGGATATTTATCAAAAAGAGATGGGGTTTTCATTATTAAATGAAATCTTTAAAAAAGAAAACAAGAAACCTTTGGATGATATAACATTTACCCATCCGGGTATATTTGCCGTAGAATACGCCTTGTTTAGTTGCCTTTCTAAAAAGATTTATCCGGATTTATTACTGGGTTCAAGTCTGGGAGAGTTTTCTTCTATGGCTGCATCCGGGATTATTTCAAAAGAAGAAGGCTTTTTGTCTGTGATTGAACAGGCAAGACTTATAAAGAATAGTCATATTAAAGGTGAACTAATATCTGTTTTCCTAAAAAAAAGAGATTTTCTTAAATTAGAAGATGAAATAGATGCAGAAATTGTTGCAAATAATTGTAGTAAAATTCTGATTTTAGCGACTCTAAACTCTAATGAGAAAAAAGTAAAAGAATTTATAACAAACAATAAGATGATGATTTTTGAAACCAATGTTCATTTCCCTTTTCATTCAAGTTACATTGACTCCATGAAGGAACAATTTACAGATAAGATTTCTAAAAAATTGTCACTAAAGCCCGGTAATATACCAATATTATCTTGCTCAAAAGAGTGTCAAACTTTAGAATATAAAAGGGAGGACATCTGGAATATAATTAGAAATCCAATGAATTTACCCCAAATTATAGAAAATAATATTGAAAAAAGTGATTTGATATTGGATTTAAGTCCGAATTCCATGATGGAAGTGTTTGTAAAAGATATACTGGGAAGAGATACACGCATTAAAGGTATCTGTAAAATTGCTGGAAGCAGTTTAAAAAGATTAGAAGATATATTGAATATTTATCAAAAGGAATTTTGTTAAAGGAGGATTTTATGTTAGATAAGATTGACTTTTTCATTGGAAATGATAATGATGGATATATGAGCATAAATGTCAGAGTTTATGAATTTAATATTATGTATACGGTTGAACATTCCAAAAAAGGGGTTTTAACAAATACTAAAACCATTTCAGCCGGTCCAAGAACAGAAAATATTTTAAAATCATTTAATAATTTAAATGTTGATAAATGGCTTAACAACTACGAACATTTTGTATTAAAGAGGACAAAATGGCAATTAAAATATAAAAAAAAGAATGGCGTGGAATATTTGAAAAAAGGTATAAATGCATATCCTGATGATTTTGCAGAATTATTGGACTGGTTTAATGAACTTGCCCCTGAAGCAAACTTTTCCAGGTAATTTTTTATAAAAATTACAAATTTTTGACAAATATGTTCATATAGTTCATAATATACAAGGAATGCCCACAAAAGGCAGGATTAAAATAAAAGGAGTTTAACGCTTAATGGCAATGAGTGAAAAGACCATTAATATCCGTGAGGATTTATTAAAAAATGTTTTTGGTGAACTTGACAGCAATATTCGTAAAATAGAAAGAAGTTTAAATGTAAATATTGTTATTCGTGATGAAGGCGTAAAGATAATGGGTGAAGCTAATCTTGTAGAAAAGGCTTCAAGGATAATTGAAAGACTTTCTGAGCTTGCTTTAAGGGGAAATATCATTAACGAGCAGAATGTTGATTATGCCATTGCTCTTTCCATGGATGATAATGAGAATGCAATAGTTGAAATTGATAAAGATCTTATTTGCCATACCTTAGCAGGAAAACCCATTAAGCCAAAGACTTTGGGACAAAAAACTTATGTTGATGCCATTAGAGATAATATGATAACTTTTGGAATAGGACCTGCCGGAACCGGAAAGACCTATCTTGCGATGGCTATGGCTATCACAGCTTTTAAAAAAGACGAAGTCAGTCGTATTATTCTTACAAGACCGGCCATTGAAGCAGGAGAGAAGCTTGGATTTTTACCGGGTGACCTCCAAAGTAAGATTGATCCATATTTAAGACCTTTATATGATGCCTTATATGAAATTATGGGTGCAGACAGTTTTATTAGAAATTCGGAAAGAGGTCTTATAGAAGTGGCTCCTTTGGCTTATATGAGAGGAAGAACCTTAGATAATTCTTTTATTATTTTAGATGAAGCTCAAAATACTACACCTTCTCAGATGAAGATGTTTCTAACCAGAATAGGTTTTGGTTCGAAGGTAGTAATTACCGGAGATTCAACGCAAAAAGACCTTGCACCTGGAACCAAATCAGGACTTGAAATAGCAGAAAGAGTATTAAAAAAAATAGATGGTATCAGTTTTTGTAAATTGTCATCTAAAGATGTTGTTAGACATCCTTTGGTTCAAAAAATAGTAAAAGCCTATGAAAATTACGAGAAGCTCCAGAAAAAATAGCTTTGGAGGGTGTTATGGAGGCAGAAAAGACATTTTATTTAAAATGGCGGTTTTATATAGCCGGTATATATCTGCTGAATATTATGCTGGCTTTTTTTATAAGTTACAATAGGTCTACCGGAATCGTTAAGGGGATAATAATTGCTGGTTTTATACTTATTGTGACCTCTTGTATTTTAATATTTGCAATATCAGACAGTAATGAGAAATATTATATAGATGAAAGACTTGTCAAAATACGGATAATTTTTGCTGTAGATGTTTTTACAGTGTTGTGCTTGTGCATTTTTATATATTTTAGGCCGTTTTTAGCACCTTTAGCTATTATCGGAATTGCATATACAGCAGTAATAAACGTGAATTGTGGTGTTTTGATAAATCTTTTAGTACTTGGTTTTTATTATGTACTTACGGGATTTGATAATATTTACCTGTTTTTTTATATCCTGTCAGCCGTTGTTTGCTGTACCCTTATTAATACCTTTAAGAGTGCAGGCGAATGGGTTATGTCTTTGTCGGGGATAGTTCTAACACATTTTTCCATAATATTTCTTATTAATGTTTACAATGAAGATGATGTTTTTAAAAATGTGGGAGAGTATTTGATTTTTAATTTATTTATAATATTAGCATTTGAATTTTTGGCAGTGTTTTTTGTACAAAAATATGATGAGATATACTTAAACCGTTATTATGAAAGAATATTATCTCCGAAATCTGAGATTCTTGAAAAGTTCAGGGATTTATATGGTTATGAATATGAAATGTGTGTGAAAGCGGGGGATTTTGGAGAAAAAGTAGCAAAAAAGTTTAACTTGGATGTAAGATTTTGCAAGGCAGTAGGTTACTATTCCAGAATAGGAATTTTAGAAGGCGAAACTAATTTGGCGGAAAATAATGTAAAAGTAGCCAGAAGTCATAAAATAGGTGAAAAACTTACAGAAGCGATTTTTCAGGTAGCGGATGGAGAATATTCACCTGAAACCATGGAGGGAGCAGTTATTTTACTTGCAAATTCATGTATTGATGAAATGAAGAACAGTGAAACAAAATTCGGAAAGATGAGTATGAGCAGGGAAATAGTTATTCAGCAGGTATTTAATAAAGTTCTTTCAAAAGGGTTGTTGGATAATTGCAATATGAGTATGCCTACTTATCTTGCTTTAAAAGAGTATTTTGCCAATGAAAGTGAGTTATTATGAGTCTAAGCATAGAAAAAGAAGTAGATTTGGATCTGGAAATAGATTATGAAGATATTGCAAAACTTGTAATAGAAAAGGCCCTGGATTATGAAAATTGTCCTTATGAATCTGAGATAAATCTTATTTTGACTGATGATGAGGGAATAAGAGTTATTAACAAAGAATACAGAAATATAGACAGGGCAACAGATGTATTATCATTTCCAATGGTGGATTATGAGTTTCCGTCGGATTTCTCAAAACTTGAGGATTACACGGATGATTATTTTAATCCTGAAACTGGGGAGTTAGTCCTTGGTGATATTATTATTTCGATACCCAAGGTGTATGAGCAGGCTGAAAATTATGGACATTCTATAAAAAGGGAATTTGCTTTTCTGGTTTGTCATAGCATGCTGCACCTATTTGGATATGACCATATGGAAGAAAGTGAGGCTTCCATCATGGAAAAAAAACAGGCTGATATTCTTGAACAGCTTGGAATCACAAGATAATTTTATATGCTTTAAAGGCAAAAAGTGTCATTTATAGTATGAAGGTGTTTGACACAATTATTTACAGGAGGATTATGAAATGAGAAAACTATTAATGCTTATGTGTGTTACAGCTTTAGGTGCGAGCATGCTCTTTGGTTGTGGCAAAAATGAGGAGAAAGAAAAAGTAACTTCAACAAAGAAAGTTGAAAAAGTAGAAGAAGAGCCGGTAAAAGTGGAAGAAACCAAAGAGGGCATGGCCAGAAGTTATCTTACAGGTGAATGGGTTGATGAAAAGCTCATGGAAACAAGACCTGTTGCAGTTATGTTAAATAACATTAAGCAAGGATGTCCACAAAGTGGAATTGCCAATGCCGGAGTAGTTTATGAAGCACCTGTAGAAGGTGGTATTACAAGACTCATGGGTATATTTGAAGATTATGAAGGTCTCGATAAAATTGGTTCTATCAGAAGCTGTAGAACGTATTATCTGTATTATGCACTTGAATTTGATGCTATTTATGTTCACTGCGGTCAGGCAAAATTTGCCTTGGATTTACTGGGACAGGACTTTGTAAATGATTTGGATAGTTTAAAAGCTGAAGCTTCTACTGTATTCTTTAAAACAACTGACAGAGTTGCGCCTCATAATACATATGCAAGTGGGGCTAGTATTCTTGCTGGTATTGATTACAAAAATTATGATCGTTCATTTAGTAAGGATTATGAAGGACATTATTTATTTAATAAAGATGATGAAAAAGACATTGAATTGACAAATGGCGAGGATGCCGTAATTGTTAAACCTGGTTATGTAAATAATTTTCCGTATTTTGAATACAATGCAGATGAAGGTCTTTATTACAGATATCAGTTTGATGATAAGCAGATTGATGAAAGAACTAATGAACAATTAAAAGTTAAAAACATTCTTTTCCAGTACAGTGGTATTTCCTACTATGATAATACACAGTATCTCAATATTGATACAACTTCTGGCGGAGCAGGAAAGTATATTACAGACGGAAAAGCCATTGATATTACATGGAAAAAAGACAGCGAATATGGTGTAACCCATTATTATAATGAAGATGGTGAAGAAATTCAGTTAAACCAGGGAAAGACATGGGTTTGCATTATAGATAAAGACGCTTTAAGCAGAGTTGAAATTGCAGCTGCTGCTTCCTAATGGAGAAAATGGAAAAAATCTGAGGTGTTAATTTACTATGTCAACTAATTCCAAAAACCGTGCCAACGCGTTTTTAGTGCAGGGCTCAATCCTTGCAGTAGCTTCTATTCTTAGCCGTCTTATTGGACTGGTTTATAGAGTAGTATTAACTAGAATACTGGGAGATACAGGAAATGATTATTATTCTGCGGCATTTTCCCTTTATAATATATTTCTTCTCATATCTTCCTACAGTTTACCACTTGCTGTTTCAAAACTTGTTTCAGCAAGTGTGGCTAAAAAAGAAATAAAAAATTCAGTAAGAATATTTAAGGCTGCACTTATTTTTTCTTTTGTCACAGGAAGTATAGTAGCATGCATATGTTTTTTTGGAGCAGATTTTTTAACGAATAATATAATGAAAACTCCAATGAGTTATTATGCTTTAAAAGTACTTGCACCTACTCTTTTAATTGTGGCTGTTGCCGGGGTTATAAGAGGCTATTTTCAAGGTCAGGGTACTATGATACCAACTGCAACATCTCAAATCATTGAACAGTTGGTAAATGCTGCCATAAGTATTATTGCTGCGATATATTTGTCTGCATACGGGCTTAAAATTGGTACGGTTTTGGGAAATAAGGAGCAATATCGTGCTGCTTTTGGGGCTGCAGGAAGCACTTTGGGTACATCAATGGGTGCTTTGGCTTCAATTGTTTTCTTATTTTTCCTTTTATTTGTTTTTTCAAAAAATTTAAGGGTTAGCAGAAAAAGAAGACAAAGCAGTCGATTAGATTCATATTCAAGCATCTATAAAATGATTTTATTAACCGTAGTCCCTGTAATTATGAGTACTACGATATATAATATTAATGATTTTCTTGATCAGCCTATTTATAAATCAATTATGTATGCACTAGGTGAGGCAGAAGAACATATAAGTTCAAACTGGGGAATTTATAATGGAAAATACATGGTTTTAACCACTGTTCCCATAACAATTGCCTCCGCTTTGTCATCTTCTGTTATTCCAAGTCTTACTGCCGCGGTCAATTTGGACGATAAACAACTTGTAAAACAAAAAATTGGGGTTTCTATCAGGTTTATAATGGTAGTGGCTTTGCCATGTGCAGTTGGAATGGGTGTATTGGCTTCACCACTTTTAAGACTATTATTTGATGAAAGCAGGCCATTACCGGCTATAATGCTTCAAATGGGAGCTGTATCTATTGTATTTTATTCACTTTCAACAGTTACCAACGGAATTTTACAAGGCATAAATAAAATGATGGTTCCCGTCAGAAATGCTGCTATAGCACTTTTGTGTCATGTTATATTTTTGTGCATTTTCTTGTTTATATTTAAATTTGATATTTATTCGGTGATACTTTCAATGATTATATTTTCCTTTGTTATGTGTCTTCTTAACTCAATTGAAGTTAAAAGGGCAACAAGATATAGACAGGAAATAAAAAAGACTTTCATAATACCCGGAATTTCATCCCTGATTATGGGTATTATTACTTTCTTTGTGTATAAAGGTATATATATGGTTATTAAGGTAAATATTATCGCAACAATTGTTGCTATTTTTGTAGCAATGGTTGTTTATGCGGTATGCCTCTTAAAACTTAAGGGCTTTACAAGGGAAGAACTGTTAGATATTCCAAAGGGAAGAACCATAGTCAAGCTTGCAACAAAGTTTCATTTACTAACTGATTAGTACAGGAGAAATAAGGGTTAATGGACAAAAGCAAAACCAAAGTTATAGTTCTTGGCGGTGGAGCCGCAGGTTTGGTAGCTGCTATTTCAGCTGCCAGAGCAGGAGCTGAAGTTACAATAATTGAACACAAAGACAGGGTTGGAAAGAAGATATTATCAACCGGTAATGGTCGTTGTAATATGACAAACATTAACCAGGGAGTCGAACACTATTTTGGTGAAAATCCTGATTTTGTAAGAGGGGCATTTGAAAATCTGGATGCCTTTCATACCGTTCAGTTTTTTAATGAGCTGGGTATTCTTACAAAAAACAGAAACGGTTATATTTATCCTAATTCTGATCAGGCTTCTTCTGTTTTGGATGTATTAAGGATGGAGATTAACAGACTTAGTGTAAATGTTATCTGTAAAGTTACAATTAACAAAATTGTAAAACAGGGTGCAGGTTTTACTCTTACCGGATTTGGATTTTCCTATTATTGTGATAATTTGATTATTGCAACAGGTTCAAAAGCGGTTCCTTCCACGGGTTCAGATGGAAGCGGTTACAATTTTGCCTTAAAATTTGGTCATAGAATTGTACCGGTAGTACCTGGGTTAGTGGCTCTTAAATCTCCGCAGACTTTCTTTAAAAGTATAGCTGGAGTTAGAACTGATGCTATAGTAAAATTATATGTAAATTCTACATTAGAGAGAACTGAAAAAGGAGAAATTCAACTTACAAATTATGGAATTTCAGGCATTCCTGTAATGTGTCTTAGTCGTTTTGCAGCTATTGCCTTAAATGACAAAAGCAAAGTAAGGTGTGTTATTAATTTCCTTCCTAATTTTAATACTTCAACTCTTACAAAAATGCTGGTTAAAAGAAGAAGCGAAGCTCGTTTGAAAACCTGTGAAGAATTCATGATAGGTCTTTTAAACAAAAAACTTACAAATGTAATATTAAAACTTGCAAATATAGACCTTGGTAAGAAAGCAAAGTATCTTTCTGATTCAGATTTAAGTCGTCTTGCAGATTTAATTTGTAGTTTTGAAGTAAAAATAAATGATACCAACTCCTTTGATAATGCCCAGGTTTGTGCCGGAGGCGTTGATACAAACGAAATTGACCCATATACCATGGAATCCAAAAAAGTAAAAGGTTTATATTTCGCAGGTGAAATTATTGATATAGATGGAACCTGTGGAGGTTATAATTTACAATGGGCATGGTCATCAGGGTATACAGCAGGTGTAAATGCTGCCATAAAAAAAGTGATTTTTAATTTAGGAGAAAGACGAAAATGATTAGGATTAGCTCTTTAAAGATACCTGTTGAAAATAATAGTAAGAATGCCATTGTAAAAAAATGTGCAAGAAATTTAAAAATAAAAGAAGATGACATACAAGATATAAGTTTAGTTAAAAAGTCTATTGATGCAAGAGATAAAGAAAATTGTCTTTATGTATATACCATAGATGTAAAAATAAAAAACAGGCAAAAAGAAGAATCATTGGTAAAAAAATTAAAAAAAAATAATATTGTCCTGGCGAAAGCTACCTGCTATAAACTACCTTCTAATGGCTCAAATCCTTTAAAATCAAGGCCTGTGATAGTTGGCAGCGGTCCGGCAGGACTTTTTTGTGCTTTAATGCTTTCAAAGGCAGGTTTTTCTCCCATTGTATTAGAAAGAGGAAAGGATGTAGATGAAAGAAGCAGAGATGTAGAACTTTTATTTGAAAAAGGGATACTAAATACCAGATCAAATGTTTCTTTTGGCGAGGGCGGTGCAGGTACATTTTCTGATGGGAAATTAAATACCATGGTTAAAGATAAATTCGGAAGGAATCGTTTTGTTTTAGAAGAATTTGTAAAACATGGGGCAAAAAAAGAAATTCTTTATGATAACAAACCTCACCTTGGAACAGATGTATTAAAAGATGTTGTAAAAGGTATTCGTCAGGAGATAATTTCACTGGGAGGAGAGTTTTATTTTTCCAATACATTACTGGATTTTAAGGAAAAAAACGGTCAAATAACTACAGCTGTTATAGAAATGAATAATGGACAGATTGAGGAACTTGATTGCCAGGTTTTGGTTTTAGCACTGGGGCATTCGGCAAGAGATACATTTGAGATGTTAAAAAACAGGGGACTGAATATGGAAAAGAAAGCCTTTGCCGTTGGAGTCAGAATTGAACATCCTGCAATAATGATAAACGAATCAATGTATGGCAAAAAAAATGCAAAAATATTACCTACTGCAAGTTATAAATTAACCTATAACAGCAATGGAAGAGGAGTTTATTCGTTTTGTATGTGTCCAGGAGGATATGTTGTAAATGCCTCAACGGAAGAAGGAAGAATATGTGTCAATGGAATGAGTTATTCTAAAAGAGATGGTGAGAATTCTAATTCTGCATTGGTTGTCACCGTAAAAGAAGATGATTTTAAGGGTAATGATGTTTTAGCAGGCATGTATTTTCAAAGAGAACTTGAAGAAAAAGCTTTTACGGAAGGTAATGGAAAAATTCCCCTTCAAACCCTTAAAGATTTTAAGAATAATGAGAAAACAACTGTTTTAGGAGAAGTAAAGCCATCTGTAAAAGGTGGATATTCTTTTGCAAATCTAAGAAATGTGTTACCTGAATTTATTTGTCAGCTTTTATGTGAAGGAATTTCAGATTTTGATAAGCATATAAAAGGCTATGGCAGGGAAGATGCATTACTTTCAGCTGTAGAAAGCAGAACTTCATCCCCTGTTAGAATTTTAAGAGATGGTGATTTTGAAAGCAACATTAAAGGCATATATCCTTGTGGAGAAGGTGCTGGTTATGCTGGAGGTATAACTTCAGCAGCAATGGATGGAATAAAGACAGCAGAAGCTATTATTAAAAAGTATTATCCAGTTTAGATATAATTTGATTATCCCCGTTTACAGCTAATAAACAGGGATAATCATTTTTTATTAAAATAATTCAATTATTTTTTTGTTTCCTTTATGGATTATTTCATCGGCTTTATCTCCCAGTATTTTCTTTAAATAGTCAACTTCAGATAATAAGCCATTTTTGTGAGGTACATTAACAGACCCGGCATCGCTTCCACTGGCAATATAACAGCCGGAATTTGCAGCTTTTCTAATATTGTTTTCTTGAAGTTTCAGTATTTTTAATATTACATTTTTATCAAAATCTTTAATGTTTTCAACGGCTTTAACCGGTGTCAGAGTAGGAACCCAGACAATTTCGGTTTTTGATAGCAATTCTATACATTCATCATCCATGAAAAATCCATGTTCTATTGAGGAAACGCCGGCCTTAATGGCTGCCTTGATTTTGTCTTTGCCATTGCAATGAGCCATGACATTTAGGCCTTTTTTATGAGCTATATTTACCATGTTTTTTAACTCTTCTTCAGAAATGTGATATTCAGAAATTTTCCCATATTCGTTATAATCCATAATTCCTGAAATCATTACTTTTATAAAATCAGCTCCATTATTATAGGCATTATTCACCAGATTTTTGTAATCCTTCATGTTTTCAAAGGATTTTCCAAGTATTGAACCGTAATAACCCTTTTTATGTATTGCAAAGACAGGAGATTTGTATGTAAGACTGATTTTTTTTGAAATATCTTTAGCGATTATACTTGCTCCCCACTTGTCTCCACCTTCTCTAAAATATTCAATGCCTGCTTCCTTGTAGGCAATTATATTTTGATATATTGCATCTTCATTACATTTATCTTTATGAGTTTCTAAAGCCAGTTTATAATTAATTCCATTTAAGGCAATATGTCCGTGACATTCACAGTACATTTTTCTTCCTCCATTTTGTTGATTATTGTCAGATTATAAAGAAAATTATAATCAAGAAGACATATATTTTCAATGTTTTTACCCTTTTATTTAAGGTTGAATAGTTTTTTGAAATACTCTATAATCATGGTTGAATGTTAATCAGGAATTTAGAAAGGAAGGCAAAGAATTGGCTGAATTATCACCAATGATGCAAAATTATTTACGTACAAAGTCAGAATACAGTGATTGTATTCTTTTTTACCGTTTAGGGGACTTTTACGAAATGTTTTTCGATGATGCCATTACTGCATCAAAGGAATTAGAGATAACTTTAACAGGAAAAAACTGTGGACTTGAAGAAAGAGCACCAATGTGTGGCGTTCCTCATCATGCGGTTGATTCATATTTGAATAAATTAGTATCAAAGGGTTACAAAGTTGCTATTTGTGAGCAGTTAGAAGACCCTAAAACTACAAAAGGTATTGTTAAAAGAGATGTAATAAGAGTTGTAACTCCCGGCACAAATCTCAGCATGGAAGCCTTAGATGAGAAAAAAAATAATTATATAATGTGTATTGCAAAAGTTGGAGATATTTTCGGTATTGCTACCTGTGATGTTTCTACGGGAGATTTTTTTGTTACCAGCACAGATTCTTTAAATAAGGTTTTGGATGAAATTACCAAGTTTTCACCAGCAGAATTAGTAGCTAATGATGCACTTATAATTAGTGGAATTGATTTTAGTGATTTGAAATTCAGGCTTGGAGTAATGGTTTATCCCTTAAAACCTGAATTTTTTGATGAAGAAAGATGTCAGAAAGTGATAGATGAGCATTTTGAAAATAACAATCTTTTAAAATCAGAAAATAATGATGCTCAGATGCTTATTTTATCCGGTGGAGGTCTTTTGCTTTATCTTTTAGATACTCAAAAGACTTCTCTTACACATATTACAAAAATAATTGAGTACAATACTAATGCTTTTATGGTTTTAGATACATCTACCAGAAGAAATCTTGAACTGACTGAAACCTTAAGGGAAAAACAAAAGCATGGTACTTTGCTGTGGGTTTTGGATAAAACAAAAACAGCCATGGGAGCCAGACTTTTAAGAAGTTATATAGAACAGCCCCTTATAAAAAAATCAGAGATTGAACATAGATTGGATGCCATTGATGAATTTAATAACAGACCTATAGACAGAGATGAAATAAGAGAATATTTAAACAGAATCTATGATCTTGAAAGACTTATCAGTAGGATTTGCTATTATAATGCATCTCCAAGGGATTTGATAGCTTTTGCCAATTCATTGTCCATGCTTGAACCTATTAAAGTTCTTTTAAAAGATTTTAATTCTGATTTTGTAAAAGAAATTTTTGAGCATTTAGATCCGTTAAAGGATATTAAAGAACTTGTTGAAAATGCAATCGTTCCTGAACCTCCTATTTCAGTAAAAGAGGGAGGTATTATTAAAGACGGTTATAATGAAATGGTTGATGAATATAAAAGAGCCAAAACCGATGGTAAAAAATGGCTCTTGGATATTGAGGAAAAAGAGAAAGAAAAGACCGGAATTAAAAGCCTGAAAATTAAATATAATAAAGTATTCGGATATTATATTGAGGTGACAAATACTTATAAAGATATGGTGCCTGAGGAGTATATCAGAAAGCAGACACTTACTAACGCTGAAAGATTTATTACACCGGAACTTAAAGAGTTAGAAGATAAAATATTAGGTGCTCAGGAGAAGTTATATTCTCTAGAATATGAATTATTCAGCGATATTAGAAAGAAAATAGCGAAAGAAGTTGTAAGGGTACAAAATACTGCAAGAGCTGTGGCAAGGCTTGATGTTTTTGCCTCATTGTCTTATGTTGCCATGAAAAATGATTATGTAAGACCAAAAATCTCAAATGATGGAGAAATTGACATAAAAAACGGCCGTCATCCGGTTGTTGAACAAATGACAAAATCAGGAGTATTTGTTTCTAATGATACTTATTTGAATAATAAGGAAAATCGTCTTGCTATCATTACAGGTCCTAATATGGCAGGTAAGTCCACCTATATGAGACAAGTATCTCTTATAGTTTTGATGGCTCAAATTGGAAGCTTTGTTCCTGCTCAAAAGGCGAAAATTGCTATTGTTGACAGAATATTTACAAGGGTTGGTGCATCAGATGATTTAGCCAGTGGGCAGTCGACTTTTATGGTTGAAATGAATGAAGTAGCAGAAATCCTCAATAATGCCACGAAGAAAAGCCTTCTTATTCTGGATGAAATCGGAAGGGGAACCAGTACTTATGACGGACTTAGTATAGCCTGGGCTGTTGCAGAATATATTGCTGATGATAAAAAACTTGGAGCAAAAACACTTTTTGCAACCCATTATCATGAGCTTACAGAATTAGAAGGAAGACTCCCTAATGTGAATAATTATTGCATAGCAGTAAAAGAACAGGGAGATGACATAATCTTTTTAAGAAAGATAATTAAAGGTGGAGCTGATAAGAGTTATGGAATACAGGTTGCCAAATTAGCCGGTATTCCCAAAGTTGTAATTGACAGAGCAAAAGAAATTTCAAAAGCACTTACTGAAAATGACTTGAATAAAGATATGACGGATAATATTTCTCTGGAGGCTCTTGAAAATAATGAAAATTACCAACAGCTTTCTTTATTTGAGGAGGAAAAATCGTCAGAAATGAAAGTGGCAGATAAAATTCGTGAATTGGATTTATTTTCCTTAACGCCCATTGATGCCATTAATTTATTGAATGATTTAAAAAAGGAACTTTCGTAAAAACAGACAAATTTCAGGTTTCCACTTTAATTAAACAGGAGAAGATATATGGGAATAATTCAATTAGATAAATTTACAATTGATAAAATTGCAGCAGGAGAAGTTATAGAAAGACCTTCTTCTGTTGTTAAGGAGCTGGTAGAAAACTCAATAGATGCCGGTTCCGGCGCTATTACCATAGAAATAAAAAACGGCGGGATAGACCTTATTAGAATCACGGATAATGGCTGTGGCATAGAAAAAGATGAGGTTGAAAAGGCTTTTTTACGCCATGCTACCAGTAAAATAAAAGATGCCACAGATTTATTTGACCTGAATTATCTGGGATTTAGAGGTGAAGCCTTAGCCAGTATCTGTGCCATTTCAAAAGTCGAATTAATTACCAAAACGGCTATGGAAATGATAGGGGTAAGATATGTAAATGAAGGTGGAGAAATAATCCAACATGAGGAAATCGGGGCTCCGGAGGGTACTACTTTTATTATCAGAGACATATTTTTTAATACTCCGGTTAGAAAAAAATTTTTGAAATCTCCTCAGACTGAAGCGTCCTATATTAGTGCAATTGTTGAAAGACTGGCACTTTCAAATCCAGATATATCCTTTAAGCTTATAGTCAATGGCAATACAAAACTTCATACTTTTGGTAATGGGAATCTTAAAGATGTTATTTATAACATTTATGGTAGAGATATTGCGAAAAACCTTTATGAAGTTAATTTTTCTTTAGAACATTACAGTCTTACAGGATATGTGGGAAAACCTGCTATTACAAGGGGGAACAGAAATTTTGAAAACTATTTTATAAATGGAAGATATGTTAAAAACAGCATTATATCAAAGGCCATAGAAGATGCTTATAAGCCCTTTATTATGCAACATAAATATCCATTTACAGCAATGTTATTTGAGATAGACGGAAATTATGTAGATGTTAATGTTCATCCTTCCAAATTAGAAGTACGATTTTTTGAAGGCTCTTTTCTTTATGATGAAATTTATAAAGCAATTTCTTCAAGCCTGACTCAAAAAAATCTTATTCCAGAAGTATCCTTTAAGAATAAGGAAATCAGAGAAGAAAAAGAATTTGTAAAATCACCGGAACCTTTTGAAAAAAACCGTATATCCATGATTCAAAAAGAAAGAAAACAAAACTTGGATATAATAAAGGAAGCGGAGAAAAATGATAAGAATATCCTTCTTGAAATAGGAAAAGAATTAGTAAATAATAATACACAACCCTATAATTTTATTAAGAACTCTGATAATTTAGATAATAATAAAATTTTTAATTCGGACAATGTTTTAACAAAAGAAGAGAATAAACTTTTTGAAAGTACTTATGATAAACCGTATGTTAAAGTTGAAACAGATGAAGTAAAGGTAGAAAAAAAGGAAAATGCCTTAGATGTTGAATTATCAAATGCGGTGCTTGATGAAAAGATAATTAAAGCAGCTAAACAGGAGGAAATTGTTGATTTTCTTAATGAAAACAATAATAATGATATCGAACAGGCTAAATTAAGTACAAAAGGTTTGGTAAAAATTGTGGGACAGATTTTTCAAACCTATTGGATAATACAATATAAAGATGAAATGCTGATTATTGATCAGCATGCAGCCCACGAAAAAGTTCTATATGAAGAAATGATGAAAAAATATAATAATAACGAAGTGATGTCTTCTCCTTTGCTGATTCCTGAAATGCTTTCTTTAACAAGTACAGAAGAGGAAGTATTGATTAATAATATGGATTCTTTTAAAGAATTAGGGTATGAAATTGAACCTTTAGGAGATAGAGAATTTGCAGTTAAAGCCGTACCTTTTAATCTTTTGGGGATAAATACTAGGGAGATGTTTTTTGACATTCTAGCCGGTTTATCTGATGAGATATCACCTAAAGATACAAGTGTACTTATTACGGAAAAACTTGCTTCCATGTCTTGTAAAGCAGCAGTAAAAGGGAATACAGAGTTATCAACAATGGAACTGACGGCATTATTTGAAAAGATGTTGGCTTTGGATAATCCATATAATTGCCCACACGGGAGACCTACAATGATATCCATGACAAAATACGAAATTGAGAAGAAATTTAAAAGGATTGTATGATATGAAAAAACCTCTTGTAATATTAACCGGCCCGACGGCAGTAGGAAAAACAGCCCTTTCTATAGAGCTGGCAAAAAAAATAAATGCAAGTATTATATCTGCTGATTCAATGCAGGTTTACAAGGAAATGAACATTGGCACAGATAAGATAAAACCTGAAAATATGGGAGGTATAAAGCATTATCTGGTAGATGAATACGAACCGGAATTTAACTTCAGTGTGTCAGTGTTTAAAGATAGAGCCAATGAATGCATCGAAGAAATATATTCTGAAGGTAAAATCCCACTTATTGTTGGGGGAACCGGATTTTATATTCAGGCAGTATTGAAAAATGTTGATTTTACGGAAACCAATGAATCATTAGAATATAGAGCTTATCTTCAAAAATTAGAAGATAATGAAAAAGGCTGTCTTCATAATATGCTTAAAAAAATAGATGAAGAAGCTGCAGTTTCAATACATCCTAATAATGTAAAAAGAATAATAAGAGCATTGGAATATAATCATTTTACCGGTCAATTGATTTCTGAACATAATAAAAGGGAAAAAGACAGGGAGTCTCCTTATAATTATGCATATTTTTGTCTAAATGATGAGAGGCACCTTTTGTATGAAAGAATAGAAAAAAGAATAGATGAAATGATAGAGGAAGGCCTTGTTGAAGAAGTAAAAGCTTTGAAAAATAGAGGATTAAATAAAGAATTTACATCTATGAAGGGTCTTGGATATAAAGAAATTCTCGATTATCTGGATGGCGAAACCACATTGGAGGAAGCTTTTATTTTGCTAAAAAAAAGCACGAGACATTTCGCAAAAAGACAGCTTACATGGTTTAATCATGAAAAAGATGTAATTATGGTTAATAAGAATGAATATAATTATGACAATAATAAAATATTAGAATATATAACAGGAATTTTAAAAGAGAAAAATATTATTTAGAAAGGATTATTTTGATGAATAAGGAAAATCTTTTGGAAGAAATGTATAAAGAAGGGGGAATTAGAAAGGAAATTCTTGATTTATCAAACCAGATAGAAGATTCTTTGAAGGATAGATTTAAAAAAATTGATGAAACCGCTGAGTATAATCAATTAAAAGTACTTTATGCAATGCAAAAAAATAAAGTTTCAGCTCAATGTTTCAACACCGCAACAGGATACGGTTATGATGACGAGGGTAGAGATATATTAGAAAAAGTATATGCCGACTGTTTTAAAACAGAAGATGCACTGGTGCGTCCTCAGATTACCTGTGGTACACATGCTCTTTCCATAGCTTTAGCGGGAAATCTTCGCCCGGGAGACGAACTGTTATCACCTGTTGGAAAGCCATATGATACCTTAGAGGAAGTAATAGGAATCAGAAAATCAAAGGGTTCTTTAGCTGAGTATGGCATTAGTTACAAAGGCGTTGATTTGCTGGAAAACGGAGATTTCGATTACGATGGAATAAAAAAAGCTATCAATGAAAAAACAAAACTGGTAACTATTCAGCGTTCCAAAGGATATGCCACAAGACCAACTCTTTAAGTAGAAAAAATTGGTGAATTAATTGCATTCATAAAAAACATCAAATCTGATATTATATGTATGGTAGACAACTGTTATGGAGAATTTGTGGAAAAAATCGAACCATCTGAGGTGTGCGCTGATATGATAGTAGGTTCTCTTATAAAAAATCCGGGAGGAGGACTGGCTCCTATTGGAGGTTATATAGCAGGAAAAGCCGAATATGTTGAAAACTGTGCCTGCAGACTTAATTCGCCAGGATTAGGAAGAGAAGTGGGAGCTTCTTTAGGAGTTATGAGATCATTTTTTCAGGGATTTTTCATGGCACCTGTGGTTACGGCAGGAGCATTAAAAGGAGCAATCTTTGCTGCACACATGTTTGAAAAACTTGGCTTTGAAACATATCCGTCAGCAGACACAAAAAGACATGACATTATTCAGGCTGTTACTTTAAGAAGTGAAAAAGCCCTAAAAGCATTTTGCACCGGAATTCAGGCAGCAGCACCTGTTGACAGTTATGTTACTCCTGAACCTTGGGATATGCCTGGTTATGATGATAAAGTAATAATGGCTGCAGGAGCATTTATTCAGGGTTCTTCCATTGAATTAAGTGCAGATGGTCCTTCAAGAGAACCTTATAATGTTTATTTTCAGGGTGGACTTACCTGGTACCATGCAAAATTTGGTATACTAAAGGCAATAGAAGAAATGACAAAAGCAGGTATAATAAGCCTTTAAAACTAATTATTTCTATACAATTTTTTAATAATATGTTAAAATATTTCTGATATGGTTAATTTTGTCTGGCAATTTTACTGAGTTATTCAGTGAATTCCTTTTTCAAGAATGTGGAGAAATCTGGGATTGGAGACTAAATGACTGGACGATTAACAATTAAAGAATTACCAAATTCTGAAAAACCTTACGAAAAGTGCATTAATAAAGGGGTTGAATATCTGTCAGATGCGGAACTTCTGGCAGTTATTTTACGAACAGGGACTGTTGGTGCAATGTCTACAGACATTGCACAAAAAGTTCTTTCGAAAATTAAACCGGAAAACAATTTGCGTTATCTTGATAAGTTATCCCGCAAAGAACTGTTGTCCATAAAGGGGATAGGTCAGGTAAAGGCATTGCAGATAATGTGCTTATGTGAAATTGCAAAAAGAATCAATATTTCAAAAGCCCTTGAAAAAATCAGCTTGAATTCCCCTAAAAGTATAGCTGATTATTATATGCCAAGGATGTCTTTTTTAACACAGGAAGAGCTTATAGTGGCAATGTTTGACAATGGCAATCATTTTATTGATAGCGCTTGTGTTTTTAAAGGAACAGTAAATTCTTCGCTGGTTTCGCCTAGAGAGATATTTATTGAAGCCTTGAAAAAAGAAGCGGTAAAGATTGTACTTTTGCATAATCATCCCGGTTCTATAATGCTTCCTAGCAGGGAGGATTTAGAATTTACAAATAAAATGGTTAAAATCGGCGATTTATTAGGCTTAAAAGTTATTGACCATATTATAATAGGTGATGGTTCATATTACAGTTTTCTGGAAAAAGGCTTATTGTAGGGTAAAAATTGTTCAACTGAAGTGGTTGAACACTGAATTTAGAAGGGAGCACAATATGTCAAATACTATATTTGGTATAGATTTAGGTACAAACAATATTAAGATCTTTAATCAATCTGATAAAAAAATTCTCAATGAGAAAAATGTAATTGCAATTATTAATAAAAATCAGCTTTTTGCTTATGGGGATGCAGCTTATGAAATGCATGAAAAAGCTCCGGGAAATATTTTAGTTACATTTCCTGTTCATTTTGGTGTTATAGCTGATTATAAAAATATGCAAATTTTACTTATTGAGTTTTTGAAAAAAGCTTCAAAGACAAAGCTTAAAAATGCTGAATTTATAATTGCAGTTCCGACAGATATTACGGAAGTTGAAAAGAAAGCATTTCATGATATAGTTAAAAGCTGTGGAATCAAATGTAAAGATGTACTTATCGCTGAAAAACCAGTTGCCGATGCCATTGGAATCGGTTTAGACATAAAATCAGCAACAGGTACTCTTGTAGTAGATATGGGGGCTGATACAACAGAGATATCAGTACTTTCTCTTGGCGGTATAGTATTAAGTCAGCTTATTCATCTTGGGGGCAATAAACTGGATGAATCAGTTATTTCATACATCAAAAAAACTCATGGAATTGACATTGGTAAAAAGACAGCCTGTGCTCTTAAAGAAACCATTGGTTCAGCGATAAAACTGGACGAACCTGAAACCATGGTGGCTTATGGAAGGGATATTGTTACAGGCCTTCCAATAGAAATTACAATTGATTCAGATTTAGTATATGAAGCTATCAAAGAAAATCTTAATTCTATAGTTAATAATATAAAAATTATTCTTGAAAGAACTCCACCGGAACTTTCAGCAGATATTATAAATCACGGTGTATATCTTACAGGCGGTGGATCACTTATTAAAAATATTGATGTATTACTTGAACAGGAACTTAAGATTAAAGTCAACACCTGTGAAACACCTAGTGAATCTGTAGTTAAAGGACTTATGCAAATGGCAACGGACTCAAAATACCGTCCTTTAGCCTATACTATGAAAGTAAAAATATATAATTAATAATAAAGCCGGCATTTGGAGGAAAAAATGAAGAAAAAATCAAAATTCAATCTGCCTGGAAAATATGTATTGCTGGCTTTAACCGTTTTATGTCTGACTCTTATAGTTATTACTTACAAATTTGATATTTCTTCGACACCTTTACAGACTGTATCAGGATATATCTTTATTCCAGTACAAAGAGGTATAAATAATCTGGGATTGTGGTTTTCAGATAAAGCAGATAATTTAAATGACATTAAAGCCTTACAGGAAGAAAATGATAAATTAAAATCCAAGATAGAAGAGCTTACCACACAAAATTCACTTCTTGAGTCAGAACATTATGAGTATAAAAGACTTTTGAAACTTTATGATCTTGGTGAACAATATGCCAATTATGATAAAGTTGCCGCCAGAGTTATAGGAAAAGATTCTGGAAACTGGTTTAGTACTTTTATTATAGACCGTGGAAGCGATAATGGATTAAAAGAAAACATGAATGTCATTTCTGATGGCGGTCTTGTAGGAATAATTACAAAAGTCGGCAAAAATTGGGCGACAGTAAAAAGCATTATAGATGACACAAGTAATGTCTCAGCCATGGATTTAAAGACATCTGATACTTGTGTTATAGAAGGTGGACTTGAACAAATGAACAAAAATCAGGACATGATTTTTACAAAAATGCATGATTCTGATTCAAATTCACAGATAAGTGATCAGATTGTTACATCAAACATAAGTGATAAATATTTACCTGGTATTCTTATTGGTTATATTACATCCATAAAAGATGATGATAACGGACTTACCAAGACAGGAACTATAACTCCGGTTGTGGATTTTGAGCATATGCAGGAAGTTTTAGTCATTACGGCTCTTAAATAAGGAGGCAAACTTTGAAAAAATTTTTAATATTTTTTTTAACTGTATTTGTATGTTTTGCCTTACAGTGTACAGTATTTAAAGCCTTGAGCTTTGCAAATATTTCTCCTGACCTTTTACTTATTATTACATCATGTGTTGGATTTATGAAAGGTAAAAAGCAGGGGATGTATGCTGGATTATTATGCGGAATTATTGTAGATATATTCTTTGGAAATGTATTTGGCTTTTATTCACTTTTGTACATGTACATTGGTTATGTAAATGGATTTTTTAACAAAATTTTTTATCCGGAAGATATTAAACTTCCAATGATACTTATCGGAGCCAGTGACTTATCATATAATTTTTTGATTTACTTTTTCCTGTTTTTGTTTAGAGGAAGAACAGATTTTGTATTTTATTTATTACATACAATAATCCCAAGCTTTATTTATACGATTTTAGTAACCATTATTCTTTACAGGATTTTGCTTCGCATAAATGAATATCTTGAGAATTCAGAAAGAAGGAGCAACAGTAAATTTGTTTAAACGAATTATTAATAATATAAAAGATTTTGTAAATGAACATATATTATCAAGAACTCTGGTTTTAGTTATCACCATATTGGCAATTTTTGCAATAATTACTTCAAGACTTTTTGTTCTTCAGATAGTAGAAGGAGCTAATTATCTTGAAAATTTTACTTTGACTATAAAAAGAGAAATAACTATTGCCGGAACCAGAGGAAAAATTTATGACAGAAATGGTGAATTGTTGGCTTATAATGAGCTTTCTTATGATGTGACCATAGAGGATAACGGAACATATTCCACCAGAAAAGAAAAAAATGAAGCTATAAATAAAACTATTTCAGATTTAATAGATATCGTAGAAAAAAACGGTGATAAGGTGGTCAGCGATTTTAATATAGGCGTTGACGAAGGTGGAAATTACAAATTTCTGGTAGATGGAACAAAATTGTTACGTTTTTTAGCGGATATTTTCGGTCATAAATATACAGATGATTTAAAATATAACGAAGATTTGGGATATGATGAAGCAAAGGCAAGTGCTAAAGATGTTGTGAAATATCTATCATCCAGTGCAATTTATGGGATTTCTGATAAATATGACAAAGTTAAGACAATTAAGATAATAACAGTAAGGTTCGCTCTTGCTCAAAATGCTTATCAAAAATATATCTCTACCACAGTGGCTAATCAGGTTAGCGATGCTACAGTAGCAGCAGTAATGGAACATATAGATGAACTGGTTGGCGTAAATATAGAAGAAAATACTATTCGAAAATATAATGATTCCGTATGTCTATCAAGTATTTTGGGCTATACAGGAGTTATTTCAGATGAAGAAATGGAAAAGCTGAATAAAGATGAGAAAAAATACGACTCAACAGATATAGTTGGTAAAGCAGGCATAGAGCAGGTTATGGATTCTTATCTTCAGGGAAGCAAAGGTAGTGAAACTTTATATGTTGACAATGTAGGTAAAGTAATAAAAGAAGCTGATTTTGTTCCTTCTTCATCGGGAAATGATGTATATCTTACAATTGATAAAGATTTACAGGCAAAAGTATATAAGATGATAGAGGAACAGCTCGCAGGAATTATTTGCAGTAAATTAATTAATGTTAAAAATTACAATGTTGAAAATGTTGCAAAAGCCAGCGAAATAAAAATTCCTATGGATGATGTATATTTTGCCTTGATAAACAATAATATTATAGATATTAATCATTTTACGGCTAATGATGCCTCAGAAAATGAGAAAGCAATTTTATCAGCCTATGAAGTTGCTAAAGCTGCAGCGGTTTCAAACCTTACCGGAATTATAAATGATTCCTCAGGTTCTAAACCTTATAATACTTATACAAAAGAAATACAAGCATATTGCGATTATATTCAGACATCTTTAAATGCTGCAGGTGTTATTGTTACTTCAAATTTCAAGGACGATGAAACATTTGATAAATGGACTAAAGGAAACATCAGTCTTTATGAGTTTTTGAGTTATGCTATCTCCAGTGGAAATCTTGATTCCACTCAGATTGAAACATCGGTTAAGTATTCTGATTCAGCAGAAGTATACCAGTCACTTGTTGAATACATTACAAAGCATATATTTGAAAGTGACGGATTTTCTAAAATCGTATACGATTATATGATAAAAAACGATGCCATATCAGATTCACAATTATGTCTAATACTTTTTGACCAGGGAATTATACAGGATACAGGCTCAGAAGCTGAAAGCCTTTCAAACGGCAGTGTAAGTGCATATAATTTTATGTATAATAAAATAAAAACACTTGTTATAACACCTGCAATGTTGGCTTTGGATCCTTGTTCAGCTTCATGTGTTGTTACAGATGTAAATTCCGGAGAAGTATTGGCGATGGTTTCGTATCCCGGATATGATAATAACCGCCTTGCCAATACAGTAGATGCTAATTATTATTCAGCACTTACAAAGGATAAATCATTACCTTTGTTTAATCATGCAACACAGGAAAAAACGGCTCCCGGTTCAACCTATAAGATGATAACCGCCACAGCCGGCCTGACAGAAGGATATGTTACTACCGGTACTACCTTTACATGTACAGGAATATTTAATGCCATTTCTCCTCCGGCTAAATGCTGGAAATATCCATCTGCACATGGTGCATTAAATGTATCACAGGCGATTCAACATTCCTGTAACTATTATTTTAATGAATTAGGCTATATGTTTGGACAGTCAAATGGATCTTATGATTCAGACCTTGGTTTGTCAGTTTTGAAAAAATATGCTTCAATGTACGGTTTAAATGCGAAATCCGGAGTAGAGATTCCAGAGAGTGATCCGGAGATTTCAGATAAAGATTCTGTAAGGTCAGCTATAGGACAAGGTAGTAACAACTATACTACAGTGCAGTTGGCAAGATATGTAACAACCGTAGCAAATAGCGGAACCTGTTACAATTTAAGTCTTCTTGATAAAGTTACAGACAGTGAAGGAAATACAATTGAAGATTTTACTCCTGCAGTTTATAATACACTCGATGAAGTAAACGCTAGTACATGGGATGCCATACATACAGGTATGCATGCAGTTATTGGCGATTTGGATGCCTTTAAGAATACAACTACGGATGCCGCTGGAAAAACCGGTACTGCCGAAGAAGTTTCAACAAGAGGAAATCATGCATTATTTGTGTCATATGCTCCATATGATTCTCCTCAAATAGCTTTGGCGACACGAATACCATACGGCTATTCATCCGGTAATGCTGCTGAAATAGGAAGTGAAGTAATCAGGTATTATTTTAAAGAAGAAGGCTATGAGAATATAATTGATGGCATGGCCAACAGTTCAGGTCAGGTAGTGGGAGATTAAAAAAAATAGGAGGAATGAAAATGTCAGAAAATCCAATAATTATTAAAAGTAATCCTTATGGAATTTCTGTTGTTATGGATGAGACGCTTCCCTTTGAGGAATTTAAAGAAAAATTAATTGAAAAATTCAATAGTTCAGAAAAGTTTTTTAAAAATGCAGATTTAGCTCTAGGCTTTGAAGGTAAAAAACTTTCTTCTAAAGAGGTAGAAGAGATATTAGCTGAAATCAAAGAAAAAACAAAAATAAATGTTGTTTCGATTATAGATAATGATCTAGAAAAAAGAGCACTTTTTAAAAGAAGTGTGGAAATATCCGGAAAAGATTATATTAATTCAAATGCGGAAATAATTACCGGACAGATTCGTTCCGGACAGGTTTGCAGCAGTGAAAAAAGTCTTGTGGTTATCGGAGATGTAAACCCCGGTGCGGTAATCGAGGCTAAAGGAAATATAATAGTTATTGGCTCTTTAAAAGGTAAGGCATTTGCCGGTTGTAATGGCGATGAAGAAGCATTTGTAATTGCATTAAATATGCAACCGGTTCAAATTAAAATTGGTAATGTTATAGCCAGAAGTTCGGATTCCTCGGATTCAAATGAATACGGGGCAATGAGAGCTTTTGTTGAAGATAATAGAATATGCATAGAAATGTTGAATAAAAAATAACATATTAACTTGGGAGGAAAGAATAAAATGAGTGAAGTAATTGTAGTAACATCCGGAAAAGGTGGAGTTGGAAAAACAACTACCACAGCAAACGTTGGTACTGGTCTCGCAAAACTAGGCTATAAAGTGGTTCTTATTGATACAGATATAGGACTTAGAAATCTTGATGTTGTAATGGGACTTGAAAATCGCATTGTTTACAATCTTGTAGATGTTATTGAAGGACAATGCAGACTCCAGCAGGCACTTATTAAAGATAAAAGAAATGAAAATTTATATCTTTTACCTTCAGCACAGACCAGAGATAAGACTTCAGTTTCTCCGGAGCAGATTAATGCTCTTGTTGAAGAACTTAGAAAAGACTTTGACTTCATATTTTTAGATTGCCCTGCCGGAATAGAACAGGGATTTAAAAATGCTATTGCTGGTGCCGAAAGAGCATTGATTGTTACAAATCCGGAAGTTTCAGCAATTAGAGATGCAGATAGAATTATTGGTCTTTTAGAAGCAAATGGTATTAAAAAGATTGATCTTATCGTAAACAGAATTAAAATGGAAATGGTTGAAGAAGGAAATATGTTATCTATTGATGATGTTGTGGAACTTCTTGCAATAAATGTTATTGGAATTGTTCCGGATGACAAGAATATTGTTATATCTACAAATAAAGGTGAACCACTTGTTGGTAATGATACTCTTCCGGGAAAAGCCTACGAAAACATTTGTCATAGAATAGTTGGAGAAGAAATTCCTTTTCTTGATCTTTCTGTTAATAAAGGCTTTTTTGCTAAGATTGGCAGTCTGTTCAAGAGAAACTAGTAGGAAGGAGTAAAAAAATGAGTTTGTTTGATGTAGTATTTAAGAAAAAAAGTTCAGCAGAGGATGCAAAAAACCGTTTAAAATTTTTGTTGGTTTCTGATAGAACTGACTGCTCTCCAGAGATTATGGAAGCCATAAAAAACGATATAATAGCTGTTATTTCTAAATATATGGATATTGACAGTGATGGTCTTGACATTCAGATTACTCAGACAGAGTCAGAGACCAGTGATGGAACTGTACCGGCTTTATATGCAAATATACCAATCAGAGATATGAAACATGGTTCAACAAAATAAAAAATAACAGGGAGTTTAAATTATTTTTTTTGGAGGATTTATGCGGATTCGATATAATATCAGGTATTATCGTTTTTCTTTGGTAGTACTTGCAGTCGTTTTGTCTTGCATCGGTATTGTCCTTGTAGGAAGTGCCGAGGCAGACCTTGAGAGTCGACAGATGATTGGTCTTTTAGGTGGACTTTTCGTTATGGTGGTTGCATCAGTCGTTGACTATAATTACATATTGAATTTTTCCTGGATAATTTATGTTTTCAATATTATTTTGTTGATTTCAGTACGTTTTCTTGGTAGAACAGTAGGTGGTTCCCAGCGATGGATTAGCATTGCCGGAATCCAATTTCAGCCATCAGAGCTATCTAAGCTATTAATTATTTTGTTTTTTGCAAAGTTTTTTCAAGAGCATATAGAAGAAGTCAATACCTTAAAATTTATTATTCTTTCTTCTGTTTTGATGGCTATACCTACAGCTTTGATATTGTTACAGCCTGATTTGTCTACGACAATTGTTGTAGCTTTATTGTTTTGTGTATTGTATTTTATATCAGGATTATCTATAAAAATTATACTTGGTGTTCTTGCTCTTTTGATACCTGGTGGAATCATCTTTTTTATTAATATTCTAAATGGTAACCTTAAACCTATTTTAGGATACCAGTATAATAGAATAATATCCTGGTTAAGACCTGAAGAATATACGGATTTGTCATATCAACAGACAAATTCAATAACCGCTATAGGTTCAGGGATGCTTTTTGGGAAGGGATTAAATAACAATCTTATTTCTTCAGTAAAAAACGGAAACTTTTTATCGGAGTCCCAGACAGATTTTATATTTGCTGTTGCAGGAGAAGAATTGGGATTTGTTGGATGTATGGTTATAATTGGGTTACTTATTCTCATAGCTTTCGAATGCTTTTGGATAGCACGAAATGCAAATGATATTTCAGGGAAGCTGATTTGCTGTGGAGTAGGTAGCTGGATTTCATTTCAAGGTGGAATTAATATTTGTGTTGCAACAAGACTTTTACCAAATACAGGTTTACCGTTACCATTTGTAAGTTATGGACTAACATCGTTAATGACCCTGTTTTTGGCTATAGGTGTGGTTTTGAACGTTGGTTTGCAACGAAATACTTATGCCAGGCATGAAACAATACGATAATTTTATTATAAATATATACTGAAGGAGGGATAAGAGTGAATATTGGTCTACTCGCTCACGATACAAAAAAGAAATTAATACAGAATTTCTGCATTGCTTATAGAGGAATACTTTCAAAAAATGATTTGTTTGCCACAGGCACAACAGGAGTATTGATTGAAGAGGTTACAAACCTGACGGTACATAAATACCTTGCAGGTCCCTTAGGGGGATCACAGCAAATGGGAGCAGAGATTTCAAGTAATCATATGGATTTAGTGATTTTTTTGAGGGATCCTGATGCATTAAAACAAAATGAAAAAGATTTGGATTATATTTTAAAACTTTGTGATAAGCACAGTATTCCGGTAGCCACAAATGTTGCTACTGCTGAGCTTTTGATTAAATCACTTGATAGAGGAGATTTAGAGTGGCGTGAAATGTATAAATAAAAAGATTTTATGTATTATAATGCTTATTATTATATCAGCTTTTTCGATAACAGGCTGTTCATCGAAAAAACTTGTTAAAGCATATACATCCGCTGATGCTGCAAATATTGTAAAGGATAATGATTTAAATTTACTTTCGACAGGTTTATGTGTAACAGGACAGGAAGATATATTGTCTGATGAAGTCGATGCTGATTATTCTGCTGCGTCAGCCTTATTTGATATTACAAATACAAATACTGTTTATGCCAGGAATATATATGAAAAACTGTATCCGGCCAGTACAACAAAAGTATTAACAGCATTGGTAGCTTTAAAATATGGTAAGTTAGACGATGAAATTACAGTAAGCGAAAATGCATTGAATCTTGAAGCAGGAGCCAGTTTATGTGGATTATCCACGGGAGACAAAATAACATTGAAAGATGCCCTTTACGGACTTTTACTTGCCTCAGGAAACGATGCTGGTGTTGCCATAGCCGAGCATATTTCAGGAAGTATAGCTGATTTTTCCGCTTTAATGAACAAAGAGGCTAAGGGTTTAGGTGCTATTTCATCAAATTTTATTAATCCACATGGCTTACATGATAATAATCATTATACTACGGTTTATGATATGTATATTATTTTCAATGAAGCTATAAAGAATAAAGATTTTCTGGATATAATAGCTACAAAAGAATATGTTGCTGAAGTAATTCATAGTGATTCATCTAGTGAAAAAATCACATTTTCTGCTACAAATTATTATTATCTTGGTTATTCGGAAGCACCTGAAGGAGTAACAGTATTAGGAGGAAAGACCGGAACAACAGATGAAGCAGGAAGTTGCCTTGTTCTTCTTACTCAAAAAGGTGATAATAAATACATTTCAATAGTCTATAAAGCGATAGATAAAGCATCACTTTATAAACAGATGAATCAATTATTAAGTTTGGAATAGGAGTCTTTTTAGACTCCTTAATTTTTAATTTTGGACAAATGAGAAAGTAATCATGAACGAAAAAGAAATATATTATCATTATTCAGACTATTTAAAAGAAAAATACAATACAAAAGTTTATAAATTGCCTGTTAATCTTCCGGTAGGCTGTCCTAATAGAAAAGACAGTCAGGGATGTATTTTTTGTGCTCCTGTTGGAACCGGCTTTGAATCTTTGGAAGAGAATATCAGCGTAAAAAATCAATTAATAAAAAACAGAGATTATATAGGTAAAAGATATAAAGCCAAAAAATTTATAGCGTATTTTCAAAACTATACAAATACTTACTTGCCTTTTGAACAATTTAAAACATATATTAATGAAGCTATGGAAGTAGAAGATATAGTAGAAATATCCATATCTACAAGACCTGATTGTATAAGTAAGAAAATACTGGATTTTTTGTTGGAAGTACATAATAAGGGGTATGAAATAAACATTGAATTAGGCCTTCAAAGCGTTAATTATAAAACCTTGCAATTAATAAACAGAGGTCATGGATTAGGAGAATTTATTAGTGCAGTATTAAATATAAAAAAATATCCCTTTACAATATGTACGCATATGATATTAAATCTTCCCTATGATGATATTACCGATGTAATTGAAGGGGCAAATGTTTTATCATCATTACCTGTTGATATCATAAAATTACATTCTCTTTACATAGCTAAAAATACAATATTGTGTGAACAATATGAAAATGGTAAAATACATTTATGCTCAAAAGATGAATATATAAACAGATTGGGAGAGTTTTTAAGTCGTTTGCGTCCGAATATTTGCATAGAAAGACTGTTTGCCAGAGCACCTGAGAGAGATGTGGTATTTGCTAATTGGAACAGTAGTTGGTGGAAACTAAAAGATGAATTTGTCTCTTATATGTGCGAAAACCAACTAAAACAGGGATGTAATTACGAAATATTAAATGAAAAAGCTTTAAAAAAGGCGGGTTTTTAAGTGATAGATGATAATAGAAGAATCAGAAAAAAAAGAAAAAATAGAAAAAAAATCAGTAATGTAAAAAGACCCTTAAAAATTGATTTGGGAGTTGTACTTTTTTCATTAATTGTAATATACTTTCTTTCATTTGGAGTATTAAGATATTTTAATACAAATCATATAAGCGTTTATGAAGTTACAAAAAGCACAATCTCTGGAAACGCTAAATATTCGGCTTTTGCCATAAGGAAAGAAACCGTTTATAATGCTTTAGATGAGGGAAAGATAGATTTTTGTATTAGAGATTGTGAGAGAGTTGCTGCTGGAGAACCGGTTTATACTCTTGATAAAACAGGAGAGCTATCCAAGTTACTGACTTCTTTAACTACAGAAGATACAAGTCTTTCTGACGATTCACTTAAGTCTTTGGAGTCAGATATAGCATCTTTGAAAGACAATTATTCACCGGATAATTTTGGCCAGATATATGATTTTAAAAATGCTATTGAAAGAAATATATTGTCAGAAATTAATTCAGATAAACTCACCGAACTTATAAAAACAAATGGTTTAAAAGAAGGTGATTATTCAATTGCCAGAACAACAGACAGTGGGATCATTGTTTTGTCAACAGATGGTTATGAAGGTGTAACAGTAGATTCCTTCAACGAAGATATGTTAAATCAAGACAATCTTAAACCAAACAATTTAAAATCAAATGATAAAGTTGCGAAAGATTCACCTGTTTATAAACTTGTTACTTCAGAAAAGTGGAATCTTGTTATTAAAATTGAAAAAGACTTGGCTGAAAAATTGAAAGATTATTCAGCTATTCAAATAAGATTTACTGAGGATAATGTTACTACCTGGGTTAATTATTCTATTAAAACCAGTGGTGACAAAAACTATATGATTTTTTCGTTGTCCAATTCAGCCATTAGATATGCCTATGAAAGATTTGTGAATATAGAACTTGTCTTATCAAGTATTTCTGAACTTACTTCTTCGGGCTTGAAAATTCCAAATTCAGCCATTATTAAAGGGGATTTCTATAAAATACCTGCTGATTTTTATACAAATGGAGATAATGGAACACAAAAAGGTTTCTTATTAAAAACATATAATAAAGACAAAGAAACAGTGGAATTCATCACACCAGATATATACTATTATGACGAAGACAAAGATGGCAAAAGTTATTATTATCTTAGTGCTCAGGATTTTGAAGCCGGTACTGTATTTATAAAAAATTCAGGTCAGGAAGGCTCAGGGGATGGCAGTTCAGAAATTAACGAATATACTTTGTCAAGTTCTGTGCAGCTTCCAGGAGTTTATAATGTTGATAAGGGGTATGCTGATTTCAGGGTAATAAAAGTAGTTTCATCTACAAATGATTACAGTATAGTTGAATCAGGCACTACATATGGTCTTTCAATATATGATCATATTGCTTTAAATGCCTCAATAATGCAGGCTAATCAAATGATAAATTAAAATAAAAAGATATATTTAAGGAGAGAAAAATGGTAAAGGAAAACTTAAAGGAAGTTATTTCCAGGGTAGAGGCTGCTTGTAAGCGCAGTGGAAGAAAACCTGAAGATGTAACACTAATTGCTGTTAGTAAAACAAAGCCTATAGAGATGATAGAAGAAGCATATTCAGCCGGAACCAGAGAATTTGGTGAAAACAAGCCACAGGAAATGAAAGAAAAATACGAAGTGCTTCCAAAAGATATTAATTGGCATATGATAGGAACATTACAAAGAAATAAGGTAAAATATGTAGTTCCAAGAGCAAGCCTGATACATTCAGTTGATTCTCTTAAGCTGGCAGAAGAAATAGACAAAGAAGCCAAAAAAATAAATAAAGTAATGCCTGTTCTTATTGAGGTAAATGTTGCAAAAGAAGATACAAAAGCAGGCATTTACACAGAAGAGTTGATGTCTTTGATAGAAGATGTTTCAAGACTTGAAAATGTTCAGATTAAAGGACTTATGACTATAGCTCCTTATGTAGAAAATCAGGAAGAAAACAGAGAGATATTTCGCACTTTAAAACAATTATCGGTTGACATAGCAGAAAAAAACATTGATAATGTTATCATGCAGATTTTGTCAATGGGGATGACAAATGATTATGAAGTTGCTATAGAAGAGGGTGCTACCATGGTTAGAGTTGGTACAGGCATCTTTGGTGAAAGAAATTATGGAAACTTATCCTAAAAAATAAAGATTGGAGTGTAAAAATGAGTGTATTTGATAAATTGCTGACAGGCATGGGTTTAAGAGATGACGGATATGATGATGATGATTATGAAGAAGATGACTTTGAAGAATATGAAGAAGAAAAACCTAGAAAAAAACCATTCTCAAAAGAAGACAGTCAGATAGAGGATTTCTCCAAGGCATCAAAAAACAGTAAAATCAGACAAATGCCTAGAAGATCAAACATGACAGTTTGTGTTTTAAAACCTTCTTCAGTTGAAGATGCACATGAGGTTACAGATACATTACTTTCTAACAGAACTGTAGTGTTGAATTTAGAAGGATTAGATGTTGAGATAGCTCAAAGAATCATTGACTTTACATCTGGTTCTTGTTATGCAATAAAAGGAAACCTTCAAAAAGTGTCAAATTATATTTTTATAATCACACCTTCAAATATTGATATTTCTGGAGATTATCCGGAAGATTTAATCGGAGCCTTAGCTGTTCCACCTATAAATCATGAATAATAATTATACGATAAATCATTTTAATGACCTTGTAGTAAGAGCAGGCAAGGTTAATAATGTAGTATATACAGATTTTTTAAATCTTAATGAACAGTTATATTTTCAAAATCTCCCTAATAATAGTGATGTAATATGCATTTTATGGGGAGGTTTTGATTTATCACTAAGGAAAATGGCGGCCATTATTCCCAGGGATTATTTATATGATAGTAATGTTAATATTGACTTTCCTTTTTCTTTAGTCAAAATTGAGCCTGTAAATCATAAATTTTCAGATAAACTAAGTCATAGAGATTATTTGGGTGCTCTTACTTCTACAGGTGTCGACCGTTCCATGTTTGGTGATATTATTGTGGAAGAGGAACAGGCTTATTATTTATGTTCCAATAAAGTATTGGACTATGTGTTAAGTTCTATTGAATCAATAAAAAGAACCAATGTCGTTTCAAAAATAGTAAGCTCGGATATTCTATTCGAATTGAAGAAAGAGGAATGTATTTTTAATATATATCCTTATCATAAAGAAATAAGCCAAAAAATTAAATTTAAAGAGATTAATGCTACTGTATCTTCATTTAGATTAGATAAGCTGGTTAGCCTTGCTTGTAAAGTATCCAGAGCAGAAGCTGTTTCCATCATTAACCAAAAGAGGGTATTTATAAATGACGAAACAGTCACTAAAAATGACTATATATTACCTGATAATTGTGTTATGACTGTCAGAGGTTATGGCAAATTTAATATAATATTATCTTTTGAAAAAAATTCTAAGGATAAATATCATTTAAAATTATTAAAATATATTTAGGAGTTTAAGGAAAAATGTTAGATTATATAACTGTAGATAGTAATAAATTTACACCTTACAATATAGTTTTTGATAAAAGTTATGATGATTTAGAGAATCAGAACATATTTAATGACAAAAGTAACAGAAGGATTTGCATTGTATCAGACACCAATGTTGCTCCTATATACATGGAAGTTGTTAAAAGAATTCTTTTAAAAAAATTTAAAGCAGTTACATCAATAGTAATTACAGCAGGTGAAGAACACAAAACACTGGAAACAGTAAATAAAATATACAAACATCTTATAGAAAACAGTTATGACAGAAATGATATGTTAGCTGCTTTAGGTGGTGGCGTCGTTGGTGATATAACAGGCTTTTGTGCTGCAACATATCTTAGAGGGATAAAATTTATTCAGCTTCCTACAACACTTCTTTCTCAGGTGGACAGCAGTGTCGGTGGAAAAACAGGGGTTGATTTTGAACAATATAAGAACATGATTGGCGCATTTTATCAACCGGCTTTAGTTTATATAAATATAAAAACTCTGGATACTCTTGAAAATGAACAATATATTTCAGGTATGGGAGAGGTATTAAAATATGGTCTAATTAAAGACAGGGAATTCTTTGACTGGCTAGATAAAAATCATAGCCTTATAAATGATAAAAATGAAGATATTCTTATTCCTATGATAAAACATTGCTGCGAAATAAAACGAGATGTAGTACAAAGGGATCCAAAAGAAAAAGGCGAAAGAGCACTTTTAAATTTTGGTCATACTATTGGTCATGCAATAGAAAAACTAATGGATTTTAAGCTGTTTCATGGACAATGTGTTAGTCTTGGAATGATAGCAGCATCCTATGTGTCTTTATGCAGAAATCTTATTTCGGACAATGATTTTAATCTCATAGTAAATGTACAAAAAAAGTTTAATATGTTGACTGAATTTGATAAGTTATCTGTTGAAAATATCATAGAAGCTACAAAGCATGACAAAAAAATGGATTCAGGTCAAATCAGATTTATACTTCTAAAAAAAATCGGAGATGCTTATGTAGATGATACCGTAAATAATAGTGAAATGGAAAATGGAATTAATATTCTTAGATAAATATTTAAATTAGGAGAAAATAAATGTATAAAAATAAAAAAAATAAGTATATATATGGATTTTTGTTACTTATTTTCTTATTGGCAATAGATTTTTTTACAAAATATCTTGCAGATAAGTTTTTAAAAGGTAAGGAACCCATTATTATTTTTAAAGATGCATTAGAATTGTACTATCTTGAAAACACAGGAGCTGCATTTGGAATAATGGCAGGAAAGCAGATGTTTTTTGTTATTGTCTCGATTTTGATTCTTATTGGAATTATTTATATATATGTAAAAATTCCATTAGAACAACGCTTTAATATATTAAATTATCTATGCATATTTGTAATGGCAGGAGCAATAGGAAATCTGGTTAACAGGATAATGCTAAACTATGTAATAGATTTCATTTATTTTTCACTGATAAGATTTCCTGTATTTAATGTTGCTGACATTTATGTAACATTAGCAATAACGATACTTATAATAGTCTTGTTACTTGTATTTGACGAAAATGACCTTTCATTTTTGAAGCCTAAAAAAAAGGAAGATTAGAATGAACATTTATGATTATGTAGTCAGTGATGAAATGGATGGAGAAAGACTTGATGTCTATTTATCATTATTATTGGAAGATAAAAGCAGAAGCTATATACAAAAGCTCATAAAGTCAGGAAATGTTAGCGTTATTAGAAGTGATAAACCTATATTAAAGATAAAAAACTCTTGTATTCTTTCAGAAAATGATAAAGTACAAGTAGAAGTGCCGGATATTACCATGCCCACCATTGAAGCTGAAAATATAGATTTAGATATAATATATGAAGATGATGATATTTTAATCGTCAACAAACCAAAAGAAATGGTAGTTCATCCAGCAGCAGGACATTATACCCATACATTAGTTAACGGATTGTTATATCATTGTAAAAATCTATCAGGTATTAACGGTGTTATGCGTCCGGGAATCGTACATAGAATTGATATGAATACTACGGGAGCGTTGATTGTATGTAAAAATGACTACTCTCATAAATTTATTGCAGAACAGTTGGCAAAACATTCAATAACACGAAAATACGAAGGTATTGTTCACGGAGTTTTTGACAATGAAGCTGGAACGGTGGAAGGTGCTATTGGTCGTGACAAAAACGATAGAAAAAAAATGGCAATAGATTTAAAAAACGGAAAACCGGCTATTACGCATTATAAAGTTATTAAAAACTACAAAAATCATGCACATTTGGAGTTTCAGCTGGAAACAGGAAGAACTCACCAGATAAGAGTTCATATGAAAAGTATTAATCATCCCCTATTAGGTGATGATATATACGGTTCCGGTAAATCTAAAATTAAAAATCTGAAAGGACAGTGTCTTCATGCAAGAATAATAGGCTTTATTCATCCCACTACAGGGAAATATGTCGAATTTGAAGCACCTTTACCTAAATATTTTATAGATATTTTAGAAAAATCAAGCCTATAAATGCTATTGTTTCGTGGATAATTTTTTTTACTTGTAATATAATAATAAGGTAGTGGTATTTGTTTAATAATTTTTAGACAAATTATAGAATAAAATATTATACGACAGGGGTGAATGATTATGAATTCTATAATAACTATAGGCAGGCAGTACGGAAGTCAGGGACATGCTATAGGTGAAAAACTTGCGAAAGAGCTAGGTATTCCTTTTTATGACAAAGAAATATTAGCTAAAGCTTCAAAAGAAAGCGGTATTTGTCAGGAATTATTCGAGCAAAATGATGAAAGGGCTTCTTCAAGTTTTTTCTATTCTTTGGTTATGGACAATTCATATCTTGGGTATGGTGCTAATTCCAATTGGGAAATGCATTTAGGTCAGAAAATTTTTCTTGCTCAGTTTGATTCTATTAAAGATATTGCAACTAAGGGAGCATGCGTAATAGTTGGAAGATGTTCTGATTATGTTCTTGAAGGTTATGATAATCTTGTCAGTGTTTTTATTCATGCAGATCTTGAGTACAGAACAAAAGTTGTTATGGAAAGAGAAGGTTTAAGTGAAAAGAAAGCACTTGAACATGTAATGAGAACTGATAAAGAAAGAAGAAGTTATTATAACTATTATACAAATAACAGATGGGGTGATTTAAATAATTATCATCTTACTATTGACAGCAGTATAGCCGGTATTGACGGATGTGTGGATATTATTAAAGAATTTGTGAATGTAAAAGAAAATAAAAACGAATGATTTACGAACCTGTAAACAAGGAAAGGAAGATAAATATTGTATAACATAGGAATATGTGATGATCAGATAATTTGTGCTGAAACTTTCGAAATTTCAGTAATGAAAATCATGAAAAGTTTTGATATTGAGTATAGGACTTTTATTTATACCAGCAGTAATGAAATGATTGCTGATTTAAAATCCGGTAAGACTACATTGGATATATTATTTTTAGATATTATTATGAATAAAGAGGATCATAATGGAGTAGAAACTGCTAACATTATAAGAAAATTCAATGATGATCTTACTATAGTTTTTGTAAGCAGTACAGATGAATTTACTTTAGAGGGTTATTCCGTAAGGGCGTTACAGTATTTATTAAAACCTGTTAATGAAGAGAAACTTCATGATCTTTTAGAATATGATTTAAGAGACAGAATAAGTGAGAATACTACATCTAAAAACTATATTTATTTTAAAGTAAAAGAATCAACCAGAAAAGTGAATTATAAAGATATTGTATATATAGAAACCTATGGAAGGGGAATTAAGGTTGTATTAAAAAATGACGACTTCATTTCATCCTATAAGATATCCCAGGTACTTGAAATGTTGACACCGACTTTTTTTATACAATGCCATCAAAGCTATATCGTAAATACCAATTATATTTCAGAAATAAAACATCTTGAAATCATTACAAATACTGAGGATTCAATACCAGTAAGCCGCTCTCACTGGAAAGAAGTTAAACAGATATTTACCTAGTCTTTCTGTATTATTACTCAAATGTTAAATGAGACGTTTTAAGTGTCAAATATGAAATAATAATTATTTTAGTTTTTTAATATGATATTATAAATTCAGGTTAAATGAGACACAAAAAACATGGTGGAGGAGTTATACAGAATGATGATTTCAACTGAATCACTTGACGAAGTAATAAAGAGCTCCTATGAAGGAGATAATGATGGATTTGGTTATTTAATAAAGAATTTGAAAGCTGTTTGTAATTCATTCGGCGATGAACTTTCTGAAAAGATTACACAGTTTCTTTCAGAAGAATACGGTATTACGAATGATCGTCAGTTAAGGCTTGCGAGCCTTGATGTAGAGGTCGATTTAGCAGAATTTATTAATTCTCAGACCGTTTAAATTAGGTTATTATATTTAACATTTCTTTCTTCATATTTTCTAAAAAGGGCTATACATTTTGTATAGTCTCTTTTTGTTGAAGAAAGTCAATATCAGGCTGAATGATATGACTTTACAATAATTATTTTAAATGTTAATATATCTCAAAGAAAAAAATTTTGAACAAAATAGCAGATAGTGGATTTTCTATGTCCACTTAATAATTCAGGAGGAAAAATGACAAGCAAACAAAGAGCATATTTGAATAAACTTGCTGCAAATGAAAAAGCAGTTTTAAGCGTTGGTAAAGAAGGTGTTACACCTGAGTTTATAAATGCATTGGATGAAGTTTTAGAAAAAAGAGAACTTGTTAAAATAACATTTCAAAAAAACAGTCCATATCAATCAAAGGATATGGCTCAGACTATTGCTGAAAGAACAAACTCAGAAATAGTTTCATCATTAGGAAGAAAGTTAGTTTTCTTTAGAGTATCTAAAACAAACAACAAAATAATAATATAAAGAAAAGTGAGAAGTTAATATGAATGGGGAAGTAGAGGAGAAAATAGGTATTCTTGGTGGAACATTTAATCCAATTCATCTTGGTCATATGCTGATTGCAGAAAATGCATATGATCAATTTCATTTAGATAAGGTGATATTTTTACCATCAGGTAATCCACCACACAAAAAAAATATTGGATATATCAGTGCTAAAGACAGAGCCAATATGGTTTCATTATCAATAAAAAACAGAAAAGAATTTGAGCTTTCTTATGAAGAAATTGACAGAGAAGGCACTACATATACATCTGACACTATGGAAAGAATGACAAAAGAACATCCAAATGTCAGATACTATTTCATTTTAGGGGCAGATTCGTTATTTACCTTTGATAAATGGCATAGACCTGACATTATATGTAAATGCTGTACAATTCTTGTTTCCTGCAGGGAAGAGCTAAAACTTAGAGCAGTAGATGAAAGAATTAAATATTTAAAAGAAAAGTTTAATGCAGATGTTCATAGATTGACTCTTCCCGGATTTGATGTATCATCAAAACTGATCAGAATGAGAGTTGGATTAAATAGAAGCATTAAATATCTGGTAAATGAAGATGTAGAAGAATATATAAAAAAACAACATTTGTATGAAAACATTGATTTAAATACATTAGAACCAAATTCTTATGAAATAGAGTATAGAGGATAAAAATGTCAGCTATTGATTTTTCCAACATAGAAAAGAAATTAAATGATAATCTGGATGAAAACAGATACAATCACACTTTAGGTGTTGCATATACATCTGCCTGTCTTGCCATGAGGTATGATTATGACATAAAGAAAGCCAGGTTAGCAGGTTTGCTACATGACTGTGCTAAGTGCTTAAGTCATGAAGAAAGGATAGAATTGTGTAAAAATGAAAATGTAGATATTTCAGAAGCGGAATATCAAAATCCTTCTTTATTACATGCAAAAGCCGGTGCTATAGTGGCTGTTAAAGAATATAATGTGGATGATGATGAGATTTTATCTGCCATAAGATGTCATACTACTGGAAAGCCGAATATGTCTTTATTAGATAAGATAATATATATTGCGGATTTTATCGAGCCAACTAGAAGAGAAATAAGCTGCCTTCCAGATATAAGAAAAATGGCATTTATTGATTTGGACAAGACATTGGTAATGATTCTTGAAAATTCATTAGAATATTTAAAGTCAATGGGCTGTATTATAGACATAGAAACACAAAAAACATATGATTTTTATAAAATGAAATAAAATCAGGAGGATTAGAATGACAGATTCATTAGAAATAGTCAAAATTGCAGTAAAAGCATTAGATGAAAAAAAAGCCGTAGACATAAAAGTCCTGGACATATCAGATATAAGTATAATTGCAGATTATTTCATTATTACAAATGCAGATAATATTCGTCAGGTGAATGCATTAACAGACATAGTGGAAGAGCAATTATCCAAAAATAAAATACCTATTAAACAAATAGAAGGTTTAAATTCTGATTGGGTACTGATTGATTGCCATGATGTAATAATAAATGTATTCCTGCCTGAAACAAGAGAATTTTACGGACTTGAACATATTTGGCAGGATGGAAAAGATATAGATATAGAATCTTTATTAGAAACTTCAAATTAAATATAATAATTAGAAAAACTGCACTTTAAATCCTTAGGATAAAAAGTGCAGTTTTAATTTTCTATTTGTCCATTATTCTAAAGACACCAAATACTTTTCCCAAAATTTTAACATCATCAACAATGATTGGTTCTAATTCAGGATTTTCCGGTTGTAAGCGAAAATGAGTTTTTTCTTTATAAAAAGTCTTAATTGTAGCACTATCGTCAATAAGAGCTGCAACTATATCGCCATTATCGGCATTTTCCTGATGTTTAACCATAACGAAATCCCCATCAAAAATACCGGCATTAATCATGCTGTTTCCCTTTACTTTGAGCATAAAACAGTGGTTCTTAGGGATATATTCAGCAGGAAATGGAAAATAACTGTCAATATTTTGTACTGCAAGAATAGGCTCGCCTGCTGCAACAGTACCTACCACAGGAATATTAACAACTTCTCTTCTTACAACATTAAAGTTATCATCTATAATTTCTATAGCCCTTGGTTTACTTGGATCTTTACGGATATAACCATTTTTTTCAAGGGATTCTAAATGTGCATGTACAGATGAAGTTGACTTTAAATTAACTGCTTCACATATTTCCCTGACTGAAGGCGGATATCCTTTGTTTAATATTTCATTTTTCATAAATTCTAAAATCTCGGATTGTTTAGTTGATATTTTTCCGTATGACATATTATTACCTGCTAATAATATAGCTTTTCCTTTCATTTTTTCATAAATATTCTGGAAAATGACGATTTTACTTCTATTCGCCATTCTGACATCCGGGAGTGTGACCCTATTTTGTAGTATTACGAGTATTATCACATCTATAAACAAGTAAAGTATAACATATATATTTTTAAATTACAAACTGATATTCGCAAAAATTTGTTCTGAAAATGATTGACAAACAAATGTTTATCTAATAAAATAGAACATATCATCGGAAAACATGTTCGGAATGTGTGTTTAGTAATAGTATTAAAGGAAGTAAACTTTTAATTCACATCAAAATTAACAGAAGGGAAGTACAAAATTATGAAAGAAATAAAATTAAAAAGAACTATTTATGTTACAATCTGTCTTATATGCTGCTGTATAATCCTGCTTTTCTTTTGCAATAGTAAATTTAAAGATGGTAATTTACAGGGACAAGCTGTCAAATATTATAAAACGATTCAGATCCATAACAATGACAGCCTTTGGAGTATAGCGTGTCAATATGCTCCGGATGGGAATTATGAGGCATATATAGAAGAAGTATCTACTATAAATCATTTAAGTACAGATGTTTTATATATAGGATGTTATTTGACGATTCCTGTATATAATAATTAGCTCTAAACATACTGAGTTAAAAAAACATTAATAATAATATATTATAATCCAGGGAATATACATCAAGAAAATTGTTTATCAATATTTGTAAATAAAATTTTATATCATACTTTTGCATTAAATTTTTAACAGTGATTCGCTAAAAACCTTTAAATTCAAGTCTTTAAAAATATATGAATATTCAGACAATGAAATGTATATCGGACGATAGTAGAAAAACAATAATATTTATTTTAAAAAAACTGAAAAAACACTTGACAACCTTTTTTTATGGCAGTATAATAAGCACATAAATAAAGCAAATGATTTTTAGCAGACATTTAATTAAAGAAAGGGTGATTCCAATGGGAAGATAGTTAACGAATTTTACTTTATTACTTTTACCGGATGAATTTTAAAAGATTTATATTTTATTATTAGTGATTGTTTTGTAAATCGAGAGTAGGATTTGAAAGTAAGGTTCGTATATAATATTTTGTACTAATAGATTTTAAAGTTGTAGTCATGAGTTTTGAAGATATGGTGATAAAAGCAGCTACCTTTTCATAGACGAGACGATAGGCGAAGAATTAAAGAAATAGTGGATTGTAGAAAGGGAATGAGTAAAGATAATATAAGATAATAGTTCGTGAGATGTGATTTTATCTTTATAAGTGTATAGAAGAGGATAGGTAGTTTGTAGTTTATTAGCATATGAGGATTGATTTGATAAGATTAATCATATAGATTTATAAATTTTCCAACTTTACACCGTTTAGGTTCGTTAGTATAGATGTTATTTTGATGAAATTTACAGAAAGGAAGGTATAGACCGCCAGAAACGTAATATATGAGAATAGTTATAATTGAATATTTTATGAAATAATAGTCCTCGGATTTTTTGTAAAGAAAGAAGATTTGAGGGCTATATTTCTGCTTGATTTTTTGCATTATATGTTGTTTTTCCCAATAAGATTTTCAACTGCTTCTAAAAGCTCGTTTTTCTGGATGGGTTTTATTAGATAATCTGAAGCATTATTATTCATTATTTCTACCAGGGTATTTTTTTTTGAAGACCCAGTCATCATAATAACAGGTATATTTTTAAATTTTGCTTTACTTCTGATAAGTATAAGAGTGTCAAGTCCATTCATTCTAGGCATACCGTAGTCTAAAATAATCAAATCAGGTGTATGATAAACAAGATAACTTAAAACCTGTTGTCCGGATGATACTGCTGATGTTTTATATTTTGTTTTTAAATGCATTTGAATAATGTCTAATGTTATTAAATCATCATCTGCAATGAGAATTCTTTTTTTACTTGTATAATTCTCAATAAAGTCATATTTTTCTTCAATAGTAGCTGAACTAGGCAAGAAATCATTACAAAGTTTTGTAAGGGAATTTAGTACAAATTCTTTTTTATTAGTTACGGTGTACATTATAAGGGGTACGTTGGCCAGTAATGGGTTCCATTTTACAGCTCTAAAGCTTTTATTTAATTCTTCTTCGTCAAGTTCATCCGTAACAAAGATAATATCAGGAACATAATTTCTAAAGTCTTCATCTTTAATTAAGCCATCTATGTGAATTGATAAAACATCATATTTTTCTTCAAGCTCCAAATGAAGTTTTTTGGTTACACTTGCGGATTTTCCTATAATTAAAATAATATTATTCATTATTTTTCTCCTTTTTAGCTATATACAAAAATCAATTAAAAGTATTACCTTAAAATCAAATTACTGTTATTTACACATTATTTTCTTTCAATAATTCTCTGATAATCATGATTGCTTCTTTAAATTCATAGGTTTCCAGACAATGAATACAATCGGTAATAGCTAATTTTTCATCATCTGTCAAATTGGTATATATGAATTTTAATATTCTTATTGCTTTATCCTGTTCAAATCGGTTTATAACCTTAATAATATTTAAGAAAATAGCCTTACTTGAAGTAATAGACATCCTTAAAAAGTTGTGTTCCTGTTCTTGAACATTATCAGTATCCATATTTTTTGTCAGATAATTCAATACCTCCAAAACAAAGGGATAGTTAGAATACTTTTTAATGGCATTTCCGATTCTAATTACAATAGTTATGTAATAATTAATTAATTCAGCACTACTTTCATCTATAAGTTCAAAATTAGAGTTACTATAAGCTTCTTCAAAATTTTCACACATCTTGGATAATTTTAAAGCACCTATCAGGGAGGAAGCACTTTTTAAGGAAGTAATGTAAAAGTACAAATGATCATAATCTTTTTCTTTAAAATAACGACTTAGTCGCAAATAATATAGCTTACTGTATTTTATATAAATAGAAAGTGCCTTGATTAAATCATCGAATTTATTGTCGACATTTCTGCTTGCAACCATCAAGTCCAATCCTTTTATTTTTAGATCAATCGGTGCTTTAACTTTATCGTAAAGGTTTAACTCTTTGTATACAAGCTTATAAGCAGGTAAATGTTTTCTTAATACGCTGACTATTTTACTTTCATTCATTTTTAATCCTAAAAATCCTGAGAAATATTTTCCATAATTTCCTCTTTTTAATTCAAGACCTTTAAGATTGTATACCATTTTTATAATTGGTACTGTTTTAAAATATCTGCCTTTTAACGTTCTTATTAATTTCGCAGTTTCATTAGCGTCTATATTATCCAGATTGTCACATACAAAAATAATGTCATACCTGTTGTCATTAAGCTTTTTTATTGTCATATAGGTATCAGAAACAACGTCTACATTCATTTTGTAAGATTTGATAAATTTCATGAAATCAAAAATTACATCTTCATCACTACTAACCAGCAGACAGCTTGTATCAAGAAGCATAAATTCATCACTGTTACCATTGATAATGTTAGGTATAACTTCCCCGTCCAGTTTTCCATCCCAAAAATTTCCCTGAACTATATATTGAGGTACATTAAAAACAAAAGTAGAACCGACATTAAATTTACTTTTAACATTAATATCGCCACCCATCATCTTGGCTAATTGTTTTGCAATGGTAAGTCCAAGTCCGCTACCGTTAGAAGTATAGGTAGTGTGGTAGTCTAATTTTTCAAAATCATTAAAAATAATATTCAAATCAGAATCCTTAATACCTATTCCAGTATCAGTTATAGAAAAATATAGCATGACATTATTTCTGTCTATGATTTCGCTATAGATTTTAAAAATAACAGAGCCTTCTGGAGTAAATTTAATAGCATTACTTAAAAGATTTATTAGAATTTGCTTAATATGTGCATAATCTCCGGAAAGTCTAACAGGTATATTTTCACCTAAATCCACATAAAACTGGATATTTTTTTTGCTAAGCGCAGCCATGGTTACACTATATACTTCCTTAAAGAGATTTGAGACTTCATATATAGTATTGGTAATGTTGAAATTACCGGCTTCAATTTTAGTAACATCCGATAATTCATTAATAATTCCCAATAAAGCTTCGGAATAGTTTTTTATATTCTCTGCATATTTTGCAACCCTGGGATTGATGGCTTCCTTCATAATCAGCTCTGAAAATCCAATTATTGTGCTGACAGGTTTATCCAGTTCATTGCCCATTTTAGCTAAAAACCAGGTTTTATCCTGATTTGCATTTTCATGTTGTATTTTGGAAATATTTATGGCAATTACTTCTGAGATTTTTACAAGGGATTTTAATGTATTTTTTTTCCATTTATAATTTGATTCATATTTTATAAATACAGCAATACTATTTACTTTACCATTTTCATATAAGGGGGTATAACATGCACTTGGTTCTTCGTCTAAATACAAGGCCTTTTTCAAAGGTATAATATCCTCTGTTATTTTTTCCGTTGTAATATATTCCTGGGGTCCGATGAGGCTGAAAAACCTTGACACGGCATTGTCTGTCAAATATTCTTCAAAATTTTTTGTGTCAAAAAAATCATTGTTTAAAGACCAACTATACATAATCCTGTTTCTAAGCTGGCTAATACCTATTCCGAATATTATAATGCTGTCAAAATTTAAATTTCTTCCGATTCTGGCTATTAAAACATTTAATGCACTTTGAAGATCTTCAGCCCTCTCTAAGAGTTTAAAAGCAAATCTGTAAATATCAAGATCTCCTGCAAGATAGGCTCTTTCTAGTTCATATCCACTACGGTCTTTCAAAGGAAAATTATATTTGGCAATATAGTTTTTCCCTTTTAAAACAGAGTAGGAGATATAAGGAATGTCATCATTTTCATGTAGGTAATCAAAAATATAATCAAGTTTATTAATTAAATCTACAAAATCTGTGCTTTCATTAGTGAAATGGTAGGCAACCTTTGCAGACAAATGAATGCTTTCATTTTCACCGGTATAAATTTTTTCAATCGATTTAATTATAGTCCTGGCAATGGCAGAAGCATTAATATCCTCACAATCTTTAATAAGAATAGCAAATTCAAGTCCTGAAATTCTAATAGAAATATTTTTATCACTTTCAATGGAATTTATTATATCAGCAACTTCCATTAAAAGTGCATCACCGTATATATAACCATATTTGTCATTTAATGGTTTTAAATTTAGGATTTCAATCAGAAAAAAACTAAAGTATTCCTTTCTGGCCTTATACTTTAAGTAATCATTGACAATCATGGCACCGGTTTGACTGTTGTTCAACCTGGTAATCGCATCTTTCTTTTTCTTGATTTTATTAGCTTCTGACATAATTTAATTACCTCGTTAGTTTTAACTGAAACCAGAACTTTGTTCCCTTACCCAGAGTACTTTCAACGCCATATTCAGCATTATGTAATTCCAGAATATCCTTAACTATAGATAATCCTAAACCTCCGGTTCCTTTAATAGAGCGTTTATGAGTTTTGTCAACTTTATAATATCTTTGCCATACATTGTTCAAGTCTTCAGGTGCAATTCCAAATCCTGTATCAATTATTTCGATTAAAACATGATCGTCATTAACTATTTGATTAATAGTAACGATTTTATCTTCACCTGTATAATTAATAGCATTATTAACAAGATTGTATATTACCTGAAAAAGCTTAAATTCATCACCATAAATAAATACATGTTCATCATGATTAAAAATAATTTTAAAACCATCCTGTTCAATCAGCTTATTGTATCTGGCAAGTGCTCTGGAAATGCTGGCTGTAAGGTCATATTCATCAGCTTCAAGCTGCATAACTCCTGTTTGAAGCTTTGAAATATCCAATAGGTCATTTACCAGATTTGTCAGTCGTGTGGCTTCATCTATGATTACCTGAACATTTTCGGGAGTGTTTTCACCCGGCAAATCTCTCATAACTTCTGCATATCCAATAATCATTGTTAAAGGAGTCCTTAAATCGTGTGAAACATTGGCAATTAGTTCCTTTTGAAAACTTTCAGTTTTATTTAATTCAGTAGTAGCATAGTTTAATGTATCTGAAAGTTCAGCGATTTCAAGATAACTGTTTCCATCAAATGCAACATTTAGATGACCTTTTGCAAGTTCTTTTGCCGAATCATTAATTTTAATAATTGGTTTTGATATCTTTTTTGACATAATGAAGGCAATAATAAGTGATAGCAGTACCATTATTATGGAAATATACATCAGCTGTACCTGCAGGGTATTTTTTGTGGCATCCACGGGAGTGATAATGGAATTAAGCATCAACATACATTTTTCATTATTAATAGTAACCTCTTTGAAAATAATTACACTTTCAGCTTTTTTTCTTCTACTTATTGAGTCGTCATATTTTGAATCATTTTTATCAAAAAAAGAATTAATATTTTCAGATTCTGAACTCAAAGCGCTATTGGAAGAAGCGGAAGAGTTATTAGTGTTATTATCTGAATTTGAATTCTGAAAGGAAGTAGATGAATCTTTATACAAAAACGCAGGCATATCCGGAAATGTAAGATTGTTATAACCTTCAAAGGTAACTTCAAGGCTACCATTATTATTTTCGACTTCCTGTTTATATTTTAGAAAAGTCGAATAATCCATTTTATGAATAGAACAATTTGGTAAATAATCAGCCGAATATATTTTGACAAAATTCATCTTGGTAACCAGTATGCATATGTCAAAACTGGATGCAAGCTCAGAAATTTCATATTCGGCATCATCATCATTCAAATCTTTCTCAGCCATATTTGCTGCCTTGGTCAATTCGTTTCTCTTAATATTTTTATAAAAGCTGTTTAGGTAAACAATTTGAAATAACCATAATACAACAAGTAAAATAAAGGTAAAACTAAGCAAATACATAAACAGCTTCCACTTTACGCTGATTTTTTCAAGCTTCAAATCTATAACCAACTCCTCTTAACGTGACAACAAATTTTCTATAAGGGCCAAGGCTGCTTCTTAAAAGTTTTATATGGGTGTCTAAAGTTCTATCATCACCATAATAGTCATATCCCCATACTTCAGTAATGAGTTTTTCCCTTGTAAGAGCTATGTTTTTATTTTTTACTAAAAAAAACAGCAAATCATATTCCTTTGGAGACATCTCTATTCTTTCTCCGTCAATATAAACCATTCTACCGGTAAAATCTATTTTAAGACCCTCTTTCTCGAATATAATTCTTTCTTCAGTAGAGGAAGTAGCATGGCTTTTTGAAGTTCTATTTAAAACAGCCCTTACTCTAAGCATTAATTCTCTTGGAGAAAAAGGCTTTACAACATAATCATCAATTCCAAGTTCAAAACCGTGAATTTTATCATATTCTTCGCCTCTTGCTGAAAGCATAATTACCGGAATATCCTTAAATTTTCTTATTTCAGAGCAGGTTGAAAATCCATCCAATTCAGGCATCATTACATCTAAAATCAGAAGGTCAAAATCCTGTTCCTTACATAACTTAATTGCTTCCATACCGTTTTCAGCTTCAATAATGTTATGGCCATCAAATTCGGCATATTTTTTTATTACTTCTCTTATTTTTTCTTCATCGTCAACTATTAGTATTTTACTCATTTTCCACGTTCTCCTTTATTTATATAAGTTTATGATATGTCGATATATCATCTAAGGCAGAGAATAAATTAATTATACAACCTAATTATCTTATGATTATATATTATATTATCGAAAAATATTTGTATTTTTTTTAATTTTCTTGTGAAAATAGTGATTTATTTTTGAAAAAATCCGATTAAAATTAGTGAAGGAGTGTTTAATTTTAAATTTATATTTGATTTACTGTTGTTTAATGGTAAATTAATATACAATATTGATAAAATGAGAAAAAACTCTTATAATAATTGGGTATATATTTCTTATGTCTAAAATTTAGGAGAGAAAATAAAAATTTATTTAAGGAGTGTCGCTAATGAGTAAAATTCTAGTTTGTGATGATTCTATACTCGCGAGAAGTCAATTAAAAGACATTATTAAGGATTACGATCCTGAGTGTGAAGTAATAGAGGCGAACAATGGACAGTTAGCAGTTGAGTTATTTAAAGAGCATAAACCGGATGTTGTATTTTTGGATATAGTTATGCCTGTAAAGGACGGGATTTCTGCAGTAAGAGAAATGCGCGAAACCGATACAAAGGCTAAGATTATCATGGCCTCGTCAGTTGGTAACCAGAAACATTTAAAGGAGGCAATTTCGGCAGGAGCTAATGATTTTGTCCAAAAACCTTTAGAAGAAGAGAAAGTTCGAGAGATTCTTAATTTGGAGCTGAAGGGAGGAGAATAATGTATACTCAATTTTTTGGAAATTATCTTCTCAACAAAAAGCTAATAACCAGAGAACAGCTTTTAAAGGCTATGGAAGAGCAGACAAAAACCCATATTAAATTAGGGACATTAGCAATATATCAAGGCTATATGACTGCTAGCGAAGTAGAGAATGTTCATATTCTTCAAACTCATGAAGACCGTAGATTTGGTGAAGTTGCAATTGAAGAGGGGTATCTTACCCCGGAACAAGTTGAGCTTCTTTGTAGTGCCCAAAAACCTGATTATCTTTATTTTGGACAATCTTTGATTAATGCCGGGGTATTTACAACTACAGAGTTTGAGAGCTTATTGGAGCAATATAAAGAAGAGTATGAGATTGGTCAATTAAATGTAAATGATAATCAAAGAGAACAGGTAATTGATTTGGTTACAAATTTTTATAGATTTGACGACCTTGAAAATACCGATAAATGCATCAATTATTTGATATTATTTTTTAACAATCTTATTAGATTTATAGGTGGTGATTTTACACCTTTAAGTGCAGAAATTATTGATGATTATTCTTCACAGTGTTTATGTTCCCAAAGCATGGAAGGTGATTTTTCCATGTATACAGCTATTGACATGGATGAAGAAACAACATTAGAATTTGCTTCTCGTTACACAAATAAAAAGATTGTTGATTTTAATGAATATGTTACAGCATCTGTTGAAGATTTTCTTAATCTTCACAATGGTCTGTTTTTAGTAAACATGTCCAATGAATTTGCTTTGGAACTTAATCTTGATCCTTTGGAATCAAAAGAAAATGTCTGGGTAAATATCCCGAACAAAACCTTATATTTTATACCGATTTTGTTCCCTTTTGGTTCTGTAAATGTTATCATTGCTATCTAATTGGAAATTAAATTGATGTAAATAATTAAAAAAACCCCGTCAGAATACGAATAACAATATTCCGGCGGGGTTTTATAGTGAATTTATAATGTAATTATAATCCTAAATATTTTTCTACTTCGTTTTGCATTTCATCAACTTCACAAACAGTTTTATGAATTACTTTGGCATTTCTGATTTCATTAATTGCATCAGGAATTTTAACTTTGCTGACTTTTTCAAGTTCATCAATAAGTGAAAAGTCTTCTAAAGAATCATATTTTTCATCAATAGCCTTCATTACATCTCTTGAAAACTTGTAAGGGCTGGCTGTAGAAGCAATAAGAGTAGGTGTATCATCCTTTGTCTCATTTTTATATTTTTCATATACACCATAAGCAACAGCAGTATGAGTATCTAAAACATATGATGCTTTTTCATATAATTCCTTAATTGCTTTGGCAGTTTCTTCCTGTGAAGTATAATTACCATAAAAATCTGCCAAACCTTCTTTCATAGCCGGAGTAATATCATATTTGCCATCTTTAGCAAGACTATTCATTAATGCGGTATTTTTATCTGCATCATAGCCAGCTATTTCATATATAAGTCTCTCAAGATTACTTGAAATCAAAATATCCATGGAAGGAGATGAGGTCAGATAAAACTCTCTGTTTTTATCATAAGTACCGCTTGTAAAGAAATCAAACAATACCTTATTTTCGTTTGAAGCACAAATAAGTTTATTTACAGGAAGTCCCATTTTTTTTGCGTAATAAGCTGCCAAAATATTTCCAAAATTTCCTGTTGGTACTGTAATATTGACTTTATCACCAGCCTTGATAGCTCCATTTTTAATAAGTTTTGAATATGAATAAATGTAATATACAATTTGTGGAACAAGACGACCAATATTAATTGAATTTGCAGAAGAAAACTGAAATCCTTTTTCATTCATTCGGGTTTTAAGCTCCTTATTGTTAAACATATTTTTAACACCTGTCTGAGCCTGGTCGAAGTTTCCATTTATACCAATAACAAAGGTGTTGTCACCTTTTTGTGTAACCATTTGTTTCTTTTGGACAGGGCTTACTCCGTCCTTAGGATAAAATACTATTATCTTTGTTCCCGGAACATCTGCAAAACCTGCCAATGCTGCCTTTCCTGTATCACCCGATGTTGCTGTAAGGATAACTATTTCATTTTTAATATTATTTTTCTTTGCAGAAACTGTCATTAAATATGGAAGGATTGAAAGAGCCATATCTTTAAATGCAATTGTTTTACCATGGAAGAGTTCAATGATATAGGTTCCTTCTACTTTTTTTACAGGAACAATCTCTTCGGTATCAAATTTTGAATCGTATGCATTATTTATACAATACTCCAATTCATCTTTTGTAAAATCAGTTAAAAATTTTGATAATACAAGATATGCTACTTCTTGATATTTCATTTTAGCAATTTCATTAAAATCCATATCTAGAGCAGGAATGGTTTCAGGAATATAAAGTCCTCCGTTTTCAGCAAGACCGTTTAATATAGCCTTGGAAGCAGTAACTTTTTCCGTAGCACTTCTGGTGCTTTTGTAAAGTAAATCCATTTTCTAAATCCTCTTTTCTTTATTGTTATCCCCACAATCGTGGTCATGGTTCTATAATTTAGCGTATTATAGCACACCTAAATTATATTAACAAGCTTTCACAAAGTAAAGTGGCAAATTTACCGAAATAAAGACCGAAATTCGGAAAAATTTTTTTTATTTTACTAAAAATGACGGATTTTTTATTATTAGCTAATAAATGAATTTATTTATTTTGAAAAAGATTATTTTTTAATATAATTTACAAATTCTTTATTAATCACCTGTGAAAAAGCTTTCGATATTTAATGTAGGAGAAGAGAAAAACTATTTTAAGAACTAGGAGTGATATAGATGAAAAATTTTCCAGGCGTTTATGAAACAATAAAGAAAAACGGTGAAAAGTATTACAGAGCATCTTTAACTTTTAGAAACAAACATATAAGTCTTGGCAGCTTTGAGACTTCCTTGGATGCTCATACTGCATATCTTGAAGGGATGGAAATATTACATAATAAAAATATCACTATTGACCAGTTTGATTCCAATAAAACAATTCTCAAATTTGAAAAATGGGTTGTTTTGATAAACTTTAGAGAAAATAACATCTACATTAAAACACCTATATATATTAAAAAAAATTATATCTATTACTACATAAATCAAGAGGAAATATTAAAGTTTGACAGAGATGATTTATTTTATTATTCCACTCACAAAATAATGAAAAGAAACGGCCATTTATTTGTTGCAGACTACGGTATGCAGGTGAATATTGCTTCACGATACGGAATAAAAAATTACGCAGTTTGTGGTAAAGACTACCTCTTCTTAAATAATGACGAATATGATTTCAGATACGAAAATATACACATTATTAATAAATATGTAGGAGTTGCAAGACAAAAAGGAAAAAACGGGCGTAATTGTTTTAAAACAACAATACATTTAAACAATAATTTTGTTATCGGTTATTATGATTCTGAGATAGAGGCTGCCGTTGCCTACAATAAGGCAGTGGATAAAGCCAGAATGGGAGGCTATGATAAAAATTTTGAAGTGAATTATATAGAAGAACTTAATATGGAAGAATATTCGAATATTTATTCAAAAGTAAATATATCCACCAATTTTTTAAATCATGTCAAAAATTCTTCTAAACGCTTGCTATTAGAAACAAGCTAGTTTATAATATCTACTCATAGAACAATCGCTACGTAATCAAAGGTATTATTAAATGTATTTTTATTCTATATACCTGCAAACAGGAGGATTCGGAAAATGAGTAAGATAGCAATGACAACTCCGTTAGTTGAAATGGACGGAGACGAAATGACAAGGGTTTTATGGCAAATGATTAAAGATGAACTCATAATTCCTTATGTTGACCTTAAAACCGAGTATTATGATCTTGGACTTGTAAAAAGAAATGAAACCAATGACCAGGTAACTGTTGATTCAGCAAATGCTACATTAAAATACAAGGTTGCAGTTAAATGTGCCACTATAACTCCCAATGCAGCAAGAATGGACGAATACAATCTTAAAGAAATGTGGAAAAGCCCTAACGGAACTATAAGAGCTATTCTTGATGGTACAGTATTCAGAGCACCTATTGTTGTTAAGGGAATTGAGCCATATGTGAAAAACTGGAAAAAACCTATTACAATAGCCAGACATGCATATGGTGACTTATATAAAAATGTTGAAATGAAGATTCCTGCTGCCGGAAAGGCAGAAATTGTCTATACAGACAAAGATGGAAAAGAAAGCAGAGCATTAATTCATGAATTTGACGGTCCTGGGATTATTCAGGGACAACACAATATAAACGCATCTATCGAAAGTTTTGCAAGAAGTTGTTTCAATTTCGGTCTTGATACAAAACAGGATGTATGGTTTGCGTCAAAAGATACTATTTCTAAAAAGTATGATCATACCTTTAAAGATATTTTCCAGGAAATATATGACAATGAATATAAAACCCGTTTTGAACAGGCTGGCATAGAATATTTTTACACTCTTATTGACGATGCAGTAGCAAGAGTTGTAAAATCAGATGGTGGTTTTATCTGGGCTTTAAAAAACTATGACGGAGATGTAATGAGTGATATGATTGCGACTGCCTTTGGTTCTCTTGCCATGATGACTTCCGTACTTGTATCTCCTGAAGGAGTATATGAATATGAAGCTGCTCATGGAACAGTTCAAAGACATTACTACAAACACTTAAAAGGTGAAGAGACATCCACAAATTCAATTGCAACCATTTTTGCGTGGACCGGAGCATTAAATAAACGCGGTGAATTAGATGGAAATAATGCACTTTCAGAATTTGCAAAAAAACTTGAAAAAGCAAGCCTTATGACAATTGAAAGTGGTAAAATGACAAAAGATTTGGCACTTATTACAACCTTAAAAGATGTTACTGTTTTAAACAGTCAGGACTTTATTAAAGAAATAAGAAAAACTCTTGATACATTACTTTAATATTAGTTTTAACTTTGATTTTTAAAAAGCTATTAAACCCTGCTCCTTATTTATAATTTATAGATAGGAAACAGGGTTTATTATATATTAAGACCACTTGATGCCCTGATAATATAAAAAAAAGTTCACATAGATATACGGAGGTTAATAATGATTTTAAGCTGTCAAAATGTAAGCAAATCCTTTGGAATTGATGAAATAATACGAAATGCCAGTTTTGAAATTGATAATTACGAAAAAGCTGCCATTGTAGGATTAAATGGTTGTGGTAAATCTACAATGCTAAAAATTATAATGGGTGAATTAAGCAGTGATAGTGGAAATGTAATAATAGCAAAAGATAAAACCATTGGTTTTTTAGGACAGTTTCAGGAATTTCAAGAAAATAATACAATTTACCAGGAAGTACTTACCATCAAGCAGGATGTTATTGAAATGGAAAATCAAATAAGAACTCTTGAAAAAGAAATTGCTTCTTCAAAAGGTGAAAAATTAAAAGAACTTTTAGGCAGATATGACAGATTAAATCATCAGTTTGAATTAATAAACGGATATGCCTACAAAAGCGAAGTTGCAGGTATTTTAAAGGGACTGGGTTTTGAAGAAGAAGATTTTGACAAACCGGTTAATTCACTTTCCGGAGGGCAAAAAACCAGATTATCCCTTTCAAAACTTCTTGTGAAAAAGCCGGATTTAATACTTTTGGATGAACCAACCAATCATCTTGATATAGAGTCTATTGAATGGCTTGAAGGCTTTTTGTCAAATTACAAGGGAGCAGTACTTGTAGTCGCACACGACAGATATTTTCTTGATAAAATTGTAAATAAAGTTATTCATATAGAAAACGGTGATGTTAGAGTATTTAAAGGCAATTACACTGATTTTGCAAAACATTCGGCTCAGATTCGTGAAATACAGCTCAAACATTACTACAACCAGCAAGAAGAAATAAAAAGACAGGAAGAAGTAATTGCCAAATTAAAATCTTTTAATAGGGAAAAATCTATTAAAAGAGCTGAAAGCAGGGAAAAGGCCTTAGACAAGATTGACAGACTTGAAAAGCCTAAAGAAAAGGCTTCGCGCATGAAAATACAGTTAAAACCGTCAAAACTTAGCGGAAATGATGTTTTGACAGTAGAAGAGATTTCTAAAACTTTTGGAAGTAATGAGCTTTTTTCTAAACTTAGTTTCCAGATAAAAAGAGGGGAACATGTGGCTTTAATAGGTCAAAACGGTGCCGGTAAAACCACTATTCTAAAAATGGTTAATAATCTTTTAGATGCTGATTCAGGAAATATATCCTTAGGTTCAAAGGTGGAAATAGGCTATTATGACCAGGAACAAATGGTTTTGGATATGGAAAAAACTTTATTTGATGAAATATCAGACAGCTTTCCGGAGCTTACCGAAACTCAGATAAGAAATACCCTAGCTGCATTTTTATTTACCGGTGATGATGTATTTAAATATATCAGGGATTTAAGCGGTGGTGAAAGAGGAAGAGTTTCTTTGGCAAAGTTAATGCTTTCAAGTTGTAATTTTCTTATCCTTGATGAGCCTACAAACCATCTTGATATAGATTCTAAAGAAATATTGGAAGAAGTTATAAGAAATTACAGCGGAACAGTTTTATATGTTTCCCATGACAGATACTTTGTTAATGAAACAGCTACAAGAATTTTATCTCTTGAAAATAAAAAACTTACAAATTATCTTGGAAATTATGATTATTATTTACTAAAAAGAAATGAAAATAAGACAAATACAGTCGATACTGATGAATCAAATAATATTTCCAACAGTGTTTCAAAAGATGAGTGGCAAAAGCAGAAAAAAGAAGCCGCCATTCAAAAGAAAAAAGAAAGAGAAATAGAAAAATGTGAGAAAGAAATAGAAAAGTTAGAAGCTGAAATTGCCGATATAGATTCTGAAATGTTAAAGGATGAAAATACAAATAATGCTGCAATCCTTATGCAGCTTCAAAAAGATAAGGAAGAAAAAAATTCAGAATTGTCCAAGTATTATCAGCAATGGGAAGAGCTAATGGGTTAAAAATTTGACAATTAAAACTATATTTTTTATAATCAAATTTATGAGTAATCAGATTTTCAGTTAGGTCGTTGTATCTGAAAATCATTTTATAAAAAAAGGAAATTGTTATAATAAATGGAGGATTTATAATGGCAGACCGTGATATTTCTCAGGCAGTTATCAGAAGACTACCTAGATACTATAGATACTTGGGGGAACTTGTAGACGATGAAATCGAAAGAATTTCATCTGGAGAATTAAGCGATAAAATGAATGTTACAGCATCGCAAATCAGGCAGGATCTTAACAATTTTGGCGGTTTTGGGCAACAGGGATATGGTTATAATGTTAAATATCTCTATAATGAAATTGGAAAAATATTAGGACTTGATAATATACACAATATAGTTATTGTTGGAGCTGGAAAATTAGGTATGGCTATTGCAAATTTTCCTTCTTTCAATAACAGAGGTTTTATTACAAAAGCATTGTTTGATATTAACAAAGATGTTATCGGAAGCAATGTACATGGTGCACCGGTTTTACATATAGATGCACTTGTGAAGTTTATTAATGAAAATGATATAGATATAGCAGTTCTTACAGTTCCAAGACAAGGAGCTGATGAAGTTACATCATTACTTCTTAAAAGTAATATTAAGGCTATCTGGAATTTTACAAACAAAGATCTTGTGGTACCAGAAAATGTCAGCGTGGAAAATGTACATCTTTTAGATAGTCTTATGCAATTATCTTATACCATTACCAGCAGATGAATCTGAAAGAAGGTAAATAGTTGAGTAAACTTTCAAAAAAACCAGATGATTTCAGGGAAGCATTGGCGGGGAAAAAAATACCTATTCTAACTCTTGACCAAAAATGGCATCAGCTTTTTCCCCCTGATACCAAACCTGATGATATTAAAGAATTAGAAGATAAAGTAAATTCCCTTTTAAAAAGACAGGGACAGTTAAATGTAGATATAAAAGATTTAAAGAAATCCAAAAGCAGAATCATGCAAAGTATTGTGGCAAATATGGATGATGTAACCACTTCGGACAAGGTTATGGCAAAAAAAGTCGAAGAACAACAAAAGATGATTCTTCAGATTAATGAAGCCATTAGAAGAAACGAAGATGAGCTTTTGGATATTCCTTATGATCTTAAGGAAGCAAATACAGAACTTATGGTTTGCTCTATGAATTATTTTTATCAACAATTCTACGAAAATCAGGATGATATCTCTAAAATAGATGAATGGATTGATGATTTTAAGTCCCAGTTACGGGAAAAACTTATTGAAAAGCAGGCAAAAACGAAAAATAACAGAAGAATGTATTCATATATGCATGATATTTTCGGGCCTGAAATTATTGCCATTTTTGATTTAAACTATGATGAAACTCATGAAAATTCCAAAAATCAGGATGACGATGAGGATGAATAAAAAATAAGCAGACAAAAAGTATATTTTTATGCTTTATGTTAGCTTATTTTTTTGTATAATATAATATGGGAAAGTTGTAAAAATAACTTTTATGTATCATTAATATTTATTACAAAAATGGAGGGAATTATGAATAATATTTTAGACAGGCAGCAGATGCACGAATGCGATATGTATACAATAAATGATATTGGTATTCCGTCTATGGTTCTCATGGAAAGAGCTGCTCTTGGGGTTTTTGATGAAATTCGGGCTCGTAAAATAGATTCTTCTAATACGCTTATTGTATGTGGTAGCGGAAATAATGGAGGAGACGGCCTTGCATTAGCAAGAATGTTAGCTGATGAAGGTGATAAAGTTAATGTATATATTACCGGAAACACTTCTTTAGCATCGGGAGAAATGGGTAAACAATATGAAATTATCAGAAATTACAATGTTAAAATATTGGATACTTTTCCCGAATCTGATAATTATACACTTATAGTGGATGCTATTTTTGGAATAGGACTTTCAAGAAATATAGAAGGTGAAATATTTAATCTCATAAGAAAACTAAATGACAAAAGGGGCTTTAAACTATCCATAGATGTACCTTCAGGAGTTAATTCCGACAATGGAAAAATTATGGGAACCACCTTTAAGGCAGAGCTGACGGTTACAATAGGAGATTATAAGAGAGGATGCTTTATTTATCCCGGAGCAGAGTTTTGCGGTGAGATAGTCTGTAAAAAAATTGGTATATCCAATAAGCCCATTGAAAAAAGCAAAACCGGACACATCCTTACAATAGATGATTTAAACAAAATTCCAAAGAGAAAAGTCAGATCTAATAAGGGAACCTATGGAAATGTTCTTATAATCGCAGGTAGTTTAAATATGTGTGGAGCTGCAATTTTAGCAGGAGCTGCTGCATATGCTTCCGGATGCGGTCTCGTCAGAATATTTACTCCAAAAGATAATAGAATAATTATTCAAAACAAACTTCCAGAGGCAGTTCTTACTACCTATGACCCTCAGTATTTTGATGACAGAGTTCTTGAGAAGGAAATAGAAAGAGCTGACAGTATCGTTATCGGTCCGGGACTTGGTATGGATGTATCAGCAGGGAAGATAACAGAATATGTCCTAAGGTATGCAACAGTACCGATAATAGCTGATGCAGATGCATTAAATATTGCTGCCACTAATCCTTCATTGCTAAAAAAACATAACTGTCCTCTTATTATTACCCCTCATTTTGCAGAAATGGCAAGGTTATGCGATACTAAGATATATAATATCTCCAATGATATATTAGAAACCGCCATAAAGTTTTCTAAGGAAAACAATCTGATTTGTTTATTAAAAGATGCAAACAGTGTAATTGCCGGTAGTGATGGCAGTTTGTATGTAAATACTTCCGGAAATAATGGACTGAGTACCGCCGGTTCCGGTGATGTATTAGCAGGAATTTTAGGCGCATTAGCAGTTATTTTTGACGACTATTCTTTATGTGCTGCAATGGGTGCATTTATACATGGTCTTGCAGGAGATTATGCTGTCGCAGAAACCGGTGAAAGAGGACTTGTATCTTCAGATATAGTAGAATATGTCAAAAAAGTATTAAAAGATGTAAAATAAGAAATCTTTATTTTAAATAATATATGTGAAAAGGTGAATATTATAATGAATATTAAAAGAACATGTGCAATAGTTGATCTTGAAGCCATTACACATAACATGGAAGAAATAAAAAATAATATTGAAAAAGAAACACAAATAATAGCTGTAATAAAAACAGACGCTTATGGTCACGGAGCTGTTAAATTGGCTGAAATGTTTGAAAATTATTCTTATATTTGGGGTTATGCCGTAGCCACAGCTGATGAAGCCTTAGAACTTAGAAAAAATAATATAAAAAAACCAATTCTGATTCTTGGTTATGTCTTTCCGGAGGACTATGATGAGCTTATTATGAATGATGTAAGACTTTGCGTCTATGACCTTGATAGTGCAAAATTAATTTCAAAAGAGGCACAAAGATTAGGAAAAGCAGCTAATATACACATTAAAACGGACACCGGAATGAGCAGAATTGGCTTTCAGGTAAATGAAGAATCAGCTGATATTATCAAAGAAATATCCACATTGCCAAATATAGTTACAGAAGGATTATTCACCCATTTTTCAAAAGCAGATGAATTTGACAAAACTTTTATGAAACAGCAGATTGATAACTATAAAAAAATGTGTAAAATGTTGGAAGAAAAGGGTGTGGAAATTAAGCTTAAACACTGTTCTAATTCAGCTGCCATAATTGAAGATAAAAGTATTAATTTCAATCTGGTAAGAGCAGGAATTATTATTTATGGACTTTGGCCTTCTGATGAGGTAAATAAAAATGTTCTATCTCTTAAACCGGCTATGTCTTTAAAAAGCAGTATTATTCATATAAAAAAATTGCCAAAAGGCAGAATTATCAGTTATGGTGGTACTTACGAAACAAAAAAAGAAGAAACTATCGCCACTGTTTCTATAGGATATGGTGACGGCTATCCAAGGTCATTATCCAATAAGGGATATGTTTTGGTAAATGGACAGAAAGCTAAAATAGTGGGCAGAATATGCATGGATCAAATGATGATAGATATAACGGATTTAAAGGATGTTAAGCTTTATGATACCGTAACACTACTTGGTAATGATAAAAATGAAACAATAACAATGGAAGAATTAGGCGAGCTTTCAGGGCGATTTAATTATGAATTTGCCTGTAATCTTGGCAAAAGAATTCCAAGAATTTATATATAATTTTTCTACTTTAAAAAAGGAGTCACTTGTTTATGGATGATGGAGTCAGTTGCATTTATGGTTTAATTGTATATTTAATTTTACTGATTTTGAACAGTTTTTTTCAAGGAAGCGCTTTTTCAGTTTCCGGTTTAAATGAAAGCGAAGTTAAAGAGTGTGAATTGCCTGAAAAAATCAGATTATTAATACTAAAATATATAGATGAGCCAAATGCACTTTTAGATGCAGTAGATATTTACAATGTTTTATTCAATATTTATACAGGATTTTTGATAATCCTAATAATCTACAAATCAATATATACCGAAAAAAGTCTGGATATTTTCAGGTTTATACTGTGTGGCCTGCTTTTATTTATAATCTTTCAGATGATTAATGTGGTATTTTCCAGATTAATTCCTAAGAAACTGTCTCTACTGGATGAAGTCAAATGGTGTAGGAAACATATTTATAGTACACATTTACTTGTTTTATTACTTAAGCCTTTCATTTTGATTAATACATTTTTGTCTAATGGTATTTTAAAAATATTTAAAATAGATGCAGAAAAATTGGATGATGATGTTACAGAAGAAGATGTAATCTCCATGGTAAATGAAGGTCACGAACAGGGAAGTATTTTAAAAAGTGAAGTTGAAATGATTGGAAACATCTTTGAACTGGATGAAAAAGATGCTAAAGACATTATGATTCATAGGAAAAACATTGTATCTTTAGACTGGACCATGTCTCTTAAAGAGGCCTTTGAATTTATTAAAAACCAGCCTTTTTCCAGATATCCTGTATATGAAGAAGATATCGATAATATCAGAGGGCTTGTTTATTTCAGAGATTTGGCTTTGTTTATTAAAAAGAAAAATGAGTACAAACAATTAAAAGAGTTAAAGCATTTAATCAGAGAAGTATCCTTTATTCCTGAAACCAGAGGACTTGATGACTTATTTAAAAGTATGCAAAAAAACAAGAAACACATGGTGGTAGTAATAGACGAATATGGCCAAACTAGTGGAATAGTTACAATGGAGGACATATTAGAAGAAATAGTTGGAAATATTTTTGATGAATATGACACTGTTGAAGAAAATATCAAACAGACAGATGAAAACAAATATATAATGAATGCTTTAGTGCCAATAGAAGAAGTTGAGGAAATTTTAAACATTTCAATGGCAGATAAAGATAATGATTTTGAAACATTAAATGGTTTCTTGATTTCAAAATTGGATAGAATACCTGATGAAAATGAGCATACAGAAGTAGAATTTGAAGGTTATACGTTTACAATTCTATCCGTTGAAAATAATGCCATAAAAATGGTTAAGGTAGAAAAAATCGATAACCTTGCTTAAAAATCAATTTGATGGTAAAATCTAGTGTTGTGCAAAAAAATCATTTTGCAATCTGAATTATCATTATCATAGATGATAAAATATATCAAACAAAATCAAATTTTTTCATAGAAAGGAATATAGAAATGTCAGGACATTCAAAATTTGCAAATATCAAACATAAAAAGGAAAAAAATGATGCGGCTAAAGGTAAAATTTTTACCATTATCGGTAGAGAAATTGCAGTTGCCGTAAAAGAAGGCGGTCCGGATCCGGATAATAATTCAAAGTTAAGAGATGTAATTGCCAAGGCTAAAGCTAACAATATGCCTAATGATACAATTGAAAGAGGTATTAAAAAAGCTGCCGGAGATATTAATTCAGTTAATTATGAATATGTTTCATACGAAGGCTATGGACCTAACGGAACAGCTATTATTGTTAACGCTCTTACAGATAACAAAAACAGAACAGCTGCAAATATAAGAAATGCTTTTACAAAAGGAAACGGAAGTATTGGAACAAAAGGTTGTGTTTCCTTTATGTTTGATGAAAAAGGACAGATTATCATCGATAGACAAGAGTGTGAAATGGAAAGCGATGATCTAATGATGGTTGCTTTGGACGCAGGTGCTGATGATATGATTGAAGAGGACGACAGCTTTGAAATCCTTACAACTCCTGATGCATTTGAAGATGTTAAAAAAGCATTAGAGGAAAACAATGTGGCCATGGTAAGCGCTGAAGTAACTATGATTCCACAAACTACAGTTAAGCTTACAGATGAGCAGGATTTAAAAAATATCCAAAGAACTCTTGATCTTTTAGATGAAGATGATGATGTTCAGGAAGTTTTCCATAACTGGGAAGAAGAATAGTATGTAATACTTATAAATTAAGGCGAACTTATTAAAAAAAGGGGATTATAATGGCAGCTAGAAAAGCAAGCAAATCCCGGAGTGCCAGAAAAAAAAGAAGTACATCCGGGAAGAAAAATAATAGTGTACAAAACAAACAATTTGATAAACTGATTCTAAATACTGTTGTTCCTGCTGTTTCTTTCGGCTTATGTGTATTTTTAGAAATAACTCTCTTTGGATTAGGTGGTATTGCAGGTAAAAAAATCGCTGAAGTATGCTTTGGACTATTCGGTTTTTTTGCATATTTAATGCCAATAGCTTTGTTTACCTTAATATGTTTTAATATTGCAAATAAAGGAAATATAGTTGCCAAAATCAAGACCATAGCAAGTGTATTTTTTCTGTGGGGACTTTGCGTATTTGCCCAGCTTTGTTCAAAAGGATATGTGGAAACACAAGACTATATGGCATATTATGATGCTTCAGTTCAAAGTAAAGCAATGGGAGGACTTGTTGGAGGAAGCGTAGTTAAGCTTTTGTTTCCTTTAATAGGAGGCTTCGGTTTATTTATATTAGATTTTAGTGTAATTTTTGTAAGTTTTATAATTATATCTGAAAAATCCCTTTTTAGTGATATATACCAGCTTTATAAAACAAAGAAAAAATCTCGAAAAAAACAAGAGAAAAAATCCTCTAAAAAGAAACCTCGCAGAGAAAAAGAATATGTTGAAGAAAAACCACAAAAAAATATAAACAAAGAAAACAAAAAGAAGTCGGTTTTATATTCAATACCTACTATGGATTTTAAGGAAGAAGAGGAAAAATTAGCACAAGAACTGGCAAGTGATGAGGCAGATAAACAGGCTGTTTCTTCATCTACAAATCAAAAAGAAGAAGAAACAGATTTAAAAAATTCGGTTTTAGATGATTTTACTGATTATTCTCCAAAGCCTATAGATGCTGATTTGAGTGTTGAAGATGGTCTTTTGGATGAAGAATTAACAGTTGAAATATCAAAGGATGATTTTTTAGAGAAATTATCAAAGGATAAAAAAGAAGATTTTGAAGAGGATTTACCAATAAATGAAGAAAGTCTTGATGATGAAATCTTAATAGATGATATTATTATTGATACAGATGAAATCTCAAAAGAGGCTTTAGAGGACGGAAATACATTATCTGATGACAGAGTATTTGAAATTAATGTTGAAGAAGATGATGATGATATTATTCCGTTAGATACAGAAATACTTAATCCTGACGACATAAAACCTATAGAAACCGAAACTTTGATGCATAATGAAACTGAGGAATCAACTGAAAAAGCTTCTGTTTCTGCATCAAAATATGAATTTCCTCCTATAGATTTTCTCGAAAAAGGTAATTCGGATTCAGCTATGGATTCCAGGACAAAAATAGCTGAAACAGGAAAGCGACTGGTAGAAACTTTAAGAAATTTCGGAGTAAAGGTTACATTAATAGGAGCAAGCTGTGGACCTACAGTTACAAGATATGAGCTAAAACCCGAACAAGGCGTTAAAGTTAGCAAAATTCTTGGTCTGACAGATGATATAAAACTTAATCTTGCAGCTACGGATGTAAGAATTGAAGCACCTATTCCCGGAAAAGCAGCAATAGGAATCGAAGTTCCAAATGAACATGTTGTTTCAGTTCCATTAAGAGAGCTTTTGGAATCTAAAGAATTTGAAGAATTTAAACCGAAACTTGCTTTTGCAGTAGGAAAAGACATTGCTGGTAAAAATGTTATTTGCGATATTTCTAAAATGCCCCATTTACTAATAGCAGGTGCAACCGGCTCAGGAAAAAGTGTATGCATAAATACCATTATTATGTCCATACTTTATAAAGCAAGACCTGATGAAGTAAAAATGATTCTTATCGACCCGAAAGTCGTAGAATTAAGCATATATAAGGGAATACCACATCTGATTAATAATGAAGTGGTCTCAAAACCGGACAGAGCTATTGGTGTTCTTAAATGGGCTGAAAAAGAAATGGATGACAGATATGAACATTTTGTTCAATATGGAGTTCGTAACATTAAAGGTTACAACGAAAAAGCTGAAAAATCTCAAAATACAGATCAACCTATGAAGAAAATGTATCAGCTTTTGATAGTTATAGACGAATTAGCAGATTTGATGATGTTAGCCAGCAAAGAGGTTGAAAATTCCATTCAGCGTCTAACACAGTTAGCCAGAGCAGCTGGAATACATCTTGTATTGGCTACCCAAAGACCATCTGTAAATGTCATTACAGGTGTTATCAAAGCCAATATGGCTTCAAGGCTTGCATTTGCAGTTTCTTCCGGTATAGATTCAAGAACTATTCTTGACTGTGTTGGTGCAGAAAGACTTTTGGGAAAGGGAGATATGCTTTTTTATCCTCAAGATTATGCTAAACCACAAAGACTTCAGGGACCTTTTGTTTCAGATGATGAAATAATCAAGGTAGTAGATTTCTTAAAGAGCAAATCTGTTCCGGAAGAAGAAGAAGTTAAGGCTAATTTTGAAGAATATATTGTTACAAATCCTTCAGGCTCAAAATCCAAGTCCGATAACGATGTGGATCCTTTATTTGTAGAGGCAGGACAGTTAATCATTAGAAAAAAGAAAGCTTCCATAGGAATGCTTCAAAGAACTCTTAGTGTTGGCTTTAACAGGGCTGCGAGAATTATGGATCAACTTTGTTTTGCAGGAGTTGTAGGTGGAGAAGAAGGAACAAAACCAAGGAAAATTCTTATGGATGAGGTTGGTTTTCTGCAATATGTACAAGAAAACAATTTATAAAATTTAGAATTGCAAATTTTATTAATCAATAAAAAATCTTCTATATTTTACAAAGAAATATAGAAGATTTTCTATTATATAAAATAAATTTCTCATTGGGGAGTTAAAGGCGGACTTGCAATAGCAAATCCATAAGAATATAATACTATATTTGATTAATTTATAAATTCGATAAATCCAGCACCCATTTTTTTGATTCTTGCCAGGGAATAAACATTTATTCCGGCAGCATCTAATTTTTCTCTTCCCGGCTGGAATGATTTTTCGATAAGAATTCCAAGACCTGCAACAGTAGCATGTGCCATTCTGATAAGTCTGATAGCACCTGTGGCTGTTTCACCATTTGCAAGAAAATCATCAATAATTAAAACATGGTCATTTTCACTAATCTGATTTGCCGAAAGGGTAAGTTCATAATTATTTCCCTTAGTAAAAGATGTAACAACAGTCTGATACAAATTGTCATTCAAAACCTTTGATGGCTGTTTTTTTAAGATAAGCATAGGTACATTTAAAGCCATAGCTGTCATAATAGCAGGAGATATACCAGAACTTTCGATAGTTGCAACCTTAGTAATTGGCTCATTTTTAAAATATTCTGCAAATTCTTTACCAATTTCAATCATTAAGTTTACATCTACCTGGTGGTTAATAAAGCTATCCACTTTAAGGATATCTTCATTAATAGCACGACCACTCTGTAAAATCTTGTCTTCTAATAATTTCATGTTGACACCTCAATTTTTCTATTTAATAATATAACACATCTAAAATCAATTCTTTCATGTGTGGTACAATTATATCACAAAGACTATTGATTTAAAAACTTTTTATTCAAAAAACAATGGCTTTAAAGAGGAAAAATAATGAAGATAAATATAATCGCTGTAGGTAAGTTAAAAGAAAAATATATAAAAGACGCCGTAAAAGAGTATTATAAAAGAATAAATGCCTATTCTAAAATCAATATAATAGAGGTTGAAGATGAAAAAACAATAGAAAACCCATCAAAAGCTGAGGAAAATAAAATAAAGGATACAGAAGGAAAAAGAATAAAAAAACATATTTCTCCTTCAGCATTTTTAATAGTATTAGCCATTGAGGGGGATATGCTTGATTCAATAGAATTATCAGATTTGATTGATAAAAAAATGCTATCAGGAAAAAGTGAGTTTACCTTTGTAATAGGAGGCTCCATAGGACTTTCTGATGAAATCATTAAAATGGCTGATTTTAAACTTAGCTTTTCAAAAATGACATTTCCACATCAGCTTATGAGAGTAATATTATTAGAACAAATATATCGGGCATTTAAGATAATTCACCATGAACCATATCATAAATGACAAATATCATATGATTTGTTTAATTTTTTTTTAATATTTGCATCAATTCATTGAATAATTAAGATATATGTGCTAAGATTTGAAAGGTTTTTATCTTTGTATTTATAGAAATTTATGTGAATAAAGGAGTAATAAAATGGAAGTTTTTCGAGATTTGAAAAATAAAATTAATGATAACGATATTATTAATAAAATGAATAAGTACTCTTTGCTATTACAGTTTATTCTGGCATGTATGATATGCTTATTCATTGAAATCGTGTCCAGACACTCAATAATTGACGGATTTGCTTTTGCTTTTCGCAGTCCGCTGACTTTCCTTTATAATGCTGCTATAATTTTTGTAACATTATTACTTGTATATCTGGTTAGAAGAAGAACCTTTGCCAGATGTCTTTTAACCACTCTTTGGTGCGTTCTTGGAATTGCAAATGGATGTGTTTTAGCAAACAGAGTAACACCATTTAATTTCACTGATTTAAAACTGATTGGTGACCTTTTTACCATGCTTGATTCATACTTTAGCATTTATCAGCAAATAGGGCTTTTGATAGCTGTAATTATCGGTATTGCTATCCTGATTTTTATTATGATAAAAGCACCGGTATATGAAGGAAAAACTCACAGAGTTGTAATGATTTTTATCATAATCGCAACATCCTTTGTTTATCAGGGAGTTACGAATGCAGCAGTTTCCAGCAATATTCTTACTGATTATTTTGAAAATATCGCTGAAGGTTATAAAAAATACGGTTTTGTTTACGGTTTTACCAGTTCAGTTTTAGGAACAGGAATGGGTGAACCAGAATCTTATTCCGAAACCAGCATAAAAAATATTGAAGATTCAGTTAATATAGAAAATACAACTGTTAAAGAAGACGATGAGCCTAATATTATTGTTGTTTTATTAGAGTCATTTGTTGATCCTACTGAGATTAAGTATTTGAATCTTTCTAAAGATCCGATTCCTACTTTCAGAAAATTAGAAAAGAATTATACCAGTGGATATCTGACAGTACCTGTTGTTGGAGCCGGAACTGCAAATACCGAATTTGAAATTTTAACAGGTATGAGCATGAAGTATTTTGGAGTTGGAGAATATCCTTACAAAACAGTTTTAAAGACAACATCTTGTGAAAGTATCGCTTCTGACCTTAGCTCAATAGGCTATGGAACTCATGTTGTACATAATAACGGCGGTAATTTTTACAGTAGAACTAATGCTTTTTCAATGATGGGATTTGATACATTTACTTCAAAGGAACTTATGAATATTCAAAGCTATACGCCTACCGGTAGTTGGGCAACAGATGATATTCTAGTAGGTGAAGTTACTAAAGCGTTGGATTCCACAAAAGATAAATCCGACTTTGTTTATACAATTACCGTTCAGGCTCATGGGGCATATCCTACAGAAAAAGTTATTCAAAATCCTTATGTTAAAGTATCCGGTGCTGAGACTGAAGGTGACAATAATCAATGGGAATATTATGTGAATGAAATACATGAAGTGGATAATTTTATTAAAAATCTTATTGAAGAAGTAAGTAAAAGAGATGAAAAAACAGAGATTGTTTTCTTTGGTGATCATTATCCGACAATGAACAACCTCAGCGACGAAGAGGTTAAAAGCGGAAGCATTTTCAAAACAAAATATATTACCTGGAATAATTTTGGAGCCGAGAAAAATGATGAAGATATAACTTCTTACCAGCTTTTGGCCAAAATAACCGGGGAACTTGGTATACATGAAGGAACAATCTTCAGATATCATCAAAATGCTGAAATAACAGGTAATACTTCTGAAAGTGACAGTTATTTAAGCGGACTTGAGTTATTACAATATGATTTATTATATGGAAAAAAATATGCATATAATGGTGAAGAACTTTATCCTGCCAGCAATCTTATTATGGGAGTTTCAGAAGTAAAAATAACTAAAGTAGACAACACAATTAATGATCAGATTGCAATTTTTGGATTGAATTTCACACCGTGGAGCAGGGTATATATCAATGGAGAGAAAGTTTCAACTACCTATGCAAGCTCCAATAAACTCTTGATTGACTCATCATTAATAAATGATGGTGATGAAATAGTAGTTAATCAGGTGGGATCCAAGGATACTATTTTCAGAAGCTCAAACACCTTTAAATATGTTGCTCCTAAGATTTCTGATATTACTCCTGACAATGGAGATAAAGAAGAGTAAGTCTACCGATAAACTATTATATAAAAAATACCTGCTAAATACTCAGGTAAAATTTATTACAAAGGAGATGTTTAAATGCCAATTAATTTATCTAAAGGACAAAAAGTCGATCTTACAAAGGGAAATCCTGGCCTTTCAAAAATATTAGTAGGACTTGGATGGGATGTAAATGCTTATGATACAGGTGGAGATTTCGACCTTGATGCTGCTGCATTTATGGTTGGAGAAGATGGAAAAGCACCTACTGACAAGGAATTTGTATTCTATGGAAATCTTGAACATACGAGTGGTAGCGTTAAGCATATGGGAGATAATTTAACCGGTGCCGGAGAGGGCGATGATGAGCAGATTTATATTGACCTTGCCAATGTTCCGGCAAATATTTCAAGAATTGCTTTCACAGTTACAATTTATGAAGCTGATGGAAGAGGTCAAAACTTTGGTCAGGTTTCAAATGCATTTATTAGAATTGTAAACGAGGCTAACAATGAAGAACTTATTCGATATGATTTGGCAGAAGATTTTTCTATCGAAACAGCAGTTGTTGTTGGTGAGTTATACAGACATAATGGTGAATGGAAATTCAATGCTATCGGAAGTGGTTTCCAGGGCGGACTTGCTGCACTTTGTGCAAATTATGGAATTAATGCAGGCTAAATATTAATTAAATATAATATAGGGATAGGTTTTAGTTCTTTTATCTTCAAGGATAACTGTACTAATAGACTATCCCTTTTTTTGGGGATTATTATTTAAAAGTAAGTTTTAACAATAATTCTTCCAAATATCCTTTTTTATTGTTAAAAATTAGTTATTGTCTGATAATAATTTTTGTAATAAAATAAAACGTATGGAAAAAAGGAGTAGGGGTATGGGATTTGATAGGAGATTCAACAGAAGATTACTTTTAAAAGAAGAGATAATACTTGAAAAGTTGGATTCTAACGAAAAAGGCGTGGGTGAATATATAAATGTTCTTGTTCAGGATATTTCCAGAAACGGTTTAGGTTTTAAATCGGAAAAAAAACTGGAAATCGGGTCTTTTTACGAGACTAAGCTTTCTATCTGGCCCGAAGAAATGATAGATGTCATCATAGAAATAGTTAGAATAAATGATGAAAATGATGAAATTTATTATGGATGTAAATTTATAGGAATGTCAGAAGATGAGCTTCTAAAATTTGATGTATATCAGATGTTTAATGAATAAAATCAAAGGGTGATTTTCAAAAATGAATATTTTAGTTAAAAATGGCAGGGTTGTTGATCCTGACACAAAAAGAGACGGAAAATTTGATATTCTTATTAAAGATGACTTGATATCGGAAGTTTCTCCTACTATTGATTGCAAAGCCGATCAGATTATAGATGCTGATGGGTGTTTTGTTATGCCGGGGTTTATCGATATGCATGTACATTTAAGAGATCCGGGTCTTACTCATAAAGAGACCATCGAAAGTGGTGCTAAAGCTGCCGTAAGAGGTGGTTTTACAACCATATGTGCCATGCCTAATACCAAACCTGTTTGTGATAATGCTGAAGTGGTTGAATATATTAAAAGCAAAGCTGATAATGCAGATCTTTGTAATATACTTCCAATAGGTGCAATTACAAAGAATCAGTCTGGTGAAGAATTAGCTGATATTAAAGAAATGGAAAATGCAGGTATCATTGGCATTTCAGAAGACGGAAAATCAGTTATGAATTCATTGATTTATAAAAATGCCATGGAAATAGCTTTAGAATCAGATATGTTGGTTTTAGCACATTGCGAAGACATAAATCTTGTAGATGGCGGAGTTATGAATGATGATTCGAACGCTAAAAGACTTCACCTAAAGGGAATTTCTAACGAAGTAGAAGATATTATAATTGCAAGAGATATTCTTCTTTCAAATATGACAGGTGCCAGACTTCACATCTGCCATGTCTCAACCAAAAGTGGGGTTGAAATAATTCGATTTGCAAAACAGCACGGATTAAAAGTTACTGCTGAATGCTGTCCACATCATTTTTCACTTTCAAGCAATGATATAAAAGAAGATGATGCTAATTTTAAAATGAATCCACCTTTAAGAACGCTTGATGATGTAAATGCCATTATAGAAGGGTTAAGGGATGGAAGCATTGATGTTATATCTACAGACCACGCGCCTCATCATACAGATGAAAAAGCTGGTGGTTTTAATTCTGCGCCATTTGGTATAACAGGCCTGGAAACAGCTTTAGGTGTCACAGTAACTTATCTTTTGGATAAAGGTCTTATAACACCCCTTGAGATGGCACAGATTACCAGTTATAATGCCGCAAAAATTTTAAAAATTGATAAAGGAAGTTTAAAAGAAGGCAAGGTAGCAGATATTGTTATCTTTGATCCTGATAAAACTTATACAGTTGACTCTTCAAAATTTGCATCAATGGGTAAAAATACTCCTTATGATGGTAAAATTCTAAAAGGTGAAGTGAAATACACAATAGTATCAGGTAATATTAAATATAATTCTTACGAAGAATAAAATTAAAAGGATAATAAATTCTCTAAAGATATAAAAGGAGATAAAATGATTAAACAACTTATTGAAAAAATCGAAACAAAAGATTCGCCTATAGTAGTTGGCTTAGACCCACAACTAAAGTTCATTCCGGAAAGAATATTGAATATCGGATTTGAACAGTTCGGAGAAACACTGGCAGGTGTAGCAGAAGCAATTTTTCTTTTTAATAAAGAGATTATTGATAATGTATATGATTTAATTCCTGCAGTTAAACCTCAATCAGCAATGTATGAACAGTTTGGAAGTGCAGGTGTAAAAGCTTTTGAAAGGACTGTATCCTATGCAAAAGAAAAAGGACTTGTTGTAATCGGAGATATAAAAAGAGGAGATATCGGTTCAACAAGTGAAGCCTATGCCATAGGTCATCTTGGCAGTATTACCATAAAAAATAAAACTTTCAAACCTTTTGATGAAGATTTTATTACTGTAAATCCATATTTAGGAAGTGATGGTATTAATCCATTTACAAAAGTCTGCAATTCTCACAATAAAGGCATGTTTGTTTTAGTAAAAACCTCAAATCCTTCCAGTGGAGAATTTCAGGACAGACTAATTGATGGCAAGCCTCTATATGTACATGTAGCAGAAAAAGTTGCTTCATGGGGAGAGGAATGTATGGATGGAGATTACAGCAACATAGGAGCAGTAGTTGGAGCTACATATCCTGAGATTGGAAAAGAATTAAGGAAAATAATGCCTAATAATTATATATTGGTTCCTGGATATGGTGCTCAGGGCGGAAAAGGTGCCGATTTAGTTAATTTCTTTAATAAGGACGGCTTAGGCGCAATTATTAATTCATCCAGAGGAATCATTGCAGCATGGCAACAGGAAAAATACAGTGAGTTTGGTGAGGACAATTTTGCAGATGCATCAAGAAAAGCTGTAGTGGATATGCTTGATGATGTCAGAGGCGCCCTTGCAAAATAATTATCATAAAAAGGAGATTATGAGATGACTGAAAAGTATTATGAAACAGCCATAATAATCCGTCAGGAAGAATTATTACCCGGCATTAATTCCATGTGGATAAAAACAGATAAAATTGCCGAAGTTGCCAAAGCAGGACAATTTTTAAATCTATATTGTAAAGATAAAAGCAGAATACTTCCCAGACCAATCAGTATTTGCGAAATAGACAAATCTGATATGGCAATCAGACTTGTTTACAGAGTTATAGGTGAAGGTACTGATGAATTTTCAAAATTGCATACCGGCGATACTATAAAAGTAACAGGTCCTTTAGGAAACGGTTTTCCAATAAAGCAAAAACATGCAATAATAATAGGTGGTGGAATAGGTATTCCTCCAATGCTGGAACTAGCCAAAACATTCCCGGGAGAAAAAGATATTGTCCTTGGATATTCCAATGAACTTTTTTTGGATGGTGAATTTGAAAAATATGGAAATGTTCATATTGCCACGGTTTCAGGTATATATGGAACAAAAGGAAATGTTCTTGATTCAATAAAAGAAAATGCCATAAGTGGTGATATAATATATGCCTGCGGCCCAATGCCCATGTTAAAAGCAATAAAAGAATATGCTGAAAGTGAAGAAATAAATATTCAATGCTGGTTGTCATTAGAAGAAAGAATGGCCTGCGGAATAGGGGCATGTCTTGGTTGTATGACAAAATCCAAAAATAAAGATGCCCACACACAGGTTAATAATAAAAGAATCTGTACAGAGGGACCGGTATTTTTATCCAAGGAGGTAGTAATGTAATGAATACAAGTGTAAATATTGCCGGGGTTACATTAAATAATCCTGTTATGACTGCCTCAGGCACATTTGGTTCCGGTATGGAATATTCCCAATTTGTAGACCTTTCAAGGCTGGGAGCTGTAGTGACCAAAGGAGTTGCCATTGTACCATGGGAGGGTAATCCCGTTCCAAGGATTGCAGAAACCGCAAGTGGAATGCTTAATGCTATTGGACTTCAAAATCCTGGACTTGATACATTCATCGAAAGAGATATTCCATTTTTACAAAAATATGATACAAAAATAATTGTAAATGTATGTGGACATACTACAAAAGAATATGTTACAGCTGTAGAAAGATTAAACGAACAACCGGTTGATTTATTAGAAATAAATATATCTTGCCCAAATGTAAAAAAAGGTGGAATAACATTTGGTAAAGACCCTAAAGCGGTTGAAAAAATAACCTCTACTTTAAAAGAAGTATCAAAAATCCCGCTTATTATGAAGCTTAGTCCTAATTGTGCAGATATTTCAGAAATGGCAAAAGCAGCTGAATCTGGTGGAGCTGATGCAATTTCTTTAATCAATACACTTACTGGAATGAAAATAGATATTAATAAAAGGACATTTGCTTTGGCAAATAAAACAGGAGGATTATCAGGTCCTGCAATAAAACCTGTTGCTTTAAGAATGGTTTACGAGGCAGCCCATAGTGTTAATATTCCTGTAATCGGCATGGGTGGCATAAGCTCAGCTGAAGATGCTATAGAGTTTATTTTAGCCGGGGCAACTGCAGTTTCAATTGGAACGGCTAATTTTATGAACCCGAATGTAACAATAGAAGTTATTGAAGGAATAGAAAAATATTTAAAAGAAAACAATATAAATGATATTTCAGATATCAGAGGAATTGTTGAATAATCTGGAGGAAATATGGAACAATATAAAAAAGACTTTATTGAATTTATGATAGAATGTGATGTTTTAAAATTCGGAGATTTCGTAACAAAAAGTGGAAGAAAAACACCTTTTTTTATTAACACCGGATTTTATAGAAGTGGAATGCAGTTGAAAAAACTGGGCGAATTTTATGCCCAAGAATTAAATGCTTCTTTTAACGAAGATTTTGATATTTTATTCGGGCCGGCATATAAGGGAATTCCTCTTTCGGTAACTGCATCTATTGCAATGGCAGATCTTTACAACAAAAATGTAAATTATTGTTCTAACAGAAAAGAGATAAAAGACCATGGAGATAAGGGTATTTTACTTGGAAGTCCTATTAATGATGGTGACAAGGTTGTAATTATAGAAGATGTAACAACAGCAGGAACCTCTATTAAAGAGACAATGCCTATATTAAAAGAGCAGGGAAATGTAGATGTTTTAGGTTTAGTTGTATCTGTAGACCGTATGGAGAGGGGAAACGGTGAGAAAAGCGCCCTTAAAGAGATTGCAGAAACCTATGGCATTAAAACAACCTCTATAGTAACCATGGCAGAAGTAATAGAACATTTATATAACAAACCATTAAACGGAAAAATTATTATAGATGATGAAATCAAAGCCAGAATAGATGAATATTACAAAGAATATGGCGCTAAATAATGGAGGGAAGAAAATGAACAGTTCAAACTCAAATGAAAAAAACTATAAATTAATGAGTATTACCGGTGCCATGGGGATTGCAGTGGGTATAGTTATACTTGTAACCGGTATTGCAGCAGGCGTAATAAACATTGTCAATGGGGCAAGATTATTAAAAAATAAGTCTGATCTGTTATTTTAGTCTGGTGATAAGATATGTTTGAAATAGCAGGTAAAAGACGAAACCGGAAAAAATATGGCAGGAAAAAGTATTTATTTAGTACTAAAAATCCTAACTATGTGGGAATAGTTGCATTGATTGCAGGTATCGTATCCCTGGGATTATTTGCTGCTCTTACAGTTTATTCATTTTTATGCAAAGGACAGGCTACGCTGTTTATAGGTGCAGTAGGTTTTTTTTCCATATTTTTATCAATATCCGGAATTTATATGGGATTTCAAAGTTTTAATACCATAGATTCTACCTATACCATATCTAAAATATCCACGCTGTTTAATTTTTTTATCCTGATATTATGGATAACAATTTTTATATCAGGGACCTATGGATTATGGTGGTAAGTTTTTTTAAAAGTAGAGGATACATCAATTGATAGATACAATTAGTAATTATGAAAAATTATATTTTGAAGAAAATTCAGCAGCAAGTGAAAGGCTTTTGTTATGTAAGGAAAGATTGGAATTAATCTTAAAAGAGACCACTGTTTCCGAAACTTACAGGGATTATTTTATAAAAACTGCTAAATTCTTAAAATATTTATTTGAATTAAATGAAGATATTTCTTCAAAGAAATATTTTCAACATAATCTTGAAGAGTTACAAAATATCAATAAAAAGTTATATGAAGACATCTGTGGTGAAAATTATCAGAATAGTTATGCAAATCCAAAGACAGCTGTCAAGATTTTAGGCAGGGAATATGGAAGTCTTCTTTCTTTTTTGTATGCTGACATCAGAGGAATTATTCCAGATGTATTTGAAAACAGAAAAGAGTTTATCTGTATTTATACAGAACTTTTTATTGAAATATATAATCTGTTTGAACAGGATGAAAATCCTTCCCGAAAGGCGATTTTTGATACTTTATACTGGTTCAACTCTGATTACAGCGACCTTATTACTGAAGAAAGAACTGCTTCATTATATAGCCCTGACAGAGATTTTATGAAAAAAATCATTGAACAATGTGACCTTTCGGATTTGAGTTATCTTTATTTATCCGGAGAATATGTGGGACAAAACCAGCTTTCAATGGCCAGGTATTTAAACAATCTTGATAAAGACAAGATAAAACTTATGGCAGATACCATTACAAATGGTTTTAGAGAAGGTTTTGTTCTTACCAACAAAGATCTTTCCAAAAAGAAATATTATCACATAGAATATCTTACAGGTTTCGAAATTCTAGTTAAAAAAATCATAGAAAATCTTAGAGAAATCGGACTTGAAGCTCTTATTTACAGAAACAGCACACTTTCCCTTACCGGAAGACGAAGTGCTTCAAAAAGAGGTTATTACGGTGATTTTGCAAATAATCAATTTGAGTATGACCATAAAGATGATATGTCATTATACTTTGACAAACCCTTTATGGAAAGAAAATTAGGAGTTTTAAAGGCATCTTATGAAAAATACAGGGAATTTGCAAGCCTTTATGCAGGCCCGATTGTTATAGAAACATTTGGGGAAAAACCTTTTAATCCTGAGATAAAGGAAGAATCCCTGAATTATCCTTTAGACAAACAATCTTTAAAAGTAGAATTTAATAATAAATCCATGCAATTATTGAATAATTATGTCAAAAGTTCCGAAAGAAGTTTTTCAATTATTTCTTTTCCGGTTGCCCAAATCGGTGAGAATTTTGATGAAATATTTGATGAAATCATAAAGATAAATACTTTGGATTCTTCTGTTTACAGACCAATTCATGAAAAACTTATTGATGTTTTAAATACTGCAAAATATGCCCATATAACAGGCATGAATAATAATAAAACAGATTTAAAAGTTTCACTTTTTCAAGTTAATGATACCCAAAAAGAAGAAAACTTTGAAAACTGTCTTGCAGATGTAAACATACCTTTAGGAGAGGTCTTTACTTCCCCGGTACTAGAAGGAACAAACGGAATTTTAAATGTTTCCAATGTATATTTAGACGGATTATTATATAAAGATTTAACTATAGAATTTAAAGATGGTATGATTGTTGATTATAATTGCTCAAACTTTAATACCGAAGAAGAAAACAAAAAATACATTAAAGATAATATTCTTTTTCAAAGAGAAACATTACCTATGGGAGAATTTGCAATTGGAACTAACACCCTGGCATATGTAGTTTCAAAGAAATATAATATAGAAAATATATTGCCTATATTAATTGCAGAAAAAACAGGTCCCCATTTTGCAGTTGGAGATACCTGCTATAGTTTATGTGAGGATATTGAGGTTCATAATCCAAACGGAAAAGAAATAGTTGCAAAAGATAATGAAATAACTTCCAAATACAGAAAAACCGATATGTCAAAAGCATATTTTAACTGTCATACTGATATAACAATTCCCTATAATGAATTAGGAAAAATATCAGCAATAGACAATAATAACAATGAAACATTAATAATCAAAGATGGAAAATTTGTATTAGAAGGCTGTGAAAAGCTAAATGAGGTTTTTGACCAGCTATAATAACCAGATTGCAATAAATGGAGGTACATAATGTCAAAAGTAGCAATAGTAATGGGAAGTGATTCAGATTTACCTGTAATGGCAAAAGCTGCCAGAACTCTGGATAAATTAGGAGTATCATATGAAATGACCATCATTTCAGCCCACAGACAAACTGAAAAGTTCTTTGAATATGCAAAAAATGCCGAGAAAAACGGTTTCAAGGTAATAATTGCCGGTGCAGGAATGGCAGCTCATCTTCCTGGAATGTTTGCGGCTATATTTCCACTTCCTGTAATAGGAATTCCAATGCATACAAAATCCTTAGGAGGAAGGGATTCTCTCTATTCAATCCTGCAAATGCCTTCCGGAATTCCTGTGGCTACCGTAGCCATTGATGGAGCAGTAAATGCAGCTTTATTAGCAGCTAAAATACTTGCAGTTTCAGATGATGAACTTCTTTCAAAGCTTAAAGCATATACAGATGAGTTAAGACAACAGGTAGAAGCCAAAGATGAAAAGCTTCAAAATATTGGATTTGAAGAATACATTAAGAATATGTAATTTATAATTAATAAATATTAATAATTGGAGGATTAAAATGGATTACAAAAACGCTGGTGTTGACATCGAAGCCGGATACAAATCGGTAGAATTAATGAAAAAACATGTTATGGAAACAATGAGACCTGAAGTTCTGACAGATATTGGTGGATTTTCCGGTGCCTTTTCCATGAGTGCCTTTAAAGATATGAAAAAACCTACCCTGGTTTCCGGTACAGACGGTGTTGGAACAAAATTAAAACTTGCATTTGTTTTAGATAAACATGATACAGTTGGTATTGATTGCGTAGCAATGTGTGTAAATGATATTGCATGTGCCGGTGGAGAGCCATTATTCTTCCTGGATTATATTGCCTGTGGGAAAAATTATCCTGAAAAGATTGCCTCTATCGTAAGCGGTGTGGCAGAAGGATGTAAGCAGTCAAATGCAGCTTTAATAGGTGGAGAAACAGCTGAAATGCCTGGCTTTTATCCTGAAAATGAATACGACCTTGCAGGATTTGCTGTGGGAGTAGTAGATGAAGAAAAACTTATAACCGGAAAAACCATAGCTGCCGGAGATGCCTTAATAGGAATTGCTTCCTCAGGTGTTCATAGCAACGGATTTTCACTTGTAAGAAAAGTATTTCCTATGGAATTTGAAAAATTAAACACACATTATGAAAGCCTTGGAAAGACACTGGGTGAAGCACTTATTGAGCCTACAAAAATCTATGTTAAAGCCCTTAGATGTGTCAAAGAGGCAGGCGTAACCGTTAAAGGATGTAGCCATATCACCGGTGGCGGTTTTTATGAAAATGTTCCTCGTATGCTTCATGATGGAGTAAATGCTGTTATAAATAAATCATCTTATGAAGTACCTGCAATCTTTAAGATGCTTGCTACAGACGGAAACATAGAAGAGCAGATGATGTACAATACCTATAATATGGGAATCGGTATGGTATTGGCAGTAGATAAAAATGATGTTACAAAAACTTTAGAAGCTGTTAAATCTTCAGGAGAAACATCTTATGTTTTAGGTGAGATTGTAGCAGGTGATAAGGGTGTTACCCTTAAATAAGAGAGGAAATCATATGTTAAAAATTGCAGTTTTAGTTTCAGGTGGAGGAACAAATCTTCAGGCAATTATTGATGCCATTAACGATAAAAAAATTACTAATGCTTCTATCTCAATAGTAATCAGCAACAATAAAAATGCCTATGCTTTAGAGAGAGCTCATAATAACAATATAAAAAATATTTGCATATCTCCTAAAGAATTTTCCACAAAAGAAGAATATTCAGATGCTTTGATAAAAGTACTTAAAGAAAATAATATTGATTTAATAGTATTAGCCGGATTTTTAGTAGTACTGCCTGAAAAAATAATTGAAAATTATCCTAATAAAATAATAAATATTCATCCGTCTCTTATTCCTTCATTTAGCGGTGACGGATATTATGGTTTAAAAGTTCACGAAAAAGTTCTTGAAAGAGGCGTGAGATATACAGGGGCAACAGTTCATTTTGTAGATTCCGGTACTGATACAGGTCCTATTATTTTTCAAAAACCGGTAAAAGTATTGGAAAATGATACCCCGGAAGTTTTACAAAGAAGGGTAATGGAAGAAGCTGAATGGAATATAATGCCTAAGGCCATTGATTATATCGCCAATGGGCGAATTGAAGTCTTAAATAATAAAGTTCATATAAAAGAGTAAGTTTTATTTACGGTTATGTTGTAAAGAATAGGAGGAAGAAATGAAAGTTTTAATAGTTGGAAGCGGTGGCAGAGAGCATGCGATTGCATGGAAGGTTTCTAAAAGCCCAAAAGTTGAAAAAATATATTGTGCACCGGGAAATGCCGGAATAAGTCAAATAGCAGAGCTTGTTCCTATTACAGCTATGGAATTTGATAAATTAACAGAATTTGCCAAAAAAGAAAAGATAGATTTAACCATAGTCGGCATGGATGATCCTTTAGTTGGCGGAATAGTTGATGCCTTTGAAAAAGAAGGTTTAAGAGTTTTCGGTCCAAGAAAAAATGCCGCAATATTAGAAGGTTCAAAAGCTTTCTCAAAGGATCTTATGAAAAAATATAATATTCCTACTGCTGCCTATGAAACCTTTAATGATGCCAATAAGGCTTTGGAATATCTTGAAAATGCCAGCTTTCCAATTGTGTTAAAAGCAGATGGACTTGCTTTAGGAAAGGGTGTTTTAATCTGTAACAGCTTAGAAGAAGCTAAGGCAGGTGTAAAAGAAATAATGCTTGATAAAAAATTTGGCTCTGCCGGAAATGAAATGGTTATAGAAGAATTTATGACCGGTAGAGAAGTATCAGTATTATCTTATGTAGACGGAAAAACCATTAAAACCATGACTTCAGCCCAGGATCATAAAAGAGCAAAAGACGGAGATCAGGGGTTAAACACAGGGGGGATGGGAACATTTTCACCTTCACCTTTCTATACAAAAGAAGTTGACGAATTTTGTAAAGCAAATATTTATCAGAAAACCGTAGATGCCATGGCACAAGAAGGCCGTGAATTTAAAGGAATTATCTTTTTTGGCCTCATGCTTACCCAGTCAGGTCCTAAGGTATTGGAATATAATGCAAGATTTGGAGACCCGGAAGCTCAAGTTGTAATTCCAAGAATGAAAAATGACATAATTGATGTTATTGAAGCATGTATAGATGGAAAATTAGATGAAATTGATTTACAATTTGAAGACAATGCTGCAGTATGCGTTGTTTTGGCATCTGATGGTTATCCTGTTAAATACGAAAAAGGCTTCCCAATAGAAGGTCTTGAAAAGTTTGATGACAAGGAAGGTTATTATGTATTTCATGCCGGAACAGCCTTAAAAAACGGTAAAATTGTTACCAATGGAGGACGAGTTTTAGGAGTTACAGCCAAGGGAAATGATTTAAAAGAAGCCCGTGCCAATGCTTATGAGGCAACAAAATGGATTAATTTCCAGAATAAGTACATGAGAAATGACATTGGAAAAGCAATTGATGAGGCTTAAGATGAATATTTCCTGTACAAGATAAGTAGAATAATGTTTAATGTCTTTTATGATTTACATAACGGTATATCATAAAAGACATTTTTTTATTCTTAAAATCCGTATTTTCAAGGTTTATAACCTTTTATATTTTGAACAATTTTATTTATTTCTTGCTAAATATTTGTTATCATTTACTAAACAAATTGTTATTATAAACATATATAATTGCAAATAAGAAACACATTTTATTTTAAAATGTAAAAATGCAATTTGAAAGGAAGGTATTAAAAATGAAAATAGGAGTTGGCATCGATACTGGAGGAACTTATACAGATGCGGTAATTTATGATTTTGAAAATAAGAAAGTATTAGACAGTGCAAAGACCAGAACTACAAAAAACGACCTCACTATATGTATTGCAAAGGTTTTGGATTTGCTGAATCAGGATATTTTAAGAAAAACAAATTTGATAGGACTCTCCACAACAATGGCTACAAACGCCTGTGTTGAGGGAAAAGGAGGAAGAGCAAAACTTATACTTTGGGGTATAGATAAAAATACTGTTGTAAATTCCGGTGCAGAATATGGTTTGTTTGATGCTGATGAGATATACTTTCAGGACAGTTATCCTATATATAATGGCGGGTATCAGAAAGAAGTCGACTGGGAATTATTCAAGTCAAACATGCATGAATGGTTTGATGAATGCGATTCAGTAGCAGTAGCAGAACTATTTGCCATGAATAATAATGCATTGGTAGAAAAGAAAACCAAAAAAATAATAAGCGAAGAACTTAACATACCGGTTGTTTGTGGTAATGAATTATTTACAGATTTAAATGCTATACAAAGAGGTTCTTCTGTTTTATTAAATGCTAGACTTATTCCGGTAATTGAAGAATTCATAGGTGCCATTAGAAAGGTATTAAAAGAAAGACAAATTGATGTTCCTGTAGGAATAGTAAGAAGTGACGGAAGTTTGATGTCAGAAAAATTTACCAGTGTATATCCGGTAGAAACTATTCTTTGTGGACCTGCTGCCAGCGTAATGGGTGGAATTACCTTAACAGATACAAAAAACTGCATGGTTATTGATATGGGAGGTACAACCACGGATATGGCTCTTGTAAAGGATAAAGTTCCTGTTTCCGTTACAGATGGTGTAAAAATCGGTGATTGGAAAACTTTTGTAAAAGGACTTTATATTGATACAATAGGTCTGGGAGGTGACAGTGCCATAAGATATCAGGGCGAAAAACTGGTATTAGATACAGAAAGGGTGATTCCTCTTTGTGTTTTGGCATCAAGAGTGCCAAGAGTAAAAGAAGAATTAAAGAAACTTTTACTGGAAAAAAACGGTTCTGTTAGAAATCTTCAGGAGTACTATGTTTTAGTAAAGGATATTTCCGAAAACAAAAATTATACGGAAAAAGAAAGACAATTCTGTAAAATTCTAAAAGAAAACGGGCCATTATGCTTAAAAGAAGCCACTGCAAAAATGAATTCTGATATATATCATTTTAAGGTTGAAAGACTTGAAAAAGAAGGAATAATTATGTATGCAGGTCTTACTCCTACAGATATGATGCACATAAAAGGGGACTTTAGCGAATTTGACACTGAAGCAGCAAAAATAGCAGCAACCTATGTGGGAAATTGTTTAAGACCAAAGTTAAATTGTGACGAAATTGCAGAGCTGTCTTACAAAATGGTAATGAAAAAACTCTATGTTAATATTTCAAGAGCCTTACTGGAAGCAGAAGATAAGTACTTTAGAAGAAACGGTGTAGATGAAGGAACGATACATTATCTTGAAAAAAGTTTTGATGACAATTATGAAAACGAAAATAAAACATTTTTTAAAGATACAATAAATTTAAACTGCGACATCATCGGAATAGGTGCACCTATAAAAATCTTTCTTCCAAAGGTATGTCAACTGCTTAATGCAAAGCTTTATATTCCAGAGCATTATGAGGTTGCCAATGCTCTTGGTGCCATAAACGGAAATATAATAGTAAACGAAACAATCGAAATAAGACCTGTGATAGGTGGAGGTTATACCATGTATTCCAGCGAAGAAAATATTTATTTTTCAGAGCTTAATGATGCGAAACAAAAAGCCATCGAGATATTAAAGAAAGAAACCTACGAAAAAGCCGTTGAAAGAGGTGCAGGAAAAAATAATATTGAATTTAAAATTGAAATAAATGATGGTCGGACAATGTCAAAAGAAATGGTCAGAGTCTTTACGGAAAGCCATGTTACAGTTACAGCTTTGGGTCGTATAGAGTTTTAATCATTGACACATTTTCTGCCTAACTTTATAATTAATTATGTATGATGGCTCAAGAGTTATTAGGTCATTAACACTCTTGAGCCGGTATTTGTGATTAAATTCAGATAAAATAGTTTAAAAGGAAAAACTTATATGAGAGTTATTGCCGGAAGTGCACGTAGTATGCGTTTAAAAACTGTGGAAGGACTAAATACACGCCCTACAACAGATCGTATCAAAGAAACACTTTTTAATATTTTAAATTCTGAAATTTATGACTGCGTTTTTTTAGATCTTTTCGCCGGTAGCGGTGGCATAGGAATTGAAGCTTTAAGTCGTGGTGCAAAAAAAGCTTATTTCATTGAAAATAACAATAAAGCCATTAATTGTATTAAAGAAAATCTTATACATACAAAATTAGATAACAAAGCCAGTATTATAAAAGCAGATGTTATGAAGGGCATTTATGATATTGTTGACGATTTGGATTTAGTTTTTTTAGATCCACCCTACAAAGCAGATTTCTATAAAAAGACCTTTGAAAGTCTTTCAGGTTTAAAATATGTTCATGAAGACACATTGATTATTGCAGAGGCGCAAAAAGATGAAGATTTCGATTTTCTCGGGGAATACGGTTTTGAAATAGTTAGAGAAAAAATCTACAAAACAAATAAACATGTTTTTGTAAAAAGGAAATTAAAGGAGTAAAGTGATGCTAAAGGGAATATATCCTGGAAGTTTTGATCCGATTACTTTGGGTCATATGGATATTATAAAAAGAGCTGCTCATATGAGTGACGGACTTATAGTTGCAGTCCTTAAAAATTCGGCTAAAAAACCTCTTTTTTCCATAGAAGAAAGAGTAGAAATGATTCAGGAAGCGGTCAAAGATTTTAAAAATGTCAGTGTTGAAACCTTTGACGGTCTTACTGTGGATTTTGTTAAAGGAAAAGGTGCAAATGTTATATTCAGAGGGCTTAGGGCTGTTACCGATTTTGAATCGGAGCTTCAGATAGCCCAGATGAACAGAGTCATCTCTCCAGGTGTAGAAACCATATTTATGACCACAAGTCTGGAATATGCATATTTAAGTTCTACCATTGTTCGTGAGGTAGCTTCTTATGGGGGAGATATATCTCATTTTGTACCGGAATTTATTGAGGAAAGAATTTATGCTAAATATGGTATAATAAAATAAAGAATAAGGAGCGTTTGTATGGCTAGCAGAATTGAACAAATCGTTGAAGAAATCGAAGAATATATCTCAAATTGTAAACATTCTCGTTTATCAAGTTCAACTATATTAGTAAATAAAGATGAGATAGATGTTTTACTTGCGGATCTTCGTGAGAAAGCACCTGAAGAGATTAGACAATATAAGAAAATTATTTCAAATGAACAAAATATTATAAAAAACGCAAAACAAAAGGCTGACGAGATTGTTCGTCAGGCAGCAGTTCAGACAAACCAGCTTGTCAGTGAACATGAAATAATGCAGCAGGCGTATATGCAGGCTAATGAGATAGTCAGAATTGCAACTGTTCAGGCTCAGGATATCCTTGACAGTGCTACAGAAGATGCAAATAATATCCGTTCATCGGCTATTTCCTATACAGATGATATGTTGGGAAATCTTGAAAGAATTATTCAGCATTCAATGAATACTGCAAATAATAACTTTAAATCACTTATAAAAGGTCTTACAGAAAGTGATGAAATCGTTAAAATGAATCGTTCACAATTAGCACAAAGTCAGGCTGAACCATCAGTTGAGGAAGATGAAAAAACTGACGATAAAAATGGTAAAGCAAAAAGCGATAAGCAAACAGAATTGAAAACAATGTAATAAATTTTTAACATACGACTTGAGAATAGCTACAATCAAAGGGTTGTAGCTATCTTTTTCCAAAGATTATTATCATATTCGAAAGATTAAAAAAAGGAGAATTAATATGTTAGAGAATCTTAAACCGGAAAAACCTTTTTATTATTTTGAAGAAATATCAAAAATCCCTAGAGGTTCAGGGGATACTAAAGCAATTAGCGATTATCTTGTTTCCTTTGCTAAAGAGCACGGGTTAAATTATATTCAGGATAAAGTAAACAATGTTATCATTTTTAAAGATGGTACAAAAGGCTATGAAAACAGCGAGCCGGTTATTATCCAGGGACATATGGATATGGTTTGCGAAAAAGAGAAGAATTCAAAACATGATTTTTCAAAAGATCCTTTAGAATTAGAAATCAATGACGATTTTATATCTGCAAAAGAAACCACCCTGGGTGGGGATGATGGAGTTGCAGTTGCTATAGGACTTGCAATTTTAGATTCTAATGATATTCCACATCCTCCAATAGAAGCTGTATTTACAGTTGATGAAGAAACCTCCATGTTAGGTGCATCACATATAGATCTTTCAAAATTAAAAGGCAAAAAAATAATAAATATTGACTCTGAAAACATGGGAACTCTTACAGTTGGCTGTGCAGGTGGACTTGATGTAAAAGTTAAACTGGATTTAGACAGTGCAAAAGTTAAAGGCAGCCAATACGAAGTTAGTATTTCTAACCTGGTTGGCGGACATTCAGGTACAGAAATAGATAAAGAAAGAGGAAATGCTAATGTTTTATTAGCAAGAGTTCTTAATATTTTGTATGAAGAATATGACATTCTCTTAGTAGATATGAAAGGCGGAAGTAAACGCAATGCAATTCCTGTTTCAGCTACCGCATCCATTGTTTTAGACACAGAATATGAAAAAGAAGTTTCCAAAAAACTTGAAAAAATAGAAAAAGAACTGAAGAACGAGTATAAATATTCAGACAAAGATATAAGCATTTCCATGAAAAGAGTTACAGGAGAAAAAACCTTGGAGTGCATCAACAGTAATGACACTCTTAAAATAATCTCCTTATTGATGTTACTTCCAAATGGCGTAGATTCCATGAATGCAGCCATTCCTTCACTGGTAGAGTCTTCTTCTAATGTTGCAATTGTAGAATGTAACGGAAAGCATTTTTGTGTAGATATTTCAGTAAGAAGTTCAGTTTCTTCAAAAAAATACACTATAGCTGATAAAATTACAGTTCTTGCTAATTTAATAGGAGCTAGTGTTGAAACCGGAGGCGATTATCCGGCATGGGAATATAAAAAAGACTCTAAATTAAGTGAAATAATGACAAAAGTCTATGAAAGAAAATACGGCGAAAAACCAAAAGTTGAAGTAATTCATGCCGGACTTGAATGTGGTATTTTCTCAGAAAAAATAAAAGGAATGGATGCAGTTTCCATAGGTCCTGATATTTATGACATACACACCTTTAACGAAAGACTTTCAATTTCATCCTTTAAAGAATGTTACGAATTTGTAGAAGATACATTAGGTGAATTAAAATAATGATACTAAGAGTCGATAAATTTTTATCCCAATGTAAAATTGCCACAAGAAGTGAAATAAAAAAGATGGTTAAAGCCGGACGTATAGCGGTAAATGGAGAAATAATCAAGAAAGCAGAGCTTAAAATAGACTCTGATACAGATGAAGTATTTGTAGATAATAAAAAAATTAATTATGAACCATTTGTCTATTATATGTTAAATAAACCAGCAGGTGTTGTATCAGCCACCAATGACAATGTTCATAAATGTGTCAATGACCTCTTAGATGAAAAAAAAGAAATTTTTCCGGTGGGAAGATTGGATATTGATACAGAAGGATTATTAATTATGACAAATGACGGGGAGCTTTCACATAAGCTCCTCTCACCAGGTAAGCATGTCGATAAAACTTATTTTGTAAGGGTGGATAAGTCCATACCCCAAGAACTGGTTTCCGAATTTAAAAAAGGTGTTGACATTAAGGAAAAAAATCTTACTAAACCCGCGGTTTTAAACGTTTTAGAAGATGAAAATTCAGCTTACATTACCATATGCGAAGGGAAATTTCACCAAATAAAAAGAATGTTTTTAGCATTTGGTTTAGAGGTGACATTTTTAAAAAGGCTGTCAATGGGAGGCCTTAATTTAGATAAAAATCTAAATCCGGGGGAATATAGGCGTTTAACAAAAGAAGAAATATCTTTATTAAAAGGAGAAATAGATGAGTAAGGATTTTTTACCAATATCTAAAAGTGATTTGGAAAAAAGAAATATTTCCCAAATAGATTTTGTTTATATAATCGGTGATGCTTATGTAGATCATCCCTCTTTTGGACATGCCATCATAGGCAGACTTTTAGAAGCCTACGGTTATACAGTTGGTATTATTTCACAGCCTGACTGGAAAGATAAAAACAGTATTAGTGAATTCGGACAGCCACGCCTGGGCTTTTTAGTTTCTGCCGGAAATATGGATTCCATGGTGAATCATTATTCAGTTTCAAAAAAAAGAAGAAAAAAAGATTTGTATTCTCCCGGCGGTAAAATAGGTTTAAGACCGGATTATGCCACTATAGTTTATTGTAATCTAATCAGACAAAGCTATAAAAATGTACCGATAATAATAGGCGGAATAGAAGCCAGCTTAAGAAGACTGGCACATTATGACTATTGGCAAGATAAAATAAAGCGTTCGATTTTAATGGATTCAGGGGCAGATTTATTACTGTATGGAATGGGAGAGCATGCTGTTATAGAAGTCGCTGATGCCTTAAATGCCGGAATAGACATAAAAGATATTACATTTATAAAAGGCAGTGTATACAAAACAAAAAATCTGGAAAATGTATATCAGCCACTGATTCTTCCTACCTTTGAAGAAGTAGAAAAAAATAAAATTTCTTACGCCAAAAGCTTTTACATTCAATATCAAAATACTGATTTTATTTCGGGAAAAACCCTGGTAGAAACCTATCCTCATGGAATTTATGTAGTTCAAAATCCACCGGCACTTCCTCTTTCAGATACGGAAATGGATGATATTTATGCTTTACCTTATAAAAAAACATATCATCCAATATATAAAAAATCAGGCGGGATACCTGCTATCGAAGAAGTAAAATTCAGTCTTGTAAGCAACAGAGGTTGTTTTGGAGCCTGCAGTTTTTGTGCTTTAACATTTCATCAGGGAAGATTTATACAAAAAAGAGGACATGACTCACTTATAGCTGAGGCCAAAGAAATGATAAATGATAAAGATTTCAAGGGTTATATTCATGATGTAGGAGGCCCAACTGCAAATTTTTACCATACAGCCTGCAAAAAACAAATTTCTAAAGGAGTTTGTACAAATAAACAGTGTCTATTTCCAAAACCCTGTAAAAATCTTGATACCTCCCATGAAGAATATACTAAACTTATTAAAGATTTAAGAAAATTGCCTGGAGTAAAGAAAGTATTTATAAGATCCGGTATCAGATTTGATTATCTATTGGAGGATAAAAACAAAAGCTTCTTTAATGAACTGTGTAAATATCATGTAAGCGGACAGTTAAAAGTCGCTCCGGAACATGTATCCGACAGGGTATTAAAGCTGATGGGAAAGCCATCAAATAGCGTCTACGAACAATTTAAAAAAGAATTTTTCAAAAAAAGTAAAGAAGCAGGGTTAGAACAATACTTAATACCATATCTAATGTCTTCCCATCCCGGAAGTACATTAGAAGATGCAATTATGTTAGCTTTAGCAGTTAGAGATATGGGATATATGCCCCAACAGGTTCAGGATTTTTATCCTACACCTTCAACACTTTCAACCTGTATGTATTATACCGGATTAGATCCAAGAACAATGGAAAAAGTTTATATTCCAAAAAGCTCTCATGAAAAAGCTATGCAAAGAGCACTTATTCAATACAAGGATCCTAAAAATTATGAACTGGTGAAAGAAGCTCTTATAAAAGCAGGAAGAAGTGACCTAATTGGATTTGATAAAAAATGTCTTATAAAACCAAGAAATATCAGCAAAAAAATAGAAAATAATAAAAACAGGAAAACAATAAAAGCAAAGGGAAAAGGCAATGCAAAAACGAGAAATAAAAGAAAATGAATCAGGTATCAGATTTGATAAATTTTTAGGCAAATATCTTTGTAATGCCCCAGCCAGCTTTATTTTTAAAATGCTTAGAAAGAAAAATATTACCTTAAATGGAAAAAAAGCTAATGGTAAAGAAATCTTAAAAGTAAATGATGAAGTAAATTTTTATTTATCAGATGAAACCCTTGAAAAGTTTTCCAAAAAAGAAATACAACTTCCTGATAAAATATCTTCAGAAATTTCAGTTATTTATGAAGATAAGGATATTTTACTGATAAATAAACCGGCAGGAGTATTATCACAAAAAGCAAACAAGGATGATATTTCAATAAATGAACAAGCTTTAGCATATTTATTAGAAACAAAAGCCATTAAAATAACTGATTTAGATACTTTTATGCCTTCTATTGCCAACAGATTGGATAAAAATACAACAGGGCTTATTACATATGGTAAAACCATTAAAGGCTTACAATTTTTAAATAAATGTTTTAAAGACAGAAGTATAAAAAAATATTATAGGACAATCTGCTACGGAAAGCTGACAAAAGCTTTACATATTAAAGGCTATCTAACAAAAGACGAAAAGAATAATAAGGTTCAAATTTCTGACAAAGAAAGCAAAAATTCCTCTTATATAGAAACATCTATTGAAGTATTAGAATACAATGATAACTATTCATACCTTGAAGTTGAATTGATTACGGGTAAATCCCATCAAATAAGAGCTCATCTTGCATCCATAGGACATCCTTTGCTTGGTGAAAAAAAATATATCTATACAGATATTTCAAAGAGGGATAAGTACAGATATCAGCTTTTACATTCTTACAAAATGATATTTCCTGAAATAGAGGATGACTATTTTTCCTATCTTAGTAATAAGGAATTTACTGCCCCTCTTAACAAAAAATTATTAAATGCAAAAAAGGAGTTGTTTAAATGACTTCCTGGAATTCAAGGGGCCTTAGAGGCTCCATTTTTGAAGAAATGATTAACAGAACAAATGAAAAATACATGGAGAAAAAACTGGCTCTGATTCAAAAAATACCTACCCCCATAACACCTACAAAAATTGATTCAAACAGCCATCAGATAACGCTGGCTTATTTTGAAAAACAAAGTACAGTGGATTATATTGGTGTAGTACAGGGTATTCCTGTATGTTTTGATGCCAAAGAGTGTCATACAAATACTTTTCCCCTCCAAAATATTCATCAACACCAGATAGATTTTATGAAAAAATTTGAAGAACAAAAAGGTATAGCTTTTCTTTTGATTTATTATACCCATCTGGATAAATACTACTACTTAAGATTAGAACTTTTATTAAAATTCTGGGAAAGAGCCGGTAATGGCGGTAGGAAAAGTTTTCGACTGGAAGAAACAGAAAAGGAATTTTTCTTTAAAGATGAAAGACAAAAACAGTTTGTTCCTTATCTAGAAATGCTGCAAAAAGATTTGTTATTAAGGGATTGACATTTAATATACATTTAATTATAATTTAAACATTGATTTTGCTGTGCTACCCAATTAGCACATTAACGCACTAAAGCGAAAGTTTGGAGGTTACTATGAAAGATATACTATTACATACTCCGGAAGGGGTAAGGGACATTTATAATTATGAATGTGAAGAAAAAGAAATTGTGAAAGAAAAACTTCATAACACCATACATAAATACGGATATCATTCAATAGAAACTCCTACAATTGAATTTTTTGATATTTTTTCAAAGGACATAGGTACAACACCTAGCAAAGAGCTTTACAGATTTTTCGACAAAGATGGTAATACTTTAGTTTTAAGACCTGACTTCACTCCTTCGATTGCAAGGTGTGCCGCTAAATACTACCAGGATGAAAGCATACCAGTGAAATTATGTTATACCGGACAGACCTTCGTAAATCATGCCAGCTACCAGGGAAGACTTAAAGAAACTACCCAAATGGGAGCTGAACTGATAGGAGACACATCCATAGATGCCGATGTAGAAATATTGGCATTATTGATAGAATGCCTTAAAAATGCAGGACTGAACGATTTTCAGATAAGTATTGGGGAAGTAGATTTTTTTAACAGCCTTATAGAAGAATCCAACATTGACAGTTTTGTAGAAGAAGAATTAAGAGAGCTAATAACTAAGAAAAATTTTTTTGGAGTAGAAGAACTGGTTGATTCCCTGGATATGAATGAAGATCATAAAAATCTCTTTCTTAATCTTTTACAACTATATGGAAATATAGAAGTTTTAGAAGCTGCAAAAAAACTTACATCCAATGAAAAAGCTTTAAAAGCCATAGATAGAATTGAAGAAATTTTTAATATATTAAAATGTTTTGGCTATGAAAAATATATTTCATTTGATTTAGGTCTTATCACAAAAATCAAATATTACACCGGCATTACCTTTAAAGCCTTTACATACGGAAGTGGAGATGATATTGCTTCAGGGGGACGATACGATACATTAATTGAAAAATTTGGAAAAGAAGCTCCTTCCATAGGTTTTGCATTGAATCTTGACAAAATTCTTATTGCAATGCAAAGACAAAAAATTGATGTTCCGTTAAATACTGATTCAAAACTGGTTATTTACGAAAAGGAAAACAGGGAATGTGCAATTGATTTCTGTCAAAATTTGAGAGAAAAAAATATTAAGGTAAATATGCTTATTACTGATAAATTCGATGGATTTGAAAAATATTTTGAATATGCAAAATCCAATGTTATTTCGGATATTATTTACCTTAAAAATAATGAAAACATTCAGATTTATAATCTGACCCGTAAAAAATCCGTAAATCTGGTTCTTGAAATATATAAGAACGAATATCTCTGATAAGGAGGAAATACAATGCGTTATTTAACAATTGCCCTTACAAAAGGACGACTTGCAAAAAAAACCATGGAGCTTTTCGATAAAATCGGTATAAATTGCGTTGAAATGCAGGATGAAAAAAGCAGAAAACTGATTTTCGTCAATGAAGAACTAAAATTAAAGCTTTTTCTTGCAAAGGGGCCGGATGTGCCAACTTATGTAGAATATGGTGCAGCTGATTTTGGAATTGTTGGAAAAGACACCATTTTGGAAGAAGGCAGACAGATTTATGAAGTCCTGGACTTAAATATTGGAAATTGTGACATGTGTGTTTGTGGTCCAAAAGAAGCCGGTAAATATCTTGAACATCATCAATTTATCAGAGTTGCTACAAAATATCCAAACATTGCAAGAGATTATTTTTACAATAGAAAACATCAAACCGTAGATATTATAAAATTAAATGGGTCAATTGAATTAGCTCCCATAGTAGGACTTTCAGAAGTAATAGTTGATATCGTTGAAACAGGTGCCACCTTAAAAGAAAACGGACTTTGTGTTTTAGAAAAAATTGTTCCTTTATCAGCCAGAGTCGTTGTTAATCCTGTTAGCATGAAGATGGAAGATGACAGAATAAAAAAAATAATAAAGGATTTAAGAAATGTAATTGAAAAACAATAGAATAGTATTCCGGAGGAAATTAAAATGAGAATCGTTGAATTAACAGAAGATACCAAAAAAGATATTTTAAATAATCTTTTAAAAAGAAGTACAAATAATTATAGCTCCTATGAAGAAGATGTTGTAAAAATAGTTGAAGATGTAAAAAACAATGGTGATAAAGCATTATTTGACTACACTTTAAAATTTGATAAAGTAAAAATAGATGCCTCTAATGTAAAAGTTACTGAAGCTGAAATTGAAGAAGCTTACAAACTTGTTGATAGCAAATTAGTGGAGATTATAAGAAAAGCATTAAAAAATATCAGAGAATTTCACCAGAAACAGGTTCAAAACAGCTGGTTTGATTCAAAAGCTGATGGTACATTTCTTGGTCAAAAGGTAACTCCATTGGAAGTTGCCGGGGTTTATGTCCCGGGAGGAAAAGCTGTTTATCCATCCAGCGTTCTAATGAATGTTGTTCCTGCTAAAGTGGCAGGTGTTGATAAAATAATAATGACTACTCCTCCGGCTAAAGACGGAAGCATATATCCTTCTACTTTAGTTGCCGCAAAAGAAGCCGGAGTAGACGAGATATATAAAGTAGGTGGAGCCCAGGCAATAGCTGCCATGGCTTTTGGAACAGAATCGATTCCAAAAACAGATAAAATTGTTGGACCGGGAAATATATTTGTTGCCCTTGCCAAAAAAGCTGTATATGGAAATGTCAGCATAGATTCTATTGCCGGACCAAGTGAAGTATTAGTAATTGCAGACGAAACAGCTAATCCAAGATATCTGGCAGCAGATCTTTTATCTCAAGCAGAACATGATGAACTTGCCTCATCAATTCTACTTACAACTAGCAAAGAACTTGCTCAAAAAGTATCCTTAGAAATTGATGAATTTTTGAAAATTCTATCAAGAAAAGATATTATTTCAAAATCTCTTGAGAATTTTGGATATATATTAATAGCAAAAAATTTAGATGAATGTATATCAACTGCAAATGCAATAGCCAGTGAACATTTAGAAATTGTTACTCAAAATCCATTTGAAGTAATGACTAAAATCAGAAATGCCGGTGCAATATTCCTAGGTGAATACAGTTCTGAACCATTAGGTGATTATTTCGCAGGACCAAACCATGTACTTCCTACAAACGGAACTGCTAAGTTCTTTTCAGCATTAAGTGTTGATGATTTTATTAAAAAAAGCAGTATTATATCCTATTCAAAACAAGCTTTAGAGGAAATTCACCAGGATATAATTGATTTTGCCAATGCCGAGCAGCTTACGGCACATGCCAATGCCATTGCCGTTCGTTTCCAATAAACCTTCCAATTAAAATTTCCAGATTCAGGGAGTAAAATTATGAATAATAAAAGAATTTCAAAAGTCAGCAGAAAAACAAAAGAAACAGATATCCAGGTTGAATTTAACATAGACGGAAAAGGAAATTCCGATATAAAAACAGGAATAGGATTTTTTGACCATGTTCTTGATGGTTTTTGTCGCCATGGTCTCTTTGATTTAAATATAAAGGCTACAGGAGACTTATATGTGGATGCACATCACACTATAGAGGATACCGGAATAGTTCTTGGAAATGCCATAAGAGAAGCAGCAGGAGATAAAAGTGGAATTTCCCGTTTTGGTAATATGATACTTCCAATGGATGAAGCTTTAGTTTTATGTGCCATTGACTTTTCTGGCAGACCTTATTTATCCTTTGATATGGATATTCCTTGTGAAATGATAGGGCAAATGCCTTCTGAAATGGTAAAAGAGTTTTTTTATGCAATTTCCTATACATCAATGATGAATATACATATAAAACAGATTTCCGGTGATAATTCCCATCATCTGGTGGAAGCTGCTTTCAAAGCCTTTGGAAAAAGTCTTTGTCAGGCGCTTACCATTAGTGAACGAATTGAAGGTGTTATATCAACAAAAGGAACATTATAAAGGGGATAGCTATGCAAACCAAAAAAATTACACAAATTTTTTATTTAAAAAACGGAAAAATTGTCGCAAGTCCGGAAAATTCTCAAATTGTTGAAGATGGAAATCTTACAAGAAAAGTCAGAGAATATAAAGATGCCGGTTGTGATTTATTTATAATATTAGATCTTTCTGAACATGATACTGAGCATGAAATAAATATAAATGCCATAAAAGAAGCAATAACCCAAACTGATGCTTGTGTCTATGGCGGTGGGAGTGTAAAACGATTTGAAGATATAAAGAAATATCTGTATGCCGGCTGTGAAAAAGCAGTTGCAAATATTGATATTGATAACATTTCCAATGCTTTAGAAGAAGGCGGAGCCCGGTTTGGAAAAGATAAAATAGTTGCATATACAAATAAATCAGTTAATCCTGCAAAATTAAGTCAACTGTTACATTTGATAAGTGGAATAATCATTGAAGAATATACACATGACACAATATTTGAACAATTACCGCTATTTTTAAAGGCTGAAACATTTGACGACTTTGATAAGAAAATAAAATCAGAAAATGTTTGTGGTGTGTTCGGAAATGAAACATGTAAATTGCTTCCGGATATTTATACATATAAGCTTAAACTTTTAGATGAAGGCTTTCCTATGAATGTAATTAAATCCAGCCTGAGTTGGTGTGATTTAAAACTTAACAGTGACGGACTTCTTCCTGTTATTGTACAAGATTATAAGACAATGGATGTATTAATGATGGCTTATATGAATGAAGAAGCCTTTAATACAACTGTTAAAACCGGAAAAATGACCTACTATAGCAGAAGTCGCCAGAATCTATGGATAAAAGGCGAAACTTCAGGTCATTATCAGTATGTAAGAAGTCTTTCTATTGATTGTGACAATGATACCTTATTGGCAAAGGTAGTACAAATCGGTGCAGCCTGTCATACAGGAAACAAAAGCTGTTTTTATAATGAAATATACAAAGCAAATAAAGATAACAAAGCCTCTAATGAAGTTTTAGAAAAAGTATATGATGTTATTTTGAATAGAAAAAAACATCCAAGAGAAGGCTCATATACAAATTATCTCTTTGACAAGGGCATTGATAAAATACTTAAAAAAGTTGGTGAAGAATGTACTGAGATAGTTATCGCAGCCAAAAATCCCGATTCTGAGGAGATAAAATATGAAATTTCTGATTTTCTATATCATACAATGGTATTAATGGTTGAAAAAGGAGTATCTTGGAATGAAATATATGAGGAATTAGCAAGAAGAGAGTAATTCCTTAACAACACAGGAAGATATTTCATAACTTACACCTTTCCTTATCAAAAAAGCATAAAGCTTTCTATACTTAGAATCAAAACTGTCCTTATTATATGAGTGCAGTTTTTTTTCTGCCCATTTTTTGGCTTTCTCATATTCTAAATCTGAATGATAGTTTTCCTTTAGTGTGCGTTCTACCAAATCTTTGGAAGCTCCCTTTGAAATAAGGTTGCTTCTGATACGACCTTCACCATATAAACGACTTTTCTGCCTAATATATTCTTTAATATAGTTTTGATCATCAATATAGCCATAATTTTTTAAAAAAGCAACAGCCGATTGGATAGAGGCTGGAGAACAACCTTTTAAGGAAAGTTTTCTCTCAAGTTCTTTTTCCAAAAAAGGATGATGAGCCACTAGATTTAAAGCTATATTTCGGGCATCTTTTTCTGCATCCTTTTTTAAAATTTCATCTTTTAATTTTTCATCTATTTCATCACTACATCGTAGTGCATAATCATAAATTGTTTCAATATTGGCTCCAAAACTGAATTCTCCATCCAGAAAAACTGAAGCTCTTTTTTTGTTTTGTTTTTGTAATTCTATTTTAGTTATTTTCATTGTATCTTCCTATTTTTATTTAATCAAAACGAATGTTCTGTATGTTTATTATATATTCGAATTTTTGTTCTGTCAAGATATTAATTTTATTGTTGTTTGGCCTTTATAAAGGAATTATTTATTTTTTTAATGCCTGCCCTCGTTATTATCCTGTTTATAGTTAGAAGTTTATGCAAAAATATAAATTTAACGAATTATATAGGTGTAATATCATTATTTACATTATAATAATACAGTGTTATAATTCCTATGGATGTATAGTGAATTTATACTAAAATTACATCTTTTTAAATTTCATGGGAGTTATTTTTTAAGTTATAAGTCGGATTAATCCCCAATATACAGATATTTTATACAGATAAGCTGCTGAATAGGTGGCTTGGATTGTGGATTATCTATAAATGAGTTATGGATATGTATTAGTTTCAAATGAAAGTATTGTAAAGTGGTTACGACCACTTTTATTTGGGACGGTAGTAAAACAAATTGAGATTTTCGTATACGAAAAGGGTGTCTGCATTTTCTGCTTACTGCTATCGTTTTTAAAGGGAGATAATGATAAATAATGTAAGAAAAATACATCATTTAAAATCATGAAAAAGTTAAATTTAAAATAAAAATATCTTGTATAGTATCTAAAAAGTGATATAATAGTAGAGAATTAAGATATTTTTATTAAAAATATAAAATAGTTAAAAACAAGGAATCCGGTGCAAATCCGGAACACGCTTGCCCGTACTGTAAGGCGGACGAAAGCAGCAATATTATATAAAAGGCAAAATGCTTATTTTGAATATCTTTGATACGATGTAAAAACACAACATATTGTAATGCACATATCGTGGATATATGTAAAGAAAAACGAATTGCAAATGTATAATAAACCACTGGACGAAAATCCGGGAAGGTGCTGTTACTAGGCTGATGCTAAGTCAGGATACATAATAATTAAAACTTAACTTTGGGAAGAAGTGGGTTTTTGTGTTAATATTTTAATTCGTTTAAAATATTAATGAAAAAAGTTGAGATTTATCTTATCGCTATTATTAAAAACGATAATGTAATCTGGCATTATAAATGAGTAATTACTATGTGGAGCTAAAATTTATTCTTGTTAAAAAAGAAAAAAATTCCAGTATATAGGAAATACACCATTCATTTCTAAAAAAATCCCAAAGCTAAGATATAAAAATGGCAAGCCTTCCTTGCTTAAATAATGAAGGTAAAAGTCAAAATCCAAATTTTACTGTATAGTTTTAATGAAGCAGTAGTAAAGCGAATTAAAGCGACTAAAAAATAATTGCTTTATTTATTTTATAAGTCGCAAAAGATTAGGAATCGACTTTTCCTCATTACAATAAAGATAAAACAGAGAAAATCTGTTTTTAAGAGGGGAGATGGTGAAAAAGGTTATGAAGACAAGAAATATATTGAGTCTTTTTAACGGTAACCCGTAAACATTTCTTTGAAAGAAATACTACACAACCACTTAAATAATAGAGGAAGGAAGATTATGAAAAGTGGAAAAAAGAATAAAACAAATAATATTATTTTAGGAGGAAAAATCATGAAAAGGAATAGTATTAAAAAA